>NZ_JASHKR010000070.1:0-10658 GCF_030056815.1 Rhodococcus sp. IEGM 1379
TCAGCTCTGACCGAGAGTTCGCGTCAGGCGTTCAAAATTCAGCGTTGGAGGCAGCAAGTGCGTAATCACACCGTCGTCGTCGGTTACGGCACCAAGGGACGCACGGCTATCGAAGCGATGATCGGTGACGGCGTCTCCGCATCCGAGATCGTGGTCGTGGACACCGATCGGGCAGTGCTGGATGTCGCCGAGGCAAAGGGTCTGGTGACGGTATTCGGTTCTGCCACCAAGTCCGACGTGCTTCGCCTCGCCGGAGCCCAGCGTGCGGCCTCGATCATCGTGGCGACCAACCGCGACGATACGGCCGTACTCGTAACACTGACTGCCCGTGAGATCGCCCCGAAGGCCAGGATCGCGGCAGCTATTCGAGAAGCCGACAACGCGCACCTGCTGCGTCAGTCGGGTGCGGATTCGGTGGTCCTCTCCTCGGAAACTGCGGGTCGGCTCCTGGGCATCGCGACGACCACACCCACTGTCGTCGAGATGATCGAAGATCTGCTCACGCCGGAGGCCGGGTTCGCAATTGCCGAGCGAGCAGTCGAACGTGACGAGGTCGGCGGATCACCGCGCCACCTTTCGGACATCGTGCTCGGAGTGGTGCGCGACGGTCGACTGGTCCGCGTGGGTACGCCTGAGGTCGACGCTATCGAAGCGGAAGATCGACTGCTCTATATCCGACGCGTCGTAAACTGATGAGAAGCGCGCAGTAATGTCGTGGGCGTGAACGACTTCCAGCTGACCGAAAC
The DNA here is from genome assembly GCF_030056815.1 of Rhodococcus sp. IEGM 1379. Lineage (GTDB taxonomy): Bacteria > Actinomycetota > Actinomycetes > Mycobacteriales > Mycobacteriaceae > Rhodococcus_F. The sequence continues at coordinate 747 of NZ_JASHKR010000070.1, forward strand.
GCCGTTGCTGTCCCGTTCGAGCGTCGGCCGCGCCGAAGAGTTGCGATCCGACGAAGCTGCCCTCACAGAAGGTTGGCGCGACGCGCTGCTCCTGCGGGTCACTCCGCGCGGACAGGTCAAGGCGTCGGACGGGCAGTTGGTGTTCGGCGAAGCCACCGAACTCGGCGCGGAACCGGTTCGCGGCGCAGTGTTCCTCGGTATTCGCGACAACCGCCACGTCTGGGCCGTGCGGGTGTCCTTGCTTGCAGGTGCGTTGTCGGATCTGCGGGTGTTGGGCGGAACTCTCGACGACGCTGACGCAGGTTTGCTGACCGGCGCGATCGCCATTCTGAACTGGCACGACAGTGCCGGATTCAGTGCGATCGACGGGGCTCCGAGTGAGCCGACGATGTCGGGGTGGTCGCGCATTTCCACGACTACTGGACATGAAGAGTTTCCCCGCACCGACCCCGCGGTGATCTGCCTGGTGCATGACGGCGCAGATCGCGTCTTGCTGGCGAGGCAGCCGACGTGGCCGCCGCGCAGGTTTTCGATCTTGGCAGGCTTCGTCGAAGCGGGGGAGTCGCTCGAGACGTGTGTGGTCCGTGAGATCAAGGAAGAAGTGGGCGTCGACGTCCACAGCGTGCGCTATCTGGGCAGTCAGCCGTGGCCGTTCCCGCGCTCGGTGATGTTGGGGTTCACGGCAATCGGCGACCCCGCCGCTCCGCTGTTGTTCGCGGACGGCGAGATCGCCGAAGGAAACTGGTTCACCAAAGACGAGGTGCGCGCGGCTCTCGAGTTGGGGGATTGGGCGTCCGACGCCGATGCGCCGTTGCTCCTGCCCGGCTCTATCTCGATTGCGCGCGGCATGCTCGAGAGCTGGGTTAAGTAACGACTAGAGCCCCAGTGCAGCCTTCACCTGATTGAGCGACGGGTTGGTTGCGACGCTTCCGTCGGCGTACTTCACGGTCGGAACGATGTGGTTGCCGTCGTTGACGCTGCCGACAAATTCGGCTGCAGCCGGATCGTTCTCGATGTCGATCTCGGTGTACTCGATGCCCGACGCGTTGAGCTGTGTCTTGAGTCGACGGCAGTAGCCGCACCACGTCGTCGAGTAGATGGTCAGGGCAGGTGCATTTTCGGTAGTGGTCACGGCGCCTATAACACCATGACTGCGGCTCTTGTTCCGCAATCGAGGGTGTTCTCTTCCCCACATCGTGGTGGGCGGGCCGACGGACGTGTCGGTCCTGCCTGCCATGATGGTGCTCATGCCTGCGGACACCGGACTGGACCCCGAACAATCAGCCGCCGTGCTCGCTCCGCGCGGCCCGGTTTGTGTTCTTGCGGGCGCCGGAACAGGCAAGACCCGCACTATCACCCGGCGGATCGCGCATCTGGTTGCCGACGGGCATGTGTCGGCCGGGCAGGTGCTGGCTGTGACGTTCACAGCCCGTGCGGCCGGTGAGATGCGTGGTCGTCTGCGTGAACTCGGTGTCGGTGGCAGTGGCCCGCAAGTGCAGGCACGCACCTTCCACGCTGCGGCACTGCGGCAGCTCAAGTACTTCTGGCCACAGGTAGTCGGTGACTCGGAGTGGCGGCTGCTGGACCGAAAGTTTGCGGTGGTCAGCAGTGCCGCGGCTCGGGTGGGATTGCCGACCAGTTCTGAAAGTGTTCGCGACCTCGCGAGCGAAATCGAGTGGTCCAAGGCTTCGTTGATCGCGCCGGAGGACTATCCGCGCGCCATCGCCAAGATTCGCCGTGAAGCTCCGGTTGACCCCGAGAAGGTCGCTCAGGTCTACCTGGCTTACGAGGAATTGAAGGCGCGCGGCCAGGACGGCATGCTGCTCGACTTCGACGATCTCCTGCTGCACACAGCGGCGGCGCTCGAAGAGCATTCCTCGGTTGCCGACGAGTTCCGTGAGCGGTACCGATGCTTCGTGGTGGACGAGTACCAGGACGTCACCCCGTTGCAGCAGCGAGTTCTCGACGCGTGGCTCGGTGACCGCGACGATCTCACTGTGGTCGGCGACGCCAACCAGACCATCTACTCGTTCACCGGCGCCACCCCGAACTACCTTCTCGACTTCTCTCGTAAGTTTCCCGAGGCGACGGTGGTCCGGCTCGAGCGGGACTACCGATCGACTCCCGAAGTGGTCTCACTGGCCAACCGCGTCATCGGTGCGGCCAGTGGGCGTATTGCCGGTACCCGTTTGCAACTCATCGGTCAGCGGGCGCCGGGTCCGGAACCGGAGTTCGCGGAGTTCAACGACGAGCCGTCCGAGGCGCTCGGGATTGCGCGCGCGGTCAAACGTCTGATCGCGGCGGGCACGCCGGCAGCCGAGATTGCGATTTTGTACCGGATCAACGCACAATCCGAAGTGCACGAGCAAGCACTGACCAAGTTGGGCATACCGTTTCAGGTGCGCGGCGGCGAGGGCTTCTTCACCCGTACCGAGGTCCGCCAAGCGGTAACGGCGCTGCGGCAGGCCGGTAACCGTGACGATCTACCCGAAGGCGCAGACAGCGGCGCCGGACTTCTTGCATTGGTTCGCGCTGTGCTGGCGCCACTCGGGCTCACCAACGAGGAACCGTCGGGCACCCAGGCACGTGAACGCTGGGCGTCCCTGACGGCTCTGGTTGCACTCACCGAGGAGCAGTTGGTCCACGAACCCGAACTCACGCTGCCGGGTCTCTTGCAAGAGCTCACAGCGCGTGCCGAATCGCGGCACCCACCGACAGTGCAAGGCGTCACCCTCGCATCACTGCACGCGGCCAAGGGCCTCGAATGGGACGCGGTGTTCCTGGTCGGTCTCAACGACGGAACCCTGCCGATCCAGCATGTGCTCGGTGATTCCAATTCGGCCCCGGACGAGGTGGCAGTGGAAGAAGAGCGTCGACTCCTCTACGTCGGTGTGACTCGCGCTCGTGAACATCTCCACTTGTCGTGGGCGTTGGCTCGAAACGAAGGTGGCCGCAAATCGCGTCGGCGCTCCCGTTTCCTTAACGGATTGATTCCCGACGACTCACCGGCTTCGCGTGTTGCTGCTCCGGCAGCGTCGAACAAGAAGCGTCCGCGCTGCCGGATCTGCGGCAAACCGCTGATCGGAACCTCGTCGACAATGCTGGGCCGATGCGAGAAGTGCCCGTCCGACATCGACGTCGAACTGCTCGAGAACTTGCGAGCCTGGCGCCTGGACAAGTCCCGGGAACTGAAGGTGCCGGCGTACGTCGTGTTCAGCGACAACACGCTGACCGCGATTGCCGAACAGCGACCGCAGGACAACCGCGGGTTGGTCGCAATTCCGGGCATCGGGCCGAAGAAACTCGAGAATTTCGGTGAAGATGTCCTGGCCGTCATCAAGGGCGGGCAGTAGCTGTACCGGCAAAACCGCAGGTCAAAAATAGGTTGTGCAGATTCACGGAGTTCTCTAGTCTGGATTCCAGCGTTACGGGGAAACTCGTGCGCAGAAATTTTCCGGACCGAATAGAAATGGAGGTGGCAAAAATGACGAACTTGATTTCCTATGAAGCGTGCGCACACGCAAAGTTCGCTGTTGCCGCCCCCGTGCGGCCCGAAGCAGCGGCCAAGGCGCAGCATGCGTCGCGCCTGCGCTTCCAAGCAGCTGCACCGTCCGTGGTCCGAAGCTATCGAGGTTTTTCTCGGTAAGGACCCACCCGTTCACCTACGGCCACGGACCCGCACTTATGCGGACCGTGGCCTTTTTGTTGGATCGCCCATTTCGGGGCTTCCGGCTCGGCTCAGGTTCGCGCCCATCGAACCCATTTTTTGCGACATACGTTTCGCATCCGAGCAACAGGAGACCGAGTTGTCTACGCAGACAAACCCAGGGGCATCCGAAAATTCCGTAACTTTTATCGAGGTTGCCTCCACCCGTCGCGACCTGCCCTGCCGGGCATCCAACCCCGACCTCTGGTTCGCCGAGTCCCCGACAGAACTCGAGCAAGCCAAGGCTCTCTGCGCGCAGTGCCCCATCCGGTCTCGTTGTCTACGCGCAGCTATCGACCGCGCTGAGCCTTGGGGCGTCTGGGGCGGTGAAATTCTCGAGCAGGGATCCGTCATCGCACGCAAGAGACCGAGGGGTCGACCGCGTAAGCAGTTGGTGTGTGCGTGAATTGGCGCCTACTCGGCCGCCGGTTCCTCGATAACAGGATCGGCAGCCGGGTCGGCGAATCCTGGCAGCCACCGGGTCAGGATTTCCATGTACGGGGCATACGCGTCCAACTGGGCGCAAATGCCCACCGAGCCGAGAAGAACTCGGAAGATCATCAGATATTCAGGCGGCAGGTTGAGTGCTCGTGCCGTTCGGAACTGCGCGCTGTTCAGATCAGTGGCAGTTCCGGCGGCTCGCTGCAGCCATGATCGCGTGAAGTGGAACGACTCCGTCTGAATGGGATCGGTGAACGGACGCAGGTAATTGGCAATCTCCTGGTCGGTGACCGTGCGACCGGGAATGACAAACCCGTTGGCGCGCAACAGCTCTGTGAGTTCGTCGAATCTTTCCTCGACGGCCAGACGGACCATGGTTCCCAGAATTGTGGGCAGGCCGTGCGGGAACGGTGCTGCAGCACCGAAGTCGATGACGCCCAAGCGACCGTCGTCGAGGAGCATGAAGTTTCCGGGATGCGGATCGCAGTGAAGTAGTCCGACCCGTGCCGGTGACGCGAAGTGGAATTCGGCGAGCAGTGCGCCTGCGGCATTGCGCTGCTCGGGTGTTCCGCGTTCGATAATCCTGGTCAGAGGTGTGGCTGTCATCCATTCGGTGACAACAACTTTCGGGGCACTGGCCACGACGCGTGGAACGACGAATTGAGGATCTCCGTCGAACTCCTTCGCGAATGCCCGTTGGTTGTTGGCCTCGATCCGGTAGTCGAGTTCTTCTTCCGTTCGCGCCGTGAATTCTTCGATGACCGGTCGCACGTCGACGCCCGGCATCACCGAGCCGAAGAGACCGGCAAATCTGCCGAGGGTCTTGAGATCGGCACGCAAAGCTTCATCCGCGCCGGGGTACTGCACTTTGACGGCTACGTCGCGGCCGTCCGACCACACCGCGCGGTGGACCTGTCCGATACTGGCCGATGCGGTCGGGGTGTCGTCGAAAGACTGGAATCGGTCACGCCACTTCGTTCCCAGTTGCTGGTCCAACATCTTGTGAACCTGTTTGACGGGGAGCGGCGGAGCGGCGGCCTGGAGCTTGTTCAATGACTCGCGGTACGGCTCGGCGAATTCCTCCGGAATTGCCGCCTCCATGACGCTGAGGGCTTGCCCGAGCTTCATGGCACCGCCCTTGAGTTCGCCGAGAACCGCGAACAACTGTTCGGCGGCCCTTGCGCTCAACTGCGCGTCGATCGCTCCCTTGTCGCCGCCGGCGAGCTTGCGCCCGAAGCCCATGGCAGCACGCCCGGCCATGCCTATCGGAATGCTTGCGAGTTTGGCGGTTCGGGCGGAGCTCTTGCGTGGGATCTCGGACACCACACCATCATGTCTGACGGACGCGTCCTGCGCCCGTCACCGGGGCGAGGTAGAAGCAACTACACGACGTTTGTCGAGGCCAGTGGCGCATTGTGATTCGATACGGGACCAGATCGATTTCGAGAGTCGTGAACAAACTTGCGGGTGGTGTTGCTTCGCTCGCCCTCATTGCCGACGATATCTCGGACAATGCGAGTGCCGTTGTCGCGTGGATCATCGCGGGATCGGCGTACCCGGCGCTGCCCAGCAACTGGGACGCGAGGTGTAGCCAATCCGGATCATGAGCGGCTCGGGTGATGTCCGCGCACCGAAGGCAACTCGAGTGGCCGGGCAGAACCAGCGGTCCGACGACGCCGGATCCGTCACGAACGTGCACGGCGAGGTGGGGGATTCCGGCACGAACAAGGTCGGCGACCAGGCGTGGATCGGTGACGACGTCGTCGGTCAGGACAACTAAGGCGTTCTGCCAATCGGCTACGAGGTGACTGCCACGGTAGCCGTTCGAACGTTGCACCGGTAAGTTTCCGTGGCGTAGTGCTTGCCTGATCGTGTCGGACAGGGGACCTTGCCCGTGGATCCGGATCGATCCGGCGCTGACGGTTTCCTGACGACTCGGCCGCAGAAATCCGGCGGTGGTGAGTTCGGACACAAGCGCGGTCATGACGTCGGAGCTGATTCCTCGCTGTGCTGCCGTCCACATCATCGTGGCGACACTCGTGTGCCCGTCCATCATGCGGAGCAACGATTGCATATCCCGGGCATCGACTCCGGGCGGCGGGGTCAGGACCACCGCGCGTTCGGGTTGCCAGCCCAACTGCAACCGGCCGTCGGGCCGCAAGAGCACAACGATCCGTGGGTCCCATTCGGGTCCCACGGATCGTGTGGTGTTCGGGGTGACGCTGGTGTTCGAGGTGAAGCGGCGATCACGTGTGCTCATCAACCGATGGTGGCACTCGGATACACCGGCCAGGCGTCGAAAAAGCTAGTTATCCACAGACTCTCGCCGGGTCTGACCTGGCAATAGTCGTTGAATGAGAACTTTCTCGATTACTTCTTGTTGTTGCTGCCGGAGTCGTCCTTACCGGAGTCTTCGTCGCGAGTTTTATCCATTGCTTCTTCGGCGGCGCGTTCCTTGGCGAGCAATGCCTCGAGTTGAGCCATCGGATCGTCGAAGTTCCCGGACTCGCCGACACCCGTGACACGCTCGACGAACGAGTTCGGGGCATCGAGATCACTGGAATCAGGGAGCAAATCGGGGTGTGACCAGATGCCGTCGCGGGTTTCCATTCCGGCTTCTGCTGTCAGTCGCTGCCACAGTGCTGCGGCTTCACGAACCTTGCGGGGGCGCAGTTCGAGGCCGACCAGCGTTGCGAAGGTCTGCTCGGCCGGTCCGCCGGTGGCGCGTCGACGACGCAGCGTTTCACTCATCGCGGCAACGCCGGGAAGACGTTCACCGAGTCCTGCGGTCACCACCGTTTCGACCCAGCCTTCAACCAGGGCGAGCAGGGTTTCGAGGCGCTCGAGTGCGGCCTTCTGCTCCGTAGTCGTCTGCGGTTCGAAGGTACCCTGCTGCAACAGTGCTTCGAGCTTGGACGGATCTGCGAGGGCAGACGGGTCCAGGTCCTTGGCAAAATCTTCCATCGCCGAGAAGTCCATCGTGATTCCGCGGGCGTATTCCTCGACGGTGGCGAGGACACGCTGACGCAACCACGGCACGTGGCTGTACAGGCGCTGATGCGCGGCTTCGCGGGCGGCGAGGAAAACCAGGATCTCCTGGTTGGGCTGTTCGAGTCCCTCGCTGAACGCCTGCACCGCTGCCGGCAGGAGTGCGGCGGTACCGGCGGGGCCGAGGGGGAGTCCGATGTCGGTGGAGGAGAGAACTTCCTTGGACAGCTGCCCGAGGGCCTGACCGAGCTGTGAACCGAACGCGAGTCCACCCATCTGGCCGAGCATTCCCAGCATCGGACCGGCCATTTGTGCAGCTTCGGGCGGTAGGCCCTGAGTCCACATGCCCGATACCTTCTCGGCGACCGGATCACACAGGCGCTTCCAGGTGTCGATGGTGTTGTCGAGCCAGTCGTTCGGCGTCCAGGCGAGTGTCTTGGTTGCGCCGGCGGGCAGCGTCGTTACGGCGTCCAACCACAATTCGGCGAGATGGGCGGCGTCGGCGATGGCCTTGACGTTGCCTTCGGTGATGGGCGTCACCGAACCGATCTGCTGGCGAGCCAGCTTCTTCGCGACGTCGTAGTTGACGGGCCCGGATCCGCCGGATCCCATCGACGAACCCATGCCGCTGAGCATCTGGCCGAACTGGGTCAGCATTTGCCCGAGCTGCGCGGGATCGAAGCCGCCTTCGGGGCCGCCGGCGCCGAACCCGAATGGCATGTCACCGCCCCCGAACGGATTGCCACCGGCCGCGTTCTTGTCACGGTCGGGGTCGTCGTCGGAGTTGGAGAAGCCGAAGGGCGTGTTGCTCATACCTCAACGGTACAAGGGTTCTGTGGCTCGAGTAATGCACGTAGTCACGCTGATGGCGAACAAAGACGGCAGTAGCTCTACCCTGGACCAGGTGAACCGACGGATCGTGACCCTATTGGCCGCACTTGCCCCCATTATCGTTTTGGGAATCGTCGGATCCGTTGTCACGGTTCCTTTCGTCGCTCTCGGTCCGGGGCCGACGTTCAATACGTTGGGCACAGTCGAGGTCGACGCCGACGGAAAGACGGTAACCAAGCCGGTGGTCGACATCGAGGGCACGGAACTCGATCCCACCACCGGCAACCTCAACATGACGACGGTGTCGGTTCGCGACAAGCTGACATTGTTTCAGGCGTTCGGGCTGTGGGCGAGTGGAAATCACGGGTTGGTCCCGCGTGCCGAGGTGTATCCACCGACCAAGTCCAAAGAGGAAATTCAGCAGGAAAATAGCGCCGACTTCCAACAGTCGGAGAACAGAGCCGAGCTAGCAGCCCTCCACTACCTCGGTAAGCCGGTCGCATTGAAGATCGCGTCGATCTCACCCGACGGTCCGGCTGCGGGCGCGCTCCGCGAAGGCGACACGCTGCGCAAGATCGGTGACGCTCCGGTCACCACGGTCGGTGGCGTGCAAGAGAGTGTGGGTGCGATCAAGCCGGGCACCGAGGTTCCGGTCACCGTGCTTCGAGACGGCGTCGAAACTGTAGTACCCGTCACGATCGGGGCCAGGCCTAATCATCCGGAAACTGGTTATCTGGGGATCACACCGGACGAGGTGCCGGACGTCCCGTTCGACGTGACGTTCAACCTCGCCGACATCGGTGGGCCGTCAGCTGGTCTGATGTTCACCCTTGCCTTGATCGACAAGTTGAGCCCCGGAGAACTCAACGGTGGCGACTTCGTGGCGGGCACCGGAACAATCGATTCGGACGGAGCGGTTGGGCCGATCGGCGGAATTCGCTACAAGTTGATTGCTGCGTCCGAGGCCGGCGCCACGACCTTCCTCGTCCCCGCCAAGAATTGTGACGAAGCGAAACAGGATGCGCCGGACGGGCTTCGACTGGTGAAGGTCGACAACCTGTCCGGCGCTGTGGATGCCTTGGACAGCCTCGACGCGCCCAGCTGCTAGGTCATCCGGGGGGTCAGTCCTCTTCGACCTCGTCCAACGTCGCGTACAAGGCGTGGACCAGATGAGGTGCCAGACCGTCGTACGTCAGAAGCTGGAGATCGCCGTACGGATCGGCGTCCTCGTCGGGTCGCATCTGCAGCAGTGACAGCGACGGGCCGTCACGCAGAACTCCGACGAACAGGCGTGCCTGGCGACGATCGGGGTGGGCGTCGGCGGTGAGCCGGGCTACCTCGTCGGCGGCATGTTCGTCGGTGAGGACGGGTTCGACGGCGTGGTCGAGGTCGGATTCCGCAGTAGGCGGCAGAACCACGATCTCCTGGACGAGGATGCAACCTTCGACGGAGTCGGGCCAGTTGGTGGTGGCCAGGAATTCGTCGAGAGCGCGGGATCCGCCGATGATGTCCTCGGGCAGGGCTTCCTGCTCGATGGGGGTGAATTCGGCCCCGTCGGCGAGCTGGTCGAGCAACCCGGGTTCGGCTGCCGCAAGCAACTCGGTCGGTACGAGCGCGTACAGCCTCGGCGGCTGATCCCAGCCCTCGGCGTCGATGTGGTCGACAACTTCATGAACGCACCGGGCCAAAGCCTTGGGTGATCTGATCGGATTTTCTTCACTCACTCGTTCATCCTTGCACCTCGGGCTGGAAGTCCGACTCGCCGTGTTGTCACCTCGTGACTGTTGTTACGTAGAGTGGTTCGAAACTGCCAAGCCCACTCGGGCCTGGCTGCACTGATCGATGCACTCGGTTGCGACGCTGTGGCGTCGCCGAATCTTGGAGCGTGGCACGTGGGCATGCGGCCCCCCGCAGGTTTACCCTCTCTGTCCAGACGCAGTCGAATC
>NZ_JASHKR010000070.1:10758-22083 GCF_030056815.1 Rhodococcus sp. IEGM 1379
CGTGGGCATGCGGCCCCCCGCAGGTTTACCCTCTCTGTCCAGACGCAGTCGAATCCTGTTGGTGGTGGCCGTAATTGTGGCGGCGCTGCTACTGGTGGGCCCGCGACTGATCAGCATGTACACCGATTGGTTGTGGTTCGGCGAGGTCGGTTTCCGAGGTGTCTTCACCAAGGTTCTGCTGACGCGTGTCCTTCTCTTCCTCGTGGTGGGTGCCATCGTCGGTGCAATCGTGTGGTTGGCGATGTTGCTCGCGTACCGAGCTCGTCCGGTTTTTGTACCGGTCTCGGGACCGAATGATCCCATCGCTCGGTACCGGACCACTGTCATGTCGCGTCTGCGACTGTTCGGTGTGGTCATTCCGATTGCAATCGGACTGCTGTCCGGATTGATCGCTCAGGCGAACTGGGTCACGATCCAGTTGTTCTTCAACGGCGGAAAATTCGGAGTCACCGACCCGCAGTTCAATCTCGACGTCAGCTTCTACACCTTTGATCTGCCGTTCTACCGCTTCGTTCTGAACTGGTTGTTCGTCGCGATCCTGCTGGCGTTCTTGGCGAATCTGCTCACGCACTACGTCTTCGGTGGTATTAAGCTGTCCGGTCGCGCCGGAACGTTCACCACAGCCGCCCGCGTTCAATTGGCCCTGCTTGCAGGAACTTTCGTGCTCCTCAAGGCCGTTGCGTACTGGCTCGATCGTTACTCGTTGCTCTCGAGCGATCGCAAGGAACCCACCTTTACCGGCCCGGGCTACACCGATATCAACGCGGTGCTTCCGGCCAAACTGATCCTGCTGTCCATCGCGGTTATCTGCGCGTTGGCGTTCTTTGCCGCGATCTTCACGAGAGACCTGCGGATTCCGGCCATGGCCGTGGCGCTGCTCGTTCTCTCGTCGGTGCTCGTCGGTGCGGTATGGCCGATGATCGTCGAGCAGTTCTCGGTCAAGCCGAACGCTGCCGACAAGGAAAGTACGTACATCGAGCGGAACATTGCCGCAACCAGACAGGCGTATGGAATCACCGACGACAAGGTGACGTACGAGCCCTATTCGGGCAATGGCGACGCCATCCCCCGGGAGGTGCCGGCAGACGTCACCACGATTGCGAACGCTCGTCTGCTCGATCCCAACATCCTTTCGCCCACGTTCACTCAGCAGCAGCAGCGTCAGAACTTCTACGGCTTCCCACCGTCGCTGGACATCGACCGCTACGACGTCGACGGTGCAAAGCGCGACTACGTCGTGGCGGCGCGTGAGCTCTCGCCGAACAACCTGCAGGGCAACCAGACGGACTGGATCAACAAGCACACCGTCTACACCCACGGTGACGGCCTGGTTGCGGCTCCCGCGAACAAGATCACGGCTCCTGTCCTCGATCCCACCAAGGACAATGCCAACAACAACAACGCCGGATACCCGATCTACACGGTCAGTGACATTGCGTCGCAGGCTGCCGGAACTCAGGTCATCAAGGTCGACCAGCCGCGCGTCTACTACGGCGAGGTCATCGCTGAAGGTGCCGCGGACTACGCCATCGTCGGTGGCGGCGGATCCGAGCCGCGCGAGTACGACACCGAGTCGACCAAGTACACGTACACCGGATCCGGTGGAGTTCCGATCGGGAACTGGATCAACCGCCTCGCATTTGCTGCCAAGTACACCGAGCGCAACATCCTGCTGTCCAGCGCAGTAGGAGCCGATTCCAAGATCATCTACAACCGTGACCCGCGCGATCGCGTCGGCCAGGTTGCACCGTGGTTGACGACGGACGGTGACGCCTATCCGGCCGCTGTCGACGGCAAGATCGTCTGGATTGTTGACGCGTACACAACTCTCGAGAATTACCCCTACGCTCAGCGCAGTTCGCTCGATGGCCTCGTAGCCGACAGCGTCGACGCCACCACGGGCCGACTCCTTCCCAAGAAGGAAGTCTCGTACATCCGTAACTCGGTGAAGGCGACGGTCGACGCCTATGACGGCACGGTGACGCTGTACCAGGTCGACGACAACGATCCTGTCCTCGATGCATGGAAGGGTGTGTTCCCGAACACCGTCAAGCCGCAGAGTGACATCTCGGAGGAATTGCGTGCGCACTTCCGTTACCCCGAAGACCTGTTCAAGGTTCAGCGCGAGATGCTGGCGAAGTACCACGTCGACAACCCGACGGAGTTCTTCACCAACAACGCTTTCTGGTCGGTACCCAATGAACCGACGGTCGAGGGTTCCAATCAGAACGAGCCGCCGTATTACGTGATGGTCGGTGATCAGAAGACTGGTGAGCCGACGTTCCGACTCACCAGCCCGATGGTCGGTTTCCGCCGCGAGTTCCTCTCGGCGTACATCACGGTGAATTCCGATCCGAAGGACTACGGCAAGATCACGGTGCTGCAGTTGCCGATCGACAAGCAGACTCAGGGACCGTCGCAGTCGCAGAACTCGATGATCTCGGATCCGCGGGTGGGTTCGGAGAAGTCGCTCTTGGAGCGCACCAACACGATTCAGTACGGAAATCAGTTGGCGTTGCCGATTGCACAGGGTGGCATCCTGTATGTCGAGCCGATGTATACCAAACGCAGCAACGCCAGCACTTCGTTCCCGCAGCTTTCTCGAGTTCTGGTGAGCTACCAGGAGTCGGCCAAGGCCGGAAGTCGTGTCCGAATCGGATATGCGTCCACATTGGCTGAAGCTCTGGATCAGGTCTTCGACAACGGTGGAGCGGCCGGCGCGGCTACCGCACCAGGTGGAACGGCCACGACTGAACCGCCGTCCGGTACCGAGACGCCTACTACTACTCCGACGGCACCGGCTCCGCCGGCTTCCTCAGATGCCGTAGCAGCAGCTTTGGCAGAGGTAAACGCAGCAATGGGTGCATTGAAGTCGGCGCAACAGGGCGGAGATTTCACTGCGTACGGTGCAGCGTTGGATCGACTGCAGAAGGCAGTGGACGCGTACCAGGGGCTGCCGAAGTAGTTCTCGGCCAGTCAAAGCGTGAATGCCCGCTATCCGAATTCGGATAGCGGGCATTCACGTTTGTGGAGATCGTTGATGAAGAACCGATCAGCGAAGTGCAGCGAGCACCTGCGGGTTGGCATCGGCCAACTGCTGGAACTGAGCGCTGAAGCCGTACTGCTCGGCCAACTGGCGAGCGGAGTCGTAAGCCTGCTGTGCGGCGGGCTTGAACTCGGCCGGGATCTGGAATGCGGCGACGGGAGCTTCGACGGGAGCCGGTGCGGCTTCCGGTGCCGGTGCCGGTGCCGGCGCCGGGGCCTGCTCGGTGGCGACAGTCAGACGCTGGCCGCACGTGGGCCAGGCGCCGGGGCCCTGCGACTGCAGGGTGTTCTCGGCGACGCGGATCTGCTCTTCCTTGGATGCGTGCGCGGGGGAGCCGGAGCCACCGTTGGCGGTCCAGGTGCTCTGTGAGAACTGCAGGCCGCCGTAGTAGCCGTTGCCGGTGTTGATGCCCCAGTTGCCGCCGCTCTCGCATTCTGCGACGCCGTCCCAGTTGTGGGTGGCTGCGGAGGCGGTACCGGTGGAGATGGTGAGCGGTACGGCGACGAGTGCGCCGGCTACTGCCAATGTGCCGAGTGCACGCTTGCTGATGCTGGTGTACGTCATGCGGGGTAAATCCTCTCCGCGCTTGCTGACAACGGCGGGCCTGCGGGTCGAAGATCGTGCTTTCTTCCCGGGCGCTTCTCTCTCCGTGTCTCTGCCCCTCGAAGGTTTCGGGGGTTTCGATCCCGCGGGGCAGAGTAGGGCAGCGGCGGGTCGGCGTTCGCCCGGTTGATTCGGGCCGGGATCGACCGTACGGGAGTCAGGTTGAAGGTTCACTTCACGGTTTTCGGGGGCGACTGTCCGGTATCTCAGCCTCAAATTCGGACAATCGCCAGGTCAAATGACGGCGATGCGGTTTCGAGGCAGGTTCGTTACATGCCTGTTATGTGGGAATGCTCACGGGGAAACTGTGAAGCCGATCACCGGATTTTTGCGATCGTCGGACGAAATTCCCTTTGATCCAGGCGATTTGCATTCCGTTCACCGGCTCGTGTAACTTTATCCATGCATCGCGGGGTGGAGCAGCTCGGTAGCTCGCTGGGCTCATAACCCAGAGGTCGCAGGTTCAAATCCTGTCCCCGCTACTAAAGAAAGAACCGCCACACTGGAATCCAGTGTGGCGGTTTTTTGTTGTCTGCTCTGTGTTGTGGCCAGAGGCGTTGTGGCCAGAGGCGCTCAGTCTTCGGTGATCGGCATCTCGATCAGTACGCGGCGTAACAACTTTCCGGTGGCATTGCGCGGGAGTTCGTTGATGAAGACGATGTCGCGGGGCACCTTGTAACGCGCCAAGTTGGAGCGGACGTGAGCTTTGAGGTCTTCGGAGTTCTTGTCCACTCCGGGGGCGATGACAACAAACGCTCGCAGGCGGTGCCCGAAGTCCGCGTCCGGCACCCCGATCACTGCCGCTTCCAACACGTCCTCGCGGTCGGCGAGTAGGTTCTCGACCTCGAGTGGATAGACGTTCTCGCCTCCCGAGACGATCATGTCGTCGTCGCGGCCGTCGACGAAGAGCAGGCCGTTGGCGTCGAAGTGTCCGACGTCGCCGGTGGAGAGGAGACCGCCGATCCGTTCCTTGTCCCGACCGTCGGTGTACCCCTCGAAGCTCAACCCGCTGGCGACAAAGATCCGTCCGATGGTGTGGGGTGTGGTGATCTTTCGGTTCTTTTCGTCGAACAGTTCGACGTGGCATGTCACCGGAGCGCGTCCGGCCGTTCCGGGCGCAATTGTCAGATCTTCCGGCGTAGCAACGGTGGCGACGGCCACCTCGGTGGATCCGTACAGGTTGTAGAGCACGTAACCGAAGGATGCAGTCACTCGCTTACACAGATCGGGGGACAGTGACGCCCCGGCCGAGAAGATGATCTTCAAGTTCGACGTGTCGTACTTAGATAACACCGCGGGTCCGAGGTCGATGATGCGTTGCAACATCGTCGGTACTACGACGAGGCTGTCGCATTTATGTTGCGCCACAAGCTTGACGGTGTTTTCGGGATCAAATTTCCGATGCATCACGACGGTCTGGCCCAAACCCAGCGCGAGTGCGAACTGGGAGACGCCGGTGCCGTGGAATGCCGGTGCTGCCATCATCATGGTCTGGCCGCGGCGTAGCGGGACGCGATCGAGGAACTGCGCCGACGCCAACGGCGACGTATGCCCGCGGGGCGCTCCCTTGGGTGTGCCCGTGGTGCCGCTCGTGAGAAGGACGAATCCGCCGTTCGTTGCGGGTGCCGGGACTGCGGAAGTGCCGCGCCCGGCAATGGCGTCGTCGAGGGAGCGAACGGTGGACGGCTCGTCTTCTGCCCAGGAACGGTATTTCTTCACGCTGGTCGGGAGCGCATCGGCGATGTCGGCGAATTCGTCGTCGTAGACAAACGCGACGACCTTTTCCCGGGCAGCCACGTCGACCAGTTGGGGACGGGCGAATCCGGTGTTCATCAGTACCAGCTTGGTGCCGTTCTTGGCGGCCGCCAGCATCGTGAGCACCAGGCCACGGTGGTTGCGGCACATTGCACCCATCACCGAATCGGCGGCGATACCTTCGACCTGCCACGCCCGGACCAACGCGTTACTCTGCCGTTCCAGTTCTGCATAGGTAATCGGTCCGCGTTCGTCGATGATGGCCACGGCATCGAGGCCGTTCTCGGCGTGCGCGTGTACCGGTCCGGCAAAGGGTCCGTACTTGTCCACTGCTGCAATGGACTTCAAGCCCTTGTCGATGCGCGGAAACGGAACTAGTCCGGCCCGGATCATGACCACTGCAGCGCCGAGGGTGTCAGTGACTTTGGTGACCAATCCAGGCATCCGTGAACCTCTTTCGGGTGTCGCAGTGGTGCGGTCTTCCACCCTAACGCGCAGATCGCCCCGCCGCGGTGAATCAGCGACGGGGCGAGTGGTAGTGAAACCGCTACTTCAGTTCTGCGGACGACTTTCCGAGCAGTCGACGCGCAATGATGAGCTGCTGAATCTGCTGCGTGCCCTCGAAGATGTCGAGAATCTTGGAGTCGCGGCCCCACTTCTCGAGTAGCGGGCGTTGTGAGTAGCCGTAGGTGCCGGCCAGTTCGACTGCCTTGAGTGTGACGTCGGTACCGGTGCGACCGGCCTTGGCCTTGGACATGGAGGCTTCGAGTGAGTTGGGCTTCTTGTTGTCGGCCATCCAGGCGGCGCGCAGGGAGAGCAGGTAGGCGGCTTCCCAATCGGCTTCCAGGCGGATGAACTCGGCGGCGGCAGCATGCTGGTTGTATACCGGTGTGTCGTAAGAGATCTCGACTCCGGCTTCGGTGAGGATGCTACGAAGCTCCTCGAGTGCGGCGCGGCCGACACCCACAGCCATGGCGGCAACCAGAGGGCGGGTGTTGTCGAACGTCTGCATGACGCCGGCAAAGCCCTTCTCCACGTTGACCTCGGCGCTACCGAGGATGTTGTCGGCCGGGATGCGGCAGTCCTGGAGCAGGAGCACCGCAGTGTCGGAAGCCTTGATGCCCAGCTTGTGCTCGAGGCGGGCGACGCTCAGGCCCGGAGCGTCACGCGGGACGACAAACGACTTGATTGCCGCGCGGCCCTTCGACTTGTCGACCGACGCCCACACGACGATGTGGGTGGAACGCTCACCGGCGGTGACAAAGATCTTCTCGCCGTTGAGGACCCACTCGTCGCCGTCGAGAACAGCGGTGGTGGTGACGGCGGCGGAGTCGGAACCGAAACTCGGTTCGGTGATGGCCATCGAGGCCCACACCTTGCCGAAACGTTCGAGCTGCTCGTCGGTGGACACTGCGGCGATCGCGGCGTTGCCGAGTCCCTGGTAGGGGATCGAGAGCATGAGTCCGACATCGCCCCACGATGTTTCGAGCGAGTTGAGGAGCGCGGACATGTTGCCGCCGTTGGCGTTGCCGCCCTTGGCGCTCGCGTCGGAACGTCCGCCGCTGGCACCGCCGATGTCTCCGCCGGAGTCGGACAGGCCCTCGACCATGGCAGCCATGGTGTCGAGTTCGACGGGGTATTCGTGTTCGGCCAGATCGTATTTACGCGAGATGGGCCGGAAGATCTGAGCCGCGACCTGATGTGCCTGGTTCGCAGATGCTTTGAGCTTCCGGGGAAGTTCGAGATTGATCATCGTGGTTCTCCTTGGAAGGTCAGCGGCGTCAGATAAGGACGATGCCCTCGGCAACGCCGATGGCACGAAGATCGCGGTACCAGCGCTCGACCGGGTGCTCCTTGGTGAACCCGTGTCCACCGAGGAGTTGTACGCCGTCGAGGCCGATCTGCATGCCCTTCTCGGAAGCCAACTTCCGGGCGAGAGCCGATTCACGAGCGAAGGACAGTCCCTGCTCGGCACGTGACGCTCCGCGCAGCGTGACGAGGCGCATACCGTCCAATTCGATGGCGATATTGGCCACCATGAAGGCAACTGCCTGACGGTGACTGATGGGCTCGCCGAAGGCTTCGCGCTCGTTGACGTACGGAATCACGTAGTCCAGGACGGCTTGGCTGGTGCCGACAGCCATCGACGCCCAGCCCAAGCGTGCCAGGCGAATTGCGTCGGCGTATTCGGCCTTGCGCTGATCCGCGTCGCCGTCGCCGAGAAGTGCCGATTCGGAAACCGAGACGTCGGTGAGGATCAAGCGGCCCAGGCCGGCAGCGCGCAGACCCATGCTGGGATCGGCCTCGACAATCAAGCCTTTGGTGTCGGATTCGACGATGAAGAACGACGGCTTGCCGTCGAGTTCTGCGGCGACGATGAAGAGTTCGGAGGTGGCTGCGGCGGGTACGAGGCTCTTGACGCCGTTGAGTTTGTATCCGCTGGGGGAGCGGACAGCCTTGGTCTGCAGGGCAAACGGATCGAACAATGCGCGAGGCTCGTTCACGACGACTGCGGCGCCGGGCACCTGCTCGCCGGTGAAAGCGGGGAGGTACGTCTTCTGCTGAGCGTCCGTGCCCCACTGGGTGAGGGCGACTGCCACACCGCTGGGTGCGAGGATCGGCAAGGCGAGGCCCATATCCCCGTGCGCAAGTGCCTCGGCGACAAGAGAATTGGTCACCGCGCCGCGGTCGGCAGCTGCACCGTCGAGTTCTTCCGGAACGTTGATCAGCGTGATGCCGAGTTCGGCAGCTCGCTTGGAGAGATCCGCGGGAGCCGTGGCCGCGCCGTCGGCGTCGTGTGCTGCCGGACGCAGAATCTCGGACGCGAAGTCGCGAACCGTTTCCACGATCATCTTCTGATCTTCGTCGGGGGTCAGATCGAAGTAGTCGGCGTTCTTGGTGGGGTTGTCGGCCAGACGCTTGGGTGCGTCATTTCCGGCTACCTTCTTGAAGCCGCGAGTGGCGGCACCGAGGGTCTTGAAGCCGGTCTTGGTGCTCTCGTACGTCACGCGATCGATCGTCTGACGCAGGTTGAACTTGTCTGCGAACTCCGAACCGGTGATCTTGGTAAGCACGCGCATGGCTGCGCCCATTGCGTCCCGTTTGATCGGGTTCAGTCCGACGGCGGACGTGTTGCGGGGCTGCGCCGTGGCATGGCTCTTGCTTGGGGCCACACTGTCTTGCTTGGTCATGATCACCAGCTGTTTCTCGGTGTCGGGGCATTGGACGATCACTATCTTACTCAGGAGTAAGGAGTGTTGTCGAGAAACCCCGAGAATTCGTTCTAGGCTCGACTGGTGAAGCGGACTGAAATGCCAGACCGACTCCAGGGATTAGCGCGATACGCGCCACTGGTCTTGGTGCCGTGCTTGCTGCTCGCCAGCACGTATCCGGGGGAGTATCAAGTGCCCGCGTCGTATTGGGCGCTCTCGGTGGCTGCGGCACTGGTGTTCGTGGCAGGTCGCCGGTGGCAGACAACCGCGTCGCTCGCCATCTCGGCTCTGGCTGTTCCGATGTTCGGGGCCGATGCGTGGGGCTTGTCGGAACTTGTCCCGTATCTCGGCGCGGTCGCCGTTGTGGACGTCACCATGCGCGCTGCGCGGCGTGAATTGATCGTGGTCTCTGTGGCAGGTTGGAGTGCTGCGGTCTTGGCCGGCATCTGGTTCGAACCGCACGAGAGTATGTGGTCGGTGACGACGGCGGTGAAAGTGCTTGCGTACGTGGGACTGCCGTTGCTGCTCGGTCTGTATCTGCGTTCGCAACGCGAGTTGGCAGCCCAAGCCGAAGTGCATACCCGCGCAGCCGAGCGAAGTGCTCTCGCGCGAGAACTGCACGACCTCGTCGCTCACCATATGGCATCGATAGTCCTGAGAATTGGTGTCGCTCAACATGTATTGGCACCTCAGGATGAAGCGGTGCAAGAGGTGTTCTCCGATGTGCGGGCGACGGCGTCTGACGCTCTGACTGACATTCGACGTTTGCTGAGCGCACTGCGTGATCCGTCGCTGAGTGAAGTTGCACTGGTGGAACCGAAGGCTGTCGCTTCGGAACTCGAGGCGGCAGTGCAACGGGTGCGGGCCGCAGGATTCGACGTCGACGCGGTCATCGACGCGGACATCACCGGCCTCGACGCGATCGGCAGGTTGACGCTGCTTCGGGTTGTTCAGGAATCGCTCACGAACGTCATGAAGCATGGTGACCCGGCGGCCACCGTTGCGGTATCGGTACGTCGAATTGGCGAGGGCGCCGAAGTGCGCGTGGTCAACTCGGTTGTGGGGCCGCTCCATCAGCCGGGACACGGATTGATCGGAATGCAGGAGCGCGTGCAGTTAGTAGGTGGTTCGATGACCTTCGGCGAACAGGGTGACGGGAAATGGGAAGTGCACGTGAAGATCCCCGGAAGCGACTCGTGATCGGGGTCTTGATCGTCGACGACCAGCGCTTGGTTCGCGCCGGCCTACGGATGCTGTGTGAATCTGCCGACGACATCGAGGTGGTGGCCGAAGCAACGAACGGAGTGGAAGCGATCGCGCTGGCCGCTGAGCTGGATCCGGATGTCATTCTCATGGATCTGCGTATGCCCGGTCTCGACGGAATCGGTGCGACGCAGCAGATCGTCACGTCGGGCCGAGGTGCCAGAATCCTCGTGCTGACCACATTCGACGACGACGATCACCTGTATCCAGCACTCGCGGCCGGGGCGGCCGGGTTCGTGGTGAAGGATACAGAACCGTCCGAACTGTTGGACGGTATCCGCCGAACGGCGGAGGGCGAGATGGTGTTCTCGCCCGAGCTACTGCGCCGTGTCGTGGATCGTGCGATTCTCGGCGGGCAGGCTGAATCCACTGTGGTGGAAGCAGTTCCGCTCACGGGCCGTGAAACGCAGGTTCTCGTGTTGGTCGCCGAAGGCAAAAGTAATCAGGAAATCGCGGATGCACTTCACCTCGGGGTGACGACGGTGAAGACGCACGTGGCGAACCTGATGTCGAAGACGGGTTGCGACAATCGGGTTCGCCTCGCGGTCTACTACCTGCAGAGAGATCAGTGACCCGGCGTATCCATCGGCATGTCCATCTGCATCGGTGTGGCTTTCTGTCCCGGTTCGAGGACGAGGAACTGGCCCATCATTCCCTGGTCCTCGTGCATCAGTAGGTGGCAGTGGAACATGTAAGGAAACGTCGGATCGCTGTACTCGGACCACTTCAAGGCCAAGCGGATTCGGATTCCCGGCGGGGTGTAGATGGTGTCCTTGAGTCCGCGTAGGTGCGGCGGGGGAGTGCGGCCGTCCACGTCGAGGACTTCGAACTGAACGTCGTGAACGTGGAAGTTGTGCGGCCAGTTGTCTCTGTTGGTGATAGTCCACACTTCGGTGGAACCGACTTCTGCCTCGAAATCGATGCGGTTCATATCCATTCGTTGGTTGTTGATCATGAACCACTGGAGATCGAACTCTCGGCTAACGCTTGCTGCAGTCGGATCGAGTCGCGAAATCGTCGCCAGTTTTGCCGGTATTTCCGAACGGGAATCTCGGGTACCGGTTCCGCGCAGTTGCACGATATCGAAGCGATCATTCATGCCGTAACCGGCTGCGTCAGAACGATTCACCCCACCGCCGTCGTCGATCGGGAACGACATCAGAGTCGTCGTGGCTCCGGGGTCGATGCGGACGACGATCTCGGCACGCTCACCGGGGCTGAGCTGAATTCGCTTCGCACTGATCGGAGATTCGAGCAAACCGCCGTCGGTAGCGATCAGATCGAATACCCGGTCGTCGGGGAATCCGAGGTTGTAGAGGCGCCGGGACGAACCGTTCAGCAATCTCAATCGTAGTGTGCCCGTGGTGACGTCGAGGTAGGCGTCGGAGATTCCGTTGGTGACAATGGTGTCGCCGAGCAGTCCGACGTCCGTCGGGTCGGATTCGT
>NZ_JASHKR010000071.1 GCF_030056815.1 Rhodococcus sp. IEGM 1379
ACTACCTGGAGAGGTCGACAAGTGAGCTTGACCAACGGAGAGAGCCAGCGCTTCAACGGAGACGGAGTGCCGAACACGGTGTCCTCCATTCCACTGACCGATGTGGACGCCCGCACGCCGAGCGAAGCCAGCATCGGCGCCCTTGTCAGGGATGCGACGGCTCAGGTCTCGACATTGGTGCGAGCAGAAGTCGAGCTCGCCAAGGCCGAGGTCACCGGCGAGGTCAAGAAGGGCCTGCAGGGCAGTGTCTTCTTCATCCTGGCATTCACGGTTCTGCTGTTCAGTTCCTTCTTCTTCTTTTTCTTCCTGGCAGAGCTGCTCAGCCAGTGGCTCGATCGTTGGGCTGCATTCTTGATCGTGTTCCTGATCATGGTGCTGACGACCGCACTGCTCGGGTTGCTGGGCTACATGCGCGTACGGAAACTCCGGGCTCCGGAGAAGACGATCGAATCGCTCAGGGCCGCCAAGAGTGTCCTTCCCGGTAGCCACGACGACGTCAAGCCGTCGGTCGAATTCAACGCACGTAGGTAACGAAACCGCTGTGTCAGCCCCAGATCCATCCACCGTCAGATTCGACGGCCCCTGGATTCACCGGGATATTCACGCCAACGGCATCCGGTTCCACGTCGTCGAAGTCGGCGACGCCGATCCGGATGCCCCCTTGGTGGTGCTCCTACACGGATTCGCCGACTTCTGGTGGTCCTGGCGCCATCAACTGACTGCGCTGTCGGCGCAGGGCTTCCGAGTGGTCGCCTTGGATCTACGTGGATACGGCGACTCCGACAAACCACCCCGCGGCTACGACGGCTGGACGCTGGCCGGGGATGTCGCGGGGCTTATCCGGGCTATGGGATACGGCAAGGCCACGCTGATCGGTCACGCCGACGGCGGACTGGTGTGCTGGGCGACAGCCATCCTGCATGCACGGTTAGTGCGCTCGATCGCGTTGATCTCCTCACCGCACCCCCTGGCACTCAAACAAGCCGTCATCCGCGACCGGTACCAGCGCAAAGCACTCGTACCGTCGTTCCTGACCTATCAGATTCCGTTCCGGCCGGAAAAGCACCTGACTGCCGACAACGGCGCTGAGGTGGAGCGACTGGTGCGTGCACGCTCGGGTCCGGCGTGGCCGGAGCAAGCGGAATTCGACGACGTCGTCACCAAATTACGTTCCGCGATCCAGATTCCAGGCGTCTCGCATTCGACGCTGGAATATCAGCGTTGGGCCTTCCGCAGCCAACTCCGCCATGAGGGTCGCAGATTCATGCGACTGATGGATCAGGTGCTCCGCATTCCGATTCTGCAGATTCACGGCGACCTGGATCCGTACGTGCTGACACGCACTGTTCGACGCAACAAGCGTTGGGCTCCAGAGGAACAGCTTCACGCAATCCCCGGAGTCGGCCATTACGCCCACTGGGAAGCCCCTCAGCGAGTCAACGACGCGCTGCGGGACTTCCTTACCGCCAACTAGCTATTGGAGAATGCAGGCGCCTGTGGGGACGGGCGTCGACGCACCGGTGGCCATCCCCAGTTGACGCGACACCTCGTTCGCGGTGAGGACAAAGCCGGTGTCACTGTCGTCGATAGCAGCACCGAACACGACACCCAGCACTTCTCCTTGGTCGTTGACCATGGGTCCACCGGAATTGCCCTGTCGGATCGATCCGCGAACGGTGTACACCTCACGCTTGGTGGTGCCGGCCTTGTAGATATCCGGTCCGTTCAGGTTCAGAACCTCACGTACTCGCGCTGCGCTGGCCGTGTAGGGACCGCCACCCGGGTAACCGAGCACCAGGGCGTTGTCCCCGGTCTGCGCGAGCTTCGAGGCGAACGGCAGAACCGGTACGTCGAGTCCGGGCACCGCAAGGATGGCGATGTCGACGGAGGAATCGAAGAGCACGACCTTTGCCGGCAACGGGCCGGTCAGGGTGTCGACGGTGATGCTTTCGGTACCGGCAACAACGTGAGCGTTGGTCATGACGCGCTCCGGCGCCACGACGAACCCGGATCCTTCGAGCGCGCGCTGACAACTCGGCGCAACACCGTTGATGCGCAGAACACTCGGCCGCAACTGCGCGGCCAGCGGGCTGGCTAGAACACTGGCGTCGGGAGGTTCAACCTCGGTGATGGGGGTGCGTCCGAACGGGCCGATCACGTCGGGCAGTCCTGACGTGTCGAGCAGGGCCGAGAACTCGGTCGGGATCTGTCGGAGCCACTGCGGCGCGAGGTCGTCGACACCGGCCAGGACGTTCGAACCGCGCACGGCGGCCGCCACGCTCGGCTGCGACGACGACGTCAACGGGATGGCCAGAAGCCACGCCGCGACCACTACGGCAACCGCTTGCAACCCGGCGCCGATCACACTGTCGACCGATCGCGCGACCGGACTGTGCATGCCGCTTCGTGCAGCTCTGCCCAGCACCATTCCCGATACCTCGCCGATGATCACCAGCACCACGATCAACGAGATGCCGGCCAGAATGCGTAGCTTGCCCTCGCTGACGTGCACCAGGATGTGAGGTGCAAGGAGGATGCCGGCAACAGCGCCCAGGATCACTCCGACAAACGCCAATGCCGACGCCACCGCGCCTTGACGCCATCCCGACGTGGCCGCGATGAGCGCCACCAGCACGATGGCGAGGTCTACCCACCGCGAACCGGTCATCGGGGCACCGCCGAATCTTCGATGTCTTCGCCGATCTCGGCGAGTGCCGTGTCCAGATCTCTCACGTCGTCGGTATCCCACGGAATTTCCCAGCCGGACACCGCGAACAGTGCGGCCAGGATGCCGGCAGTGAAACCCCAGACGAGCATGCCGTCGGCCAGGAACGCCGGGCCTTGATATCCGGCCTGATGGCGAACCTGGAAGCGGTTGTCAGGATCGAGGAGCGTGCGCAATGGCACCCGCGCCACCCGGCCGACCTCACCGGAGTCCTGAATGCCCACGGGCATCGGATTCTCCCAGTAGGCGATCACCGGAGTCACATCGAACCCGGACGGGGGAATGAAGATTTCGGGCAACACGGTCAGCGGGAGAACTCCGCTCGGATCGACGCCGGTTTCTTCCTGCGCCTCACGCAGGGCAGTGCCGACGGGACCGTCGTCACCACGATCAGCGGCGCCACCGGGAAACGCGACCTGGCCACTGTGCTGACGCATCGTCGACGCACGTTGAGTGAGCAGTACGTCCGCTCCCTCGGGCAGCCCACCGAGGCACAGCGGATCAGCCTCGCGAGGTCCACCGAAGAGAACCAGCACCGCAGCGGGACGTGTGTGTGAGCCTCGGGGCGCATGCCGGTTCAGAACGGGATTGAGACGGTGTGGATCGGTGGGTTCGGTGCTGGAAACTGCACGCAACCATTCGGGTACCTGTGCGTTCATACGACAACTCCCAAATACTGCGCCGTTGCGGCAGCGATCTCATCCGCACTGCGGAACGGTTGGGGCAACACCTTTGCGACGGTTCCGTCGGGGCGGATAAGTACCGAGACCGGCAGGACCGGGGGCGCACCGAGTGCGATCCGCACCTTCCCGTCGCCGTCCTGAACACCGGGCAGTCGAACGGAGTAGTCGATGAGTCGTGTCAATGCGTTCTCCTGATTCGGATCGGAATGCACCGTCAACACATTGACACTCTGCCCTGCACGATCCGCAAATTCCTGTAGGTGAGGCAGTTCTTCTGCGCATGGCGCGCACCAGTACGCCCAGAGGTTCACGAGCGTGGGTTTGCCGGCCACTGCGGCCGCGAGATCGACAGAACTGCCGTCGGCGATGCAGGCGAGGGTGATTCCGGTGAGCGCTGCTCCGGCCGGAGCGGGGGCAACCGGCGTCGGGCAAGCCGCCAACCCGGCCTGCTCTCGAAGTTGGCCGAGCGATTCCGAGGACGGGGTGAACGTGGGTGGACGGTAAGCCGAAGTCGACGAACCACTGGACACGTTCGGGGCGTCATCTCCCCCGCGTGGCCAGATCGCGACGACGAGCGCGGCAACCAGCGCAAGCGCAACGAGGGACCACCGAGCAGCACTGGACATCAGCGATCACATCCCGGCCAGAGCGAGCAGGTGCTCAGTCTCCGGCCCCTTGACCAGGGCGGCAGCTTCCGCTTTGTCGGTCGGCCCGAGCCCGTACGACGGGCAGTCCTTGGACAGCACACACACGCCACACGCTGGTTTCCGTGCATGGCAGACGCGTCGCCCGTGGAAGATGACGCGATGTGACAGCAGTGTCCATTCCTTACGTTCGACCAGCGCTCCGATGGCATGTTCGACTTTGACGGCATCTTCTTCGTCCGTCCACTTCCAACGGCGAACCAGGCGGCCGAAATGGGTGTCCACGGTAATTCCCGGGACGTCGAATGCGTTTCCCAGGACGACGTTGGCGGTCTTACGTCCGATCCCCGGCAGCGTCACCAGGTCTTTGAGCTTGTTCGGCACTTCGCCGTCGTAACGCTCGAGCAGTGCTTGGCCCAACCCGATCAACGACGTGGTCTTGTTCCGATAAAAGCCGGTGGACCGGATGTACTCCTCGAGTTCGAGTCGGTCGGCTTCGGCGTAGGCGCGAGCATCCGGATACCGGGCAAACAACGCGGGCGTCACCATGTTGACGCGAACATCCGTGCACTGTGCCGACAGGATGGTTGCCACTGCCAGCTCGAGAGGCGTCGTGAAATCGAGTTCGCAGTACACGTGCGGGAATGCCACCGCGAGCTGCCGGTTCATCCGACGTGCGCGACGTACCAACGCCAGATGGGATTCTTCACCACCAGTGCCGGTGGACCGCCGTCGCCGAGGTGGCTCTGAACGCTCGGTTGGGGTGGTCTGCACTCAGACAACTGTACGGATATGTCCCGACACGACATTTTGTCGTGTCGATTCCGAGATGTTGGCCGTGTTTACTTTCCGGTATGCAAGGACTCGCTGTGATCCTCTTCCCAGTGCTGTTGATGCTCTTCGCCTTGGCGATGGAGAGGGTCGAACGGCGACTGCGTCGACTCTCGGTTCGGGAAAATGAAGTGGCCGAGTTCCTGGATCAGGCCAGCCAGGACGACGTTGCAGCGCTGGCCAGCGACGGATTCCCGCACGCATTCGCACGGTTCCACCTCCAACGGAAAGGGCGGGGTAACAGCAGTCAGCTCGACAGTGGCCGGGATGATCGCCCCGGCCGCTGAGCTGATCGAGGGCGACACAAACTAGGCTGATCGAAGGCAATACAAACTAGCCAACTCTTCCGCTGTCAGGATAATTTTCGGCCCTTACGTGGCATCAATCACTCGTCCCGGTCGCTCGGGACGTAGACTTCGGTGCCGTACCTGTTGCATTGAGCACGGATTGTGCAGGTACAAAGGTAGGTAGTGAAATAAGCGACACCACAAACGAACAAATCCCAACAAGGAGCGCACGTGGACGACGTCCTGGCAAGAGCCGGCATCTTCCAAGGAGTCGAGCCCTCAGCGGTAGCGGCGCTGACCAAGCAGCTGCAGCCCGTCGACTTCCCCCGTGGACATGTCATCTTCAACGAGGGTGAACCAGGCGACCGCCTCTACATCATCGTGTCCGGCAAGGTGAAGATCGGTCGACGCTCACCCGACGGCCGCGAGAACCTGCTGACAATCATGGGCCCCTCCGACATGTTCGGCGAGCTGTCCATCTTCGACCCGGGTCCCCGCACCTCGACAGCCACCACCGTCACCGAGGTCCGTGCTGTGAGCATGGACCGTGACGCACTCAAGGCGTGGATCCAGCAGCGTCCCGAGATCGCAGAGCAGCTGCTCCGCGTTCTCGCTCGCCGCCTGCGTCGTACCAACAACTCGCTTGCCGACCTGATCTTCACGGACGTTCCCGGCCGTGTTGCCAAGGCTCTGTTGCAACTTGCACAGCGCTTCGGTACCCAGGAAGGCGGCGCACTACGCGTCACCCACGACCTCACTCAGGAAGAAATCGCCCAGCTGGTCGGTGCTTCCCGCGAGACGGTCAACAAGGCACTGGCCGACTTCGCACACCGCGGATGGCTGCGCCTCGAAGGCAAGAGCGTTCTGATCTCGGATTCCGAGCGTCTCGCGCGTCGCGCACGCTAGGTTTTCCCAGCTCGACATTTCGGCCGCTCCCGCATCTGCGGGGGCGGCCGAAGTCATTTCCGAGAGGACCCGCCATGACCGTCAGAGCGCCCATTCCCCCCTTCACCCACGAAACCGCCACCCAGAAGGTTCGCCTCGCCGAGGACGGCTGGAATTCACGCGATCCGCACAAGGTGTCCCTGGCGTACACGCCGGACAGTTGGTGGCGTAATCGGTCGACATTCGTCACGGGCCGCTCCGAGATCGTCGAGCTTCTCACCGAGAAGTGGAATCGTGAACTGGACTACCGCCTGATCAAAGGACTGTGGGCTTACGACGCCAACCGCATAGCGGTTCGATTCGCGTACGAGTGGCACGATCACGATGGACAGTGGTTTCGCTCTTACGGCAACGAAAACTGGGAGTTCGACACCGACGGCCTGATGCACCACCGCCACGCCAGCATCAACGACGTCTCCATTGCGGAATCCGAGCGAAAGTTCTTCTGGGACCTGACCGGGCCACGCCCCCAAGATCATCCGAGCCTGAGCGATTTGGGTCTGTGATGGGAGAATGCACTCATGGCCAGACAGGCAGCTGAACGCTCCGACGTAATCCCATCGCCGGCAGGCGTGTTCCGAACCTAGGGGTTCGATGGCGCCAGCTTGTCGGTCATCACCGAACACACCGGGTTGGGCAAAGGCAGTCTCTATTGTGGTGTCGCGCGCATTGGCCGACGAGGCCGTGTATTCCAGATTGGCGAAGCGCCTCGAACATCGACTATTGGAAGCTCTTTCGCAATAGTGCATATCGCCCGACCATAAAGGTATTTGTGTCGCTGTCACGCGATGGCATTCTCAAATCAGACAAAACGCAGATACAACGCTAGGGGATGCATGTCCGAGGTAATCGCCTCCACGACTTCGGGACAGTTCCGTGGAGTCCGACGCGAAAGTTCGTTGTACTTCGGCGGAATTCCGTATGCGCGTGCCGCCAGATTCCAGCGACCCGAACCGGCCGAGCCTCATATCGGAATTCGCGACGCCACCGCACCGGGAACGGTATTTCCGCAACCGCCCTCACGACTCGAACGTGTCATGGGGCCGCCTGTTCCGGAACCGGAGCAGAGCGAGGACAGTTTCACGGTCACGGTCACCACGCCATCGTTGACCGGGCGGCGTCCCGTGATGGTGTGGCTGCACGGGGGTGGATACTCCAGTGGCGGTGGCGCCCTACCCTGGTACGACGGCGACGCCCTGTCTACGGAAGGCGACGTCGTCGTGGTCTCGGTCAACTACCGAGTCGGCGTTCTCGGATATCTCCTCCTCGACGGAGTCAGCGAAGGCAATCTCGGAGTCCACGATCAGATCGCCGCGATCGAATGGATACGGACCAACATCGATGCCTTCGGCGGCGACCCTGATTCGATCACCCTGTTCGGCCAGTCTGCGGGCGCGCATTCGATAGTGAACCTGTTGAGCAGCAATGCCTCCCTCACCGGAATCCGCAGAGTCATATTGCACAGCAGTCCACGACTGGACATCAACTTTTCACACTCGACAGCAGTCCAGAACGGCAAAGCTTTTGCGCGGATACTCGGCAGCGATCCGAACACCGCTCCCCTCGCCGATGTGCTGGAGGCATTTCGTGGGACAGCGATCGAGTTCGGAAAGCGTTCAGGCAATGTGGTCCAACCACCGTTCGCTCCCGTCTCCGAAGTAGCGCCGCTCCCCGAGGAATCAGGCACCTTCACCGATGCGCCCGACGCCATCATCGGCTACACACACGACGAAGGATCGGCGTTTCTGCGCGTGGCACTCGACCCCTCGCGGGACGAAGAGGAAGCGTTGACGCAGAACATGTTTGCCGATACCGCTGTGGAATTGGCCGATACTTTTGCGACTGCCGGAGCCTCGGTGTACACGTATCGTTTCGATTGGACTCCCGGCGAGAACACTTTCGGCGCCACACACTGCATCGATCTCCCGTTCGTCCTGGGATCCCAAAAGTCTTGGCAGGGTTCACCAATGCTGGGCGACGCAGAGTGGTCGACTGTCGAAGAGCTGGGTCGCCAGATTCGACAGCTCTGGATTTCGTTTGCACATAACGGAAGTCCGGACGGCGGAAAATCATGGAAGACGTATACACCGGAGAATCCGATCGGAATCACCTTCGCCTGAGCAACTTCGAGTATCTGTCCGTCAGCGGTAATCCCAGCTAGGATTGCCGACATGGACATGCCCAAGCTCCTCGACGGGCGACTCAAACTCCGCCACCTCTTGCTGGTCGACGCATTGAGCCGTCAGGGCAGCGTGGTCGGTGCCGCCGCTGCACTTCACATCACGCAGCCTGTGGCAACTCGCAGCCTGCACGACATCGAGTCAATTCTCGGCGTCTCACTATTCGATCGCGGGCCACGCGGCATAACTCCGACGATTTTCGGCGAGGCCTTCACGGCTCACGCTCGAGCTGTCATCGCGCAACTCACCGAAGCCGGCCGGCATGTGGTGGAACTTGCGGACGCAAACCGTGGAACCGTCATCGTGGGAACACACCTCGCAGGATCAAACGTGTTGTTGCCCGGCGCCATTGCACGCCTGAAGGTCCATCACCCGCTGCTCACTGTGATCGTCCGAGAGAGCACCCCCGAACAACTGCTCACAGATCTCGAGGCCGGCCGAATCGACCTGATTGTCGGCCGGCTCACCTCACCGACCGACGGCACCGCGATACGGCGCAATCTCTACGCAGAATCAGTCGAACTTGTTACCCGCGTTGATCACCCGCTGACAGAACGCGAAGACATACAACTCGAAGACCTTCGTAACTTTCCCTGGATCCTGCCAGGCGTCGAGACCGTCCTCCGCCGCGAACTGGAAGAGTTCTTCGTCCGCAATGGCCTCCCGATGCCCGAGAACCGCGTCGAAGCAACATCATTCCTCACAGTTCGACAACTGCTGATCGAGACCGACATGATTGCCGTACTTCCGAGCCTGATTCCCCGCGACGACGCTCGTCTGACCACGCTTCCGATCACTCTCGATCCGATCGGCCATAGTGTAGGTGTCACGACTTCTGCCACCAGAACATCGAGTCCGTCCGCAGAAGCACTGATCGTCACGTTGGGCGCCTTCGCCAAAGAACTCATGCATCCATAAAAAGGCCCGCCCCCATCCCCGGGAGCGGGCCTTCGATCATGTAGTCCCTCAAGCGTTCTCGGACACACGAACCTCATCGTGCTGTAGCCCGCGCGATGAATCCGGCACCACCCGGAACAACGCGATCGCGCCGGCCAGACTGATAGAGCACATCGCCACCAGGTACCAGGTCACTCCGACCGAGGACCCCGTGGCGTCGAGCAGTGCCGTTGCGATCATCGGAGCCAACCCGCCACCCAGAATCGCACCGCTCTGCAGAATCAGCGACGAACCGGAGTATCGCACCTTCGCCGGGAAGGTGTCCGCGATGATGGCACCCTGGACACAGTGCGTCACCGGGATGATCAGGCCCATCCCGAGGAAGGCGACAACGGCGACAACTTTGTTCTCGGTGTTCAGAAGGGGGAAGAAGACGATGCACCACAACAGGATTGCGGCCGATCCCCCGATGAACATATGCCGGCGACCGTACTTGTCAGCCACTTTTGTCCAGATCGGAATCGAAACGAACCACACCACTGCCGCTGCAGTGACACTGAGAACCAGGAACTGCTTGTCGTAGCCCAGATGCTGGGTTCCGTATGCAAGGGTGAACACCATGAAGGCGTAAGCCACCGCCGAGTTGGCAACGCAGGCCGCCAATGTCAGCGAGAGCCGGGGAAAACCAACCTTGAGTGCCTCACGCAGCGGGAAGCGAACAATCTCGTTCTTTTCCATAATTCCCGCGAACGACGGGGATTCGGTAACTCGTAAGCGGATCACCAGTCCGATCGCAACCAGAACGAAGCTGAGCAGGAACGGAATACGCCATCCCCACGAAGCGAAGGCCGAATCCGACATCATTGCGCTGATGCTGAGGAAAAGTCCGTTGGCGAGAACAAGTCCGGCGGGGGTACCCATTTGCGGGAAGCCTGCATACAGGTTCTTCTGACCGGCCGGCGCATGTTCCATCGACATCAGTGTCGCCCCGGCACCTTCACCGCCCAGTCCGATACCCTGGATGACTCGCATCAAGACCAACAGCACGGGGGCCCAGAACCCGATGGAATCGTAGTTCGGGATCAGGCCGATCAAAGTGGAGCCGACGCCCATCATCACCAACGAGACGACGAGCGTCGCCTTGCGGCCGATACGGTCACCGAAGTGTCCGAACACGAGGCCACCCACCGGTCGAGCGATGAATCCGACAGCAAATGTGCTGAATGCAGCCAAAGTTCCCGCGGTGGGACTCAGGCTCGGGAAAAACTGCTTGTTGAAGATCAGCGCTGCGGCTGTTCCGTAGAGAAAGAAGTCGTACCATTCGAGAGTTGTGCCGGCGAGGGTTGCCAGGGCAACTCTGCTGCGGGCAGCTTTCTCCGGCAACGGCTTTCCGTCACTGGTTACGCTTTGGGTCATCGCGGATACCTATCGATTGGATGGGTGGCAGGCGGATGATGGAATCTCCTGTCGCCGACCATGGTTCACGAGCGTCGTCGATCGTTGTTGTTGAATTGTGCGCGCCCGAGACATGACTCACAAATGCCGAATCTCTCGTCAGCTATACCGAAACGGGCATACCCGACAGCCCGAGGAACCGTTCGGCATTCCCCCGCGAAATTAGCTGTCGTGCAGCATCATCCAAGAACTCACTCTTACGGACGACATTTCCGACAGGTCGTTCACCCAGCGGATACGGGTAATCACTTCCCACCATCACACGGTCCACCCCTACCGTGTCCACCAGCAATCTCAGCGCACGCTCGTCGAAGACGACGGAATCCACGTAGAACCTGCCCAGATAGTGCGAGGGCGGATACTCCGACGTTCCGATGATGTCGTTGCGACCGTGCCAGGCGTTCTCCATCCGGCCGAGCCAGAATGCGAAAGATCCACCGCCGTGTGCAAATCCGATCTTCAGTCGATCATCGATCTTATCGAAGACGCCCCCGAGGATCAGTGCGAGTATCGACAAATGAGTCTCGGCCGGCATCGCCGTGAGCCACTGGGCCATCCAACGATCAAGACGCGGCGAGTTGGCCATATCCCACGGATGCACGAAGACCGGTACATCCAGCGAAGCACAATGCTGCAGGAACGTCACGACCCCCTCACTGTCGAGATCGAGATCGCCGACGTGATTGCCGATCTCGACTCCGCGGTGCCCGTTCGCAATGCAACGCTCGAGTTCGCGACAGGCGGCATCGGTATCTTGCAACGGAACCTGGCAGAACGGAATAAGCCGGTCCTTCGCAGGTTCCACGATCTCGAGCGCAA
Source organism: Rhodococcus sp. IEGM 1379 (assembly GCF_030056815.1). Taxonomy (GTDB): domain Bacteria; phylum Actinomycetota; class Actinomycetes; order Mycobacteriales; family Mycobacteriaceae; genus Rhodococcus_F. The sequence continues at coordinate 11,467 of NZ_JASHKR010000071.1, forward strand.
GATCGTTGAAGATCCTCGAAATTCTGGCCGCCTGCTCACCGGTGCGGCCGTAATTGAAGAATGCGGGTGTCGGCGAGACAACTTGCGTATGCACCCCGTCTGCGTCCATATCGCGAAGGCGCACCTCGGCGTCCCATGCATCAGACTGGACGCGTCGGAACTCCTTGGTACCCATCATGATCATGGCTTCGGTCTCCGACTCCACTTTCATCCACGGAGCGTCCGGACCCGCATCCGCCGAGAGATCCGGCCACCCTTTGGGCACGTAGTGGGTATGAACGTCGATCATGTCGCTCATCTGTCAGCCCTTGCCTGGATGCAGCGTGCCGCAGTTTTCACAGGTCCGCGCTTCTTCGCTCTCGTAGAATGTGACGAAGACCGGTGGGAGGTCGGCGACGATGTCGCGCACCTGTAGTTCCACCTCGTAAATCTTGTGATCACATTCCAGGCAGTACCACTGAAACTTTTCCAGCGTTCCCTCGACGCGGACCCGCTCGATGACCAGGCCGATCGAACCGGCAGTCGGCCGCTGCGGGGAATGCGGGAGATTTCCTGGCAGTAGCCAAGTTTCACCTTCCCGTATGTCGACCCGCTGGGGTCCGTCTTCCGTCATCACATTGACGTGAATGTCACCTTCGAGCTGGTAGAACCACTCCTCGTACGGATCGAGGTGATAGTCGGTGCGCTGATTGGGGCCACCGACTACCTGCACGATGAAGTCGTCTCCCAGCGCCATCGTCTGGTTGTTGACGGGCGGCTGCAGCAGATGCCGGTTGTCATCGATCCACTTCTTGAAGTCGATGACGGGAGGAATGATGGTCATGGTGCGGTCTCCGTATTCGCTGGTGCCGGCCGTCTGTCGGCGGGAACGTATGCCACGCCGGAAATTTCGATGAGCAGATGTGGATGTGGCAGTTGATGAACAGCCACAGTGGTTCTTGTCGGACCGTCCTCGTCGAACAGTTCGGCGTACACCTCGTTGTATCCGCCGAAGTCGTTCATGGACACCAGATATGACGTGACCTGAACCAGATCGCCCAGTTCGCCGCCCACCTCGGCGAGAATGGCCCGGATGTTCTCGATGACCGCGCGCGTCTGCGCGCGGATATCAAGAGAGGTGGTGCCCATCTCGTCGACCTCGACACCGACAAACGTGTTGTCCGGCCTTCGCGAACTGGTACCCGATACGTAGACAAAATCTCCGACGACCTTGACGTGTGGGAACTTTCCGCGCGGCTTTGCCAGCTTCTCGATAACCTGCGCCCCACTCATCGAGCGACTCCGTTCACCGAAACCGTACCCAGACCCTCGATCGCACACTCTGCGACTCCCTCATCGAGTCGCAATGCTGCCGTGGCGGCTCCGGCCAGAATCACCTGTCCTGCGCGCAACGGAATCTTTCGTCGACGGGCAATGTCCAGCAAGGCGTGGAGCGCGAGCGCCGGATCTCCGAGGATCGCAGACGTCGAACCGACAACCTCCTCGCTACCGACCTTCATACGGACAACTCGATCCGACACATCCTGCAGCGACTGCCACGGCCCGATCACATATCCGGCGGCACTCGTGTTGTCTGCGACGACGTCCGTGTAGGTAAATCGGAAATCGCGGTATCGCGAGTCGATGATCTCCATAGCCGAAGCAACCGCGTCGACGCAGGACTCGATGTCCACACTCGGATCATCGAGGTCGACGTCTTTCGACAGTCGGTACGCCACTTCAGGTTCGATCTTGGGATGGATGAAGGACGACAGGTCCACGTCGCCGCCGTCGTCCACACACATCGCGTCGGTCAGCTGACCGACGATGACCTCGGAGACACCCATCTGCGCCATCTTGGCCTTGCTGGTGAATCCGAGTTTGATGCCGACCACTGATTCACCGCGGCCGATGCGACGTTCGAGGAGGGCGCCTTGAATCTTGTACGCATCGTCGATGTCGATGGTGTGATCGTCTGCGAGACTCGGGGTGTCGGTGCAACGTGTCTGAGCATCATCGAGACGTCGCGCAAGGGCGTCGATCCTGGTGTCCGGGGTAGTCATCACGCCTCATTGATTTGTTGGGACCGAAGCAGTCGGGTCGGAGTACTGCACCGTTGAATACTCACAGTTGCACACACACATTCGTAGGTTCGGTGTAGAAGTGGAGCGAGGATTCTCCGCCCTCACGGCCGATACCGGAGAGACCCGATCCGCCGAACGGAGACCGGAGCTCACGGGTGAACCACGTATTGACCCAGGAGATTCCGACGTTCATCTTCTGCGCAACGCGATGTCCACGACGCAGATCGTTGGTCCACACGGATGCGGCCAGTCCGTATTCCGTGTCATTGGCCAAGGCGATAGCCTCTGCCTCGGTATCGAATGGAATGAGCGCGGCAACAGGCCCGAAGATCTCCTCCCGCACGGCGCGATCCTTGTTGGTGAGGCCAGTCCACAATGTGGGCTCGATCCAGGATCCACCGACCAGCGCTTCGCCGAGGTCCGGAATACCGCCACCGGTGAGAACTTTCGCTCCCTCTTGCTGCGCGATCTCGAAGTAGCTGAGAACCTTCTTACGATGAGCCTGGGAGATCAGCGGACCGGTTGTGGTCGCGTCGAGCGCCGGATCGCCGAGACGCAGTTCCTGCGCGCGCTCGACGAGCCCGCTGGCAATGTCGTCGAAAATGTTGCGATGCACATAAACCCGCTCGGTACACAAGCAGACCTGCCCGGTGTTGGTGAACACCGATTTGGTGAGGCCGGTCAGCGCTTCGTCGATATCGACGTCGTCGAACACGATTGCGGCGTTCTTGCCACCCAGTTCGAAGGAGACCGGGAGAACCCGTGGCGCAACTGTTTTCATGACGTGAGATCCCGTTGCCGATGATCCGGTGAAGGTGACACCGTCGATACCGGGATGTGTGGTGAGGAACTCTCCGGCCGAGTTGGCACCGAAGCCGTGAACGACGTTGTACACGCCGGCCGGCAAGCCCACCTCTTCGAGTACTTCGGCGAGAAGGGACGCGGTTGCCGGAGTCTCTTCGGACGGCTTGACCACCACGGAGTTTCCACAGGCGAGAGCCGGTGCAACTTTCCACGTCAAGAGAAGCAGCGGCAGGTTCCACGGCACGATGACAGCAACCACGCCGAGAGGCTTACGGATTGCATAATTCAGTGCCTGCTTGCCTCCGGCCAGGTCCGTGATAAACGATTCCTGCCCGGCCGCAGCCACGATGTCGGCGAATGCCCGAAAGTTCGATACGGCGCGAGCGACGTCCAGAGACCGAGCCTGTGTGATCGGCTTCCCGGTATCTGCCATCTCAGCAGCAACAAATTCCTCGAACCGTTCCTCGATCCGGTCGGCCGCACGGCGCAGCAGTGCCGTGCGCTCCCCCACCGGCGTATCCGCCCAGCCGTTGTCCAAGGCCCGCCTGGCCGAGGTCACAGCCCGATCAACCAGCGCGTGGTCGGCCTCGTGGACCCGGGCGAGAACGCGGCCCGTTGCCGGGTCTACCTGCTCAAAGCTCGATGACTCGTCCGGTTCGACATACGCGCCATCCACGTAGTTGCGGATCCATCCGTCGCAGTGTGTGGTCATAGACCAACTATCGACCTGCATCCCATGTCGAACAAATGCAAAAACTGCCGCCAGCCATGCCTGAATTCGCATAGCTGGCGGCAGGACTACTGCAAAGATTCAGCGGCGCAAATACGCCAACTGCACATTCACGGATTTCTCGGCAACCGGCCAGAGCTTGGGGTCGACGTCCGAGTAGACGTGTTCGACAATATCTCTGACAGACGCCGAATCACCGAGTGTCACCAACGCCGCCCGCACCTGATCGAGTCGTTCTTCACGGTGAGCAAGATACTTCTGCGAAATCTCTTGCAGATCAGGCAGTTCCGGACCATGTCCGGGCAATACCGTTCGCCCGTCACCGAGTTCGATGAGTGCGCGCAGCGAGGTGAGGTAGTCTCCCAGATCGCCGTCGGAATCGTCGAGAACCGCTGTGCCGCGGCCGAGGATGGTATCGCCGGTAAGCACGCTGCCATCGTTTTCGATCACGATCGATACGGAATCGGCAGTATGGCCGGGAGTTGCGACGATCCGCAATCTCAGCCCGGCAACCTCGATGACTTCACCGTCGACAAGCGTCGTACCGCTACCGCGCAGAAACTCGGGGTCCACGGAACGGACTGGAGCCGACGTCAATTCGTGAAAACGGCCCACCCCGGCGGTGTGATCGAAATGCCGGTGCGTGATCAAAGTCAGTACAACACGACCGGTTCCGGCCACTCGTTGCAGATGTTCTTCGTCGTTGTCACCGGGATCGACGACAACACATTCGGAATTGCCCGGGAACTGCAAAATCCATGTGTTGGTGCCGTCGAGCGTCATCATGCCCGGATTGTTCTCGAGCATGACCGACGCAATATCGGTGACGGCGCGAAGCTGCGCGTAGGCGGGGTGAACCGTTGTCATCAGCGAACTTCGACGATCAGTTCCACCTCGACGGCTGCGCCGAGGGGAAGTTCTGCAACACCGACAGCGGAGCGTGCATGAATGCCGGCGTCGCCGAAGACCTCGACGAGGAATTCCGAAGCACCGTTGATCACGACGGGCTGACCGGTGAATCCTTCAGCCGAAGCGACAAATCCGACAACCTTGACGACGCGGGCGACATTGTCGATTCCCACCAGTGCGTCGATCGCAGCAAGCGCGTTGAGGGCGCAGACACGCGCAGCAGCCTTCGCATCGGCGTCCGACACGCCCGCACCGAGTTTTCCTGTCAGCGACAATTTTCCGTCTACGAACGGCAACTGGCCGGACGTGAAGACATGATTACCGGTACGAACGGCCGGTACGTACGCCGCAACCGGCGCCGCAACTGCGGGAAGCTCGATTCCGAGCTCGGCCAGACGCGCTGACCAGGTCTGTGTGGTCTCACTCATGTACTTCAGCCCTTCGGACGCTTGAGGTACGCAACGTGCTGTTCGCCCGACGCGCTCGGCAGTACGGTAACCAGTTCCCATCCGTCGACGCCCCAGTTATCGAGGATGGCCTTCGGATTGTGGACCAGAAGCGGGGTAACGGTGTATTCCCAGGAAGTCGTTTCACTCATGCGGTGAGCCTATCCCGCGCACAAATTCGGTCCCAGACTTATAGGCTCGCGGTGTGGTTGCATCCCAAGATGAGCTGAGCAAGACCTGGCCTGAGTCTGCATCGAAGGCCCGCTTGCATTTTGTGTCGGGCAAAGGCGGAACCGGTAAGTCGACGGTAGCTGCCGCGTTGGCGCTCGCGTTGGCCGAAGGCGGTCGACGCGTGTTGCTGGTGGAAGTGGAGGGTCGCCAGGGCATTGCGCAGCTCTTCGACGTGCCACCACTGCCGCCTCAGGAAACCAAGGTCGCTGCCGCCGAGGGCGGTGGCGTCGTAATGGCCCTGGCCGTGGATATCGAGACCGCTTTTCTCGAATACCTCGAGATGTTCTACAACCTTGGTTTCGCAGGACGCGCGATGCGTAGGTTCGGGGCCATCGAGTTCGCCACCACCATCGCTCCGGGCCTACGGGACGTGCTGCTCACCGGCAAGATCAAGGAGTGCGTGATCCGCACCGACCGGACCGGCAAGCGGGTGTACGACGCCGTCGTCGTCGACGCTCCTCCGACGGGTCGGATCGGCAGTTTCCTCGATGTCACGAAGGCCATGGCCGACCTGGCAAAGGGCGGACCGGTGCATTCGCAGAGCGAGGGCGTTGTGCGGTTGCTGCATTCGCCCGAGACCGTGGTGCATCTGGTTGCCTTGCTCGAGGCTCTACCGGTGCAGGAAACCGCAGATGCCGCGGCGGAACTGGCTCGCGCCGATCTCAATCTCGGGGCCATCATCGTCAACCGAACGAGCCCCAAGTTCTTGCCCGAAGGCACCCTTGCCGAGGCTGCGACCGGAAACCTCGATGCGGACGCAATCCGGTCGACGCTCTCCGCTGTCGGCCTGGATCTGTCCGACGACGACTTCGCCGGCCTGCTGACGGAAACGATCGAGCATGCCTCGGTACTGGAGGCTCAGGAAGCCAGTGCGGAGAAACTGCGTGAGATCGACGGTGCGCGTATGCAATTGCCCGCACTTGCCGACGGAGTCGATCTGGGCGGGTTGTACGAGTTGGCCGAGTACCTCATGGAACAGGGTGTCCGATGACCGAAACTTCTGACAATGTCGCCGATTCCCCCGAGAATGTCGCCGATGCCCCGGAGAATGTCACGGTCGGCAGTGCCCGTACCGGCCGTCGTAGTGCCCCGGTGCTCGACATTTCCGCGATCATCAACGATCCGACGGCACGAATCGTGGTGTGCTGCGGCGCGGGCGGCGTCGGGAAGACCACGACGGCAGCATCGTTGGCGCTGCGGGCAGCCGAACAGGGTCGACGCGTCGTAGTCCTCACGATCGATCCGGCGAGGCGTCTGGCGCAGGCGCTCGGTGTCGAGGAACTCGGCAACACGCCGCAACCGGTGAAGCTCGGACCGGAGGCCACCGGCGAGTTGCACGCGATGATGCTGAACATGCGTCGCACTTTCGACGAGATGGTGATCGAGCATTCCAGCCCGGAAAAGGCCGAGCAGATCCTGGCAAACCCCTTTTACCAAACCGTTGCCACATCGTTCTCCGGAACGCAGGAGTACATGGCGATGGAGAAGTTGGGGCAGCTTGCATCGGACGACAAATGGGATCTCGTTATCGTCGATACACCTCCGTCGCGGAATGCACTGGACTTCCTCGATGCTCCGCAGCGACTCGGTACGTTCCTCGACGGACGCATGATCCGCCTTCTTTCCGCGCCCGGGCGCGGCCTGACCAGGCTGGTAGCGGGTGCCATGGGATTGGCGCTCAAAGGCGTGTCGACGATTGTGGGCAGCGCAATGCTTTCCGACGCGTCGGCGTTCGTTCAGTCGCTCGATTCGATGTTCGGGGGTTTCCGAGAGCGCGCCACCAAGACTTACGAACTCCTTCGCCAGCCCGGCACCCATTTCCTGGTGATCGCTGCTGCGGAACCCGATGCATTGCGGGAAGCTGCATTCTTTGTCGATCGACTGGCTGGTGATTCGATGCCGTTGGCGGGGTTGGTGTTGAACAGAACGCACCCGACCCTGACTGCTCTACCTGCAGATCATGCGGTGACGGCTGCAGACAAGCTCGAGGCCGAGGTAAATCCGACCGACGCGGAGGCATTGACGGCGGCGGTCTTGCGTATCCACGCTCATCGCGCGGTTATTGCAAAGCGCGAGGTGGGGTTGCTCAGCCGATTCACTGCAGCCCATCCCCGGGTTCCGCTTATCGGTGTGCCGTCGTTGCCGTTCGAGGTTTCCGACCTCGAAGCCCTGCGCGCTGTTGGTGATCAGCTCACCCGCAAGGGTTAGTTCAGACTGCGGAATGCTGCTGACGCTGGCCTTCGAAGAATTCGGACCAGGAATCGACGTCGGGGTGCTGTTTGAGGAGAGCGCGTCGCTGACGCTCCGTCATGCCGCCCCAGACCCCGAATTCGACGCGATTGTCGAGAGCATCGGCGCCGCACTGCATAAGGACCGGGCAATGCCGACAGATAGTTGCTGCCTTGCGCTGCGCAGCACCACGGACAAATAGCTGATCGGGGTCTACCTCGCGGCAGCGTGCCTGGGTTACCCAGGCAATGCGAGCCTCTGCTTGCTCGACGTCCAAACGGCTACTCGGGGTGGCTGTGTACATTCTGGTCCCCTTTACAAAAGTCTGACCGTCGCCGTGGGGCGAGCAGCGCAACATCTCGGACTTCGCGAGTATCACGACGAAAGCTGAGACACATTCGTGATCGAGTGTTATGTCGATCACATCGTTCACACAATTTAGGTAAAGAACCGCCTACATGCAAGACGGTCAGCCGCATTTTTTGGTACGGCAGTACAAACCGGGTGTTCAGGACGTTTTGTGCATCAAAAAATTTCTAGAACCGTGTCCACTAGGTGGGCACACGTACTCTGTAGATCGTGTCGATTGCAAAAACAGTGGCGAAGCTCGCCGGAAGCTCCGCGTTGGCCGGGATACTCGTTGCCGGGGTGATGTTCCCCGTGGCCGGTGGACTCGGGTTCGCGTCCAACAGAGCCGCAGATACCGTCGACAACGTCTCGGCGGAGTTGGTCGAAGGTACGGTTCCCGCGGTCTCGACGATGGTCGATTCAGCCGGCACCCCCATTGCCTGGCTGTACGACCAACGACGGTTCGAAGTCCCGAGCGACAAGATCTCCAACAACATGAAGTTGGCGATCGTCTCCATCGAGGACCGGCGATTCCCCGACCACAAGGGAGTCGACTGGCAGGGAACCATGCGCGCGTTCCTGACCAACACCACCTCCGGTGAAGTTCAGCAGGGCGCGTCGACGCTCGATCAGCAGTACGTGAAGAACTACCAACTGTTGGTCGTCGCAAAAACCGATGCCGAACGCCGCGCCGCGATCGAAACGACTCCGGCTCGAAAGATCCGTGAAATTCGTATGGCCCTCACCCTGGACAAGGAACTCACGAAAGACGAGATCCTGACCCGATATCTGAACCTGGTGCCGTTCGGCAACGGTTCCTTCGGCATCCAGGATGCTGCGCAGACGTACTTCGGAGTCAATGCCGCAGATCTGACCGTCCCGCAAGCCGCGATGCTCGCCGGCATGGTTCAGTCCAGTTCGGCCTTGAACCCGTACACGAACGTCGCGGGCGTCACCGAGCGTCGCAACACTGTGCTCGACACGATGATCACCAACATTCCCGATCGAGCCGACGACTTCCGGGCGGCCAAATCAGAGCCGTTGGGTGTCCTCGAGACCCCGAACAGCTTGCCTCGCGGATGCATCGCAGCCGGCGACCGCGGATTCTTCTGCGATTACGCACTCAAGTACCTCTCGGACGCAGGCATCAGCCGCGACCAGATCAACGAGGGCGGCTACCTCATCAAGACCACTCTCGACCCGACGGTTCAGGCGACCACGAAAGCCGGTCTCAACGCGAACGCGAAGGCCGACCTCGACGGCATCGCCAATGTCATGAGCGTGATCCGCCCGGGCCAGGATTCACACAAGGTTCTCGCGATGGCCAGCAGCCGAACCTACGGTCTCGACGCCGATGCCAGTGAAACTGTTCAGGCTCAGCCGTATTCACTCTCCGGCGACGGCGCGGGTTCGGTATTCAAGGTCTTCACCACCGCGGCAGCGATGGAGAAGGGCCTCGGCATCGACGCCACCCTCGACGTTCCCCGACGATTCGACGCCAAGGGATTCGGTAGTGGCGGTGCGGCCGGATGCCCTGTGTCCACGTATTGCGTCGAGAACGTCGGCAACTACCCAGCGAAGCTGTCCGTGTCGGATGCTCTTGCGCAGTCCCCCAACACCGCATTCGTGAAGCTCATCGTGGATACGGGTGTGACACCGACCGTCGACATGGCCGTGCGTCTGGGTATGCGCTCGTACGCGGAGCCCAACACGTCCGGGTTCGACGAACGCAGCATGGCCGACTTCCAGAAGGACCAGAATCTCGGTTCGTTCACACTCGGCCCCACGTGGATCAATCCACTTGAATTGTCCAATGTCGCGGCAACTTTGGCGTCGCACGGCAAGTGGTGCCCGCCCAGTCCGATCGACTCCGTCGTCGACCGCAGCGGCAAGCCGATCACGGTCACCGAGCAGGGCTGCGAGCAGGTAGTCGAGCCCGGCCTGGCCGATACTCTCGCCAATGCGCTGAGCCGTGACGACGTCGGCGCCGGTACTTCGGCGGGTGCTGCGAGCAGCGCCGGCTGGAACCTGCCGATGTCCGGCAAGACCGGTACGACCGAGACGCACAAGTCGTCGGCATTCCTCGGATTCACCAACAACCTTGCAGCAGCCGTCTATATCTTCGGAGACTCCCCGACACCGGGCGAAATCTGCTCGAGCCCGCTACGTCCCTGTCGCAGCGGCAACCTGTACGGCGGTACTGAACCTGCGCGAAGTTGGTTTGCGGCAATGATGCCGGTGGCAAACAACTTCGGCCCGACGGCCTTGCCGCCGATCGATCCGAAGTACGTACGCGGATCTCAGAACGGTCAGGTCCCCGAGGTTGTCGGACTGAGCCAGTCTGCAGCAACGTCCCGACTGCAGGAATCAGGCTTCACCGTCAACCCGGTAACAACCGCGTCCAATGCGCAAACCGGCACGGTAACCGGCGCATCCCCGTCGGGTTCGGCAGTACCCGGCTCCACGATCACGATCTACATCAGTGACGGATCGGTGCGAGCGCCGGCCCCGAATGCTCCGGCCCCGAATGCTCCGGCGCCCGAGTCGCCACCGGCAGCGACACCACCTCGCTAGTCGCACCTGACAAGAACGGCCGCTTTCCTCACAAGGAGGAAAGCGGCCGTTCTCGATTGCAAGTGATGTTTACAGACGCGACTTCACGGCAGAAGAGATACGTGCGCCGTCCGCCTTGCCCTTGGCCAAAGCGTTGGCCGCCTTGATGACCTGGCCCATCTGACGCATTCCCGGACGCTCACCGAGTTCCTCGGATACCTGAGCCATCGCGGTATCGACGACGT
>NZ_JASHKR010000072.1 GCF_030056815.1 Rhodococcus sp. IEGM 1379
GCGCCGATGGTACTGCACTCGACAGGGTGTGGGAGAGTAGGACACCGCCGAACACATTTTACGATCAAGCCCCCCAACCTTTTGGTTGGGGGGTTTTTTCGTGTTCCGGAACGGTTCTGGAGAGCCGACGAACACCTGACTTCACAGCACGGACTCCATTGCCGTGCATAGCCTTTCCAGCGCATCGGAATAGCGTGACGGCGTCGGCGTGCTGTATCCGACGACGATCCCATCGATGCCGGCGGGAGGCGCGTCGGGATGCCGGAACGTCGATATCCCGACCAGATCGAGCCCGAGTCCATCGGCGGCGCTCAAGATCGCACCTTCGGTTCCCCGCGGAACCTGAATCACCGCATGAAGTCCTGCAGAGATTCCGGTGATCCGTACGTCTGGCAGTCGATGTTCGAGAGTGTCGACCAGCTGGTTGCGTCGCCGTCGGTATGTCGTACGCATCTTGCGTATATGAGCGTCGAACCTTCCCGAATCGATGAAATCTGCAAGCGTCAACTGGTCAGTTGCGCTGACCCAACGCTCGTACGGTCCTTTGAGTGCTAGAACTGGTTCGATAAGTCTGTCGGGCAGCACCATCCATCCGATTCGAATGGCCGGTGAGAGTGTCTTGCTGACCGTCCCCATGTACGCGACGTGTTGTGGTGCGATGGCTTGGAGGGCTCCGACAGGTTTGCGGTCGTATCGGAATTCGCCGTCATAGTCGTCCTCGATAACGATCCCACCTGAGTTGGACGCCCAGTCCAAGGCGGTTCTGCGTCGGCTGGGTATGAGAGGTCCGCCGAGCGGAAACTGATGGGTGGGTGTGAGTAGTGCGACCTTCGCCTGGGTCGAGGCCAGCTGTTCTGTGCAAGTGCCGGATTCGTCTACGAGTATCGGGACGGTACGAATTCCTTCGGCGGCGAGAAGATCTCGGTGCAAGTGAAGGCCATAGGCGTCTACTGCGACAGTTTCCTGGAGGACGCGAGCAATTAGTGTCAGCCCGTGTCCTGAGCTTGCGCAGACGACGATGTGCTCAGGATCAGTGCGTACACCGCGTGTCCTCCCCAGATACGAACTGAGTGCCGTGCGGAGTTCGATTCGTCCGCGGGGATCTGTAGCCGAAAATGCGTCGTTCGGCGCCGATGTCAGTGACCTCCGCGCCGAGGAAATCCACTGTGCCCGCGGAAATGACGACACATCAGGAGATCCAGGGATGAAGCTGAGTGCGGACCGGGGTGGTTCCTGTTCGGGAGGCTTGGACGGAGATTGCGTAATTCCGCGTGCGTCGCCCGCCTTGGCGTCGGCGCGTGATGCAACGACGGTGCCCGAGCCCTGACGAGTGATGAGCCACCCGGCATGTGCAAGTTCGGTGTAGCAGTCAGCAACGGTATTTCGGGAGACTCCGAGATCCACAGCGAGACTTCGAGACGGCGGTAGTCGCGTTCCGGGTTTGAGGCCGCCGCTGTCGATTGCATCCCGAAGTCCTTGCAGTAGTGCGGCTTTGACCCCGATCCCACGCGGCAATTCGAGGTGTAGATCCATGCCGACATTGGCCCACGAATTCACTTGCACATTGAACCATGATTCGGGGTCATTGCTGGATTAGCTTGTGAGTATGACAACGACAAGCAGTCAACGACTCGATCTCGCAAAATTGGCGCCCGAGGTGTACAAGGCAGTGATTGCTCTCGACAGTGTTGCGCGTAAGGGGCTCGAGCCGACACTCGTGGAACTGGTGCTTACGAGAGCGTCGCAATTGAATCACTGTGCATGGTGCCTGGACATGCATGCACGTGATGCGCGATCGGTTGGGGTGAGCGAGCAAAAGCTTGATCTCCTGAACGCCTGGGAGGAAGCGCTGAATGTGTATTCGGATCGGGAACGGGTAGCGCTCGCGCTGACCGAAGCTGTGACGGTGTTGACCGATGGGTTTGTACCGGACCAGGTGTACAGCGCGGCCGCGGAGCATTTTGAGGAGACCGAGCTTGCACAACTCATTAGCGTGATCGTCACGATCAACGCGTGGAATCGCATTGCGGTCACCACTCGCAGGACGCCGCCAGTCCGCGGATAACGGGTTGCGATCCGGCAGGAGATCACGGCACTGAGAGATAGAGACACTGAGAGATGGAGATAGGGCAATCGTTATTTTGATGTCGGTTCAACCAAAGCAGACATAAGCATCGTAGTGGCGGCTGCAGTTACCGAAGTGGCATCGCCGGGGAATGCGCTCAAATGGCCGAATAGGTCTACTTCTACCATAGGAGCTAATAATGCAATTAATATCTTTCATGAGTTCTTTCGGGTTTTGGTGAGAAGAAAGATTCGACAGTGATGCAGATCGCAATATCGATGTTTTGATGCAAATCGCTGTGGTGGATTTCGGGCGATGCATGACGTAAGTCGCGGCCAGTCCTTGGTGTCCAGATGCCCCGCAAGCACCTCTTCCTGCGTGTTTTGCTTTGAATCCCTCGGCTGCCTTGATGTGAGCGCTCGGAAATTGAAGTAGTAAACGCCTGGATGCGGGGCAATGGGGCCGCCCGGCGATATCGACATTCAACGCAAATGCTCAGGCAATTTCGTTCTTGTGTCTAACGGTCGAGAGGTCGGACCGAAAGGTAATCCGGATTCTTCTATCGAACTCGTCAAATATGCACTACATTCCGTATTTATAACTGGATGATTGCTCTGTCTTGCTCCGGCGTCACGCGTGTACTTGGTTCCGCGAATTAATTCCGCCGAGATCGAGAAACTCTCCGCTACTGAAATGTCGGGAAAGGGAATTCTCTATGACTGTGCACGGTTCTCGGCGGAGATCACGAGGTCTTCGGTTGGCGCTCACCACCGCTATTGTTGTGACAGTCGGTGGAAGTAGCGTTGTATTCGCGTCCCCAGCTCTTTCGGCTCCGGTTCCCGTCCGCACCGTGGCCTCGGCGTTCACTGCCCAAGAATGTGAGGGCACGGAGTACACGCCGGCCGCTCAGATGCTCGAGATCTCGGAGCTTCGGCTGAAGCACTACAACGACGGCAATATCGTGCCGTTGTACGGCAGCACTGATCGTGGCGCGAGTCTGGCGACAGATGCGCCGGTCTGCGGTATTCGTGAGGTCAGCGGTGTCGGCGCGAAGTCGGAATGGATGTACTGCACAGACTTCGACCTCGATCCGTGTTCAGGCGTCGAGGACGGCTTGCCGGTCGACAAGGAACACGAGGTGATGGGACCGACAGAACCGTCGTCGGGCAATCTGACCTTGACCGAGAATGACAAGTTGGTCATCAGTTGGCTGTTGCAGAATCCCGCGACATGGGGGAATGACGTCTCGGGCAACTCGTCGGAGAATGCGCGTTCGGCACGTCAAGGTTTGGTGTGGTGCATATCGGACTACAACAACCCGCTCATGGGCGAATTTCGCGGCCTGTGCGATGAGTATCTCGGTACTGCCGAGCAGGCTCGGATCGTCACGTTGATGAAGGTTACTCAGACTCTCGATCTGGTACGTAAGACGCCGACGACGGGATCTCTGAAAGTTGTTGACACTGCGGTCTTTACGCTGAGTACAAACATGTACGGCAAGCAGATCGACGTGCGGGCATCGGGCGGCGCAACACTGACGGTCTGTGATAAGAACTCGGATGCGCGCTTGAACGGAAACAACCTCACCGTGCGTGGCAGTGGCTCCGGCGAGACCGCCATTGATCTCTGCCTGACGGCCAAGACTGGTGGAGGCTATTCGGTGATCGCTGATGTCGTTCCGGATGCGGTCGAGAACCTGCACTGGAACACGGCAGGTGCACAATGCCAGGTATTCGCCTCCTTCGACACGGTTAGTCCCCGTCGGATCAATGTCGAGGCCTCCGTCGAGTACAGCGCTATCCCCGTGACGACCACCCCAGCTGCGACCACGCCGGCCAATACGCCCGTGATCGTTGTTCCCATCATTCCGATTGTTCCCGTGATCCCGATCATCGTTCCGGCTCAGCAGCAGCCGTCGGCGGTTGCGCCAGTGACGGTTATTCAAGCCCCGACTGCCCCCGCGGCCGTAGCGCCCAGGCAGGCTACTGGTCCCCGTCCAACGGCAATCGATGGCGGTAGCGCGCAACAGAATTCGAGTGGCACTTCCGGAATCGCACTGGCGGGGTTCGGCCTGATCGGATTTGCCGGAGTGGGCGCACTGGCTATCCGTCGCACTCGCGCTTAACTCTCCACCTCGCAACGAAATGAGTGTTGATGACTCTGTATTCGGACAATGATGAGTTCGGCGAGCCGGATGAGGGCTCGCCGGCCGGTCCTTCGAATCGGTATCGAAAGAGCGGGATTATTGCAATCATCGCCGCGCTTGTTGTCGGAATTGCCTTGGCTTTCTTCGGGTTCCAGTCCAGCAGCGACACTACTGCTGCTACGCCGCCAGTTCCGGGGAGTGTCGTAACGTCGGATCAGGCCACGACGACGGTGCCGGTGCACACGCCCATGGCGCCGAATACGTTGGCGTTGGACGCGGTTGGCGTTCGCGCTCCGATTGTGGACGCGACTGTTCCGGATGGTGTTCTCACTCCGCCGGAGAACGTGAAGGACGTCGGAATCTGGCTCGACGGTGCGCCGTTGGATTCCGCGACCGGCACGACTTTGATTGTGGGCCATGTAAATCTGACGGGACAGGGCAATGGTGCCTTGTTCGATCTGGGAACGATCAGTCCCGGCGAGACCATTCGTACATCCGATGCGGCTGGCAAGAGCACGTCGTGGAAGGTAACGGCGGTGACTACGCGACCCAAGGCGGACGGCGTCGAGGAAAGCGTTCTTGCGGGTCATGACGGGCCACGAAAGCTCGCGGTCGTCACGTGCGGTGGAGAACTTCAGTTCGACGGCGGGGTCGGCAATTACGCGGACAATGTCTACCTGTACGCCGATCTGATCGTTTGAAAACTCGGTTCACGCTGACAACGAAGGTCCATGTCTGGTTAGTCTCACAGGCATGGACCTTCGTCTTTCGGGAAAACGTGCAATCGTCGCCGGCGGTAGCAAAGGTATCGGGTTGGCGATAGCCCGCGGGCTGGCGGCGGAGGGCGTCGACGTCGCAATTCTTGCCAGAACTGCGGAATCTGTGGATTCCGTTGCAGCACAGATCTCTGCGGAGTTCGGCGTGCGGGCAATCGGCGTCCTGACGGATACCCGCGACGGCGTCGTAGTTCACGCGTCGGTGCACGAGGTGGTCGAGACTTTCGGAGGCGTCGACATCCTGGTCAATTCTGCGGCGACTCCGTGGAGTGCGGGAAAGCCGACGGATTTCTGGTCGACAACGGATGAGGTCGTTCGGGATCAAATCGAAGTGAAGGTTCTCGGCTACCTCCGCACTGCTCGCGCGGTGGCGCCGCACATGGTCGCGCAGGGTTGGGGCCGGATCATCAACATCAGTGGACTGGGCGCGCGCAGCGCTACCTCGATTGCCCACACCATTCGCAATGTCAGTGTTTCGGCGTTGACGAAGAACTTGGCCGACGAGTTGGGGCCCAGCGGGATCAATGTGACCGTCGTGCATCCCGGTGTCACGCGGACCGAGAGGTTGAATGCGCGGATCGAAGGCGAGATGAACCTGACCGGGCGTTCGCTCGACGAGGTGGAAGCCGGTATCGCAACAAATTCGATTCGAAAGATCGTCGATGCCAGTGAAGTGGCTGACGTCGTGACTTTCCTGGCGTCGCCGCGCAGTGTCTCCATCACGGGCGATGCGATTGCTGCGGGTGGTGGTGTTCCCGGGCCGGTGTACTACTGACCTGCACGCAGGGGTATAAATACATCTTGTGTCTATGTTGCATTCGGCTGCGGAGTCAGTCTTCCGTGAAGTGAAGGAACTGATCCTCTCCGGTGAGCTGCCCGGCGGCGAGCTCATCAGTGAGGGCGAAATCGCGAAGCGGATGGAGTGCAGTCGGACTCCTGTTCGCGAGGCTTTCCTGCGCCTCGAGGCCGAAGGCTGGATGCGGTTGTATCCGAAGAAGGGCGCGCTTGTCGTGCCCGTCGCCGACGGAGAGGCTGAACACGTCGTGGCGGCGCGCCAGCTGGTGGAGACGCAGAGCGTGCGCGTTGTGGCCGAGCAGCCGCATGTTCGGAGCAATCTGGTTGCGGCCCTGCGTACCAGCTTGATCGAGCAGCGTGAGATTGCGGATCGTGGTGACGTCGTAGCCTTCAGCGCTGCTGATGCAGATTTTCACAAGATGATCGTTGTCGCCGGCGGAAACCCTTTGCTGGACACGTTCTACGGCGGACTTCGCGATCGGCAGCGCAGGATGACCGCGAGGTCCATCGCACAGGATCCGGGCCAGTTGTCGCAGATCATCGAGGATCACACAGCTCTCGCAGACCTTGTCGAATCCGGCGATGCCGACGCGTACAACACCGCGGTGCTCACACACATGCGTCAGATTCACGGCCTCGGATTTCGAGGGGCTCTGTGATGGTTGTCAGCACGGTGGAACGGTCCACTGAAAAGCGTTCTGCACGAGCGTGGCTCATGGTTGCGGCCAGTATGTTTGCCGTGGCCTGGGGCGGCAACGAATTCACGCCACTGTTGGTGATGTACCGACTCGATCACGGACATTCTCCTGTGATGGTCGACTTCTTCCTCTTTGCCTACGTGATGGGAATAGTGCCGGCACTACTGCTGGGCGGACCGTTGTCGGACAGGTTGGGGCGACGCCCCTTGATGCTCCCCGCGCCACTGATCGCGATTGCCGGATCCACGCTTCTGGCGTTCGGTGCCGATTCTGCAGCCGTTCTGATACTCGGACGCATCCTGTGCGGCATCGCGCTGGGACTGGGTATGGCCGTGGGTGGCTCCTGGCTGAAGGAATTATCAACGGCTCCCTGGGATTCCGCGGCATCTGACGGTGCCGGAGCCAGACGTGCCGCGATGAGCTTGACCGCCGGCTTCGCGCTGGGAGCCGGGTTCGCGGGCGTGCTGGCTCAGTGGGCACCACTGCCCGAAGCGTTGGCGTACGTCCTGCATATCGCGATCACCGTTGCTGCGGGTGTTGCTTTGTGGCGAGCGCCGGAGACTCGGGAAGCTCAGACGATGGACACGCGTCGCCGTTTGATCGACGATCTGAAGATTCCAGCCGCCGGCCATCGCCGATTCCTTTATGTGGTTGTTCCGTTGGCGCCGTGGGTGTTCGGCGCTGCCAGCGTCGGATATGCGGTCATCCCGGCCTTGATGACCGGGCACAGTGGTGATGCGCCCGTAGCCTTTTCGGCCTTCTTGTGCGTCGTGGCGCTGACATGTGGTTTTGCGATTCAGTCGCTCGGACGCAAGATCGACACCGACCTCAGTGCCCGCGGCGCCGTCGTAGCGCTGGTCTTTCTGGTAATCGGTATGGCCGGCGCAGCATTGGTGGCGTCGACGCTCACCGTGGCTGTCGCGGTTATTGCCGCTGCGATCCTGGGTTGTGGGTACGGAATGGCACTGGTGTCGGGACTACTCGAGATCCAGCGGATCGCGGGCCCCGACGACCTGGCAGGTTTGACGGCTGTCTTCTACTCGATCACGTACATCGGGTTCGCTGTCCCAGCGGTACTGGCGATGCTGTCGGAAAGTGTTCCGGCCCTGACCTATCCGTTGATGCTTCTGTTCGGCAGTGCGGCAGCGGCAGCCTGCCTGCTCGTGGTTCTACTCAAGTCGCGTTCGCACCTCCCCGGCGCCTGAAGAAGTCCGGTCCGCCGATCCGTAACAGGATCAGGCGGACCGGAAGGATCAGGCGTCTACGGTGACCGCGCCGTTTTCTTCGACCTTCGCGGTCTTGCTCAATCCGTTGAGCAGCCCGGTGATGTCGACGCCGGAGTTTTCGAGGGTTTCGATGACGCCGGCGATCACCTGGGGGCTGATCCCCAGAATCGACCCGATGGAACCTTGTGCTCCGTCGCCGCCGCTGATGATGGAGATGCGATCGATGTCGCCGACGGGCTTGGCCGCAGCCGCCGTTGCATTGACCAGTGCCGCCAATACATCGGGGAGAGTGAGCAACTGCGCGGCTTGCGGGGTGTACGAGTTCAAGGCTTCGGCGATCTGACGCTTACCCGCGGCTTCCGCTTCGAGGTTGGCACGCAGGCCGTCTGCTTCTGCCTGCTGTTCGGCTCGAACCGCATCAGCGGCAAGCTTGCGGCCATCTGCTTCTGCTTCGAGTCGTGCTCGCAGTCCGTCTGCGTCAGCTTGCTGCTCGGCGCGAACGGCGTCTGCCACCAGTTTTCGGGAGTCGGCCTGAGATGCGCCGGCCTGCCGAGCAGATTCGGCCTGGGCCTGAGCACGGAGAATTGCGGCCTGCTTCTCACCTTCTGCGCGGGCGATCGAGGCTTGACGTTCAGCTTCTGCCGGTGCAATGACGTCGGCCTGCAAAGCGGCCTCGGATTGCTGCGCTCGACGACGCTCTACTTCGGTTCGGGCTTCGACTCGTGCTGCTTCGGCCTGTTCACGAGCGATGCCGACGGCCTTCTCGGCTGTCGCTTGCGCAAGCGGACCGGCCTGATCTGCCTCGGCGTTCTCCGCTTCGGTTTGTGCGCGCAACCGAGCGAGTTCGACGTCACGCTTCTGGTTGGCGCTGGCGATCGCAGTATCTGCCTCTGCTTGCGCGACGGATCCTGCTTGGCGGGCTTTCGCTGATCGGATCTGCGAATCTCGTTCCGCCTCTGCGGTTCCGATGGCTGCGTCTCGCTTGACCTCGGCGATGCGACGCTGGCCGAGCGATTCGAGATAGCCGTTGAAATCCGAGATTCCTGCGATCTTGAGGACGTCGACTTCCATCCCGATACGAGAGAGATCGTTGCCGGCTTCCTCGACCACACTTCGGGCGAGAGAATCACGATTGGAGTTGAGATCTTCGACGGTCATCGTTGCTGTGATCCCGCGTAGGCTGCCCGCGAGGATCTCGTTGATCTGACGCTGCAGTTCGTTCAGGTCCGACGTCAAGAACCGTTGCACCGCAGTCTGAACGGCTTCGTCTGCCGAACCGATCCGTACCAGGCCGACGGCTTCGACGTTGACCGGGACACCGTCGTTGGACAATGCATTCTTGAGATTGATGCTGACATTGAACGGTTCGAGGGACATGATGTCGACACGTTCGATTCCGGGAATTTTGAATCGGGCGCCGCCGCGGACAACCTTGGGTTTGCCGCGGCCGGTGAATACTGCCACCTCGTTGGGCGGAACCTTGACGTAGTTCTTTACGTAGATTGCCGGGAGAACGATGAAGACGATTATTGCGACTGCAACTGCAATGATGATGATTGCCAGCATGTATCGAGTCCTTTAGATCGCGTCGTCGACAGTGACGACGCGAAGGTATTGATCGTCCACATCGGCGATGTAGACGATGGTGCCGGTGGTGAGTGGTGCTCTGTGCAGACTGATTGCCGTGGCATGTACTCGATTGCCTTCGGTATCGGCAAAAGATACTTCACCACATCGCTCTGGCATGATCGTGAGCGTTACAGTTCCCAAGAGTCCAACGTAAGACGTACGACTTATGTGCGAATTATCCTGTTGTTTAAGGAGATAGGGGAGTATCAGTCCGCGAGTGGTTGCGACCAGTGATATGCCGAGTGCGAGCGCCGCTGTCAGTGCGATCGGTGTGGACAGATGTGCAATGGTTGCAACTGCGCCGGCGGCGCCGAATCCGAAAAGCGCTGTGGCCAAAGTGGTCAGGCTCAGGAATGGCAATCCGTCGCCATGTCCGCTGCCCAGGTCTGTTACTTCGCCGACGGCAAAGGCTCCGATCAGAGCAACCGCTCCGATCACGAAACACATTGTGAATGCAACGAACATCAATCCCCCCCGATCACTCTGTCGAGGAAGCGTGCCCTGTGAATTGTGTTGCCAGGGGCGCCCCTCGGCCCACGTCCATCGTAAAGGTTCGACAAAGCTGAGGGGGGCATTCGGTCTGTTTCGGCGTGGTGGAGCCGCTGCTCAGATGTGTGGTGGCAGTGCTTTCTGATTCAGCCACGCGTCCCACAGTGGACGCAGCGGGACGTCGGTGAAACGTGATGCCAGATCAGTGAATTGCTCGGTACTGACGGTGCTGTGCCGATGCTTGGTAGTCCACTGGAGGATCAGTTCGAAGAACTTGTCGTCACCGAGAACTCCACGCAGGGCGTGGAGCGTCAAGGCGCCGCGTTTGTAGATTCGATCGTCGAACATCAAGGCGGGACCAGGATTGCCGATAACCACATCCTGTGGTTTGCGCGCGAGCCCTTGGTAGGCGTTTGATGCCAGAGTCTCGGAGGATGGGCCGCCGGAGTTCTCGGACCAGATCCACTCTGCATAACAGGCGAAACCTTCGTGCAACCAGATGTCGCACCAGGCCCCGAGGGTAAGGCTGTTTCCGAACCATTGGTGTGCAAGCTCGTGTGCCACAAGGCGTTCGGAGCCGCGTCGGCCGGTGCAGTGATTGGCGCCGAAAATCGAGAGACCCTGCGCTTCGATGGGGATCTCGAGTTCGTCGTCGGTCACCACTGCGGTGTAATCGGCAAAAGGATACGGCCCGAACAGTTTTCCGAAGACTTCGAGCATCTGCGGTTGACGCGCGAAATCGACGTCGAACGAACTGCGCAGTCGGGGTGGGTGAACCGCGAAGATCGGAACCGGGCCCGCGCTGACCTGGCGATGCTCGTACTGCCCGATCTGGATGGTGGCCAAATAGGTGGCCATGGGTTCGGTCTGTTCGTACACCCAGGTGGTTGCGCCGGCGCGGATCTGCTTGCGGATCAATGTCCCGTTGGCAAGGGCATAGAACGGCGAATCAGTCGTAATCGAAATGCGGTACGACGCTTTGGAACTGGGATGGTCGTCGCACGGGAACCACGACGCGGCGCCGTTGGGTTGGCTGGCTACGAGGGTGCCTTCGGTAAGTTCTTCCCAGCCGACTTCACCCCACAGGCTTTTGATCGGCTCGGGATTGCCGGTGTACTGGACGGTGACGGCGAGGGCTCCACCGGACGGAATCTTGGTGGCCGGTGTGATGATCAGTTTGTTGTTCTGGTGGGAGTATTTGGAGCCGCGCGCGCCGTTGACCGATACCTTGGATACCTGCAGGTTTTGGGCCAGATCGAAGCTGAACTTGGATCGGTTTTCGGTGGTGACGGCAGTGATGACGGCTTTGCCGGCCAACCGATTGCTGAAAACCTTGTAGGTCAGCTCCAGTTCGTATCGCGATACGCGATACCCGAAGTTGCCGTTCTGCGGCAGGTACGGATCGATCGGGTCGCCTGGAGACTTGTTCGGTTTCACGAGGCGGCCCACGGTGCGATCGGGTTTCCCTGCCAGCGGGTGGATGGCGGAACGGTGTCACCTCGCATAACCAAAGATGCAGGTCCGACGGTTGCGCCGGCACCGATACCGGCTGCCGGTAGCGCAACACAATGCGGTCCCAGAGTTGCGCCCGCGCCGAGGGTGACGGTGTCCATGGACATAATCCGATCATGGAAGAGGTGAGTTTGCACGACGCACCCCCGTTCAACGGTTGCGCCGTCGCCCAAAGTTACGAGATCCGCTTCGGGTAGCCAGTACGACTCGCACCACACGCCCTTGCCGATCTTGGCGCCCAATCCTCGCAAGAAGATGTTCAGAACTGCGGTTCCGGTTGCTGCGCGAGCGAACCAGGGGGCCGCGACGGTCTCGACAAAGGCGTCGGCAACCTCGTTGCGCCAGACGAAGGAACTCCACAGTGGGTGCTCCACCTTGTTGATCTTGCCGACGACAATCCACTTGGCAGCGACTGTGACGGTTCCGGCGACGGCTCCGGCGATCAGTAGGACTACCCCGCTGAGCAATGCAGCGAACCAGAACCCCACCGCGCCGACGAGTGCTTCGAGTGCGAACAGCACACCGAGGCCGATGCCGAAAGTGACCATGACGGGGATCAGTCGGCAGGTTTCGACAATCCCGCGGGCGACCTTGAGTCGCGTCGGGGGATTGAAGGTGCGGGCGACGTCGGTGTCTCCGACGGCGCGGCGGAGCCGCACGGGCGGGCTACCCAGCCACGAGGATCCGGACTTCGCTTTGGAGGGTGTTGCTGAGAGAACCGCGACCAGACCGTTTTTCGGGACGCGTCGACCGGGCGCCGTCATTCCGGAGTTGCCGAGGAAAGCGCGCTTACCGATCTTGGCGTGCTCGATGTGCATCCAGCCGCCGCCGAGGCCGTAGTTGGCCACCATCGTGTCGTCGGCGAGGAATGCGCCGTCGGCGACGGTTGTGAACTTGGGGAGAAGCAGGACGGTGGATGCTTCGACGTTCTTACCGATCTTGGCACCGAGAAGCCGCAGCCAACCGGGCGTCAGCAGGCTTGCGTAGAGAGGGAAAAGGAACGTGCGTGCGGAGTCGAGGAGACGTTCGGTTGCCCAGACCTGCCAGCCGATTCGGCTGCGGACGGGGTGGTAGCCCTCGACCATGCCGATCGACAACAGGCGTACTGCTGCGAGAGTGATTCCGGCAAAGACCACCAGGCTGAGGATGGTGGCGACGGGAAGCATGATGAGGGACTGCGTAATTGCGTCGCCGAGGGTCTCGGTGTCGCGAATCCACCAGCCGATCAAGGCTATTCCGGCCATGAGAGCAAAGATCGGCATGCCGGCGAGGAAGACCGAAGTGACTCCGTAGACCGGAACCCATCCGGGTGCGCGTTTCGGATGTTCCGACGGCCAGGGATGATTCGCTTTGCCGACCTTGGTTGCGGGCGAACCGGCCCACTGCTGATTGGCCTTCACCCGGCCGAATACCGCCGATCCGGGTTCGACCACAGCGCCGCGTCCGATGCGTGCACCGGGCAGAAGTGTGGAACGCGAACCGACGGAAGCGCCTGCCCCGATTTTGATTTCACCGATGTGGACGACGTCTCCGTCGATCCAGTGGCCGGAGAGATCGACTTCGGGTTCGATGGAGCAGCCGTCACCGAGTTCGAGCATGCCGGTAATCGGTGGCAGTGTGTGAAGGTCGACACCGCGCCCGATGTCGGCGCCGAGTGCTCGAGCGTAGTAAAGCATCCAGGGCGCGCCCGAAAGATTTGCTGCGCCACTGGCTTCGGTGAGTCGATGCGCTATCCACAATCGCAGGTGCTCACTGCCGCCACGAGGATAGGTGCCGGGTTGCAGGTTTCGCAGTAGTAATCGGGTACCGATCACGGAGATCGCCATGCGGCCGATCGGCGTGATGAACACGATGAACGCCAACAGAATCCACCACCACGAGACCGTCGGCGCCCAACTGGCGTCGACGAACCAGCCGAGTACATTGTTCGCGATCGCGAGCCAGGTGACCCACTGCAGCCCGGTGAGTGTGGTCAGCGGAACTGTCGCCGCTACCTGCACCAGTTGGGTTTTCAGTGGTGTGGGCTTGACGATTCGCGTCTCGACGGTTTCGGTGGGTGCCAATTCGTCGAGATATTCGGCGAGAGATCCCAACCGGGGATGATCGTAAAGTTGAGCGACTGTCACTTCCGGGAAGCGCTCACGTAGTGCTGTCACGAGCTGCGCGGCGGAGAGTGATCCACCGCCGACCTCGAAGAAGTCGTCATCGAGGCCGGCGATCTGCGCTCCGAGGATCGATCCCCACAGCCCGGCAACCCAGGCTGCGGTTCCGTCGAGTCCCAATGCGGCCCCGGCATCTTCGCCGGCTCCGGGCAGTGGCCAGGGGAGAGCGTTGCGATCGACTTTGCCGGACGTACGCGTCGGAAGCTCGTCCATCAACGCCAAACGAGGAACGAGGGCTGCGGGCAACTGCTCGCTGAGCAGTGCGTGTGCGGCCTTGAGATCGAAGTCGGGGTCGGTGCTTGCGATGTATCCCACGAGGATTTGATTGCCCGCCGCGGTTTTCTTGACGGCCGCGGCGGCACCGCTGACACCCGGAAGGTTTTGCAGAGCATTGTCGACCTCGCCGAGTTCGATGCGTCGGCCGCCGAGCTTGACCTGATCGTCGGCTCGGCCCTGGAACATGAGTCCTTCGAGTTCGAGCCGGACGAGATCACCACTGCGATACGCACGATCCCAGCCGAGCGACGGCATCGACGCGTACTTCTCGGCATCCTTCGCCGGATCGAGATAGCGAGCCAGTCCGACGCCGCCGATCACCAACTCGCCGACTTCGCCGACGGCAACAGGGTTGTTCTGGGCGTCGACGACGGCCAGGTCCCAGCCGTCGAGCGGAAGCCCGATGCTGACGGGGCTCTTGCCGTCCATGATCGCGCCGCACGCGACGACGGTTGCTTCGGTAGGTCCGTACGTGTTCCAGACTTCGCGGCCTTCGACGGCCAGACGCTCCGCCAGCTCGGGTGGGCAGGCTTCGCCACCGAAAATCAGCAGTCGGACGGCTTCGAGGGCTTCAGCGGGCCACAACGACGCCAGCGTCGGAACGGTGGAGACGATGCTGACATCGCGGGAGACCAGCCACGGCCCGAGGTCCATGCCGCTGCGGACAAGTGATCGGGGTGCGGGGACCAGGCAAGCGCTGTGACGCCAGGCGAGCCACATCTCCTCGCACGACGCGTCGAAGGCGACGGACAGTCCGGCGAGAACACGATCTCCCGGACCGATCGGCTCGTCTTGAAGGAACATGCGGGCTTCGGCGTCGACAAACGCCGCAGCATTGAGGTGAGTGACGGCAACACCCTTGGGGGTGCCGGTGGAGCCGGAGGTGAAGATGATCCAGGCGTCGTCGTCTGGTTCGGGTTCGCGTATCGGCGGATGCTCGAGTCGCTTCGGCGCAGTGCCGGGTTGGATGCCGTCGCCGGTGATGATGGCTGCTACCTGGGCTTCGCCGAACACCAGGTCGGCGCGTTCTTCCGGGTCGTCGGCGTCGACCGGCACGTAGGCGGCACCGGCCGCGAGAATCGACAGAATCGCCACATACAGCGCCCGTGAACCGGACGGCATCCGGATACCGACGCGATCACCCGCCCCGACGCCGGCGTCAGCCAGTAGGCGCGCGCCCTGCTCGATCTCGTCGAGCAGTTCGGCGTAGGACAGCGTCGTCTCGCCGTCGTCGATTGCGGATGCTTCGGGGTTTGCCAGCGCGGATGCCCGCACGATGTCGATGAGAGTGCGCGGCGCAGGGGCCTGCGACGAACGTAGGAATACGGACGGAATCCCTGGAAGTGCTTCCGTCGGCTGCGGTTGGAGTGGCAAACCCGTTGATCCTGTTCTGCTCATGAATCTTCAGTCGTGTGACCTGTCGAGTTGTTATCTCACGACAAGTTTGCGAGTTGGTGAACAGTTCTGCCTAATGCAACATGCCGACATAGCGGTTATTCCGGATTTGTGCCGCTCTGCAAGTGTCCTTCGGCCGAATCGGCGAACTCGGGTGTGTCGAAGACTTCGCCACCCAGCGGGTCGACGGCCTGCGAAGCCTCGGAGATATCCACGACACCGGTATCCGGATCGATGTTGACAGCATGTGCGGGAACTTCGTGGACAGTGACGAACACGTGTGATTCTCCCGGTTCCATCGGGATCCCGACTGGAGCGGGGGTAAGCCCAGCCAAGGTCGACGAGATATTCAGATCGCGAAGTCGTTTGACCGAAGGCTGCGGTACTTCGGTTTCCGCGATAGCAGTTGTCGACACACGCAGATAGCGCGGCGCTGCTGCGACTTCGTAGCGGAAGGCCTTGAGCATCGACAGACAAGCCAACACCATGATGATCGAGAAGGGCACAGCAGTGGCGATGGCAACTGTTTGCAGCGCGGTCAGGGACGTGCTGCCACCGACGATGAGGAGGATTGCCGCAGCGGCGCCCGAGAGGAAGGTCCAGTAGATCCGCGTGATCTTGGAGGTTTCGAGATTGCCGCCGTTGGCGAGGATGTCGATGACAATCGAACCGGAGTCGGCAGACGTGACGAAGAAGAAGACGATCACCATGATCGCGAGGAGACTCGTGATGGTGCTCAACGGAAGTCCGTCGAGAAGGACGAACAGTGACGTATTGGTGTCGACGGCACCTGATGCGTCGAGCATCGTGCCCTCGTTGCGCTGACGAAGAATTCCGGAGTTACCGAAGATGGTGAACCAGAGCGATCCGACCAGTGTCGGCGCGAGCAGCACACCGAAGACGAATTCCCGGATGGTGCGGCCACGTGAGATTCGCGCGATGAACATGCCGACGAACGGTGCCCAACTCATCCACCATCCCCAGTAGAAGATGGTCCAGGTCCCGGCCCAGCCGTCTTCGGCGAACGGAGACGTACGCAGCATCAGTTCGGGCAGTGCCTGAATGTAGCCGCCGATGTTCTGTACCCAGGACTGCAGCAGGAACAGTGTGGGACCGAGGAGCAGCACGAACAAGGCCAGGAGCGCGGCCAGGATCATGTTGGTGTTGGAGAGCCATTTGAGCCCCTTGGCGACGCCCGACGCTACCGAGAATGTCGCCATCGCGGTGACGATGACAATGATCGTGATGACGAGGCCGTTGCCGGTGTCCACCCAGCCGAGGTAGTCGAGGCCCGCGGAAATCTGCTGGACTCCGAAGCCGAGTGAGGTTGCGACACCGAACAGGGTGCCGACGATGGCGATGATGTCGATGGTGTGGCCGATTTTGCCTTCGATTCGGGCGCGCCCGAGCAGCGGTTCCAGTAGCCAGCGGATCGATAGTGGACGGCCCTTGCGGTACGTCATGTAGGCCAGACCCAATCCGACGACGACGTAGATAGCCCACGCGTGCAGACCCCAGTGGAACATCGTGAGTTCCATGGCCTGATTTGCCGCGGCGTCGGTGGAGCCGGCGATCTGGCCCGCGACCGGTGGTGTGACGTAGTGCGAAAGTGGTTCTGCCACTCCGTAGAACACGAGACCGATGCCCATGCCGGCGCTGAAGAGCATGGCGAACCACGACATCATGCCGAACTCGGGATTCTCGTCGTCACGGCCGAGTCTGATGTTGCCGATACGGCTGATTCCACAGTAGAACGCAAAGACGACAAATCCTGTGGCTGAGAGGACGTACCACCAGCCGACGCCGTCGCTGATCGCGGTGTTTAGCCTCGTGAAGGCGTCGGAGGCGGTTCCCGCGTAGATCACCGCAAACGCGATCAGTCCGAAAATCACTATCGATGCCGGGACGAATACGGGTTTCCGCAGTCCCTTCCATGCATTTTTGAACGCAGTCATCTTTGCTCCTCCACCAGTTGAGCACTTACAGCACACCCCGGCGGCATCGTCGACGTGCTCAGCTCCAGTCGGGGGCCGCAGGTCGCGGTGGGGCGGACTCGTTCGCATCACCGTCGTCAAGCCCGGACTATTGCTGCGCACTACAAGGTAGCCGCGCATTTCGAATGGCTCAACTGGACGAAAGTTGGTGCAATGTGGGCGAATATGTGCAACGGGTTCGGATCTGCGTCGTAACTATGTTGGGGTGAAGGGTTTTTGGATGCCGATTCACCACTGATGCGACGAATTCCTTTGGAATTCAAGGAATGATCAATAGCGTGACGGCTCTCGGCGGATGTGGTCTGTCAAGATCGACGAATGAGTCTGTAGGTCAAGTGGTTATGGCAGGCGGGAGTCACACTTGGGCTCGTGATGCCGATGAAGCCGAAATGTAACTGTGATGGTAGCCACTGTCGGCCGTGGAGAGGCCTATTTACCGAGTTCCGCATCAATCAGTTCTGCGGCATCTTTCAGCCCGAGGCCGGTGTGTTGCTCGCGCAGTGCCTTGACCGCCGGGATGCGTGAGTCGGTTGAGGCAATGGCTTTGCGTACGTCCTCGATCGGTATTTCCGACGGGTCGACGGTTGACGTCAGCCGACTGCTTCGCGGCTTGTTTCTGTTCTTCCACGACTGGACCGTTGCGATCGCGAATCCGACAGTCGCGAGTATCCAAGCAGAGAGGCGCACCCAATTCCATGTGGTGTGTTCCGAGATCACGGCATTGACGGTGGACGGTCCCAGAACTAGCAACGTGGCCAATGCGACGGTTTGCATCCATCGCTCGAGGCGTCTGCTCTCGTGCCATCGCTCCGCCATTATTCGATCGTCGCATGTGACAGATGCTCGACACGTCGGAACACACGGACGATGATCAAGCACATTCGCCGTAGTCAGGAGAATTGCATGCGAGCAACACGCATAACGACCAATCTCAGAGTGGATGACGTCGAGGCTGCAAAAGGTTTCTATACCGACTATCTCGGTTTGAGTACCGAGGAGTTCAATCTGGGGTGGGTGGCTCGCTACACGTCTCCAGTCAACGGGGAACATGTCCAGCTCGTAACGCATGATGCAACCGCACCCGAAGACTCGGTTATCTCAGTTCACACGGATGACCTCGACGGCGCGTATGAAGAGGCTCGCCAACTCGGCTTCGAGATCGTGCACCCGATAACTACCGAAGAGTGGGGCGTTCGACGGTTCTTCGTTCGGGCGCCGGACGGCAACCTCATCAACATCGTGAGCCATCGAGACTGAGGTGGTCTCTGATCGGAAAGATAAGAGTGGCAACAATATTCGGGATCTGTGAACCTGCCCGGTAGGCGCTTTGTCGTGCGGGAGATCCGGACGCGTCAACGCGAAAGGTTGACAAGATTGCAAGTTCCTGCCATTCTCGTTGCCAGGTCACGAGTACCAGTGTTCAGCCCCGGCTTGCTGGTCGGCAACCCTCCTCCGCGGTGGGGTGCTCCGGGTGACGACCCGGCTGTATCCGAAAACGGATGCGGCAAGCGCGGGCTCTTCCGGGAACATCACCCGAAAAATGAGTCCTTGAACGTGAGGATTGTCGTCGATGACTGCTGTTTTGAGTGCCGAGTTCTGTGCCACCGCTCCCATTGCCAAGGTTTCGGGTTCTGACCTGCAGGTTCCCCTCGTGCAGGGCGGTGAGTGTTCGTACGCAAACTTCGACTACGCAGCCAGCGCGCCGGCGTTGTCCCAGGTCACTGACCGCATCGCAGAATTGCTCCCCACCTACGCCAGCGTCCACCGCGGCGCCGGATACGCATCGCGAATCTCCACACTGACGTACGAGAACGCACGCGAATCAGTTGCTCGCTTCGTTAACTGCGCCGACGATCAGGTTGTGGTCTTCACTCGCAACACCACTGATTCGCTGAACCTCCTGGCTCAGTCCGTTCCCGGCAGCACCGTTGTCCTCGACATCGAGCATCACGCAAACCTGTTGCCCTGGAACGATGCTCGCGTCGTCACGGCCGCCGATACCGTCGAAGAGACCATCGAGCGACTCATCGCGGAACTGTGCACCAAGCCTGCTGCACTGCTGGCAATCACGGGCGCATCCAACGTGACCGGCGAGATCCTGCCGATCGCACGCCTGGCTGACATCGCTCATCGCTGCGGTGCACGCATCCTCGTCGACGCAGCCCAGTTGGCACCCCACCGTCGTATCGACTTGCAGGAATGCGGCGTCGACTACATCGCCTTCTCCGGACACAAGCTGTACGCACCGTTCGGTGCGGGCGTCCTGGTCGGCCGTCGCGACTGGCTCGACGAGGCAAAGCCGTACCTCGCCGGTGGTGGCGCTGTCCGTGAGGTGACGTTGGAGTCCACCGAGTGGGCCTGCGCTCCCGCCCGTCACGAGGCCGGTTCGCCCAACGTTCTCGGCGCCGGTGCTATTGCTGCTGCGTGTGACGCGTTGACCGCACTCGACTTCGATGTCATCGCAGAACATGAGAAGGCTCTGACCGAGCAGCTCATCGACGGCCTGTCCGCTATCGCAGGCGTCAACTTGCTCCGTCTGTGGGCCGACGCTCCCGACGCCGTCGGAATTGTCACCTTCACCGTCGACGGCTACGAAGCCGGCGAGGTAGCAGCGTTCCTGTCGGCAGAACACGGCATCGGCGTTCGCGACGGCCGCTTCTGCGCGCACCCGCTGCTCTCGCGTCTCGGGCTGTCCGGTGGAGCCGTGCGCGCCAGCCTCGGTTTGGGCAGCAGTTCGGATGACGTGACTCGCCTGATCAACGCCGTGAGCATCCTGGTTTCCAATCAGCGTGATTGGAACTACGAAAAGACTGCGGGCGCCTGGAACCCCACGCCCGAGACCCGCACTTTCCTCGCTGGAGCCGACACTAACGCCGGTATAACCGAGTGCGTCTGAGCGAAAGCGCGAATGCGCTGACCGGAGTAGGCAACTAGCATGGCAGACATGACAACTGCGAAGTTTGGAATGTGTACGAGCTGACGATCGTCTCGCTCACCACTACATCTTTCTCACTTTCGGAGATACACATGTCTTCTGTCGCTTCACACTCCCTGCATGTAGCTGTCGAACTGACGGGCTTCGGGCACCATCCAGCTGCCGAGGGTGCTCCCGGAAACCTGCCTCTCATCGGCGGTGACTACTGGGTAGACCTCACTGAGAGTGAAACCCTGCTTGATCTGACGGCCTACCCCGCCAACGTCATTCGAATTCGCGCCACCGACTTGCGTGCCGCGCAGGTTCGGCGCGCCGGTATCCGAGCAGCACTCGCTGCGGACGGCCGTGATCCCGACACTGTTGCAGTGTTGGTTGATCTCGAAGTTCTGATCGCACCGGAAGCGCGCTCGGCGCGTAAAGAGTTGGCGCAGTTGGACAGTGCCTTGACGGTCGCAAGAGTTCCGGTGTCGCTGCAGTACGTCGGAACCCCCTCCGGGCTCGGAAGTTTGATAGCCGATATTCGGGCCGCCGATGTCGCAGACGGTGTGACGTTGTTGCCGCTGGCATTGCCGCGAACTCTCGAACATCTTGTAGATGAGACCATTCCGTGGCTTCAGGGACGCAGCCTGGTGACTGCGTCGACGGCCGTCGACGAGGTTCTCGGTCGCTTCGGATTGCCGCCGCGTCAGCGCACACTCGCATCCTGATCGTTGCCGGATGCTATGCGATGTACTTCTTGATTTCGGCCTCGACGCGATCGGGGTCCTGAGGAGTGAATGATGGCGCTCCACGCCCGGTAAGGGTCAATATCACAGCGGTTTCCTTCCACGGGCGCAGCAAATCAAGGCTGCACCAGGAGCTGAAATCGCCTGTGCCCCAAATTCGTAGGCGACCACTCAGCCATGACATGGTTCCGGGGTTCATGGATTCGATCCGCGAGTGCGGAACACACTTGCTGACAAACGGAAAGTAGAAGTGTCGGATCGTGACGCCTCGGTCATCTACGCGCACGGTTTTGTCTTCGTAAGTTGATGTCGTTACGGCGTCGTCCTAGCGTCGGTCATGAATATGAAACCACCTGTATGGTCCCACTTTGATGGTACGGCCGACCCCGCGCAGGGCCGCACGACATCACACTTGCCGTTTCGGCAACGAACATTGCATGAATCGTGAAGTGTGCCCATCCTGGAATGCATGAGCCACGCACACCATGACCATGCACACGACAACCACGCACAGCACGATCACACGGAAACTGCCGAGAACCCGTACGCCAAGGCGGACGCACAATTCTGGAACTCGCTGTACGAGGAACGCGCCGCGCGCTGGAGTGGAAACCCCAACCCGCAGTTGATCGCCGAGGCGTCCGATCTCGAACCGGGTACCGCGCTCGATGTCGGCTGCGGTGAAGGCGCCGACGCTCTGTGGTTGGCGCGTCGTGGGTGGAAGGTCACCGGCACCGATATTTCTTCGGTTGCGCTTTCTCGCGCGAAGGAACACGTCGAAGGTTCCGGCATCGATATCGAATGGCTCGAAGCCGACCTCACGAAGTGGGATTCGCAGGGTCGCTCGTTCGACTTGGTGTCAGCGCAGTTCTTCCACATGCTCGAACCTGCTCGCGGAGAACTATTCCGGGCACTCGGAGACTTGGTCGCTCCCGGTGGCCATCTGCTGATCGTCGGTCACTCGCCTCACGAGTCGCCCACGGAGCATCATCGGGCCATGCTGCATACGCCCGAATATGTGGAATCGCTGTTCACGGACGGGTGGAAGCTGCTGGTCTCGGAGTCGCGGGAACGGGATCTTCCCGCAAATCCCGAGCAGATGCATCACACCACGGATACCGTTGTGCTGC
>NZ_JASHKR010000073.1 GCF_030056815.1 Rhodococcus sp. IEGM 1379
GGTTGCGGGGGATGCTCAGTCCTGGTGGGTGTTTGGTCATCGTGGGGTGCTACCGGGAGGCCACGTTCGTGGACCGGGTGTTCTCGCTTTTTGCTCTCGGCCTCAATCCGATTGTCGGCTTCGTCAAACACCGCAGGGTTGCCGATAAGCTCCCGGTCGGGATGACAGCTCCCACGGCCGCGCCGACCGAGACGTTGGAAGAGATCAGGCGTACGGCGCAGGCGCAGCTTCCTGGTGGCCGTATCAGGCGTCGGCTGTTCTGGCGGTATTCCGTGGTTTTCAGGAATACCGTCTAGCCGGCCATGACTTGATCGAGAACTGCATTTACCTGAGGTATCAGAGCAGGGTCAGTCGGGTTGCTACCGTCCCGTGTGTACCGGATAAACACAAGCCCATTCTGATAATGCAACGGGAAGATGCTCGCCGCCTGATTGGCCTTCTCCTGATCAGCGAACTGATAGACCGAGAAATTGTCAGTGATAATCATCTGAACACACCCGGAGCTTGCGCATCCGCCGGCATTCGGACGTGGATCTATCACCGGCAATCCCGCGGCCTTCACCGCGGCAACAATATCCTCCGCAGAGATGGCGTCAGCTGGCGCCGAAGCGGCAGGGCATGGCGCACGATTCGGTAGTGCTTCGAACTCCGATCCGCCGATGCTGAGGCCTGTCTTCGCCGCGCCTAGATTCGTGATTGCGAACTTGCCGTTTGCTTGTCGCGCTCCACCATCAGCGTTCATGCCGTCACCGCAGTTGATTTCGATGAACCATCCGTCACCTTTTTTGAGCATCTTCCACATTCGCATCTGTTCGTTGAATGCGGATTCCAGTTCGGCGTCGGTATAGGTGCCGTTGACATTCATGGTCGCGTATCCGTCGCGGTCGACGCGCACCCAGAAGTCGCGCATCACTGCATCTGGCTTCAGTATCGGCACGGTGGTCGTTGTTGCTGTCAGGGTGGTCGTTGACGGCTTCGCTGTTGTTGTCTTCGATGTTGTGGTCTCGGCCGCTGCCGTTTCGTTGTCGTCACCACCGTTGCCGACCAAGGCATAGCCGAGGAATCCGACGATCACGACGCCTGCGATTGCGGCTGCGATGAGGTTGGTTCGCTTCCGCTTCTGTACCGCTTCGGGCGTCTCAGGCGATGGCGGTTCGGACTGTGGTGCAGCTTCGGGCATCGGCTGAGTCGCGGATGTCCACTGCTGTCCGTCCCAGTAGCGGAGCTGATTGTTGCCTTCGGGGTCCGGATGCCAGCCGGCAGGTTGCGTCACGGGGGAAGCCTTTCAGTTGGTTCACGGCGAGCGTCGCCGCAGTTCTGTGTCAATGTTTAGCGGCGCGTGCTGCTTTGGGGTCAGTCCGCTGTGGTCCACGCTGCGAGCGCGGCCCGCTCGTCGGGGGACAGGCGTCGTAGAGTGCCGGCTTCGGGGTCGGCGAACGCGAGCACGGCAAGATCTACCGATAGTGTTGTGACCGTGTCTTTTTCGTTCTGCACCATCAACATCGGGGCAAGCTCCGTCCGAGGGTGTAGCGGCCAGAGCGTGTAACTGTCGGCGGGCTCAGGGCGTGGTACTGATCCGAGCGCGCAGTCCTTCGGCGAACGCGCGCGCCGACTCCAGGTCGGTGGCGTTCGGTCGTCCCTTCCTGATCCCGCCGACCAGCTTGAACGGGAGATAGGTATCCCACGCCCGACACGAGAAGGCGTCAAGCGTCTCGAAGCCTTTCTGCCCGAGAAGTCGTACCAGCGGTCGGGAGAAGCTGTGAGGCACCGCGTCGGGAAATCCACTGGTGGCGAATACAAACGCTCTACCTCGTTGCTGCTCCGGGAGTGACCGCACGAACTGACGTAGCTGTGGGTGGAAGGACCCCAAGTAGATTCCCGACCCGAACCCCACAAGGTCGTAGGTGGCGAGGTCCGCCATATCGACCTGCTCAGGGGCGACTACACGGGCATCGAGGACCTGACCCATGATGTCGGCGATCCTTTTCGTGTTGCCGTGAGAGATCGAGGTACACACGATGATGGCTTTCATGCCGACGCTCCTGTCGATTCTTCGAATTCAGTGTGGCAGTTGCCAGCTGGATCTCCAGCCAGTTGGCGGTCGCCGGCCTCAGAGCTGAGCGGTAGCGGCGAAGTCGATCTGCCGGCGGGCGTTGGACAGCGCGGTGACCACGCACGTGCCGAGCGGGCCGGTCCTGTCGTAGAGCGTGGCAGTGCCGATCGAGATGCCCTCGGCGGCAATAGTGTTGTCCGCGCGCAGGCCCAGTTCGTAGCCGAGGGGCAACCGCGACAACGTGAGCGTCATGTCCGCGTTGATGTACCCGGCACCCTCGGATCCCCAGTGACATACGAGGTTGGTGGTGTCGCCGAGCACCGCGGCGCGCTGGAACGGCGAAATCGGTTCGCCGTCGACGAGCGCGGGCAGGCTGTACCACGAGATTTTGCGATCGGCATTCTGGTTCGCCGCAAAATCGTGTGTCCACGCGCGGTCGCTGCTCTTGAACAGCGGCGGTGATCCCAGCGGAGAGACGCATCCTTCCGGAGGCACAGGAAGGTCCGCCTCCGGACTCCACACCTGCCCCGCCGGCTCGGCTCCGGTAGTCAGGAACACCACCGAGGCTCGTGCCCGCACCTGTTCGTCTTGGACGATGAAGGCATCCGCGGCGGTGATCCTCGTGCCTTGGCGGACGATCTCGCTTCGCACCTCGATCGGGGCGTTCGAGACCGGTTTGAAGAGGTCCACGGTCAGCCGGGCCGGGACGAATCCGGTCGGACAGTGAGTTTCGAGCTGGCGAGCGAGGAGACCGCAGACGGCGTGACCGCCCACCTGGGTCGGCGCCCAGGCGCTGACCGCCAACTCTTGCGCTATGAGTAGGTCCCCGCGTCTGGTGAAGAAACTGGCCATCGTTGCTGACTTCCTTTTCAGTTGATTTTTTTCATCTACTCGAATATTCGAAATGTAACATGTTCTAGTTTTCTCTGGGATGAATATCGGTTTCCGTACCGATTCCGGAAATTCTGAACAGTGTTATGAGGCAACACTTTCAGCGTGTACGTTCGCGATGTTCGCCGTCCTCGCCCCGCGCACCGACCGTTCCGTCGACGCTCCGGTGATCACGTGGCGCAGGTTTCGTTCATAGCTGCGGAAAGGGCAACATTTGCCCGGAACTCCAGTGACAACTGTTGCGGAAATCTCGGAAATCGCAGGACGATCGGACAAATAGGTGGAGTGTCGTCGAGTGGATCAGTCGCCGCCAGCTGATGCGTACCGGGGAGGCTGCGGTGGCGTCTTCGTCCTGTCGATAGACCGCTACCCGACATAGAGATCAGTGGATTCAGGCTTGGCTCGATCGCTGGGGCCGCGACGTTCGCGGCCCCAGCACGTTCTTATTCGACATGGTTCAGTTGGCGGAGGGGTCCGTTCTCATGCTTGACGGCCGGCCATGTCGAGAGCGGCGAGGTGGCTGAAGAGCATGCTGGTTCCTATCGGGTTTCCGCCGCCGGGATAGACGGTGCCGCTGGGTGCGGCCATCGTGTTGCCTGCCGCGTAGAGGCCCCGAATCGGATTGCCGGCGGTGTCGAGTACCCGCGCGGCGGTGTCGGTCCGCAGCCCTCCCTTGGTGCCGAGGTCGGAGATGCCGAAGGTGGCTGCGTGGTACGGGCCGCGGTCAATTGCCACCAAGGGTGATTCACCGTTCGTGAACGCGCGGTCGTAGGCCTCGTCGCCGCGGCCGAAGTCTTCATCGACACCCTTGGCGACCATTGCATTGAACCGGGCAACGGTCGCGACCAGGTGATGGGCTGGCACACCGATCTTCTCGGCCAGTTCCTCGAGGGTGTCAGCTGTGTGCCACAGACCGGCCGCCTCGTACTTCTCGGTCTCGACCATGGAGACGTTGGTGGCCCGAACCGGTGGACGCTCGCCTTCATTGTTGTCGTAGATCATCCAGTACGGCAGGGTGACCGAGCCATTCTGCATCTGGTCGATGACCTCGCGGCCGAGTCGGTCGTAGGCCGACGACTCGTTGACGAACCGATTACCGTCTTGATTGACAAAGATGCCGCCGGTGAACCACAGCGCAAACACCGAGCGGCCGTCCGGATGAGTCATCCCCGGGGCCCACCAGGCTTCACCCATCAGGTCGGTGTCGGCCCCGACGGCCATTCCAGCCTGGTGCGCCGCGCCGAGGTTGCCCCGGGGGCTCACGGTGTCGCGGGCGGTGCCGGGCACACCGTACTTCAGTCGAAGCTCATCGTTGCCCTCGAAGCCGCCGGCCGCGAGCAACACGCCTTTGCGGGCCCGGATGGCGCGGCGCTCGCCGTGGTGATCGACGATCGCGCCGACGACAACACCCTCCTCGACGACGAGCTCGACAAGTGGTGTGTTCAACCGCAGGGTGGCATTCGGATACTGCGCAATTGCCTTGAGGAGTCGACCGATGAGCGACTGGGCCCCGACGAGTACGTCGGGTAGCGGTGCCCCGAGCCGTTCGGTGTCGAGAGGTCCTCGCATAGACGCGCGGAGGTCTCCCACTTCTACTGCTGGAATCGGCGTCGGGGCGATGTGCCGCTGGCCGTCGAGTCGGGCTTTGGGTGCTTTGCCGAAATAGTCAGGCCACGGCCGCATTTCGAACTCGAGGTTCTCATCTTGTTCGAGGTATTCGATCAACGGTGCTCCGCCCCGGACGTAGGTGTCCTGCAGTTCGCGCGGGGTGCGGTCGCCGACTACTGCGTGGTAGTACTCGAGCGCGTCTTCGATCGTGTCGTCGGTGCCGGCACGTCGAAGGACCGGGTTGCATGGGAACCACACACCGCCGCCGCCGGAGTAGGCGGTGGTGCCCCCGAACTTGTCGGTGGCCTCGACCAGGATCACCTCGAGTCCTTCTCGTGCTGCGGTATATGCGCCGGTGAGGCCGCCGCCGCCGGAACCCGCTATCAGCACGTCGCATTCTTCGTTCCAGCTGACCATCGTGACTGTCCTTTCGATTGATACTGATTTCGATGGAAGAGGGGCTAACGCTCGGGCGTTGTGTCAACCGAGGAGGTGTGTCTCAGTGCAGCGGTTGGGAGACCGTCGCTGAAGAGTTCACACAAGGACGTGAATTTTCTCCATGACGATCCGCCAACACCCTGCAGGGAATATTCATCGGAAACCCTTGTGTTGCAGGGATATTTACCGGTAGATCGGATCAAGCCCTGCAGTGCCTGGACCGACAATAGGTCATTACACCTATTGCGACAAGCGAACTCCGAGCGGCAGGGGAACTGCTGAGTGCGCTGGGCCGACCAGTATCGGCGTATCGGCGAAATCGAGAATCAAAACACCAGATCGCAACGTCAAAGAAAATGCATAAACGGCGTAATGTGCGGGGCAACAATATAATTGAAGATCTGTACTACACTTCGCAAGGGCTCGTCAGAGATGAAGCGCGAGGTAGGTTGGATGAAGGCAAGACCTGATTCGGTTCGACGAACAAGGGATCTTCTCCGGGCAGCGGTGCTGCGTGGAGATTTCGTTGACGGCATCCTTCCGTGCGAGCGCGAACTCGTAGGTTCCTATTCGGTGAGCCGGGGGATCGTCCGCGAAGTTCTGACGCTCCTTCGGAACGAAGGGTTGATTGCACGGACTCAGGGCGTGGGGACACACGTAGTCGCCCCTACCGCTCACCGGCGACCCGATGACGTTCAAGGCACCGCAGCATTGAAGAGCGGCGACCTCCGCAACGGGAGATTCCGTTTGACATCCTTCGAGAGCACAGTGATCTCAGCGCCCGGTGCTGCTTCGAGGGCGCTCGAGGTGCCCACAGGAACACCATGTTTGCGCGTGGACTACGCGGCGGGCACGACCAATGGAGACGTAGACGTCGCGGCCACCAACTACGTGTTGTTCCCAGAAGCACAGCGACTGATCGACACTCCCTTCGTTGTCGACTGGTATGGCTATCTCTCGAGTGCGGGAGTGGAAATCGGCGGGTCCGATTTCACGGTCAGTGCGGTGCTCTCGGATGAAACTTTGGCGTCGGTATTGCGAACCACCGAGGGGGCGCCATTGCTGTTGTTGGAACAAACCGTCCGAGACATGTCGGGGCGAATCTTCAACTACGTGATTGCCCATGCACGACCCGACCGCCTGCGGGTCGTTTCCCATTCCGTGAGGGGCGCAGCAACTTTCGACAGGACTTCTGTCCCTGAACGAGGCGAAAGACCGAACCGAATCCAGTGACTGTGGAAGAGGTGTGCCATGGACGACGCCGTCCGGAATGTGGCGCTGACTGGGGATCGGTACCGTTGCGCCAGACCGTCCGGCATGCCGAAACACGTTGTCCGGTTCTTCCATGTCGGCGGCGACCGAGCCATGGGCTACGGCCCACGGCCATCGAGATAGGGAACGACCAACATAGGCGGCCGAGATGGCCGCCGGGTCCAACGAGCAACCTCGTTCCGCACCTCCTGGCGAGTCATCGAACTCAACTTCAGTGTCAACACCGCAGTTTCGCCGTAGAGCGGATGATCTGGGTTGGCATCACAACGTCAAATGCTGAGCCCTACTGGCTGTTCCGTTGGTCCCCAACGCCGTTCTAACCGCACTATCGGACCCACTCGCTTCGCCGTTCTCAACCGTCGGCGCGCAGCATTAAGTCACGAGCGAGATTCGCGCGCCCGCTGGTCCACTACATGCGCAACTGCCGCGTGGCCCGGTGAAACTCCGCGCTCACGGATCGCGTCTTGCCGGACCTGACTCCTCACACAGGTCGATTCCTACTGACGCTAATTTTGTATGGGTGGGATTGCCGCGGTCGCCAGCAGCGGATTGTCGTCGAATTGGAACCGGTACATGCTGGAATCTCGAATGTGGAATCCGAGGGATAGGTAGAGGCGGTGGGCGGCCTGACGGGTCGAGTGTGACGAGAGGTCGACCGTGCGGGCACCCTGTTGCTGTGAGCGCGTGAGCGCTTCTCGGGTCAGGGCGGCTCCGATTCCGCTGCCGCGGTGATTCTCGTCGACGACTACGTCTTCGATGCGGGCTCGTACTCCGGTTGGGATCTTGACGACGACCAGGGTGAGTGTGCCGACGATCTTCTGTTGGGCGCGCGCAATCAGGACTGTGGTTGTCGGTGATGTGACGATTTCCGTCGAAGCGGCAGGATCGAGCTCACTTGCCGAGCTTGATAGTTGTGGAAATAGTCGACGTAGGTCCTCGATGTCGTCCGGCGTCACTTGCTGTAGTTGCTCGATCACTATGTTCATTCGGCGGACGTTAGTCAGCAACGGTGCGACGGGCAACTGTGGCGCATCGGGGAGCGGGAGAGTGGTGGTGTGAAGGAAGGCTGGCTTCGGGGTCGATCGCGCGGGACTGGCTCGCAGAACCGGGACGGTCCTTGCTGTTGTGTAGTCCGAACTGGCGCCCAATGATCACGCGGCGGCGTTGTTTACACGGGGCGTGATTCCGTGGACGCCGTCAGTGAATCTCTTGTGGCCGTGCACCGTTCGTGGTGTGTTGCCGAGGTGGACTTCGATTCCACGCTCGCGTTGTAGCCTCGGCGCCGTCACCGTCACGTCAGCGGTGCGCTGATTGGTGCCCATCCTGTCTATGAGATCGGCCGCGGACGTCGGTGGAACTGTGCGATAGTGCGGGGATGGACGGTAGGGGAGTCGGAGTGGCGGATTTCGAGCAGGACCGGGACCTCCTGATCCGGCTGTGGCGGATGTGGGCCAAACGCGCCGCGGAACTATCGGACGACCAGTGGACTTCCGATACTCGCTTGCCGGGCTGGACTGTTCGAGACGTGTACACGCATGTCACCCCTGACGTCATGATCGCGATGCTCGCCGAGCCTGCTGCAGACGGTGACGCGAAGATCACCAGTGCGGCAGAGATGCTCCGCATCTTCAACGCCGACCCCACGGCAGCAGAATCGATGCACGAACAGCTCGCTGAAATAGTCCGCCAGATGGCGGCCGACGTCGATCGAGAATCAATAGTTCAACGCTTCGATATCGACCTGCCCGAGTCGTTCGAACGACTCACCGGGCTCAGTCGCGGCACCGTGATTGCGCACCCGATGTTGGGGTCGGTCTCACTCGGTGCCTTTCTGGATATAGCGATCCTCGAATCGACGGTCCATTGGCTCGATGTCGTCGCTGCGGTGGGTGGTCCCGAGCCCGAGTCGATGGCTCTCGAGCGTGCCCGGGAGGTCCTGGCTGCGGTGCCCGACCCGCTGGCGTTCGTCGAGGCGGCCACGGGGCGGTCGCGCGTGGCTGTTCTGCCGGTGATGCGGTAACTTTGCTCCGCCCGGCCAGGATGACATGTCAGTCATCTGTTGAGTGAGCTCGGAAGGGCGCGGATTGGTTCGTACGCGAGGATTTCCGTTTGCATCGAGGTAGAAGGTCTCGGGGAGTTCGACACCGGTGATCGCATACTTGACGGTCCCAGGCTTACCCGCTTGCGCGTTCGGTACGCGATCTAGTCGCAACCAGTGATCAGATCCCTGCGTGATGTTCGCTGTCATTGCCTAGAAATGCTCAACCGAGCTGAGTTCGTAGACTTGGATACCGGTATTGAACAATGCCTGGTATCCAGCGGCTCCCATGCCGGAGATCGGGTCGGCGGTGGCGGGGCCGGCCCCGGCAACTCCGATGGCGATCGCTGCTGCGGCGATACCGATGGCATACTTGTTCAGAAGTGACATGTGAACTCCCTCATGGTCATTCGTTGACGGTTATCTCGGTGAAAGTGGCGTCACGTGGGTGCGCCCCGAACTCGTACGAGTGGAGGAGTTGGACCTCGATCACCCGGATCGCATGGGCCTACTGTCGAGTGGTGACGTAATGTCTCGCTTCACATTTGGTGAGCCACAGATCCTGGCCGATCGCGGACAGATGAGGGCCGTGCAGCGCCGCAACGGCAGATTTGGTCGGAAGGGATCTGACCGTAA
This sequence comes from Rhodococcus sp. IEGM 1379, assembly GCF_030056815.1. Lineage (GTDB taxonomy): Bacteria > Actinomycetota > Actinomycetes > Mycobacteriales > Mycobacteriaceae > Rhodococcus_F. Next base: position 8,937 of record NZ_JASHKR010000073.1, read on the forward strand.
CGAAAATTTCTATCCGCGTACGCCATTCTGCACCGTGGCGCAGGGGCCATGGCTTCCAAGAGATATTCGGGCAGGTGGCGGGTGATTCACGAGTCAGCCTTTTCGATCCCCTGAAGCGCGCTACAGGGGGCAATCCCGAACGAATGCTGCTGACACCTATACCAGTCGGTAATGCTATGTCAGTCTCGACGGACGGTGCGATGTGCTCGGATTGTGGCCGGTTCCGCAGGTAAGGGCGCAAACCGGTGCGGATACCGCTGGAGACGAAGCACCTGCATCAGTTCCTGTTCACATTGCCGTGCTAGTCAGAGCGTGTGCAACATCTACCGACTGATCCACCCGCCGGGACCACACTCGCAGCGATTCGTGCGTGCGCTTCTTCACTCGCGCCCAGTGAGCGCAGAGTTGCGGACGTCTGTGTAGAGCGACCAGCTGAGGTTGCCTGGTGGTCTGCCGCGGATCTTGCCGAACATGCCTCCACGTCGACTGCGACGGTGATTCGGGCGTGCCAGAACCTCGGTTTCAAAGGCTTTCAGCATCTGCGGATGCTGTTGCTGCGGGACCTGGGTGCCGCGACGTCGGCCGACGCGGGGGTGGGGGCCCACGTCGCGACCGGAGTTGGTCTCATGCGGTCGGTATTCGACGAGGTGGCGCAAGACCTCGGTGCGGCGTTGGCGCCGCTCGACGAAGAGGCTTTTGACAAGGCAGTCCGCGAACTCGGGTCCTCGCGTCGGTTGTTGATCGTGGCCAACGGCGGATCTGCGCCTGCCGCCGCGGCGATTGCTTTCCGGTTCGTCACGAACGGTCGGTCGGCAGAGGCACCTGCTGACGCCATCGTGCAGCAGTTGACAGCACGACATCTCGGTAAGGATGGCTTGTGTCTGGCTATCAGCGATAGTGGGATGAATGCGTACACGCTCCAATCTGTCTCCGCTGCAAAGGCTTCGGGGGCAACGGTCATTGCCGTCACGAGTTACGCGCGGTCCGCGCTCGTGGAGCAGGCGGACATCGCCCTGGTGATCGGTGGTGGTGTCGGTCCGTGGAGTGGTCATGGCGCCTCGTCACCGGTGGTGCAGTTGTCGTTTCTGGTCGGGTTGCAGATCGCCGTAGCCGAGGCAACTGACGGGAACCTGGAGGCGGCAGAGCAAACATTGGAACAGGTTGTAGCGCTGCTTAATCCGCCATCCAAGGGTTGATCCAAGCATTGCCTGTGATTCTCGAGCCGTTGGGTTCTGGTTCACCTTTGACTGGCTAACTATCTCGATGTAATGAGAATTCGGATCGTTACGAATTTCGGTAACGTCATTTCATCGGGAGGGAACATGGGCAGCATTCGGATCGAGGGTCTGAGCCGAAAGTTTCAGAATGTCACCGCCGTCGATAACATTTCGATGGATATCCTCGACGGCGACTTCCTCGTCCTCCTCGGTCCGAGCGGCTGCGGCAAGACCACTCTGCTGCGGATGCTTGCGGGACTGCTCGAGCCGAGCTCCGGTCGAATCGTGCTCGACGGTGAGGACATCACCAACGTTCCTGCGAAACGTCGTGACGTTGCGATGGTGTTCCAGAACTACGCGCTGTATCCCCATCTGTCCGTAGCGAAGAACCTGGGCTTTCCGTTGCGGGTGCGCAAGGTTCCCAAGGCCGAGGCGCACGAGCGGATCGAGGAGGTTGCGCAGCAGTTGGACATTGCACACCTGCTCGGCCGCAAGCCGAAGGAACTCTCGGGTGGGCAACGGCAGCGCGTTGCTGTAGGTCGCGCAATTGTGCGTAGCCCCAGGGCATTTCTGATGGATGAGCCCCTGAGTAATCTCGATGCGAAGCTCCGAACCGCGACCCGTCGTGAGCTCACCGCCCTCCATCGACGGCTCGGAGCAACGTTCGTCTACGTCACCCACGACCAGATAGAAGCCATGACTATGGCGACGCGTATCGCACTGCTGAACAACGGTCAGGTGGAGCAGATCGGTACGCCGGAAGAGGTGTACGACAATCCGGCTTCGGTGTTCGTCGCGGGATTCCTGGGCAGCCCGCCGATGAACTTGATCGATGCGACCGTCGGCTCGGACAAGGGGCGCGTCGTGGTCTCCAGTTCCGGCGTGCGGGCCCTCCTGTGGCCTGGAGAGTCCGGTGAGCAGAAGGTGGTTCTCGGGGTACGTCCGGAGCATCTCACGGTGACCGGCGACGCCGACGCAGATGAGGTGGGTGCCCGTTTCCAGGCGCGGGTGGAGTCCGTCGAAAACCTTGGTAGCGAACAGATCGCGTATTGTGCGGTGGGTTCGAATACGGTCTGCGTCCGGATGCCTCGTCCGGTCACGCTTCGATCCGGCGAAACCGTGACTCTCGCAGCAAAACTCGAACGCCTACATCTCTTCGATGCCGACTCGGGGCGTCGTCTCGAATGGGTCGGCGCCACCAACCTGACCGAGTTCGATGCCCGCGTGTTGAGCGGGCAACTCTAGTTCCTCTTCATTCGATCCCCCCCTGTGTTCAAGGAGCTTGTTCATGCGTAAATCCAAGGCGTTGGTCGCTATTGCGATGGCGGCCGCCGCAACTATGAGTCTGGTCGGCTGTGCCACGGGCACGGTGGACGCCGCAGGTGCCGGCGAGCGTGCGATAGTGCCGGAGCTTGATCCGAATCAAAAGGTCGACATCGTCTTCGAGACGTACAACCTGCAGCAAGCCGGTCCCTGGACGGACACCATCACCGGGCTGGTCAAGGACTTCGAGACGGCTCACCCGAACATCACCGTCAAGGCGCAACCTCCGCAGGGAAACGGTGCGACAGCGAGCAGCGTGCAGACGCAGATGCTTGCGGGAAGCTCACCCGACGTCGCCCAGTTGACCTTTGACACTGTCGATTTCGCGGTAGATCAATTGCGAGCCAAGTCGCTGGACAAGCTGGTGGGTCGTGAGGCCGTGCAGGAAAACTTCGAAGGTGAGCACCCGTATCACCCCCGGGCTGTGACTCTGGGCGATCGCAACGGCGACACCTACGGAATGCCCTACGTCTTCTCCACTCCGGTGCTCTTCTACAACGCGACAGCTTTTGCGAAAGCCGGATTGCCGGCCGACGTCAATTTGTCGACGTGGCCCAAAGTCGCCGACGCGGCAGAAAAGATCACCGCTGCGACGGGCAAACCCGCACTGTCCATCGCGTGCGCAGTGAAGGGTGGGAGTTGGTGCATGCAGGCGATGTTCCGCTCGGCCGGTGGAAACGTCCTCTCCGAGGACGGTTCCACCATCGAATTCGGCAACCCGGATGCTGTCGAGGCCGTGAAGATGCTTCGGGGCCTGTATGAACGTGGTGTCCTCGCGAGCGAGGACACAAGCACTCAGTTCGAGTCTTTTGCCAAGGGCAACACGGCAATTCAGCTCCAGACTTCGGCCATTCAGGGAATGTTCATCCAGTCGGCAAAAGCCGGAGGATGGGATTTGCGCGCAGCGGCGATGCCCGGCTTCGACGGCCACGCTGCGGTCCCGACGAACTCCGGTTCGGCACTGTTCGTGTTCTCCGAAGACCCAGTCAAGCAGCGAGCGTCGTGGGAGTTCATCAAGTTCATGACCAGCGATCACGCGTACACGGAGATCTCCAGCAAGATCGGTTACCTGCCGCTGCGTACATCTCTGACCGAGGACCCGGCCGGATTGAAGGCGTGGGCTGACGGAAATCCTTTGCTTGCACCGAATCTCGCTCAGCTCGACCGGCTCGAGCCGTGGCGGTCGTACCGGGGTAACAGCTACGTGCAGATCGATGACATCCTCGCGAGTGCGGTCGAGGAATCGGTCTTCTACGGCAAGGATCCGGCGTCCACGATGGCCACCGCGCAGGAACGCGCACAGAAGCTTCTGCCATAGCCCGGCAACCCAACGGAAAGGAAACACTTCATGACTACCTCCATTGCAGCCCGAGTGGTCAGTCGACGACTCGACTTGAACGGCACCTACAACGTGCGCGACGTAGGTGGATACCCGCTAGGCGAAGGTGCGACCAAGTGGCACAAACTGTTTCGATCCGATGCACTTCATGCTCTGGATCAGGCCGGGCGTGATGCACTGCGTGAGTTGAACCTCGATCTGGTGATCGACTTGCGTGAGAGCCACGAGGTTGAGAAGGCGCCCAACGCATTGCAGGGGGTTGGCCACCGAGAGGTCCACGTCCCGGTTTACGATGGTGCGATCGATATTGCCGGAACAGGATTCGATCTCACGGCACTGTACCTGCAGATGGTGACTGACCACGCAGCGGCGCTCACCAGCGCAGTTCGGCTCATCGCCGCATCGGGTAGCGCGCCGGTGCTCGTGCACTGCACCGCGGGCAAGGATCGCACCGGACTCGTCATTGCGCTCACTTTGGCTGCCGTCGGAGTGGATGAGCGCGACATCATTGCCGATTACGTAGTATCCGAAACGATGCTCGCCGGTGAATGGTCTGCTCGAATGGTGGAGGCGTTCAAGGCATACGACCTTCCCGCAGGATTCGATATCGACGAGATGGTGTGTGCCAGCCCCGCAGTACTGATGCGTGCGACTCTCACGTATCTCGACGACACCCACGGTGGCGTCCAGCCCTTCCTGCTTGCCCACGGTATGACCGAATCCGAACTTGCCGATCTGCGCGCCTGCCTCATCGGCTGACCGACGCCACGCCGTCCATCGAATCACGAGGAGAATTTCTTATGTCTCAGTACGGCACACCCGAACACTTCATTCTGCACATCAGTGACACGCATTTCGTGGCCGACAACGAATTGCTGCACGGGGCAGTGGACAGCGACGCAAACCTTGCCCGCTTGTTCGAGCGACTCGAGCGGGCCGGTCAACGTCCCGAAGCGCTGGTTTTCACTGGTGATCTCGCTGACGCAGGCGATCCACAGGCCTACGCCCGCCTGCGCGCAATCGTAGAACCGGCTGCCGAAAAAATTGGTGCCGAGGTCATCTGGGTCATGGGTAACCATGACAACCGGGAAACATTTCGCAGCGGTCTGCTCGACGCCGAGCCGACGCAGGAGTCCGTGGACGCAGTCTATGACCTCGATGGTCTGCGTCTGATCGTGCTCGACAGTACTGTTCCGGGCCACCATCACGGCGAGATCACCGATGAGCAGTTGGTGTGGCTGCGCGATGTACTGGCCGAACCTGCTCCGCACGGCAGTCTGCTTGCACTGCATCATCCGCCGGTGCCCAGTCCTCTCGAACTTCTCGAGCTCGTAGACCTAAAAGAGCAGCATCGTCTGGAAAAGGTGTTGCGGGGCAGCGATGTTCGCGGAATCCTCGGTGGTCACCTTCACTACTCGACGAGTTGCACTTTCGCTGACATCCCGGTATCAGTGGCATCAGCCACCTGCTACAGCCAGGACCTGATCGGTGAGGACGGGGGACTGCGCGGTGAAAACGGCGGTCAGTCATTCAACCTGGTTCACGTCTACGGAGATCGAGTGCTGCACAGCGTCGTTCCGCTTGCCGAGTCGCCGACGGTCTACGAAATGAGCATCGAGACGCTCCGAGCTTTCCAAGCGCTCGATCCCGAAGAGCAGCTTCGCGTCATGGCTGAATCCGCGAATCGCTGACCGACAACAAGGAAGAGAACACTATGTTTGTCGAAGTGCCGACATCGGTCGGCGGTCAGCCGAGCGCTGAGATCACGGACGCGCGTTCGCGCGGACCGAAGTGGTCGGTGTTGCGAAGCAACCTCACTCCGCTGCTGTATTTGCTGCCTGCGGTGGCGTTGCTGGTGGTGTGGGTGTATAAGCCGCTCGCGGAGACTGTCGGACTCTCGTTCTACCAGTGGAACATGATCCCGACGACGCCGAAGGTTCCCGTGGGACTGGAGAACTACGCGACTGTGCTGTCTCTGCCGGAACTGCACCAGGCACTGTGGAACACGGTGTTGTACATAGCGACATTCATGGTGCTCTCGCTGCTACTCCCGGTTGGGATCGCATTGTTGTGCGGTCAGGTCACCGGTCGTTGGCGCACTTTCTACCAAGCGCTGATCTTTGTGCCCTTTCTGGTGACCCCGGTTGCCAGTAGTGCAATCTGGCGATGGATGTTCAACCCCGAGGGTGGCACTATTCCCCGGATTGCGGCTTCTCTCGGCTTCGAAATGGGAAACATTTTTCGTGACCCGAAACTCGCGTTACTCGGCGTAGTCGTGGTTGTCGGTTGGCAGATGCTGGGCTTCGGGGTGCTCGTAATCTCGGCAGGAATGGCAGGTATCAATCCTGACTACAGTTCGGCTGCGTCGCTCGACGGTGCTTCCCGATCCATGATCACCCGGCGGATCACGCTCCCATTGCTGTCGCCGACGCTGGTGTTTCTGGCGTTGATGACAATTCTGCTCGGAGCGCAGTGGGCGTATCCGGTGATCGATGTCCTGACTCAGGGTGGACCGAGTGGCGCGACCACCAATATTTACTACCTGCTCTACGAATTCGGCTTCCGTAACTTCGATGCCGGTCTTGCGGCTGCTGCGGGAACGCTGTTCTTTCTCGGATTCGCCGTCATCGCCTTCGTCTTCGTCCGGGTCTCCGACCGGCTGAGCTTCTACGACAACTAGGACCCGTCATGGCATTTGTCACTGTCGACGCGCCTGTGCGCGTCACCTCATCGCCCTCGGGTATCGACGCCCGCGTGGTGGGTGATCAGCCGGTGGCTGCCCGCTCGCGTGGGCGGGTCGTCACCGGACACGTCCTGCTTGCACTGCTTGCAGCCGTGAGTGTGTTCCCGGTGTACTGGATGTTCGCCACAGCCTTCCGTCGACCGGAGGATGCGTTGTCGGCCAGTTTGATTCCGTGGTCGCCGACTCTCGAAAACTTCAAGTATGTGTGGGAGACCATCCCGATGGCCTCGATGCTGGCGAATACTTTCGGGATGGCGGCTGTGATGGCAGTCAGTCAGCTGTTGGTGGCTGTGCTGGCAGCCTATGCATTCGCTCGATGGAATTTCTTCGGCAAGCAGTTGCTGTTCCTGTTGTTCGTAGGGTCTTGGCTGGTTCCGTTCCAGGTGACGATGATCCCGAACTATCTGTTGATCTCACAGATGGGTCTTCTCAACACCGTTGCCGGAGTCGTCATTCCCAATCTGTGCGGCGCGTTCGGGGTGTTGCTGCTGCGTCAGCACATGGAGGCGTTCCCGCATGAATTGCTCGATGCAAGTGTGATGGATGGCCAGAGTTCCTGGGCCACCCTGTGGAAGGTGGTGCTGCCCAACATGAAACCTGCGCTGGCGGCTCTGGGGATCATGTTGTTCATCTCGGCGTGGAACGAGTATCTGTGGCCGTCGCTGGTCTTGCGGCAGTCGGATGCGTTGGTGCAGATCGGAATCAGGAGTTTCATGGGTGCGGAGGGGAACAACTGGGGTGCTGTGATGGCGGCTTCGGGACTTGCGTGCTTGCCGATCTTCCTGATCTACCTGTTCCTGCAGCGCTACGTGGTCGATGCCTTCGTGCGGTCCGGACTTAAATAGATTCATCGTGGTGGCTTTGTCAACTTAACTTGGCCGTGAGTCAGGAATGATGGTCGGATGAGTCGTGGAGACGAAACGCGGGCGGATGTGATGCGTTCGCTGTACAAACGGTGCTGTCAAGTTATTTGGTGTGCAGCAGTTTTCGCGTGCAGCAGGCCATCACGCCGGGCGGTGTTCAGGGAGCGAAGGTAAGTTCGGTGACCTGATTCCACACCTGGAATCGTGCGGATAGTTCGGTGCGGTGATCGGTGGCAGTCATACGGTGACGGGGCGGTCGGAAGTGCGGGGAGATACGGCTGAACGAGGACAAAAACCGTTGGGCTGAGCCGACCGATTTGAACCCTTTCATGGCGCGTTCTCGTTGCCGGGTCGGTTGATGGGAGTTTTCGCACCGATTGTTCAGGTATTTGTTTTGCCGGTGCTCAGTTGTCGACATCGTCTTCAGGTGCGCAACGTGGTAGCTGGGGAGCTTGTCGGTGATCAACACCCGCGGCGGGTGGCCTTGTTTCTTCAGAAGTCTCCGGAAGAACCGGGTTGCGGCCTTACCGTCCCGCTTGGATTGGATCAGAATGTCGAGGACATTCCCATGCTGGTCCACTGCCCGCCACAAGTACTTCCGCACCCCACGGATCTTGACGAGCACTTCGTCGAGGTGCCATTTGTCCCCGGCCTGTGGTTGCCGGGGGCGCAGTCTGCGGGCGTATTCGGGCCCGAACCGGGCGCACCACTTCCGAGTCGTCTCATAGGTCACCTCGACCCCACGCTCGGCCATGAGCAATTCGATCTCCCGAAACGAGAGGGGAAACCGGTGGTACAGCCGCACGCAGTGGGAGATGATTTCGCGCGGGAATCGGTAGCCCTTGTACGTCGACGACACCAGCACATCGTCCCAGACCAGCGGATCTCAACAACTTGACAGCACCCCTCGGCGGCGCCTTGTCCCCGCGCTCCGCCAGTGACGATCGCTGCCTTGCCGATCCAATACGTCACGGGTACTCAGGCCTTGGTTATTCCGCCGTCGACCAGAAATGTCTGGCCGGTGACAAACGATGATGCGGAGGACGATAGGTGGAGCATCATTTGTGCGATTTCCTCGGGTTCACCCATGCGCTGCAACGGTGTTTTGCTCACATAGGCTTGGTAATTGGCGGCGTCTTCGTGCATCCACGAACTCATCTTCGTGCGAATGTAACCGGGCGCGATCGCGTTGACGCGAATCCCGAGTGGACCCCATTCGAGCGCCAAGCACTCGCTCAGGTGTGCGACCGCAGCTTTGGCGGACGCGTAGTCCGGACAGTTCGGTCGCGCTTTGAGTCCGGCGTAGCTCGAGAGATTGATGATCGAGCCACCTCCGTTCGCCGCCATGATGCGAGCTGCAGCTTGCGCGCCGAAAAATGTTCCCGTCAAGTTCACCGACAGGGTCTTGTTCCACGATTCGAGGTCCATATCGAGGGCGGGACTTCGTTTCATGTAGCCGGCGTTGTTGATCCAGACGTCGATCGTTCCGTGATCGGAGACGATCGTGGATACGGCATCGCTGATCTGTTGTGTGTCGGCCAGATCGACTGTGAGGTATTTGATGCCTGCGGTCGATGCTTCATCTGGCGCCGTTGTCAGATCCAGCCCGACCACACGTGCCCCCTGCGCGGCGAATGCGTGTACGGCTGCGGCACCGATTCCGCCGCGGGCACCGGTGATCACTACGGTCTTGCCGTGAAGATCCGGGTAGGTCGGTCCGGCAGAGACGACGAAGGGTGAAGTGGTGATACTCATGAGTTCTCCTTGGTGAACGCAGGGGTGCGTCCGATGTCCTGCAGCGGAACCTTTGCGGTTTCTTCGATGATCAATGCGGCGGCAACCGCGAGCAGGCCGAGCACCATCACGTACGCGGAGTAGATCCATGCCAGGTCGTGCGACGTCAGCCACGTATTCAAATATGGTGCGGTGCCGCCGAATACGGCGACAGAGAGCGAAGACACGAGTCCGACGCCGCGCGCACGGGCCGCTGTGGGGACCTGTTCGGCAACCAGCGCCGGGAACATCGACGCCAGGAGTGCCCACACCAGCAGTCCCAGCAACTGGGAAACGAAGAGGGTCCACGGAGCTGAGGAGAGAATGAGGTTGATGGGGATTACGACGAGGAAGACTCCGATGCCGTAGATGCCGAGCATCTTCTTGCGGCCACACTTGTCTGCCATCATTCCGCAGACCGGGAGCCAGAGAACGCAGACTATCTGAGCGAGAAGACTTGCAACGTATGCCCTATTGGGGTCCATGCCTTTGGTTGCGATTGCTGTGGCCGGGGCGAAGGTTACCCAGGTGTAGTAGGTGGCGTTCGATGCCGCGCAGATCATGACAATCTTTGCGCCGATCTTTGCCAGATCCCGGGTGGTCAATGGCGTTGTGGCACTGTGTTCTTCGTTGGATTCTTCGAAGACATCCGACTCGGAGGCCGTGCGACGCAGGAATAGCGCGTACACACCGAGTAGAGCGCCGACCGCGAATCCGATTCGCCATCCCCAGGATTTCATATCGTCTGCTCCGAGAATCGCGGTCAGACCGGCCGCGAGCGCAGTTGCCGCCATCACGCCCAAAGTGACACTGACGAACACGGAGCTAGACCACAGTCCGCGTTTCTCCGCCGGCGCAATTTCCGCGACATATATGTAGGTGACACCACTTTCACCGCCGTGAGCTAGCCCTTGAGCAAGTCTGATTACCAACAGAAGGACGGATGCCATCGGCCCTATCTGGTCGAAAGTCGGTGTGATGGCAATCGCGAGACTTGTCAGAGCTAACAACGACATGGTGGCGACGAGAGTGAACTTTCGTCCGCGTTTGTCTCCGAGGACACCGAAAACCCAACCGCCGATCGGACGGGCGAGGAATCCTCCGGCGAACACGGCAAGAGTGGACAGCAGCGCGGATGCGGGGTCATCGGAGTTGAAGAGATTGGCAGCGAGATAGACCGAAAAGGTGCCGTAGAGAGTCCAGTCGAACCATTCGAGCGCGTTTCCGACCGCTGCAGCGCGCAGAGATTTGCGCCTGGCTGCGGGAGTGAGGGCGCCGTGTGAGGTCACCATGGTGGTCATAGATCACGTCCTTGCTGACAGTCGGTGTTGTGGTCCATCGGGGTCGAGAGGTGCTGCGCGAACCAGTCCGCTGCTGCGGTGCTTGTCGTGGAGAAGTGGTCGGTGTAAACGCTGTAGTGCCCGCCGGGCACGAGTAGGAGTTCTTTCGGGTGATGGGCTTCGTTGAAAGCGCCTTGTTGGAGATCCGTGGGTGTCAGGCCGTCGTCATCGGCGACGATCATCAGCAATGGAGTCGGGCCGATTCGGCGGATGTAGGTTCCAGGTTCGTACGCTCTGGCCAGTTCGATCGAGCGCAGGGTTACTTCGTTTCGCCACGAGGGACACCGGACTCCTTCTGCTGACATGTAGTTGTACGAGTCTTGTTGTGGGTAGGCCGCCGGAACGTCGGGATCGGCGCTGATCGTGCGGATCATGCCAGGCTCGGCGCCGGCGAAGCGCGCTTCTCGATCGGCTTCGAGTGTGCGGCGCAGAATCACAGCCTGTTCGTGGGGCGCTCGCCGTAACCCCGCTTGATATCCGCTGATGGTGGGCACCTGGCTGACGACACACTTGACTCGTCGGTCGATGGCCGCTACCACCAGGGCATGGCCACCGCTGTAACTACTGCCCCAGACGCCGATCTGATCCGCATTCACGTCGGCACAGGTTCGTGCGAAAGAGATTGCGCAGCGAAAGTCCTCGATCTGGTCTGCGGGATCGATTTCCTGCCGAGGTTCCCCGCCGCTGTTACCGAGACGACGAAAATCGAAGGTGATGGCAATCAGCCCACGTCCGGCGATGACGGCGGCGTAGTCCTCGAGGTCTCCACCGGCCACCATGGACCAACCGTGGCCGAGTACTACAGCCGGGAGCGGACGTGCGGGGGTGTCAGGTACGTATTTTGTTCCTCGAACCGTCACACCTTGAACGGAAAATTCGATTGGTACCTTGGTTCCGCGGAATGCGGCATTAGGCGTTGATTCGCTGATCACGTCGTTGACCTCATATGATTCTGGAAAGGTTCGTTGCGTTCAGTACGGTAGCGGTGAGCCAGCTCACCGAACAATGGCCAGTTTCCGATCAATTGATCGGAAAATACGATGAATGAGGTTCTGTGAACTTGAGATGGCTCGAGTGCTTCTTCGCGCTCGCCAGAGAACTACATTTCGGTAAGGCCGCCGAAAGCCTCTTCATGGGACAGTCGTCGCTGTCCGAGTCGATCAAAAGACTCGAAGAGCATCTCGGGGGAACTCTGTTCGCCCGAACCAGTCGTCGGGTCGAACTCACCGAGTTCGGCCGCTCGGCGCTCGAACTTCTCGAACCGGGCTACCGTGACATGATTTCTGCGGTTGATACTTGCAAGGCAATGAATAGCGGTCGCAAGATTCCGTTGTCCATCGGATTCCTCGGCGGAGGTTTCTACGAACTACATCGACCTTTCGTTCGTGAGTTCGCTCAGACCTTTCCCGAAATCTCGCTTTCTTTCACGGAACTGACGTACAAAACGCATTTCTCGGCATTGGCGGACGGTGATGTCGATCTGGCGCTCTGCCGTCTACCCGTCGGTGCGGCCGGATTGACCAGAGGGCCGATTCTCATGCGCGATCAACGGGTGTTGTGCGTTCCTGCCGGACACCCATTGACACATGACACTCTCGTGGATCCGGAACGGTTGTCGCAGTTGAGGCTCTGCCGTATTCCGGTGGGTGCCACCAACGACGAGTGGAGTGACTATCACTTTCCGCGCTACACCCCGGCGGGTGCGCCGATCGGCGTCGGACCTGTCATTACCACTGTTCGTGAGGGGATCGCGGCCGTAAGTGCGGGCGAAGGATGTCTGATGATCACCAAGCGCGCTGTCGACTACTACGGGACCCCCAACGTCGAGTTCGTCGACATCGATCTTCCGTCGATGCCGACGGCTCTATTGCGGCGGAGCAGCGATCATCGGCCGATTCTGACCAAAACCGATGCATTGTTGTACAAGATTGCGCAACGGTTTGGGACTGCGCCGATTCCTGAGGTCACGACTTCCTTCAGGTAGTCCGCATGCGTCAGATCAGCTGACTTTCTTGGTGACGACCCCATGAAATCCCCAGCCGCACAACACATATGGGAGTCGATCTTGACGCCGTCCTCGAGGTGCCGGCGGAGAGCCGTCGACGGTTGTGACCGCTGATGTTCCAGGCGAAGGCTGTCGCGCGACTCTGCACATTTCACTCTCGGATGCAGGCGGAGTCCAGAGGATTTCCTCTGCGGAGGTTTCCGGCAATCGGGGTCGCGAGAAAGTCAATCGTGAAACTTCTTGACATTTGCATGCTCATCGGATGAAACTTTGTTGCATATTCGGGTTTTGTCAACGGAGGACGGCATGGGCATCACAGTGCAGACACGGAACGATGGTGCGCAG
>NZ_JASHKR010000158.1 GCF_030056815.1 Rhodococcus sp. IEGM 1379
CGACAGGGTGTGGGAGAGTAGGACACCGCCGAACACATTTTACGATCAAGCCCCCAACCACTGTGTGGTTGGGGGTTTTTTCGTGTTCCGGAACGGTTTTCGGGGTCGGTCCCCGGTTCCCGGTCCCCGGTTCCCGGTCCCCGGGTCCCGGGTCCCGGTTTCCGGCCGGCACCGGTGTGCCGAAGCGATATCGTTCCACAAATTTCGTATTGAACGGCCCAGTCGTGGCTAGGCTCAGAGCAGGTGCTCCGCACGCGGTGTGCGGCACCCCTCAATTGTGCATGTGTCACGACTACGGAGGCCTCGATGAGCGATATTCTCGACCGCACGAAGATCTATGTCGACGGAGCCTGGATCGAATCGACAGGAACCGGCAAGATCGAAGTACTCAATCCGGCAACGGAAGAACTTATTGCGACGGTCGCTGAGGGCACTCCCGAAGATGTCGACGTCGCTGCGGCGGCAGCTCGGGCGGCATTTCCGTCTTGGTCTGCGTTGACCGGTTCCGAGCGCGCCGAGTATTTGTCCAAGGCCGCTGGTGTTATTGCTGAACGTATCGATGATCTTGCTGCCTTGGTATCGGAAGATATGGGTATGCCGATCGGCTTTGCGAAGCCGGTGCAGATCGGTATGCCACTGGCGAATCTGAATGCGTTTGCGGAGTTGGCACGTACTTATGATTTTGATGCCCACGAAGTTGGTAACTCGCTGATCGTCCGGGAGCCTGTGGGGGTTGTCGGAGCGATTACACCCTGGAATTTCCCCCTTCATCAGGTTGTGTTGAAGGTGGGTGGGGCGTTGGCCGCCGGCTGCACAGTGGTTCTCAAACCCACTGAGGTTGCGCCACTTATCTCGTACGCGCTCGCCGAAATCTTCGATGAAATCGGTTTGCCGGCAGGTGTATTCAACCTGGTCAGTGGATATGGTCCTGTTGTGGGTGAGGCAATCGCCGGGCACCCCGAGGTTGATATGGTCTCGTTCACCGGATCGACGCGTGCCGGCAAGCGTGTAGCCATCGTGGCTGCGGACACTATCAAGAAGGTGTCTCTCGAATTGGGTGGAAAATCCGCGAACGTGATTCTCGACGACGCCGATCTGGAGAAGGCTGTCACTGACGGCGTCGCAAAGTGTTTCCTCAATTCAGGGCAGACCTGTTCGGCTTTGACTCGTATGTTGGTTCCCGTAGAAAAGATGGATGAGGCGGCAGCCATTGCCGCCGCCGTCGCTGCGCACTTCCAGATTGGTGATCCGACACAGCCGACATCGGTACTCGGGCCGTTGGTCAATGCGAATCAGCTCGGGCGAGTTCGTGGATATATCGAGAAGGGTGTGGCCGAGGGCGCCACCGCTGTTGTGGACGGTCGTGAAACCGGTTTGGCGAGTGGATACTTTGTCGGCCCGACGGTTTTCTCCAACGTGACGGAGGATATGACGATCGCTCGCGAGGAAATCTTTGGACCGGTGCTCTCGATCATGGGATACAAAGATGAAGCTGACGCGGTTCGGATCGCAAACGGGACAGAATACGGTTTGGCGGGCGGCGTCTGGTCGGGCGATCCTGATCGCGCGGACCGCGTCGCACGTCAGCTGAGGGCTGGGCAGGTCGAGGTCAACGGCGGCGCGTTCAATACGAATGCTCCGTTCGGTGGTTACAAGCAGTCGGGTGTCGGACGCGAAGCTGGCACATTCGGACTTGAAGAGTTCCTCGAGATCAAGGCAATTCAGAGGTAGACAGTTGAAAATGGCGATGCGTCCGTACCAGTTACGGGCGCATCGCCATTGCTATGTCTGGAACCGACTTGGACAACTCGGCGATATGTTGGCCTCTCGTCATCCAGTTGCACTGCGTGCGTTGGGCGCCCACGATGTCGACGGGAGGGGCGAAGTCGATATCGCTGTCTTCCTCGTCGAGCGAGATCTCGATTCGTAGGGAGGGCCTCGACTCTGATGGAGCAGCGTTCGCGGGCTCCATAGATGAGATGCGGCGAGACATCAAAAGTTCCCAGATCCTCAGAAATAGATGCCGAATTGACCTTTGGCATTGACCGCTCCCCGTACGCGCTGAAAGATTCTTTTCGGCACGTGTCGATCTATGACTCGCCCGTTCGACGTGTAGGCAGAGGGACCGAATGAGCGGGCCCCAGACGCAAGGAGAACCCCATGAAGTACATGCTGATCATGCGTTCCACGGACCAGGCCATCGAAGCTGCTCAGGACATGGATTTCGACGCGATTATCACGGCGATGGGCCAGTACAACGAGTCACTGATCAAGGCGGGTGTGCTCCTGGCCGGTGAGGGTCTGGCGATGGAAGAGGGATTCATCGTCGATTTCGATGCCGATCCCCCGCTTGTTTCGGACGGGCCGTACGGAGAAACGAAGGAGTTGTTCTCGGGCTTCTGGATCATTCAGACCTCGACCAAGGACGAGGCTCTGGAATGGGCGAAGCGTTGTCCGCTGGGTCCGGGTTCGAAGCTCGAGGTTCGCCGAGTGTCGGAGATGGAGGAATTCGATCAGAGCAATGAGTACGTCCAGAAGGAAGCCGACTGGCGTGACGAGTTGGGTACTGATCGTCCGGTCACGAGCTGAGTCATGTCTGACGGCGCGGCGCGGGCTGCGGTAGAGGCGGTCTGGCGCATCGAATCCGCGAAGATCGTCGCTACGCTCACCCGTACCGTCGGGGATCTGGATCTCGCGGAAGATCTTGCGGGGCAGGCGCTGCTCGAGGCAACGGAGCAGTGGCCTGTCTCGGGCGTTCCGTGTAACCCTGCGGCGTGGTTGACCTCCGTCGCTACCCGACGCGCAATTGACGGGTGGCGACGACGGGAACGCCTCGACGAGCGTTACGCATATTTTGCGCGTGAACTCGAGAACGATGCGAGTCGGTTCGACGACGTCACGTGGGATCCCGACCGCATCGACGATGACGTGCTTCGTTTGATGTTCATTGCCTGCCACCCGGTGTTGAACCGAAAAGCACAGGTGGCGTTGACACTTCGGGTTGTGGGTGGGTTGACCACCGACGAGATCGGTAAGGCGTTCCTGACGCCGACAGCTACAGTGCAGCAGCGGATCGTGCGGGCCAAGAAAACGCTCACGGCGGCCAAAGTGGTATTCGAGGTGCCTCCACGGGAAGAGTATTCGAACAGGCTCGGCGCTGTTCTCGGCGTTCTGTACCTGATTTTCAACGAGGGGTATGCGGCGAGTTCGGGCACAGAGTGGATGCGTACCGATCTGAGCAGTGAGGCCTTGAGGCTCGCACGCATTCTTGCGGAACTTGTTCCCCAAGAGGCGGAAGCGCACGGTCTGGTGGCATTGATGGAGCTTTCGGCGTCGAGGTTCGGAGCTCGGACAACCCGTACCGGGGGGCCGATTCTCCTGGCAGATCAGGATCGCACCCGCTGGGATCGTACTCAGATCACCCGCGGGCTAGCGGCGTTGGCACGAGCTGACGAGGTGGGTCGAGGTCGCGGACCGTACGGATTGCAGGCAGGTATTGCGCAATGCCATGCACAGGCAGCGACTTTCGAGGAGACCGATTGGAAGAAGATCATCCTGCTCTACGAAGCGCTACGGCAACTCGCGCCGTCACCGGTAGTTGATCTCAATCATGCCGCCGCGGTGTCCATGGCGTACGGCCCGGCGCCGGCGCTCGAGTTCGTCGACAAGCTTGTTGCAGCAGGCGAACTCGTCGGCTATCACTTGCTGCCGAGTGTGCGAGGCGAACTCCTGGGTAGGCTTGGGCGAAACGAGGAAGCTCGAGCCGAACTGCTCGAGGCTGCTCGTTTGGCAGGCAACGAACGTGAGCGAGCAGTCCTCATCGCAAAGGCGGAGTCACTCTCATGACTTCCTGCGCTGTATCGACCCATGCAGGATTTCATCGGAGGAGATGACCGGCATGTGATAGTCGTACGGGGCTGCCCCCACATCGGTTGACTCCTGAACTGTGAGGATCCCTCGCAGTGAA
>NZ_JASHKR010000207.1 GCF_030056815.1 Rhodococcus sp. IEGM 1379
TTCCGTATGTGCATTTTCAAGCTCCTTAAATCTATATCAGTTGATGCAGATAATTGGCAACACCGGACGGGCGAAAATTGATGCGCAAACGTTTCCTGCAGAGCGGAAGCACTCCCTGAACAGCTGAAATGCCGATCTCGGCAGTATCGGAGCTCCGATTCGGGCTCTCGCCGAGGTGAAATCTATGTCTATCGAACTAGATTTGATGCCTAGAGCTGTTAAGGTCACCTGACCGCCGATTAACTCAGCCAATTATGATGAGGAGGTTCACGTGACGTTCGAACCTCAACAACGCTCACTGCGCGGTGTGTACGGGATCTCGGTGATGTCGGAACTGTCGGGAGTCGGGCCGCAGACCTTGAGGCTTTACGAGC
>NZ_JASHKR010000074.1 GCF_030056815.1 Rhodococcus sp. IEGM 1379
ATGTTGGTTGATGGGGCTCTTGCGCCTGATTTCTCCGACGAGGTCATCGCCGGTGCCTGCGTCACCCGTGAAGAGAAGGGCGCCTGATGTACACATCACTGCTGGCGAACATCGCGATCCTGGTGCTGTCCGGGTTCGTCGGTTTCGCTGTGATCTCCAAGGTCCCGAACACCCTGCACACCCCGCTGATGTCGGGCACCAACGCCATCCACGGCATCGTTGTCCTCGGCGCACTCGTCGTGCTGGGCAAAGTGCATGATCCGTCCATCGGGTTGCAGATCATCTTGTTTGTCGCACTCGTCTTCGGAACGGTCAACGTCGTCGGCGGCTTTGTCGTCACCGACCGCATGCTGGCGATGTTCAAGCCCAAACCGGCTGCCAAGGCCGTTACGAAGGATGGTGACCAGTAATGGAATACCTGGTCAATAGCTTATACATTCTCGCGTTTTCGATGTTTATCTACGGTCTCATGGGCCTCACCGGGCCCAAGACCGCCGTGCGTGGCAACCAGATCGCCGCGGTCGGTATGGTCATCGCCGTCGTTGCGACCCTGATCTCCATTCGTGATGCGCAGCTGGGCAACTGGATCGTCATCATCGCCGGTCTCGTCATCGGTGTCGTGCTCGGTGTTCCGCCGGCCTTGCGTACCAAGATGACGGCAATGCCGCAGTTGGTGGCGCTGTTCAACGGCGTCGGCGGCGGTACCGTCGCGTTGATCGCGTACGCAGAGTTCCTCGACTCGGACGGCTTCACCGCCTTCCAACACGGTGAGTCGCCGACGGTGCACATCGTCGTCGCATCTCTCTTTGCTGCTGTGATCGGCTCGATTTCCTTCTGGGGCAGCGTCATCGCCTTCCTCAAGCTGCAGGAAACCCTGCCCGGCCGCCCCATCGGCATCGGCAAGTTGCAGCAGCCGCTCAATGCGCTGCTTCTCATTGCCGCCGTAGCGTTCTCGGTCATTATCGGCATCAAGGCGATCTCGCCGGAAGGCCCGACCAGCTCACTGTGGATCGTCGGCGTCCTGGTCATCTCGGGCATCCTCGGCCTGATGGTGGTGCTGCCCATCGGCGGCGCCGACATGCCCGTCGTGATCTCGCTGCTCAACGCTCTGACCGGACTCTCTGCTGCGGCAGCAGGTTTGGCGCTCGACAACCAGGCCATGATCGTGGCCGGTATGATCGTCGGCGCTTCGGGCACCATCCTGACCAACCTGATGGCCAAGGCCATGAACCGTTCCATCCCGGCGATCGTTGCCGGTGGTTTCGGCGGCGGCGGCGGAGAAGCTGCTTCCTCGGACGGCGTTGTACGTACAGCGAAGGCAACCTCGGCTGCCGATGCCGCTATCCAGATGGCCTACGCCAACCAGGTCATCATCGTTCCCGGCTACGGCTTGGCCGTGGCGCAGGCTCAGCACGCAGTCAAGGACATGGCGAAGATGCTCGAGGCGAAGGGCGTCGAGGTCAAGTACGCCATTCACCCCGTAGCCGGCCGTATGCCCGGCCATATGAATGTTCTTCTCGCCGAGGCGGATGTCTCGTACGACGCGATGAAGGAAATGGACGACATCAACGACGAGTTCAAGCGCACCGATGTCACGTTGGTGATCGGCGCGAACGATGTCACGAACCCGTCGGCGCGTAATGATCCGTCGTCGCCGATTCACGGGATGCCGATTCTGAACGTCGATCAGTCGAAGTCGGTGATCGTGCTCAAGCGTTCGATGAACTCCGGTTTCGCGGGGATCGAGAATCCGTTGTTCTTCGCGGACGGTACGTCGATGCTGTTCGGTGATGCGAAGAAGTCCGTTGCTGAGGTGACGGAAGAACTCAAGGCACTGTAAGCCTGTACTTCTGCAGCAAAGGGCACCTACTCGCGATGCGGGTAGGTGCCCTTTGTCTTACCTACGCGTAGGCAGTTACGCGGCTGTCGGAGCCTCAGAACTCAGGCGGTCTAAGCAGCGGGAAGAGGGGTGGGCACTTTGTCAGCCGACATGCTCGTGATGAGGGGGAAGAGCAGTGTGAGGATGGCATTGAAATCCATGTGTGGAATCCTTTGTTGTTGGACGAGCGACCGACTGGGATAAAGAGAATATACGATACAAATCGGATTTCGGGGGAGATTTCGCCAACTGGGCGAGTGTTCTTCTCGTGGCGGCCGGCGTCTGTGTTCCGTTGTAGCACAAGCAGTTGCACCGCTGGGGATCATTGTCCCCGGGTGAGGTAACGAAAGACCCCAGGTACTGGCTGCGGTGAGGGGTGTGGCCGAAAGGCTTTGTTTTTCGGGCGTCACAGCGTCACAAGTGAATGCTGCGATGTCGCGAAAAGGCAACAACGGCTGTATCGGCACGCAATGCTTCACGTTGTGCCGCGAGCGGTGAACGCTCCATCAAAATGGCTGCGGCACAACCCCAGGCGGCGGCTACGAGTAGCCCGGCAATCACTCCGAAAACCCCGCTCAACTCGGCAGCACTCGCACTGATGCATACCCCGGCAACTCCTGAGATACCAAGCCCGATAACCACTGGTCGCCATCGAGGGGCGGATACCAGTACCGCCGAACCGTAGAGAGCGGTCGCGGCCACTACATGTCCGCTGGGAAGCAATGTCGTCGGCGCATCCGTGATCCATGACCCCAGCGCGGCAGTGGTCAGGTTGGCACCCACTCCGAGCATCAGGATGGCGCCGATGCCGTAGTGGAGATTTCGGACCATCGACACCACTGCCAGGGCAGTGGTGGCTGCCAGTACTGCGGTCACGTCGACATGGATGATCACCCAATCAGCGACGGATGTGAGCGATGCCGGAACGGTGACCGTCGGCGACGCGGGTTTCAATAACAACAGGACGCAGAGCGCCGCAACACACAGTGTGGCAAGGGCAAGCAGGCGAGGAGTGGTGGACAAGGAGCGAGGGGCGGGGGACGAGACGGTCACGGTACCCAAGCATCCTCGCTTCGTCTGTGCCTATCGTGAGGATCAGCTGTGACTTCGGTGGGCGGTCGGAGAATCGCGCCGAACGACACCAGCGCAACCCGCTGCGACCAGCACACATGCCAGGGGGATCAACATCGCTGTGGTGAGTGGCACAATTTTGGTCACCCATCCGATGGTTGCCGGGCCCGCAAGAAATCCGATGTAGCCCATTCCGACGACGCGAGACATGTTGGTACCAGCCGAACCGGAACCCAAATTGCCGGCCGTCGTGAAGATCTGCGGGATGCACCCGGAGAGACCGGCGCCGAACAGTGCCCAGCCGAACAACGTGAGCGGGAGCCAACCCGAAAACACAACCGTCAGCATTCCGGCGGCGGAAATAATCGCGCCGTAGCGAACCACGGCTACGGGGCCGACTGCCGCGCTGATGCGGTCCGCTGTGAAGCGTCCGACCGTCATCATTGCGGAGAAGGCGCCGAAGGACAGCGCAGCAACGGCATTCGAGACGCCGAGATCTTCCTTGACCTGCAATGCGCTCCAGTCATTTGCCACGCCCTCGGCAAGCATCAACACAAATGCTAGCGAGCCCAACGCAAGCACCTTGACCGAGAAGTGACCGTGCGGTTGTTCGGATTCGGTGGCTTCGGAGTGGTGTGGGGTGTGTGGAAGCAGTGGCCTCGAAAAGATCGAGACGGCCACCAAGCCGACTGCCGCCGCGGCGGTGAGGGTGACGTACGGCGGGAGTTCGATTGCCAGCGTGCCGAATCCGACGATCGAGCCCACAACACCTCCGACCGAGAACATGCCGTGGAAGGCAGCCATGATCGGGCGACGGTAGAGCTGTTCGGCTTCGACGGCCTGAGAGTTCATCGAGACGTCCAGCGCTCCGTTCGCAAACCCGAAGACAACCAGTGCGGCACCCAATTGCCAGGTGTTGGTGGCAAACCCCGGACCCAGTACCGCCGCGCACAAACCGAGGCCCGCGAGGATCACCATGCGTCGGCTGCCGTAGCGATCGGCAAGTGGGCCACTCAATTGCATGCCGGCGATGGCGCCGACCGCGAGGAGCAGCAGCAGCGAGCCGAGTGTGGAATGACTGATGCCCACCCGGTGTTCGATCGACGGGATGTGGACCACCCACATCGCAAGTAGGAATCCGTTGATCCCGAAGATCCCGAAGATGCCGGCGCGGGCGCGAATCAGTGCTGGGCTGGGGGTGCTGCTCACCGTGACAGTGTGCCAGGAGACGCTACCGCTACAGGTGTGCCAGGGGACGCTACCGCTACAGGGGTGCCAGGCCCGGATGCTCTCACAGGTGCGCGAGCAACACACCCGGATCCTCGAGCATCGCCGCCACCAGCGAAAGGAACTCTGCAGCTTGCTTTCCGTCGATACCGCGATGGTCGAAAGTCACAGAAAGTGTGACGACAGATCTGATCTCGATGCTCCCGTCGACTACCCACGGACGCTCGTTGACAGCGCCCAGACAGAGGATCGCAGCCTCACCGGGGTTGGGCAGAGGTACGCCGCCGTCGACACCGAAGACCCCGACATTGGTGATCGTGACGGTCCCGCCGGTGAGGTGTTGCGCGTCGGTTCGGCCGGCTCGCGCGGTCGCGGTCAGTTCATAGATCGATCGAGCAAGTTCGAGCAGGCTCAGCGTGTCGGCGTCCTTGACGTTGGGGACCAGCAGCCCGTGATCCGACGCCACCGCAATGCCGAGGTTCACGTGGGGATGCCTGACGCTGCTGCCGGACTTCTCATCCCACGTCGAATTGACCTCTGGGCTCGAAGCGATTGCCGCGACCAAGGATTTGGCGGCGAGAGTCAGTGGTGTCACCGAAACGTTCTCGAAGGGTGCGGAGTTGCGGAGCTTGGCGAGCAGGCCCATCGACGCCGTGACATCGACGGTGACAAACACAGTTGCCTGTGGTGCTCGGATGCTGGAGGTCATTGCCGACGCCATGTGTCTGTTGTGTGCCGGCGCCGTCTCTCCGTCCAGGTGCGCTGTGCGGGGGACGTTCCGTCGTCTCCGGCTCGAGTGCGACGCCTGCGGTCCGTAGCCGACCAGAACACTCGGCGGAGCGGAATCGGCCGACTCCGCAGTCGTGATCCGGATGATCGGCGCACCGACGGGTACGGTGGCGCCGGGTTCGACCAACAGTTCTGTCACCACTCCGGCAGAGGGTGAGGGAAGTTCGACCAGAGCCTTGGCGGATTCGACGTCAGCGATCACCTGATCGAGAGTTATGGTGTCGCCGACATCAACACGCCACGAAACCAATTCGGCGCTCGTGAGACCTTCACCGAGATCCGGTAGACGGAACTCCGCGGTAGTCATGGCGTCAGTACCCGGTCGAGTGCGTCGAGAATCCGATCGGCATCCGGTAGGTGAAACTGCTCGAGTTTTGCTGGGGGATAGGGGATATCGAACCCGGTGACGCGTAGGATCGGCGCCTTCAGGTCGTAGAAACAATGCTGCGCGGCATGTGCTGCAATTTCTGCCCCCAGACCGAGGAACATCGGTGCCTCGTGAACGACGACGAGTCGACCCGTCCGTCGTACCGAGTTGTCCACGGTGTCGAAATCGATGGGGGAGAGGGACCTGAGATCGATTACTTCGAGGTGGTGGCCCTCGTCATCGGCGATCTCCGCAGCCTCGAGCGCAGTAGCCACCATCGACCCGTAGACGACGACCGTGGCGTCACTTCCTTGCCGGACGACACGCGCACTGTGCAGGGGGAGCGAGGGTTCGGCATCAAGATCAACCTCGGCCGCATCCCAGTACCGACGCTTGGCTTCGAGGAACACAACGGGATCGTCACACTCGATTGATTGACGGATCATGTGGTAACCGTCGGCAGGATTGCTGGGGTACACCACTCTCAGTCCGGCAGTGTGTGCAAAATAGGCTTCCGGTGACTCCGAATGATGTTCCACGGCACCGATTCCGCCCCCGCTGGGAATGCGGATCGTGATCGGGGCGCGTACTCGTCCTTCGGTTCGATAGTGGATTTTTGCCACTTGAGAGACGATTTGATCGAAAGCCGGGTAGACAAAGCCGTCGAACTGTATTTCGCACACCGGGCGGTATCCGCGCAAAGCCAAACCGAAAGCTGTTCCCACGATCCCGGATTCGGCGAGCGGCATGTCGATCACCCGGTTCTCGCCGAAGTCCTTCTGCAGAGCATCGGTGACGCGGAAAACTCCGCCGAGGCGGCCGACATCCTCACCCAGGATGACGACGCGGCGGTCCCGTTCGAGTGAGCGTCGCAGTCCGGTGTTGAGCGCCGTCACCAGATTGACGACAGTCATGACATAGCCTCCTGATCGTCGAAACTTGCCAGATACTCCCGATGTCGTTCTCGCTCAAAGTCGATCAACGGGTGCGGCCCGGCGTAGACGTGTTCGAACAGAGCCGACGGCGGCGGGTCCGGAGTTTCAATAGTGGCGTGGCGCAATCGTGCGGCGACGTCCTCGGCCGCGGTCGAAATTTCGGCATCGGCGGTTTCATCGAGGATTCCGCGCCGCTCCAGAAACGCCCTCATCCGTTCGATCGGATCGCGGCGGCGCCACTCGGCCATGTCGGTATCGCTGCGATACCGGGACGGATCGTCAGAGGTGGTGTGCGGACCCATCCGGCAGGTGATGGCTTCGATGAACGTCGGCCCACTTCCTTCCCGTACGTGGGCAAGCGCCGCGCGCGTCACTGCCAGAACAGCGAGTACATCGTTTCCGTCGACGCGGCAGGAAGGTATGCCGTAACCGTCTCCGCGGTGCGAGATCGGGGTGCGGGACTGTAGCGAGACGGGTTCGCTGATGGCCCACTGGTTGTTCTGACAGAAGAACACGACGCCGGCGCGGAAACTGGCAGCGAATCCCATCGCTTCGGCAATATCGCCCTGGCTGGTGGCGCCGTCGCCGAAATAGGCGATGGTCGCGATCTCGGCTCCGTCGAGGTGGGCGCCGAGTGCATACCCTGTTGCGTGAAGTCCCTGCGATCCGACAACGATCGCCGGGTTGGTCACGTTGAATTGATCTGGATCCCAAGCAGAGTGGGAGCACCCGCGCCACATGTGCGTCAGTACTTCCGGCGGAACTCCGCGGCAGTAGGCGACGGCGTGTTCGCGGTAGCTGACGAAGGCAAAGTCGTCGTGTTTCAGAGCGTGGGCCGAGCCGACCTGTGCGGCTTCCTGGCCCAAGAGTGGTGCCCACAAACCGATTTCGCCTTGACGTTGGAGTGCAACCGCCGCGGTGTCGATTCTGCGACTGATGACCATGTCCCGGTACAACGAGATGTATTCGGTAGGTCCGAGGTCTGCGATCAGACGGTCGTATTCGGGTCGGCACACACGGGCGCCGTCCGGTTGGAGGAGCTGGACTGGATAGTCGAGGTTGTCGATCATCGCGGTTCACCTCGGTTTCTACTCATGCCCGAGGCGCCTTGTGAGCGAGATCGAGCAGTCCCGATGTGTTTTTCAGTTGTGGGTCTCTCTCCCCAGCATCCCCTTGATTGCAAAATCCGCAAGTAGGTCACCGTCGCGAAAGTATGCCTACCAGTCACGATTTCCGAACTCGTGGGTAACAATGGGGTCGTTACTGACAACTATTCGACTTCTCCCGCTAGCATCGGTGCGATGAATGCAGTCGGACTGAACGAAGAAGCAGTTTCCGGGTGGATCGCCGAACTGGGGGTTGGCGCCACCACACCACTGACTTTCGAGAGGATCGGCAACGGTCAATCCAACCTCACCTATTCGGTGACGGATGCGGGCGGCGGGCGTTGGGTGCTGCGTAGACCCCCATTGGGGACATTGCTGGCATCGGCCCATGATGTGGTTCGGGAACACCGAATCCTGTCCTCACTTCAAGGAACTCCGGTTCCGGTGCCCAAGATCATCGGCATCACCGAAGATCCGGCGATCACGGACGCGCCACTGGTGCTGATGAGCTACGTCGACGGTTTGGTCATCGACGGAGTGTCGGTTGCGCAGAAGTTGACGGTGGAAGAGCGTCGAAAAGTCGGATTGGCACTCCCGAAGGCGCTGGCCACAATCCACGCCGTCGACCTCGAAGAAACGGCACTCCAAGATCTCGCGAGCACCAAACCTTTTGCGCAGCGGCAACTCAAGCGGTGGTCGGCGCAGTGGGACAAGTCGAAGACACGGGATATTCCCGACGTGGAGCGGCTTGCAGAAATCCTGAATCGAAACATTCCCGAGCAAACCGAAGTGACCCTGGTTCACGGCGATTTTCACCTCAACAACGTCATCGTCGATCCGGCCGAAGGTCGAGTGCTTGCAGTGGTCGACTGGGAACTCTGCACACTGGGCGATCCACTCGCGGATCTCGGTGCGCTACTGGCATATTGGCCCGAAGCCGGCGACAAGGTTGCCGGCCCGTTCATGGCGTCGACGCTCGAAGGTTTCCCGAACCGCGACGAACTGGTCGAGGCATACGTTGCCGCCACCGGCCGCGATGTTTCGGCAGTGGGTTACTGGCACGTGTTGGCACTGTGGAAGCTGTCGATCATCGCTGAGGGAGTATTGCGTCGAATCCTCGACGACCCACGCAACAAGGCCGAACACGGTGGTCCGACGGTCACCTTGATCGACGGAATTGTCGCTCGGGCCGTTGCGACTGCCGAAAAGCTGGGACTGAATTAAATGAGCGAACCGGCCGCGGCAGCGATCGCGGCCGGTATCGCGACTGGCGTGCGCATAACAGCGTCGACGTAGACGTGGACAAAGCGTCCGGTAGCAGCAGCTTCCCAGATGCCGTGTGCGTTCTCGTGGAAGATCGCGAGTGAGTAGACGATGCTTTTTGTGCCGAGTTTTTCGACCCTGATACCGACTTGGAGTTGTTCGGGGAACGTGAGTTCGCTCAGGTACCGGCAGGACGTTTCGGCGACAACACCGATGGCCGGAAGGTTACGAATGTCGGTGCCGGTTGCCGACATCAGCCACGCGTTCACGGCCGTGTCGAAGTACGAGTAGTACGTCACGTTGTTGACGTGCCCGTAGTGGTCGTTGTCATCCCAGCGAGTGGGGACGGGCCAGCGAACCGGGAACTGATCGATCGACACAGCGGAATCTGTTGCGCTCACGACTTCGACCTTACCGAGGCGCTGCTACCGATCAGCACGGCCCTTACGATCAATCCGACGAGTAATGCCCAGAAGGCCGATCCGACTCCTGCGACGGCGACGCCCGACGCGGCAATAAGGAACGTGACGACGGCGCCTTCACGTTCGGCCGGATCGCTGAGCGCCGCGGTCAGGGAAGCTGCCAATGTCGCCAAGAGTGCTAGTCCAGCAACAGTTTCCACCACTCCCGCGGGGGCGGCGACAACCAGTGCGGCAACGCCGGCTGAGCCTACAGCCAGTACGAGATAGGCCCAACCGGCCGTGGCGGCCGCTATCCATCGGCGCTTCGGATCGTGATGCGCGGTGGGCGCCGCCGCCAGTGCGGCGCTGATGGCGGCGAGGTTGATCGCGTGACCACCCGCTGGCGCGCCGAGAACAGTGCCGATGCCGGTCACGATCATCGACGGCCGCCACGGCACGGTATATCCGAATGAATTCATCACCGCCACACCGGGAATGTTCTGCGAGGCCATGGTCACGATGTACAACGGCAGTGCAATTCCGATCATCGCCTGCCACGTCCAGGACGGCGCTGTGAGGTCGATGCGAGGAATCATGGCTGACACGTCGAGTGTGTTCTCGGATGTCATCAGGCCGACGCAGATGACGACGGCAGCGGTCAGAAATGCGAGCGGAACTGCCCACCGCTTGGAGAAGCGTTGCGCCGCAAGCCAGACCAGAATTACCGGAGCCACCGCCAGTGGTGCGTCCCGTAAAGCACCGATCGGGGCCAGGCACAGGGGCAGCAGAACTCCGGCCAGCATCGCCTGAGCCAGGGGAGTCGGAATGGCCGAGATGAGCTTGCCCAGTGCGGGCCACAGTCCGGTCAGAACTATTGCAACTCCGACGACGATGAAGGCGCCCACCGCGGCGGGCCATCCACCGTGTACCGCGCCGGCACCGGCGAGTAATGCCGCGCCCGGTGTGGACCACGCCAGGGTGATCGGAATTTTGTACCGTCGCGAGAGCCAGACCATGCCGAGGGCTTGGGCGACACAGAGGACGAGGAGTCCCGATGCCGCCTGAGTTGCGTCTGCGCCCACCGCAGTGAGACCGGTGAGGACGACAGCGAACGAGCTGGTGAACCCCACCAGTGCAGTCACGATTCCGGCGCTGATGGGCTGCGCGTTGCCGCGGACTATGTCAGGCTCAGTGGTCTGGGGGGAGTCCGACATGGTCAGTGATTCTGCCTGACTGATCTACCGGTCCGGACGGATGGGCGCCGTGACGGCTTTGCCGTAGATGAGATGGGTCTGGGCGTGCCATACCTCGGGGTGAGCGGCAAGATGGTCGATGAGCACCCGCTGCAGATGTGCGCTGTCGAGAACCGCGACATGGAGGAAGAAGTCCTCGGGCCCCGAGACATTGAACAGCGCAAGAGTTTCCGGCAACGCGAGGGCGTCGGCGGTGAAACGGTCTACCAGGTCGCGTCGGTGCGGACGCAGTTGCACAGCAATGATCGCCTGCATCGACCGACCAACGGCCGACGGATCGACGACGGCATGGATCCCAGTGATCGTCCCGTTTGCTCGCAGACGTCGCACCCGCTCGTGACACGACGACGTCGCCAGCCCGACTCGGTCGGCCAGGACCTTGTTGGTGATCGACGCATCGTTCTGCAATTCGGCCAAAATCTTCCAGTCCACCGAATCCAAAGGCTCATTCTTCGACATCTGCCGAATTGTATCCGGAACGGTTTTGAACTTCCCGGATCCAGTTGCACACTCCTGTCATGAATGCAGGTGTCGAACCTGCTCGAGCGTGAGGTATTTCGGATGAGTTTCGGTGAATGGTTGGCTTTCGGCTCCCTACTTTCCATCGTCTTGTTCACACCCGGCCCGGATTTTGTCCTGATTCTGCGGCATTCTCTGACAGATCGGCGGACGGGTGCCGTGGTTGCAGCCGGTGTGACTGCCGGACTTGTTGTGCACACCGCCGCTGCGTCGCTCGGATTGTCGGCCCTTGTCGCGACTCGCCCGCAACTACTCTCGGCTCTCACCTACGCGGGTGCGGCTTACCTGACCTGGCTGGGTATCTCCGCAATTCGCAGTGCATTCAAAGCTCGCAGTGGTGGGGACACACTGACCGCCGTATCGGAACCGATCTCGGCGCCGCGGGCATTTCGCTACGGGTTCCTCTCCAACCTTCTCAATCCCAAGGCATTGCTGTTCTTCCTCGGTTTACTTCCGCAGTTTGTCGAACCAGGTAGCGGCGCAGCCTTGCGCACTCTGACGTTGGCCGGCGCCACCGTAATTGCCGCCGCTCTGTGGTGGGCAGTCGTTGTCGTTCTGGCAGCGGGTGCCGGACGCAAGCTGAGGCGACCGGGCGTCGGAAAGCGTATTGACGTGGTGAGCGGAGTTCTGCTGGTCGGGCTCGGCGCGTTCTTCGGTGTTGCCTGATTCGAGTCGTGCCAGTATTGGTCCCATGACGCTTCCCGTACTGATCTACGCTCCCGAACTGGCATCGCTCATCGATGCCGGCACTCCACCGGTTCTGCTCGATGTTCGCTGGGCGCTGGGTGATCCGAACGGGGAGGAGCATTTTCGCGAGGCCCACATCCCCGGCGCAGTGTTCGTGAATCTCGAAACAGAACTGGCCGCTCCGCCGTCGAAGGAATCAGGCCGGCATCCACTGCCGTCGATCGAAAACCTACAGGAAGCGGCACGGCGGTGGGGGATAAACGATGGCGACACTGTCGTTCTCTACGACGCTGTCGGAAACATGTCAGCGGCGCGAGGTTGGTGGCTGCTGCGGTGGGCCGGGCTCTCGGATGTACGACTGCTCGACGGAGGATTACCGAACTGGGAATCGGCAGGTTTGCCGACTGCGACCGGAAGCGCTGAGGCGGTTGCGCCCGGAACCGTCACCCTCCGCGGTGGCAACATGCTGACCGTCGACATCGATGACGTCGCGGGTTGGAATGGACTTCTCCTCGATGCGCGAGCCGGCGAACGTTATCGCGGTGAGGTGGAACCGATCGATCCCGTTGCCGGGCATATTCCGGGTGCGGTGAGCGCACCGACCGCAGCCAATCTTGATGCAAGCGGACGATTTTCGGAGGCGAAGATCTTGCGTGAGCGTTTCGCAGCGCTGGGCGACACAGATCGCATTGCGGTGTACTGCGGGTCGGGAGTGACTGCGGCGCACCAGATCGTGGCTCTCGCCATTGCAGGTTACGACGCCACTCTGTTTCCGGGGTCATGGTCGCAGTGGTCTCAGCAAGCACAGTGGTCAAATGACGGTGCGCGACCCGTCGAAACTGGAGCGTAAGTTCAGGCTTCGTTGCGGGAGATCAATGGCGGAACCGCGAACCACAACACAGTGAACATGACGCCGGCGCAGGCCGCCATGATTTTTGCGCCAATGCCCCCGATCGCGACTTCGGCAATCAGCAGGACGGTGCCCGTCATGGAGGCGGCCAGAAAGCCGATCCCGCACAGAGTGAATCGATTGGCGATGGCAAGGATGTGATGGCGACGCCCGCGGCGGAAGAGAACTCGATGCCACACCGCGGGAGCCATCAACAGGCCGAAAGATATGGCGACCAGGCTGACGGTTACCAGGTGAATAGTCCTGATGTACGTCGAGGCCTCCTGGTAGTGGTCGGTGAATGCCACCGCCAGGAGGAATGCGAACAGGATCTGAACACCGGAGAGTGCGACTCGCAACTCTTGCAGCAACTCGTTGAAGTTTCGGGCGAGTTGCACGGGAGCGCTCTCTCCGGTGTCCGTCATGTTGCCGAGTTTGTCACGCGCGAGAGTATTCGGAGGCGCGTTGGATCTGTTCCGGGGTGGGGCGTACGCCGGTGTAGAGAACGAACTGCTCGGCGGCCTGGAGGGCAATCACCGAACCGCCGGTGATCACCGTCTTGCCGAGTTCGGTGGCCAGCCTGATCAGGGGAGTATTCACGGGCATCGCAACTACATCGAATACGACCTCGGCGCTGCGAACCGCGACATCCGGGAAGGACAGGGACTCGGATTCGGCACCGCCCGCCATGCCAATCGGGGTGGCATTGATCAGAACGCCGGGACTCATTTCACCGAGATCTTGTTTCCAGGTGAATCCGTACTGATCAGCGAGAGCCGAACCAGCGGCCTTGTTGCGCGCTACCACGGTGACGTCGGTGAAGCCGGTATCGCGAACGGCTGCGACAACTGCCTTGGCCATGCCTCCACTGCCGGCCACCGCAACGGACAGTGAAGTGTCTACATTGTTCTCGCGCAACAGATTTGCCACCGCTTGGTAGTCGGTGTTGTACGCGTGAAGGATGCCCGCTTCATTGACGATGGTGTTGACCGACTCGATTGCCGACGCCGAATCGTGCATGACGTCGACGTGCGCGATGACCTGTTCCTTGAACGGCATGGACACTCCGCAACCGCGGATGCCGAGCGCGCGGATCCCGGCGATTGCCGCCGGAACATCATCGGTGGTGAACGCCTTGTAGGCGAAGTTGAGACCCAGTTCCTCGTACAGGTAGTTGTGGAATCTGGTGCCGATATTGCTCGGTCGTCCGGAGAGCGACATGCACAGCAGTGTGTCCTTGTTGAGGTCGACAGTCATGCGCTCAACTCTAATCGCGGCTTCGTTGTACTTCAGCGCGGTGTTTCGGCCCATCCATGTGGTCGTCGGTTCCGAATACGGGGTAACCGATCCACACATCACTGGTACCGAGAAGAACCGAGACGCGCATGGTCACACAGAGCATCGACGAACATCCCGCTGCCGAACCACGGCGGCCGCGTCGTAGATTGGCAGCCCACGCAGTGTCCGGCGTGGTGGCCGTAGCAGTCGTGCTGGGGGTCGGTGAGCTGGTGGCACTGCCGATCAATCCCGACTCCTCGCCCTTCTATGCGGTGGGTGCGACCACCGTCGACCGCACACCCGCGTGGGCCCGTGAGTTCGCCATTCAGACCTTCGGGACCAACGACAAGCCGGCTTTGTTTATCGGAATGTCGATCCTGATCGTGCTACTCGGCGCAGTGGCCGGACTACTCGAACGTCGACGACGCCCCATCGGCAGTGTCATTCTCGGAGTCCTCGGGTTGGTCGGGGTTTATGCCGCGCTACAGCGGCCCATCGCCGACGCGATGTACGTGATCCCGACGATCGTGGGCGTCGTCGCCGGAATTGCGACGATTCGACTGTTGATCGGGCAACTCGAAGTGGAGCTGGCTGCTGGTGTCGAAGAGTCCTGGCTGCCACGACGCCAATTCCTGATGCTGGCTGGGGTGGCATTGGCCGTCGCTGCGGCAGCGGGAGCGGCCGGCAAGTTCGTGGGTAAACGGATCGCGGGAGCTGTGGCGAACCGGGAAGATTTTGTGGTTCCCACCGTCAAGGATGTGGCTGCTCCGATTCCCGCCGGAGCGAATATCGGCGTCGCCGGGGCATCGACGTACATCACACCCAACGCCGATTTCTATCGAATCGATACGGCACTCCTGGTTCCACAGCTCACGACGGACTCGTGGGAATTGCGTATCCACGGAATGGTCGACCGGGAAATGACCCTTTCTTTTGCCGATCTGGTAGCTCGTACCCCGATCGAGCGGGTTGTCACATTGACCTGCGTTTCCAATGAAGTGGGCGGCGTCCTGGCGGGCAACGCGAAGTGGATCGGCTATCCGATGAAGGACCTTCTCGAAGAAGTCGGAGTGCACCCGGATGCGGACATGCTGCTCTCGACCAGCGTCGACGGATTCACCGTCGGCACTCCGGTACAAGTTGTGACCGACGGGCGCGACGCGATGCTTGCCGTCGCGATGAACGGGGAACCGCTGCCGTTCGAGCACGGATACCCCGTCCGACAGGTTGTTCCGGGACTGTACGGATTCGTGTCAGCGACAAAATGGGTGACCGAGTGGGAGTTGACGCGCTTCGATCAAGTCGACGCCTATTGGACGCAGCGTGGATGGGGTGCGCAGGCCCCGATCAAGACGGCGTCGCGAATCGAAGTACCGGCGGCGCTGTCTCCGGTGAATGCCGGTCAAGTGTTGGTGGCAGGGACTGCGTGGGCTCAGCACCGCGGTATCGAGAAGGTGGAAGTGCGCGTCGACAACGGGGAGTGGCAGCCTGCAACCTTGGCGCAGGAGTACTCGATCGATACGTGGCGTCAGTGGTCGTGGATGTGGGATGCGGCGCCGGGGTTGCACACAGTGCAGGTGCGGGCGACCGACCTCGACGGCAATGTTCAGGTAGAAGAGAGGACTCCGCCGATTCCCGGCGGCGCAACGGGTTGGCACACAAGTTCATTCACGGTGAAGTAGGTCAGCAGTTGGCGGCGAGGTCGGTCAGTGTCTGGTGATCGGCTCGGCTGATGGGTAACCCGTACGACACTGCGACCGTCAGGTACTTGCCGGCATAAAAGCAGTGGTAGGCGGGATTCGGAGGTAGCCAGTCGCTGGGGGTGCTGTCGCCTTTTGCTTGGTTGTCCTGTCCGTTGACGGCCAGCAGATTCAACTGGGTGTCGTTGGCAAATCTCTGGCGGAGGGGGAGCGGCCAGGTACTCGCTCCGAAATCCCACGCTGCCGCAAGGGGGTAGACGTGGTCGATCTGGACGTCATTGGCGTGGCGTCTCTCGAATGAGGTGGCCTCGCCTGAATACGGATCGGTCATGGTGCCGGACATCACGACGCAGTTGTGGGTATCAGGTTTGTAGATTACGTTCGAAAGATCCTGGGCCAGAATGTTATTGCGGGTATCGCAGCCGTCATGTCCGCCCGGGGCATCTTGATTGTCGGACCAGGACTGCCCGAAGACGCACGCCTCGCCGCTGCCGCATCCGCGTTGGTATCCGCCGGGGTGCGGACGCGTGTCGACTACGGAAACGCGCGCGAGTAGTTGTTCGAGATCAGAGCGTGTGGGACTACCCGGTGCGGAACTGCTGTCGTCGATCCACCCGCAGGAAGTAGTGATGCACAGCAGTATCAGCGCGACCGTTACTGCCGAACCTCGTGTGCGCACAGGTCTGATTCAATCATCGGTATCCGACACTCCTGATCGTGAAGGATTTCGTTCGCCTAGCGAGCGAAATCCTTCACAATCAGGTGGTTATCCACCTGTCGGGGGCACCTGATTGGATAGTCGGATGCTGCATGGACTCTGGTCACCGGGATCGGGGCTCAAACTCTGGGTAGACGGGCACGATGGTTCCGGGGTCGATGATCCCCGTGACCCGGTCAGTGCTGTGCTGCACCGAAAATTCCGCCATCGGGTGAGCATTGCCATGCCGCCGGTCCCGGGTGGGCCGTTGCAGAGCGAGTATGCCGCGGTCGCGTTGGCGCCGCCGGACGCAGTTGACCTGCTGCTTCGTTTCAAGCCGGGCGACAGCAGAATCGCCGGGGATCTGCACTATCTGATTCACGTTGTTCGCGGTATCGACCGGTGGGTGCGCGCCGGACGCGTTGTCCCCGAGTTGAGCCGGGCCGAAGGCAGTTGGTGGCCACGCTGGCGATTGCTAATCGGTGAACGCCAACGGGCGTGGTTGGGTGAGTTGGTTGTCGCGATGCCTCCCGTGCAGCGGGCGGTGACTTCACCACGATCCATCCTCGATGACATCACCCGGGAACTCACGGATGCGGTCGTGCGCCGGGCAATCGACGGTTTCGGTGACACCGTCACCACAGAACTGTGGACCGCATTGCTGCAAGGCGATGCCTTCGACAGTGCGCCGCCGAGAGTTGCTCAGGGATTGACGGAGTGGAGCGAAACCCTCACTGCGGACGAGCCCGAGTTGGTTCTGCGCCTCATCGAACCGGAGCTCAGTGACGACATCGAGCTTGATGCAGAAGCGCTCTGGCGGTTGCAGGTGTGCCTCCGTCCGGAAGGTGAAGCGCCCGAGCGCATTCGGTTGCACCGTACCGATGCCGCCCGGCTCCAATTGGGCAGCCGAAAGCTCGAAGAAGCTGTTGCAGCCTACCCGCGGTTTCGAGATGTGCCTCGCGACGATGACAGCTTGGACCTGCTGCTGCCGACGCCGGTCGTGATGGATCTTGTTGGTCACGGCGCTATTGCCTTGCAAGAGAAGGGGATCACGCTGCTGCTTCCGCGCGCGTGGAGTGTGGTGGCGCCGTCCCTGCGAGTTCGGGTTACCTCGGCGGCGTCGCCGATCGTTGCGGAGAATCGCACGGTCGGACTGGATCAGTTGGTGGAATACGACTGGGAGTTGGCGCTCGGAGACAAGGTGCTCACGCCTGACGAAATGAGCCGCCTGGTTGATGCCAAGTCTGATCTGGTGCGCCTACGAGGTGAGTGGGTTCAAGCCGACAAGGAGGTACTCGCGCGTGCTGCTCGTTTTGTCAGCAGCCGGCATTCGAGTGGTGATCGGGCGATTGTCGAGTTGCTCAAGGACCTTATCGCGGACGATCTGAAAGACCTTCCCGTGGAGGAAGTAACGGCCACCGGTTGGGCGTCGGCGTTGCTGGATCATTCGGTGAAGCCGACAGAAGTTCCCGTTCCGGCTACCGTCAACGCGGTCCTGCGTCCGTACCAGCGCCGCGGTCTCGACTGGCTGGTGTACATGAGTGCCCTGGGTTTGGGTGCGGTGTTGGCAGACGATATGGGCTTGGGCAAGACGCTGCAGCTTCTGGCGTTGCTTGCGCACGAGAAGTCAACGACACCAACGCTATTGGTCTGTCCAATGTCTGTGGTCGGCAACTGGCAACGCGAAGCGGCACGATTTGTTCCGAGCCTGCGTGTGTACGTTCATCACGGCAGCGACCGGGCAACCGGGGCGTTGCTGGAGGACGCTGTTAAGAACAGTGATCTGGTCATCACGACCTACGCGCTGATGACGCGTGACATCGCCGCACTCAAGGATCTCGACTGGCGTCGTGTGGTCCTCGACGAGGCCCAACACATCAAGAACGCCAAGACTTCTCAAGCGCGGGCCGCTCGAAGCATCCCGGCGGCGCATCGGGTGGCACTGACGGGAACGCCGGTGGAAAACCGGTTGGACGAACTCCGCTCCATCCTCGATTTTGCCAACCGCGGGGTTCTGGGATCGGAACAGATGTTCCGCAAACGATTTGTCGTGCCCATCGAACGGGAGAAGGATGAACTCGCAGTGTCACGGCTACGCGCCGTCACCTCGCCGTTTGTTCTCCGCCGTGTGAAAACCGATCCGAGCGTCATCACCGACCTTCCCGAGAAGTTCGAGATGACGGTCCGTGCAAACCTCAGCGAAGAGCAAGCTGCGCTGTATCGCGCCGTCGTCGACGAGATGATGGCTCAGATCAAGGGCACGGAGGGTATGAAGCGTAAAGGCGCTGTGCTTTCGGCTCTGACCAAACTCAAGCAGGTCTGTAATCATCCGGCGCACTTCCTGCGTGACGGATCCGCGGTGATGCGACGTGGTCAACATCGTTCGGGCAAACTCGGACTGATCGAAGACATTGTCGAGTCGGTCACGGCGGACAACGAGAAAGTGTTGCTGTTCACGCAGTTTCGTGAGTTCGGGGAGTTGGTTGTGCCGTACCTGGCAGAACGGTTCAACACCGAAGTTCCGTTCCTGCACGGCGGGGTGTCCAAAGCCGGCCGTGACAACATGGTCGAGGCATTCCAGAGCGACGGGGGACCGCCGATCATGGTGCTCTCCCTCAAAGCCGGAGGCACGGGACTTAATCTGACCGCGGCCAACCACGTCGTACACATGGATCGGTGGTGGAATCCGGCGGTGGAGAATCAAGCCACCGACAGGGTCTTCCGCATCGGCCAGAACAAGAACGTTCAGGTCCGCAAGATGGTGTGTGTCGGAACGTTGGAAGAACGAATAGATTCGATGATTGCCAGCAAGAGTGAACTGGCGGAATTGGCGGTCGGTACCGGGGAGAACTGGGTGACGGAGATGAGCGTCGAACAACTCGGTGAGCTGCTGCGTCTCGGTGACGATGCGGTGGGCGAATGAGTCCGCGACCCGAAACAGGAAGCGACCACAAACGTCGCCGGGGCCCTGATTTCAGCGAGTACACCGGGCCCCGCAAGCGGACAGTGCCCGTCAAAGCTCGTCCGGCGTTCGGTCGAACATTCTGGGGCAAGGCGTTTGTCAGAGTTGTCGAAGAGATCGGCGACAAACCCCGCGTGTCCCGGGGGCGTACTTATGCACGGTCAGGTCAAGTCCTGGCGCTCGACATCACACCGGGAATTGTCACCGCAGAAGTGCAGGGCAGTCAACTCCAACCCTTTGTGTCAACTCTTCAGATCGACACCCTCGATCAGTCCGATATCGACGACATCATCACCAAGATTCGTCGCGTCCCGGGTTCGCTGGCAGCGCTGGTGTCCGGGGCAATTCCGGACATGCTGGCAGCACAACTCGTACCGGAGGGGCCCAGCGCTTTCCGGTTCGACTGCACGTGCCCAGACGACGGATGGCCGTGCAAACATGCTGCCGCCGTTGCCTATCTGACAGCTGAGCGAATCGACACCGATCCGTTGCAACTTCTGGTCCTACGGGGGGTCGATCTCGATGACCTGATCGGCGGAGTGGAAAACGAGAGCACCATAGCCATCGATATCGAAAGTTGGTTCGGCGACGCGTCCGCGTTACCGACGCTTCCGAGGGTCGAATTTCGGTCTGCGATAGACGATTTGGATCCTAATAGGTTGCGGGCCTCCATTGCGGCCCTCGGATTGGATCTTGCTCAGCAGAACCTTGCGATTGCAGAACTGCGGGCAATTTACCGGGAGATGGACGGCTGAACGACGCCGATGGTCTGTTTTGGGATAGTTGCTAGGGATGCAGAGGTAAGTCACGTATCGTTAT
Source organism: Rhodococcus sp. IEGM 1379 (assembly GCF_030056815.1). Taxonomy (GTDB): domain Bacteria; phylum Actinomycetota; class Actinomycetes; order Mycobacteriales; family Mycobacteriaceae; genus Rhodococcus_F. Next base: position 19,843 of record NZ_JASHKR010000074.1, read on the forward strand.
TGGACCGGACCGGTTGGGACCGGTCCGAAGATAGTGTCCCGTGACGAAATTCGAAGTCGGAGGAACAGTTGCCGTGATGCCCGTTCATCTGCGTGACAGCGCAATACCCAAGCATGAGCAGTTGCGGGCAATCTTGTTGCACAAGTGCACTCGCGAGTTGCAACCTGGTGACCTGATGACCAGCGAACGAAACTTGATGCAGGACTACGGCGTCAGCCGGATCACCGTCCGCGAGGCGATCGGCCAGTTGGTCAACGACGGGCATCTGGTCCGGGTTCGTGGCAAGGGTACTTTTGTCGCCCATCGAGCGGTGCAATCGACTCTGCATTTGGCGTCGTTCACCGAGGAAATGCGCGCGCAAGGTCATGTGCCGACCACCGTCGTGTTGGTCAGTGAAGAAGCCGTTCTACCGGACGCCACCGCGAGAGCGTTGGGGATGGCGCCTGAATCTCTTGCCTACCACGTGAAAAGGCTGCGTCTGGCCGACGGCGAGCCGGTCAGCGTCGACGACGGTTGGTTCAATCCCGTGCTGCTACCGGGGCTGCTGGAACTGGACCTCACGGCTTCGATCTATCGCGCGAGCGCCGAGCGCTTCGAGATGCCGATCGATCGTGCCGAGCAGACGGTCAGTGCGGACGGTGCCAGTACCGAGATCGCGACCTTGCTGGGAACCAAGAAGGGCGCGCCGGTGCTGTACTTCGACCGGGTGTCTTTCAGCGGGACCGCGCCGGTTGAGCACACCCGCAGTTGGTACCGCTCGGATCGGTACAAGCTGCACATGGAAGTGCAGGGAGCGCCGCGAGCGCAACTACGGACAGATCAATAGGCTTACGGATTCACAGCAAAGTGGGCACACCAAATGGTGCGCCCACTTTTTGTTTGTCTTCTACTTTGACCAGTCGAAAAGTGTTGCACCAACTGCGATGTCGGACCCGAGCGCCTCGGAAGTGACGGTGTCGGGCTTGGAGTCCATGACCACGACCGGACAAACCGCGGAGTACCCGGTGCTGTCGATGAATGCGGGATCGAAGCTCACGACCGCGTCGCCGGCGGCAACCTGATCGCCCTCGGCGGCGATACGGGTGAACCCTTCACCTTCGAGTTTGACCGTGTCGATTCCGATGTGGACGAGTACGCCGGTTCCCTGTGCGCCCAGGATGACAAATGCGTGCGGGTGCAGTTTGAGGATCTTGCCGGCGATGGGTGCGACGACGGTCAGGGGACCTTGATCGCGAGTCGGTTCGATAGCTACCCCCGCGCCGACCATCTGCTGCGCGAATACGGGGTCGGGAACGTCGGCTAGTGCCAGGACGCGTCCGGACAGGGGAGCGAGGACGGAGACGCTCACAGAATGTCCTCGATGTCCTCGGCGAGGG
>NZ_JASHKR010000208.1 GCF_030056815.1 Rhodococcus sp. IEGM 1379
CCGGGTTACCGTTCTCGATCAGATCGAGGATCGGGGTGAGCGTGCGCATGTACGCAGCGTCGATGCCGCCGGTCTTGAGGGCTTCAGCGGTGGGCTGCGCGCCGACGATGCTGATCAGCTTGAGCTTGTCGACATTCGGTGCGCCGCCGTAGTAGTCGGGGCGAGCTGCCAGGACAAGTTCCTCGTTAGGGGCGAACTTTTCGAGCGTGAACGCGCCCGCACCGATCGGGGTGAACGTCTCACCCTTCTGAGCGGTCGGGGCGACGATCATGCCCGGTCCGGTAGCCAGCATCGACTCGACTCCCGTCCACGGATCAACGAGGTTGAAGACAACCGTCGTCGCGTCCGGTGCATCCA
>NZ_JASHKR010000075.1 GCF_030056815.1 Rhodococcus sp. IEGM 1379
CCGTCGGGCAGTCCTTCCACAGACGATCGAGAGCGTAGAAGTTGCGCTCCTCGTCGTGCTGGACGTGAACGACGATCTCGGCGTAGTCGAGCAGCGCCCAACGTCCCTCACGGGTGCCTTCGCGACGGATCGGCTTGTGTCCGGCTTCGCGGAGGCAATCTTCGATGTTCTCGACAATCGAGTTCACCTGACGCTCGGTCTGTGCGGATGCGATGACAAAGCAGTCCGTGATGACCAACTGCTCAGACACGTCGAGCACCACCACTTCGGTAGCCAGCTTCTCGTCGGCTGCCAGGGCCGCGATGCGTGCCATGTCGATGGCTTGGGTTGTTGCGCTCACTCGATGTTCTCCAGTTTCGTCTTCAGGTCTTGCTTCTAGTTCGAATCAGCGGATTTGCCAGGCGCCGGCTCCGACATGGTGGTCGCCCCATCACGCCGCTGAGCGTCGACGGGTCGATACAAATTCCGCTTCGAGATGTACTGCACCACTCCGTCCGGCACCAGGTACCAGACGGGACGGTCTTCGCTCGCCCGACGCCGACATTCTGTCGACGAAATGGCAAGCGCCGGGATCTCGATCAACGTCACCGCGTCCGCGGGCATGGTGTCGAGATGACCGGCCAGGTGTTCGGCGTTGAGATCGAAACCCGGCCGCGATACGCCGACAAATTTCGCCAATGCGAACAACTCTTCCCAATCTTGCCAGGAAAGGATGCTGGCCAGCGCATCGGCACCGGTGATGAAGAACAGTTCGGCGTCGGGATGATAAGCCCGTAGGTCGCGGAGAGTGTCCACGGTGTACGTCACTTTTTCGCGGTCGACATCGACGCGAGAGACGGAAAACCGCGGGTTGGAGGCGGTAGCGATGACAGTCATGAGGTATCTGTCCTCCGCTGGACTGACACCTCGCGCTTGCTTCTGCCACGGCCTACCAGTGGGGACGAAGATCACTTCGTCGAGCCCGAACCTGTCGGCGACCTCGCTGGCTGCGACGAGGTGTCCGTGGTGAATTGGGTCGAAAGTGCCACCCATTACGCCGAGGCGTCGAGCACGTTCCACCGATTGTCCCTTCTGCACGACTGACGAGCTTACGTGTTTCACACCGGCAGCAGGCCGGACACCACGTCAGCCAACTGCTGGGCGGAGCGGCACTCGTGCATGCTGATGACTTCGTTGTAAACCTTGGCTGCGGAGTCGCCCGTCCCCCACTGCCCCTTGGGCTCGGGGTTGAGCCAGTGTGCATGCTTGGCGACGGCAACCATCTGTGCCAACGATTGGAGGTTGGGGTCCCGGTAGTTGTTGCGGCCGTCGCCCAGAATCAGCATCGATGTGCGACTGGTGATGCTCTGCGCAAACTTCTCCTGAAACACCCCGAAGGCATTTCCGTAGTCGGAGTGACCGTCGTACGTGATCAACTCGGCTTCGCGAATCATCCGCGACATCGCGGACCCGAGATCAGCGTTGGAATCGAAGAACCGGGTGACTTCGTCGGTGGTGTCGATGAACGCAAAAACTCGCACTCGTGAGAACTGCTCACGCAGCGCATTGACCAACAGCAACGTGAAATGGCTGAATCCGGCGACCGAACCGGACACGTCGCACATCACCACAAGTTCAGGACGCGCACGCTTCGGCTTCCGTTGCACCAGATCGATCGGAACACCACCGGTGGACATCGATTTGCGCAACGTACGACGCAAATCGATGGAACCTGATCGGCTTCGACTACGCCGGACAGCCAAGCGGCTGGCGAGCAATCTCGCCAGCGGCGCGACGTTCTTCTTGAGTGTGGTGAGTTCTGCGTCGGAAGCACGAAGGAAATCGACTTCCTCCGCCAGTTTCGGGACTCCGTACGTAGCGACTCGTTCCTTGCCGAGGTTCTCGGCCGTGCGTCGACGCGTTTCCTTGTCGACCATCTTGCGGAAATCTGCGATTCGCTGAGCTGCGGTGCGCTTGGCGACCTCCGACTGATAGTCGGAGGCATCCTTGCCTTCACTGCCCGAACCTTCTTGATTGCCGAGTAGACCTTGAAGAATCTTGTTAAGCAACGTCTCCGGTGCCACGTCACGAAGTGCCTGGTACGCGGAGAACGACGGCCCATTGCTCGATTGGTACTGCCCCATCTCCTCAACCATCGCGGCGGTGAGAAGTTCGGTCAGCTCCATTGCCTCGTCGCTGCCGTCGGTCAGCAATTCGGCGATCAGCTCACGCAATGCCTGCAGATCGATGGTTCCGTCAGCCTTGCGCGGCAACGAGACGTCGATGTCGCCGACAGCACGGTCACCGATCGCTTTCGGGAACCACAGATCGAACACCGCATCGAAGGTGGCCCGATGGGTGGGCCGACGCAAGAGCGAGCAAGCCAAACCCGCACGCAACGACTCACGGTCGAGAAGGTCCAGGACAGACATGACCTTGCCGGCGTCGACGGTCTCGGAAGGTCCGACCATGATTCCGCGTCGGCGAAGTGCCTCGACAAAATCGACGAGGTGACCGGGCAGACCGTGCGGCGCTGCCAACCCACCCGGCTTGAGCGGTGACGTCGAACCACCCGGCCCGTGCGGGGACGTCGAACCTCCGAGAGCCATGACCAGACCTCAGTTCAGCCGAAGTTCAGCGGTGGCTCGCACCTGATCGGACTGGTGCTTGAGAATGACACCGAGTGTTGCGCGCACGGCGTCGTCGTCGAGAGTGTCCATACCCAGTGCGAGGAGCGTACGGCCCCAATCGATGGTCTCCGATACCGAAGGAACCTTCTTGAGCTGCATTCCGCGCAGCACCCGAATGGTGTTGACCAACTGCTCGGCGATGGCTTCGGGAAGCTCGGGAACACGGCTGGCGAGAATACGACGCTCGAGATCGGCATCCGGGAAGTCCAGATGTAGGAACAAGCAACGACGCTTGAGTGCCTCGGACAGCTCGCGGGTGGCGTTGGACGTCAGCACTGTGAACGGCTTGCGGGTTGCCGTGATGGTGCCGAGTTCCGGGATCGTGACCGCGAAGTCACTGAGAACCTCGAGAAGCAGACCCTCGATCTCGACGTCGGCCTTGTCGGTCTCGTCGATCAGCAGCACGGTCGGATCCTCGCGGCGAATTGCCTTGAGCAGCGGCCTGGCCAGTAGGAACTCCTCCGAGAACACATCGGCCTTGGTGGAATCCCAGCTGTGATCCGAGCCCGTCTGGATCCGCAGAATCTGCTTCGCGTGGTTCCACTCGTACAGCGCGCGGGCCTCGTCGACGCCTTCGTAGCACTGCAGACGTATGAGCTCCGCACCCGTCGACTGGGCAACAGCGCGAGCCAGTTCGGTCTTTCCGACACCGGCCGGCCCCTCGATGAGCAGGGGCTTACCGAGCCGGTCTGCGAGGAACACGGCGGTGGCAGTGCCCTTGTCGGAAAGGTAGCCGGTTTGAGCCAGTCGCTCGATGACGTCGTCGACGCTCGAGAAAAACGGTGATGTGTCAGGAAGAGCGCGGTCCACGGTTAACTCCTTGAAGGTGGGTCAAGTCTGGGCGAACTTTTCAGGCGGAGCGGGTGTGTCCGTCGCCCCAGACGATCCACTTGGTGGACGTCAGCTCCGGCAGCCCCATGGGGCCGCGTGCATGAAGTTTTTGTGTCGAGATGCCGATCTCGGCGCCGAACCCGAACTGCTCGCCGTCGGTGAATGCGGTGGACGCATTGACCATCACGGCAGCTGCGTCGACGCGGGCGGTGAACTCGCGCGCGGCCGAGAGATCCGATGTGACGATAGCTTCGGTATGACCGGTGCCGTACTGATCGATGTGCTCAACGGCAGCATCGAGATCCTTGACGACCTTGAGAGCGACATCGAGTGTCAGGTATTCCTTCGACCAGTCGTCCTCGGTCGCGGGAACCAGACCGGGCAAATCTCCGTGCACGACGACGTCGTGCATCTGCAGTGCCTGCAGAAGTTGGGGCACTGCGGTCTCCGCGATAGCCGCGTCGATCAGGATGGTCTCTGCGGTGTTGCAGACGCTGGGACGACGCGTCTTGGAGTTGATCAAAATCTTCTCGGCCATCTCCAGATCAGCTGCCGAATGCACGTAGACGTGGCAGTTTCCGACGCCCGTCTCGATGGTGGGAACGGTGGCGTCTCGGACAACGGCACTAATCAGGCCGGCGCCGCCACGCGGGATCACGACGTCCACGAGACCACGAGCCTGAATCAGGTGGGTAACCGTGGAGCGATCTGCGCTGGGCAGGAGCTGAACTGCATCTTCGGGGAGCTTCTGTGCAGCCAACGACTCGCGCAGAGCTACAACCAGAGCCTCGTTGGACTTGACTGCTGACGACGAACCACGAAGCAGCGCAGCATTTCCCGACTTGAGTGTCAGACCGAATGCGTCGACCGTCACGTTGGGGCGAGCCTCGTAGACCATACCGACGACGCCGAGCGGAACTCGCTGCTGACGCAATTCCAAGCCGTTGGGCAGGGTGGATCCGCGGAGCACTTCACCGATGGGATCGGGCAATCCGGCAACCTGACGCAGGCCGGAGGCAATGCCCTCGATCCGGTCCGCTGTCAGGCGCAAACGGTCGAGGAGTGATTCCTCGGTACCGGCAGCCTTGGCGGTGTCGATGTCGATGGCATTTGCCGCGAGAATCTGATCAGTGGCGGCAAGGACTGCATCGGCTGCAGCCTCGAGCGCGGCATCCTTCTGCGCCGTGGTCAACAGGGCCAGAACACGCGAGGCCTTGCGGGCGCGGCGAGCGGCCTCGTGCACCACAGTGCGCGTGTCGGAAGCGTCTGAACCCGCGGTGGGCCCGGCAGAAGTTACAGCAGTCATAGATACACATTAGCCATCCACCCCGACAGACTGCTTTCGGGAATGATTCGGACTCGGCTCGCTGTTGCACGAGGTTGAGAAGCTCACCCGGCCCTCAGTCGAGTCGGGGACCTACTTATCCACCTTCTTCCAGTCAGGAGCCTTTTCCGTGAGTCTGCTGTTCGAGCCCATAACCCTGCGCGGTGTCACCGTTCCCAACCGTGTGTGGATGGCACCCATGTGCCAGTACTCGGCCGATGTCATCGGCGACCAGGTAGGAGTGCCCAACGAGTGGCATAGGACGCACCTCGTCAGTCGCGCGATCGGCGGCGTCGGTCTGGTCCTCACCGAGGCGACGGCGGTAAGCCCTAACGGTCGGATCTCCGCCGCCGATCTGGGGATCTGGAACGATCAGCAGGCTCGCGCCTTTGCCGAGATCAATGCGCAACTCGCGTACTTCGGCGCCGTTCCCGGTATCCAGTTGGCACATGCGGGCCGTAAGGCGTCGACGCAGGTTCCATGGCGCGGCGGCAAGAGTCTCGAGGCCGTCGACCGCCTCGCCTGGCAGACCGTCGCACCCAGCGCTGCGCCCTTCGGTCACCTCACGGAACCCGTCGAACTCACCACCGAGGACATCGCGAAGGTAGTTGCAGACTTCGCAGCGGCGGCTACCCGAGCCCTCAAGGCCGAATTCAAGGTCGTCGAAATCCACGCGGCTCACGGCTACTTGATTCACCAGTTCCTCTCCCCCGAGAGCAACAAGCGAACGGACCAGTACGGCGGCAGCTTCGACAACCGCATCCGATTCCTCCTTGAAATCCTCACCGCAGTTCGTGAAGTGTGGCCGGCCGAGTTACCGCTCTTCGTCCGTGTGTCCGCAACTGACTGGGTAGAGCGAAGCGACGGGAAATCTCACTGGTTGACTGAGGAGCGCGGGCTCGAGGTTGGTAGTTGGACCGCGGATCAGACTGTGGCACTTGCCAATATCCTCTCTGACTACGGCGTGGACCTCATCGACGTCTCCACCGGCGGCAATTCACCGGGAGTACAGATCCCAGTCGAGCCGGGATACCAGGTTCCGTTTGCCCGCAGAATCCAGAATGAAACACTGCTTCCCGCTGCCGCGGTCGGGCTGATCACCGAACCCGAACAAGCCGAGAAAATCATCGAGGACGGCAGCGCGGTAGCAGTACTCCTCGGCCGCGAATTACTGCGCGATCCGTACTGGGCGCGGCGCGCCGCCCGAGAGCTGAATGCCGAAGTGGGACCCCGGGTTCCGTCGCAGTACGCCCGGGCTTTCTAACCCGAGAATCGGCTTCCGCGTTACCTTTTGATAGCGTAGGTATCTTACTTGCCGGTAGTCCGGAGCCCTCGGGGCTCCGGACATTGCCGCGAGCCAGAGCCGTACGACGGGGGTCGTATCGAGCCACAGGGCACGCGGACGTTTTGTTCCCGACCGGCGCATCGGCGAGTGGGCAACGAAAGATGCGTGCATCAGGTACGTGCCCCGCTCGGTTCGATGATTGCGCTGGGGAGCGCTTGTCATGACTACACCAGAGAACTCGATCAGCGCTCTCGACGTGGCCGAATCACCCGATGTCACCGTCACCGACAACGCGTCGGTCAAGAAGGCCGTCAAGGCGACGATGCTCGGAAATGCCATGGAATGGTTCGACTTCGGCGTTTACGCCTATCTAGCCACCACGATCGGAAAAGTGTTCTTCCCGGAGGTCAGCGGTAGCGCGCAACTCCTCTCGACCTTCGCAATTTTTGCTGCGGCGTTCATAGTCCGACCTTTGGGCGGCTTGTTCTTCGGCCCGCTCGGTGACCGCATCGGACGCAAGAAGGTCCTGGCCACCACCATTATCCTGATGGCCGGCAGCACATTCGGGATCGGCCTCATCCCGAGCTACGAGTCCATCGGAATCGCGGCACCGATACTCCTCGTTCTACTTCGCCTTCTGCAAGGCTTCTCTACCGGCGGCGAATACGGCGGAGCCAGTACCTTTGTCGCCGAATACGCCCCGGACAAGCGTCGCGGCTTCTTTGCCAGCTTCCTCGAATTCGGCACTCTGGCCGGGTATGTAGCTGCGGCCGGCATTGTCACGATCATCCAGACCGTGGTCAGCCCGGAGGAACTCCTCCAATGGGGTTGGCGCATCCCGTTCCTCATCGCAGGTCCGCTCGGCTTGATCGGCTTGTATCTCCGCTTGCGACTGGAGGAAACACCGGCATTTCAGCAGATGGAACAGGCCCAAGAGCGTTCTCTAGCCGACGAATCCACCGGCACGAAGCTCCGTGAAACGATCGTCGAGAACTGGCGACCACTGGTTCTGTGCATCGTGCTTGTCGCGACGTACAACATCGCCCACTACGGCCTGCTCAGCTACATGCCGACCTATCTCACCAACACTTTGGGTTACGACGAATCCCATGGTCTTGTTCTCATGATCATCGTCATGCTCGTGATGATGGTCGGCATCAGCTACGTCGGTAAATTGTCCGACCGGATCGGCCGGAAACCTTTGCTGCTCAGTGGCTTTATCGGTTTCTTCGTGTTGTCGTTGCCTGCCTATCTGCTGATCGGCGTCGGCAATTACGTCACTGTCTTCCTCGGCCTGGCCATACTGGGCGGACTTCTCCTCCTTTTTGTCGGCGTGTTCCCCTCAGTACTCCCCGCACTCTTTCCCACCGGAATTCGATACGGCGGCTTGGCAATCGGATATAACCTCGCGGTATCGGTCTTCGGTGGCACCACTCCCCTGGTGCTGACGGCTCTCGAAAGTTCGACGGGCAGCAATCTGGTTGCGCCGATGTACATGATGATCGCCGCGGTCATCGGCGGTCTTGCAGTACTCCTGATTCCGGAGACTGCCCGAAAGCCTCTCGACGGTTCGCCGCCGGCAGTAGCCACCAACGACGAGGCCCGTCAAATCATCCGCAAGGTGCGCCGCAAGGTGCTGAAGGCCGATAACCTCGATATATGAGCGAGCCCCGCATCGTCGTTGTCGGCAGCGTCAACATGGACCTCACCACCTCGGTCTACCGATTCCCGGTTCCCGGTGAAACCTTGCTGGGCACTTCCTTTGCGACCTCGGCCGGCGGCAAAGGAAGCAATCAGGCCATTGCCGCCGCCAAGGCCGGTGGTGACGTCATCTTCATCGGCGCGGTCGGCGACGACGGTTTCGGCCGGGAACTCCGGCAGACGCTCAATGCTGCCGGTGTCGATACGACGCTGTTACGCACCGTCAACGGCCCCAGTGGAGTTGCGGCAATTACGGTCGACGCTCATGCCGAGAACAACATCATCGTTGTTGCCGGGGCCAATGGTTCCGTCACGGAGTTGACCGACATTGATCTCGATGCCATCGCGAATGCGGACGTGCTGCTGTGCCAACTCGAAATCCCGATTGCTGCGGTAACTGCCGCAGCGCAACATGCCCGAAGTAACGACACGACAGTGATCCTCAATCCATCACCGGCACAAGGACTTCCGAACAAACTGATCGACGCAGTAGACATCCTGATCGTGAACCAGACCGAGGCGGACCAGCTCTCCTCGATCACCGATCGCGTCGAGCACCTTGTCACGACCCTCGGTGCGGGTGGCGCAGATCTGCGCAGCCGAGACTGCGCCGTCCACGCAGACTCCCCAAAAGTCACGCCTGTCGACACCACCGGCGCGGGCGACGCCTTCACCGGCGCCTTTGCCGTGGAATGGATACTCGACCGAACGCGCGCGTTGCATTTCGCGTGCGCTGCCGGGAGCCTCGCAACAACGGTGCACGGCGCTGCTGCGTCGTCGCCCACCCGAAACGCGATCGAGGCTTTGCTGGAAAGCTCAGCTTGACCCTGACACGGTGTGAGGCCGTAGAACAGACGGTGTCGGTAATCCACGCAAGAAAATGAGGTAATGATGCTGAGCATCGGGGACTTCGCGCGAGCCGGCCGCGTGTCAGTGCGGATGCTTCGCTACTACGACGCCATCGGCCTGCTCACCCCGGTCAAAGTAGATGCGTCCACGGGATACCGCTCGTACACCGCGGGCCAATTGGCGCTGCTCAACCGAATTCTGGCATTGAAGGATCTGGGACTCACGCTCGCCCAGGTTCAGCAAGTGGTGAAGTCAGCCGTCAGCGTCGACGAGATTCGCGGCATGCTCACGCTGCGCCGCGCAGAGCTCGAGACCCGCATCCAGGAAGACACCGCGCGACTGGCACACGTCCAGGCACGTTTACGCATCATCGAGAGTGAGGGAAAGATGTCTACCTACGAAGTTGTAGTCAAGCCGGTTCCTGCCGTGCGAGTGGCGGAGTTGACCGGTATCGCCAAGTCCATGGAGCCGTCGTCCATCGGTCCTGTTGTTCAAGGGCTGTACGGAAAGCTCAGCTCGAAACTAGGCCGGGCCGGACTGATCCCCACCGGCCCGGCAATCGCCTACTACGAGGACGCCGGCGACGAAGAGAACGTCGTCGTGCATGCCGCTTTGCCAGTAGACACAGACCTCGGTGACGAATACAACTTCACTGTGACCGACCTGCCGGGCGAACAGCAGATGGCAACGCTGCTGCACAAAGGCTCGATGGAGAACTGCCTACCGGCTTACCAGGCACTTGCCCGGTGGATCGACGAAGCCGGGTACCGCAATGCCGGACCAGGTCGCGAGGTGACCTTGGCATACACGGAGGACGTCGACGGCTGGGTCACCGAACTTCAGCAGCCCATCGGGAAGGCCTGAAATACGCATGTGTCGGAGGGGTCATGCACCATGGGAGGCATGACCACCACCGCTGCCCCCGTACTGCGCGACGAAGCCGAGCGTCTGCTCCGCGAACTCGCCGGGCCCGATGCCTGCCTGCGTGAGGACCAGTGGATCGCTATCGAGGCCCTCGTGGTTCAGCGCAAGCGCGCTCTGGTGGTGCAGCGGACCGGCTGGGGTAAGTCGGCGGTGTACTTCATCTCCGCAAAGCTCCTGCGCGCTGCTGGGCATGGTCCGACGGTCATCGTCTCCCCTCTCCTGGCGCTCATGCGCAACCAGGTCGCCTCCGCTGAACGGGCGGGTGTGCGCGCGGCCACCATCAACTCCGGCAACATGACCGAATGGGACGACATCCACGCCCGCGTCGCCGCGAATGATCTCGACGTTCTGCTCGTCAGCCCCGAGCGTCTCAACAATCCGGACTTCCGGGACCAGGTTCTCCCGTCACTCGCAGCCGATGCGGGCCTCGTTGTGGTGGACGAGGCTCACTGTGTGTCCGACTGGGGTCACGACTTCCGTCCGGATTACCGACGTATCCGGACGTTGATCGCCGAACTCGGTGACGGCATCCCCGTCCTCGCGACAACTGCGACGGCCAATGACCGCGTCGTCGCCGACGTGTCCGCACAACTCGGAGTGGGCGGCGAGGAAACTCTGATTCTGCGCGGCGGACTCGAACGCGAATCACTACACCTATCTGTCGTTCACATTCCGGAGGCAACAGCGCGCGCTGCCTGGCTCGCTCAGATCCTTGACACCTTGCCAGGTGCCGGCATCATCTACACCCTCACTGTGTCGGCCGCCCGCGATCTGGCTAGCCTGCTGTCCGAGCGTGGGCACACTGTTGCCGCCTACACCGGCCAAACCGATCCCACCGAGCGCGAATCCCTCGAGCAGGATCTGCTCGGGAATCGCGTCAAAGCCCTCGTTGCGACGTCTGCGCTCGGAATGGGTTTCGACAAGCCCGATCTCGGTTTCGTGATCCACCTCGGTGCACCGTCATCGCCGATCTCCTACTATCAGCAGGTCGGCCGCGCCGGTCGTTCCACTGATCGCGCTGACGTAATTTTGCTTCCCGGCTCCGAGGACAAGCAGATCTGGAGTTACTTCGCGTCCGTTGCGTTCCCGCGTGAACACCTGGTCCGCAGTGTCATCGAGCACCTCGACACCGAAAAGGCCACGTCGACACCGGCATTGGAACCCCTGGTCGAACTCAACCGCACCCGCCTCGAAATGGTCTTGAAAGTTCTCGATGTCGACGGGGCGGTAAAACGCGTCAAGGGCGGCTGGATCAGCACCGGAGAACCGTGGGTGTACGACGCCGAACGCTACGGCCGTCTCGAAGAAGCTCGCCAGGCCGAGCAGGCCGCTATGGTCGAATTCCAGAACATCACAACCTGCCGGATGACCTTTCTCCGTGAGCAACTCGACGATCCCGGCCTCACCCCGGAAAACTCGCAGTGCGGTCGTTGCGACAACTGCACCGGTCAGCGGTACGACACGACAGTCGATACCGCCGCGCTCGACGAAACTCGAGCACGGCTGCAGCGCCCCGGTTTCGACCTCGAACCACGAAAGATGTGGCCGACGGGACTGAGCAAGCTGGGAGTCAACCTGTCCGGAAAGATCAAGGAAGGCCCGGAATCCGGACGCATCCTCGGACGCCTGTCGGATCTCGGCTGGGGCCAGCGCCTACGCGCGTTGCTTGACGGAGCCGACGCCGAGGTACCCGATGCAGTAGTCGGTGCCTGCATCAGCGTTCTGGCAGCGTGGGATTGGACGCAGCGACCCACCGGCGTGATGGCGCTTGAATCGTCAACTCACCCAATCCTTGTCCGGAGCCTTTCGGCGAAGTTGGCTCAGGTCGGGCGACTCACCGACCTCGGCGCACTTCACCGTCGGCCTGAACATCCACCCGTCTCGGCCGCCAACTCGGCTTATCGCGTCGCCGGATTGGTTGACGCGTGGGATGTTCCGGACATGAGCGCGCATCAAGGGCCCGTACTCCTGGTAGATGCACTCGCCGATACCGGTTGGACTTTCACGATGGCGGCCCGCGCATTGCGTCAAGCCGGTGCACATTCAGTGCTTCCGTTGGCGCTCGCGAGCCCGAAATAGTCGCTCCGACAACAGCAAGAGTTACATAATGTGACGACCCTCACATTCATACTGTCACCTGCACCGTACCCGGTTACTCAAGGCCCTAAACGGACATCTGCATGACTTCTGCAGCAATGCTTGTTACGTTCAGATGACCGATGAAGCCTGTTGATACGAGAGCTATCCCGACCACCGCGCCGGACGCGGTGTTACTGCGAAGCCCACAGATCGATGACGGAGTCCGGCTCTGGCAGATCGCACGTGATTCCCGCGTGCTCGACCTCAATTCAAGTTATGCATACCTGTTGTGGTGCAGGGATTTCAGCGCAACATCGATTGTTGCAGAAGTAGACGGACGTGTTGTCGGATTTGTTTCCGGATACACGCGGCCCAGCGCGCAGGAAACCCTGTTCGTGTGGCAAGTCGCGGTCGATGAAGACCAGCGCGGCAAGGCAATTGCCGGCCGCATGCTGTCAGCATTGATGGATCGCACAGCGCCACTGGGTGTTACACATCTGGAGACGACGATCAGCCCCGATAACGAGGCTTCGATCGCACTCTTCACCGCGCTCGCACGAAGGCGCGAGTTACCTATCAGTCGGCAGAGTTTGTTCTCGCCCAAAGATTTTCCCGATGGACACGAAGCCGAAAATCTTTTCCGCATCGGCGCCTAGCGCGTTTCGCGCTGGGCAAACAGTATGCCCCGGAGGAACAAAGAAGATATGAACATCAACGAAGCAAGCATTTTCGAGACCCTCGAGTCCGAGGTTCGTAGCTACTGCCGTGATTGGCCGGCAGTGTTCACCAGTGCTTCCGGATCGTGGATCCGTGACGAGAGCGGGCGCGACTACCTGGACTTCTTCGCCGGCGCCGGCGCACTCAACTACGGACACAACAACCCGGTGCTGAAATCAGCACTGGTGGACTACATCATGAGCGACGGCATCACACACGGCCTCGACATGTCGACTGTCGCCAAACGTGAGTTCCTGGAGACCTTTCAGCACAACATCCTCGAGCCACGTGGCCTCGACTACAAAGTCCAGTTTCCCGGGCCCACCGGAACGAATGCCGTCGAAGCCGCACTCAAGCTGGCCCGCAAGGTAACTGGACGATCCGCAATCATCAACTTCACCAACGCTTTTCACGGTATGACGCTGGGAGCGCTCTCCGTGACGGGCAACTCGATGAAACGGGCGGGCGCCGGCGTTCCGCTGGTGCACACAACGCCGATGCCGTTCGACAACTACTTCGACGGCGTCACCGAGGATTTCCAGTGGTTCTCACGGGTGCTCGATGATTCCGGTAGCGGATTCAACCGTCCCGCAGCAGTCATCGTCGAGACTGTGCAGGGTGAAGGCGGCGTGAATGTCGCTCGCCCCGAATGGCTTCGGGCACTCGCAACGCTGTGCTCCGATCGCGGCATCCTGCTGATCGTCGACGACGTCCAGATGGGTTGCGGCCGTACGGGTCCGTTCTTCTCCTTTGAGGAAGCCGGAATCGTTCCCGACATCGTCACGCTGTCCAAATCCATCGGCGGCTACGGAATGCCCATGGCGCTCACACTGTTCAAGCGTGAACTCGACGTCTGGGGCCCCGGTGAGCACAACGGAACCTTCCGCGGAAACAACCCCGCGTTTGTCACATCCAAGGTGGCACTCGATCACTACTGGTCCGACGATGCTCTCACCAAGACGACCATGAAGAAGGGCGCCCGCATCAGCGAGTGCTTCGCAAATCTCGCCGATCAATTCCCGGGCGAGGTCTCGACCCGCGGACGCGGTCTGGTCCAGGGACTTGTCTTCGAGCAACCCGAACGGGCCGGCAAGGTCTGCCAACTGGCATTCGACGAGGGATTGCTGGCGGAAACCTCCGGCCCGTCCGACCAGGTAGTGAAACTGCTTCCGGCACTGACGATTACCGACGAAGAGCTCGAGCACGGCCTCTCCATTCTGGCCGAAGCGACACTCAAGGTCTGCAGCTAACGGAAGGACTCCCCCATGATCGTTCGCACCACCACCGAAATTTCCGGCACAGACCGCGACGTCTCCAGCGAGGACGGAAACTGGCGCAGCAAGCGCATCGTTCTCGGCGGCGACCGCGTGGGCTTCTCGTTCCACGAGACCACCATCAAGGCCGGGTCCGTCAACGAGTTCCACTACGCCAACCACGTCGAGGCAGTCTGGCTCGTCGAAGGCACCGGCAAGTTGATCGACCTGGACAACAACAAAGAATACGACTTGGCTCCCGGGTCGATGTACCTCCTCGACGGCCATGAGCGTCATCGTGTCGAGCCGGACACCGAGATGCGCATGTTGTGTGTGTTCAATCCCCCGGTCACCGGCCGGGAAGTGCACGATGAAAACGGAATCTACCCACTTATCGAGGTCCCCGCGTAGCGTCAAGCCATGGCGCCTGACACTTCACCCCGCGTAGCTATCGGCCCCGCCCCCGATGCACTGCTCGACAGCGCAGTGCTCCGGGGCGGCGGCGTGATCAGTCCGATCGAATCTGCCGACGCTCTGATCTGGGCTGGTTTGCCGAATTCGTTTCCGAGAGTATTGCCCCCGTCGATCCGATGGGTGCAGTTGCCCTCGGCCGGGATCGAGGACTGGTTCGAGGCCAAAGTGATTCCCAAGGACACCGAAATCACGTGGACGTCTGCTGCTGGCGCATTCTCCGCCTCGGTGGCAGAACACGCGTTGATGTTGCTCCTCGCAGGAGTTCGCCACCTGCCCGCGCACATCGAGGCCAAGACGTGGCGTCAGTTCGAGTTCTTCCCGAAGATCGGTACTTTACGTGGTTCCACTGTCGCAATTATCGGAGCAGGCGGAATCGGTCGCGCGTTGATCCCGATGCTGGCCGCACAGGGGGCGGACAGCATCGCGGTCAATCGCAGCGGTAGTCCGGTACCCGGCGCCAGCGCAACATTCCCGGCGTCAAAGATGGATGAAATCTATTCTCGTGCAGACCACTTCGTCATTGCTGCGCCCGCCACTCCGGAGACGCGGCATCTGGTAGGGCGTGCTCAGCTTGCGCAGATGCGTCCCCATTCGTGGGTGATCAACGTCGCGCGCGGGTCGCTGGTCGACACCGACGCCCTCGTCGAGGCCATCGAAACAGAGCGCATCGGCGGCGCCGGACTCGATGTCACCGAGCCCGAACCGCTCCCCGACGGCCACCCGCTGTGGGACTTGACCAATGCCATCATCACCCCGCACGATTCCAATCCGCCGGGAGTTCGCCCAGCCGCGTTTGCCGATCACGTCAGCAAGAACGTGGCCCGCTTCGCAAAGGGCGAAACTCTGGCCGCCCTCGTGGATCCGATCGCCGGCTATTGACACCTACGACTGACTACCTATGACGCGAAAGCTCCAGAGTTCGATGCTGCGGCAAACTGGTTCCAGGGAGCGAAGCCATAGGTATCCCCGTTTCACACAATTGGCAGCGTAATCCCGAACATGACGACTCCTCTTCCTCGGCACTCCAACAATGACTACCCGAGGCCAGTGAGTCCCACACAGAGTCGTACTCGCCCTCGCTCGGCGGGCGGCCGAGCGCCTATCCTGGAACCCGTGCACACCAGCGACAACGGGCTCGATGCCCTGACCGAACTCCTGTCAGGCCGACGCCTAGCCATCGTGACGGGGGCGGGCATCTCCACCGACTCAGGGATCCCCGATTATCGCGGACCCGATTCCCCTCCCCGCAACCCGATGACGTTTCAACAGTTCATCGGCGACTCCGCTTTCAGACGCCACTACTGGGCGCGCAACCACATCGGCTGGCGGTTCATGGACGGTGCCCGTCCCAACCTCGGGCACCGAGCGGTGGCTTCGCTCGAGCGCAGTGGCCAGGCCGTCGGAGTTATCACCCAGAATGTCGACCTCCTGCACACCAAAGCCGGGGCTCGCAATGTGATCGATCTACATGGCACCTACGCGCAGGTTCGGTGCCTGGACTGTCAGAAGTTGATCTCCCGCACCACACTTGCCGAGCGACTGGAAGAAGCGAACCCGGGGTTTGCCGAAACTGTTGCTGCTGCACAAGGAGTGGAGATCGCACCGGATGCGGATGCCGTCATCGAGTCGACAGCACATTTCCGCGTGGTGGACTGCGACGTGTGCGGCGGAATCCTCAAGCCGGACATCGTGTATTTCGGTGAGTCTGTCCCCAAGGAGCGGGTTGCCCGCGCGTACAGCATGGTCGACGCAGCAGACGCCCTACTGGTCGCCGGATCCTCGTTGACCGTCATGTCGGGACTACGGTTCGTGCGCTACGCCGCGAAGGCCGGTAAGACGATTGCAATAGTCAACCGCGGGCACACCCGCGGCGACGAATTCGCAGATCTGAAACTCGAAATAGGCTGTACCGAAGCACTTTCCGCGCTGGTAACCAGTGAAACTTACAGGGCAACCAAGTCGTCGGCATGAACGACGGGGCGTTGCATGTCCGCGGGTAGTTCGGCGGTAGAGCGTCCCAGCATGTCTTCGATCTCCGACGCATCGAAGGCAACAACACCACGTGCGACGGGCTTCTCCCCCGGTCCCCTGAGCGAGACGACGTCACCGGCATGGAAATCACCTGATACACCAACGATTCCGGCCGAGAGCAAGCTTCGACGCTTGCCCACAACGGCGCTGACAGCACCCTCGTCGAGATGCAAGTCGCCCTGAGTATCGGCAGCATGGCGCACCCAGAAGCGCCTGGCAGACAGCCTGGTCGGCCGCGCCGCAAAGGCAGTTCCGACATCGGCGCCGTTCAGAGCCCGCGCCGCGTCGGATGCCGCGGCCAGTAGAACCGGCACTCCGGAGTCCGCAGCGAGACGAGCGGCCGAGAGCTTGGATGCCATCCCCCCGGTGCCCAATGCTCCGCCGGAACCGGCGACAACGCCGTCCAGATCCTCGGGGCTGTTGACCTCGGAAATCAGTGTGGCGTCACCCTTTCGGGGATCACCGTCGTAGAGCCCGTCGACGTCCGACAGAAGAATCAGTGCGTCGGCGCCGACCAGATGCGCAACCAAGGCAGCCAGTCGATCGTTGTCACCGAATCGGAGTTCGGTTGTTGCGACTGTGTCGTTTTCGTTGACAATGGCCACCGCATGCAAAGCCCGCAGGCGATCAAGAGTGCGCTGTGCATTGCGGTGTTGCGTACGCCGCGCGATGTCGTCGGCTGTGAGCAGTACCTGCCCGACGGTGCGGTCGTACCGCGCGAAGGAAGTACCCCAGGCATGTGCCAGCGCCAATTGTCCGACGCTGGCAGCAGCCTGCTTGGTTGCGAGATCACGAGGTCGCTTGGTGAGCCCGAGCGGCGCCAACCCGGCACCGACAGCACCGGACGACACTACGACAACATCGGAGCCCGCACGCATGCGGGCTTCGATGGCGTCGGCCAGCAGATCCAGTCGGTGAGTATCGAGTCCCGCGACCAAACTGGTGAGCGCGGACGACCCGATCTTCACGACAATGCTGTGAGCCGACGCAATCGACTCCCTGGTGGAACCGAGCACAGTCCCGTTCCCTCGCTTCTGGTCTCGCTGGTATCAGGTGACTTCTGGATCAGTTGTCTTCTTCGAGCAGTCCGCGACGGACGCGGCGAGCGTGCTTACGCTCG
Organism: Rhodococcus sp. IEGM 1379; assembly: GCF_030056815.1. GTDB lineage: Bacteria > Actinomycetota > Actinomycetes > Mycobacteriales > Mycobacteriaceae > Rhodococcus_F. The sequence continues at coordinate 17,258 of NZ_JASHKR010000075.1, forward strand.
TCGGCGCCGATGCGCTCGACCTGATCAAGTCGCGGATCGGTACCGCGGCCCGTACGGGTGAGGTCGATACCGGCCGGCGTCTGCGGCTCCCAGTCGAAGCTGACGTCACCGATGGTGACGGACGCCCCGGGCTGTGCACCCTTCTTGACCAGCGCAGCTTCGACGCCCAACCGAGCGAGACGGTCGGCGAGGTAGCCGACGGCTTCGTCGTTGTCGAATGCCGTCTGACGGATCCACCGCTCCGGGCGGGTACCGCGGACGACAAATCCGCCGGGCACGTCGGGATCCTTCTCGACGGTGAAGCTGGAGTCCTTGACCACGATCGGGCGAATGATCTGACGGCTCGGCTCCGGCTTGGGATGGGCCTCACGGTAATCGAGGACCATCTTCGCCAATGCGAATGTCAACGGACGCAAACCTTCTCGGGTTACTGCCGAGATCGTGAAGACCGGCCATCCGCGAGCTTCGATTTCGGGAGTGACCATTTCGGCCAACTCCGCGGCTTCGGGTACATCGGTCTTGTTGAGAATGACGACGCGCGGCCGCTTGTCGAGATCTCCCAGTCCCGAATCACCGGACAGTGCCGGCGTGTACGCGGCCAGTTCGGCTTCGAGTGCGTCGATGTCGGAGATGGGGTCGCGTCCCGGATCAAGGGTCGCGCAGTCGATTACGTGAGCCAGCACGGCGCAACGCTCGATGTGGCGCAGGAAGTCGAGACCCAGACCGCGTCCCTCGCTGGCACCGGGAATCAGGCCAGGCACGTCGGCGACGGTGAAGGTGGTTTCACCGCTGGAGACGACGCCGAGGTTGGGGACGAGAGTCGTGAAGGGGTAATCCGCGATCTTCGGCTTTGCGGCCGAGAGAACGGAGACCAGCGACGACTTACCGGCGGACGGGAATCCGAGAAGTCCGACGTCGGCGACTGATTTGAGTTCGAGAACCAGATCGCGCTCGACGCCGTCTTCACCGAGAAGCGCGAAACCGGGAGCCTTGCGGGCCTTCGAGGACAATGCAGCATTGCCGAGGCCACCGCGTCCACCCTGAGCTGCGTCGTAACGCGTCCCGACGCCGACCATATCGGCGAGAATGTTGCCCTTGGTGTCGAGTACGACGGTTCCATCGGGAACCTTGAGGATGAGGTCCTCACCGTTTGCGCCCTCGCGGTTGCTTCCGGCTCCCTGCTTGCCGTTGGTGGCCTTCGCATTGGGATGGAAGTGGAAGTCGAGCAAGGTGTGGATGTTCTCGTCGACGATGAGAACTACGTCGCCACCGCGTCCACCGTTGGCGCCGTCGGGGCCACCGAGCGGCTTGAACTTCTCACGGTGAACGGAGGCGCAACCATTGCCGCCTTTTCCAGCGCTGACGTGCAGCACAACACGGTCAATGAATCGGGACATGACTGCCGGATCCTTCCTCAGTCAATTGCGGGTCTCACGCGATGAGCTGAACTTCTGGTGAGCAGGGTTGCTCGGAAAACAAACAGAACTGATTAAACAAACAATAGGGGCGGACCAGGTTATTTCAACCCTGGTCCGCCCCTATTGGGAGCTTGAACACGTTTCGGCGTTGCTACAGGAGCGAAACCGGAAGCGTACTGCTAGCGAGAAAGACTAGACCTCAACCGCAACGACGGCCGGAACGATGTTCACGGTCTTGCGTCCACGCTTCTGGCCGAACTCGACTGCACCGGCAGCGAGAGCGAACAGGGTGTCGTCGCCGCCACGGCCGACGTTAACGCCGGGGTGGAAGTGCGTGCCGCGCTGGCGAACCAGGATTTCGCCTGCGCTGACCGACTGGCCGCCGAAACGCTTCACGCCGAGGCGCTGAGAGTTTGAATCGCGACCGTTACGGGAGCTGGATGCACCCTTCTTATGTGCCATGTTGTTGACCCTCCTCGGGTGAAATCAGCTGAAAAGAACGGGTTACTTGATGCTCGTGATCTTGATCACGGTAAGCGGCTGCCTGTGGCCCTGACGCTTGTGGTAACCCGTCTTGTTCTTGAACTTGTGAATGCGGATCTTCGGGCCCTTGGTGTGCTCGACAATCTCGCTGGTGACCGAGACGTTCGCCAACTTGGCGGCCTCGACAGTCAGGTCAGATCCGTCAACCACGAGAACGGGAGCAAGCGAGACAGCAGTGCCGGGCTCACCCTCGATCTTCTCGACCTTGACGAGGTCACCAACAGCGACCTTGTACTGCTTTCCGCCGGTCTTGACGATCGCGTACGTTGCCATCGGAGGGCTACCCCTTGCTTCTTCGAACTTGCTCGCGCTGCTGCCTGGAGGCTTTAAATGCATCGCGACTGGTCTGGTTTATGTCACCTCGGCTCGACACTTAACCAAAAACAGTCAGTATCTGGAGATTCTCATGCACTCTAGGCACACGGAATCTCTACCGCCGGGTGGCGACTATGCAAGGTTACGGGAAAGCAACCGTCATGGTCAAACCGCCCCGCCGAGGGGTAAATCGATCGTACATTTATTGCTTCTACCAGCGGGAACTTCGGACCAAGGCTGGATGCCCGCCACAGAGTGCGCGGACATCCAGCCATCCGAAAGAAGGTAGTTCTCTACTCGCCTTCGACCGGAGGACCGGCCGGACGTGCTGCTGCGCGGCGACGGCGAGGCCTCTTGACCACCACGACGTCGTCTTCCACCGGCGCCGAGACGGCTGCTACTGCCGGTTCTGCCACTGCCTCTACGACAGGTTCCGGCGTCGGAACCACGAAGACCGTGCTCACTTCAGGTGCTTCCGTGACGGGTGCCGACGCTGCCCGAGATGCCCTACGACTGCGACGACGACCGCGCGGAGCAGATTCAACCCCCGCCTGTCCGTCCTGACGCTCAGTCGCGTCATTCTGGGCTGTATCAGGCTGCGCCGCAACATTATCCACAACAACATCAGCAACCCGGCCAGAATCGGCAACAGCCGACTCCGCACGCTCAACGCTTTTGGAAGCATCGAACTCCGAGGTAGCGTCCGCTGCTACGTTGCCGTCTTCGTCGTGATGCGAAGCCATCGCCAGGGCGACCGGATGTGCACGCTTGACGGTCGCGTCGACGGGCGGAACCTCGACCGCCGGCGCTTCCTGACCGTTGGACTCGCTCTGCACCGGCTTGTCGACGCGGCCACGCTTGTTCTTGCGCGACGTTCCGGGCTCGCTGCGCTGTGAACCGGACCGTGATCCACCGTCGTCGGCCGACTTCACCTCGACCGGCTCGGAATGCACGATGATGCCGCGGCCATGGCAGTGCTCGCAGGTAGTCGAGAATGCCTCGACCAATCCGGTGCCCAGCTTCTTACGCGTCATCTGAACCAAGCCCAGCGAAGTGACCTCGGATACCTGGTGGCGCGTACGATCGCGGCCCAGGCATTCGGTGAGACGACGCAGGACAAGATCCCGGTTCGATTCGAGGACCATGTCGATGAAGTCGACGACGATCATTCCGCCGATGTCCCGCAGGCGCATCT
>NZ_JASHKR010000008.1 GCF_030056815.1 Rhodococcus sp. IEGM 1379
GAGGCCAATCCGAAAACCACAGTTCGTCGGTGACCTTGTGAGTCGCCCCGTCAATTGCGATGGTGTTGTTGCTGAACACCCATGGCTGACGAGTTTGGGTGACGGTGAAGGCAGTCTCCGCGTTGGCGGGGATCGACACTTCGACCGGGCCGGTGATGCCGTGGTATCTCGCGATACCGAGAACGGTGTCGACGCGACCGACGTTGGTATCGTTCATCATTCCGGTGGCAGCGGGGGCGCTGCCGTGGCCTTCGTGTCCACCCGTAGCCGGTGGGGGAGCGTCGCCAAGAGTCTTGACCACCGAGGGCGTGGTCCAACTCAGCGCAGTCCGTAAGCTGCTCACATTTTCGCCGGCATAGGTCGACCACGTGAGACCGGTTGCCGAGAGAAAGATCAGGGCAACTGCTATCCAGATGCCGACGACGCCATGCCAGTTCAGGGTTCGCCTGCGCCCTGTGGACGTTTGATCCATGGTGAGGAGTCGCGCATTGCGGGCGGTGCGGTACCGACGGAACCAGAGATAGACACCGCCGAGGGCGACGACCCACATCCATGACGCAGCCAACTCGCTGTAGAGGCGACCGGGTTCGCCGAGATGAAGATTGCGATGGAGTTGCGAAATCCACGTGCGGACCGGCAGCGAACCGCTGCTTCCGTACACAGCTAACTCGCCGACGGACTTGGCCACGACTGGGTCGACAAAGACTGCGAGCCTTTCGGATTCGCCGAGTGACGGATCCGTGAACAAGACCCGAGTTGTCTCTCCGGGTTCAGCGGCAGGGCGGACCGCAGAGACCGTGAGGTCTGGGCGGTACTGCTGAGCGGAACGGATCTGGTCGTTCAACGATGCGATCTGTCCGGTGCTGTCGGTCTGGAGGTAGTCGCTGTAGACGATCTTCTCGATGGCGGGTGCAATCGCGTAGAGGCCGCCGCTCAACGCTGCGATGAGGATAAAGGGCCCGATCAGGATTCCGGCGTAGAAGTGCAGACGCAGGATCAAGGGCCTGGCGGAGCCAGGCTTTTTCTTCGGGGGAGAACTGTCATTGGAAGCGCGTTCGGGCGCGCGCTCCATTTTGGGTGCGGACATGCGTGTACTCGATCCCGCTGTGCGCCTTTGTTAACCGCCCAAGGTTAATAAAGGCGCACAGCAAAGTGGCGCACGGGTTTTCGTGCGCGAAGCAATAAGGGAATAGGTGAGTTACACGATTGCCGGTGGACTGCGAGTGCCGGTACCTGAAGTGACAAGTTGTCGCAGAACAACTTTGGCGCGGTAGTACGTGCGCATCGAGGCGGATGCGGGTTCGGGGGTCTCGGGATGCAGGAGGACGGCAACGATGACAGCAACTGTCGATGCGGCGACAACATAGCCGTGTTCTGCTGCCCGAATCAGCAAGGCGCAGAACCCGATGGCGGCAATATGCGCTGCGAGCATCGGAAAGGACAGAAGAATGCCGTGCTGATGTTCCGAAGCGATGGTCAGCGTTGTGTGGCCTATTGCCTGACCCGCGGCAAGCATGAGTGCAAGTGCGACTGCTGGGGAGCGGCGGATGTCGATGGACGACACAACCGCTCCGACGCTCGCGCACGCGAAGATCAACAAGGCCACTGCGCTTTCCGAGGGGGCCATACCGCCGCCGATTGCGTGGGCAGCGATGCTGACGGCGCCGGATGTGCCGCCCACGAATGCCCCGCGCAACTGCGCGACGTCTGCGGGCCCGGCGGTCATGGTCCACAGGATACCGGTATCTACTACAGGAACTAGTAGCGCCGTGAATTTCTGGACGTTTGTCCTGATGACAAAACCCTTCAATGTATCCGGACAAAACGGGAAAGTCGGTACAAAACGGGTGTTAGTCTACGGCGTGTCGTCAATGAGGGTGTCGATCAACCAGGCAGGTCCAACTCGGAATATCCCAAGCAAGGAGAAATCATGAGGCGAGGAATCTTTGCGGTATTCGCTCTAGTTGCTTCACTCGGTCTTTTTCTGCCTTCGGTGGCGTCGGCTGATCCCGTGACACATTCGGTATCCGGGACACTCACCAACACCTGCGATCCACTCGGTAACCCGGTCGGGGTGTGGATGGTTGTGTGGAACGGAGCGACTCAGGTTGCTTCCGCGACAACCGGACCCGGTGGCGTCTACACCATTGCCGGAGTGCCGCCAGGTTCCTACACGGTCAGTCCGTACGCCCCGGCTGGATGTGGGTCGGTGCCCAACAGCACTCCGGTGGACTTGACGTCCGCCGATGCCACAGGCATCGACTTCGAGATGGTCAAGGTCTTCAGCATTTTCGGTCAGGTGACGGGTTGCCCTGAAGACGAAGGCGTCGGGACGCCGGATGTGACGGTCAATCTCCTCGACGGCGGAAACCAGATCGCGTCTACGACCACCGACAATTTCGGTGACTACTTCTTCCAGTACAAGCCGGCCAAGGACGGCTACACGGTCGAGGTTGCGCCCGGAGCAGGATGCGGTGCAGATTCGCCCTCCGTTCCGGTGAATCTGAGTGTCGACGATGTCGAAGGTGTCGATTTTGCTTTCATCCGAGACTGCAGCAGCGGAAATCCCGGAAGTATGTTCGGAAGCATTTTCGGCAGCCTCGGTAGCTCGGAATTCTGTTTCAGCTGAGCGTGACAGCGCACGGCGGGAGGAACCTGGTTCTTTCCGCCGCGTTATGTCGTTCTGGGGCAATGAATTTGCCTGAGGGTTGCGGAATGAGAATTTTATTGCGGAACGAACGGATAAGTGCAGCAGCTGGTTCGAGTTCTCGAATTGCTGAGGCCTGGACAGCCGATGGGACCAAAGTCACCGAATTGCGGGTGTAACGGACTGGCGCTCGATCACGGTATCGACAGCAGAGCAACAAGGCCGCAGAGTGATAGCGTCCGAAACATTATGTCCGAATGATTCCGAACTCGAACTGGGAAAACGGTGCGCAGCGATAACAACGGCTCGAATGGCGGATTTCTACGGAGCGGTTCAGGATCGGTCGGGACGGACGATTCCCATGCCAATACGATTCGAACGGTCACCTTCACTCCGCAGTTCGACGAGGTTCCTCCCCGGCCGTTGCCCAGTCAGAGAATGCGGCAGACACGGCGCGAAGAACCGACCGATTTCCGGACCTCAACACCTGTGGAAATGACATCCGTCGACGATCTGGACATCATCAAGCGCGCGAAGCGTCCTCCCGAACGAGGTTTGGGCAGTGTGTTGTTCAAGCTCTCGGGCGGACGAATCAATACCGGGCAGTCGGCGGCCGAACTCGAACATCAAGCGTTGGTTCGTCGCGCTAATCAGACTGTGCGTGGTGTTTACAAGATTGCGTTCATCTCACTCAAGGGCGGAGTGGGGAAGACGACGGCAGCCAAGACCGTCGGCTCCACGTTCGCGTCGATTCGGGGCGATCGGATTGTCGCGATCGACGCCAATCCGGATCTGGGTACCCTGGCTGATCGGGAACGACGCGAACATCACCTGACGGTCCGTGACCTGTTGGCCGACGGAGATATTCGCACCTACAGTGACGTGCGCTATTACACCTCGCAAGGGGACAGTCGACTGGAAATCCTTGCCAGTGAAGCGGATCCGGAAACGTCGGAGTCGTTCAACGAGCAGGACTATCTCGACACCCTCCGCATCCTCGAAGTGCACTACAACATCGTCATCACCGACTGTGGAACTGGCATCATGCACTCGGCAATGTACGGAATCCTCGATGAGGCAGACGCTTTGGTTGTCGTCAGCCCGACGGCCCAGGACGGTGCGCGCAGCGCCGCAGCCACTTTGAGTTGGCTGACCAAGCACGGCTACGGCGATTTGGTGAGTCGGTCGGTGGTTGCGATCAACTCGACCCGTCCCGGGTCTTCGTCACTCGATCTCGATCAACTGGAGGATGTGTTCACTCAGCGAGGAGTTCGGGCGGTACGCACGTTGCCGTACGACGATCACCTTGGTGAAGGTGGTCCTATCGACTTGAAGTTGTTGAACAAACGCACAGCGCGCGCCTACCTCGAGTTGGTTGCCGCTATCGCCGACGGATTCCCCGAGTCTCCGGGTAAACACGCGTCCAGATGACCGGCGCGTGTAGTTGAGTGTCAGATATGTCTCAGTATTGCCCCGTATCCGTCTGCGAGAGTGAGACGTTCGTCGATTTGCACTAGCTCTGCGCCAGTCCGGATCGCCAAATACGGCAGTAGGCGATCAGCGGGGGCGAAGAGGGAATCGCTGGACACCTCTTTGTCATCGGGATCGGTGAAGAGCAAGGTCTCGACCTTTCCCTGTTCCAAAGCGTCCAGCACGCGGGCGGTACCGTCCACGGACAGATTGCTGTCTCGGCCCTGTTCTGCCACAAAGCGTTCGGTCTCCACATCCATTCGGCGGAGTCGTTCCGTATCGATGAGTTCGCGGATTTCCTTGGCAACCTCCGTTGGTGAGGAACCCGCCGCACGCGACCCCCTCTCGATTTCGACGGACCGCAACGACGACGGAAGGTGCTGGGCGAATGCGTTCCGCGACTGTACTTCTCCGATGATCACCACCAGTTGAACCTTGTGCTCGCGCGCTAATGTTGCAGTGCGAGTTGCGGCTTGGGTCAAGTTCTTGCGTACATTCTCCTCGGCCAGGGATTGAGTGTCGATGTAGCGGTCCGGGCCACCCACCCGGGCCTTGTGTACCGGAAATCCGTCACCGTCCACAGATTCGGCGAACACGTCTCGACCGCGCGCATCGCGAACACACAGATCAGCTCCGGTGTGATCGACCTTCGCGATGATGAACGGTTCTGTGTCGTAACCGTGCGCAATCAGCGGAATCAGATAGGGCAGTGACCCGACAGTCACAATGGTCGACGTCGTGGGCTCGAGCAGGATGTCGTCGACCAGAACAGCGTCAGGTGTCACGATGATTGCTCGGCCGGCGCGACCGGAAATTCCGTGGTGGTTGTCTTTTACGCTGTCGAACTGTTCGATCAACGACGCTGGAGCCTCCTGCTTGGACAGTTGGCCTCGCATCGACCGCCATTCCTGCTCGAAACGCTCACGTGAATCTTCACGGTTTCTGACGTCCTCGAAGTACACGGAGGCAAATGGTCCTTCGCTCGAACCGACCTTCTTCAGTCGCCCAGCATGCATGGCGACTCCTCTCTTGTCGTCGTATCTGTAGTTGTCTTGCCAGGCGTACCCCCTCGAGGTTGATCCGACACGAGGATGGGGTACCCAATCTGATTGGTGAAGGGAGTGCCCGATGTCTGCTGGGCGGCGCAACGGATCGGATACCGAGAAGCGGTGGTCGGATCCCGAAGAGTTCCGTAGGGCTGCAATTTTCACGATCGTGGTGGTATGCGCAGCGCTTGCGGTCCTGTTGCTCGACGCGCTCGCGGTAAACCGACAGTCGGGAGGCGCAGAATCTGGAATATCCGGCATCGGTGTTCTCGCATTTGCGCCGTCGGCGGTCTTTCTGATCGGAGGATTGGCTGCCTTCGTTCAGACGTATCGGGTCTGGCGACGGGGCGGCACCTGGCCGATCTGGCAGGGCGCGGGTTGGTTTCTGATGGTATTGATGCTGTTCAGCCTGGGTTTGGCAGCCTCAGACTACGGTGGCCCGGAGTAGGCCCCCTGCCCGAGTCGCACATTTGTTCGATAGTTGCTAGTGTCGGTTATCGTGAGGGTGGTGCAGAGGGAAGCCTGCACCACCCACACGCCAAAATCTGGTGCCTGACGCTGACTGCCTTCAGTGTCAGGCACCGATTTACGTCAGGCACCGATTTACGGGATTCAGCGTTCAGTTGTCTTTGTTGGATTCGTCATTCTTGGTTTCCGAACTCCGGCGCCAGTGGGTGAAGCGTTCCTTGATGTCGGATGCGACGTCGCCGACGCCGTTGCCCACGGCACCGACAGCTCCACCGAGTCCGCTGCCGATATCGCGGAGCATCCGGATCAGTGGATCGTCGGATTCGTCGAAGTTCTGCTTGTACGTCTTGGCGGCGTTCTTGAACTCGTCGCTGATCTTTGCGTCGTCATCGTCGACGCGGCGCGGGTAGTTACCGCGCAGAACGTCGGAGTACGCCCCACTGTCCACCCACTTCTTCAGCTCGGCGGCGCGCAGTACCGAAAATGGGTGTGTCAGTAGTTCGATGTTGAGGAGTTTGAGCACGCCGTCCCGGAGGTCTCCACTGGAGTCGTACTCAGCGGCCTGGTCAAGGAAGGCTTCGATGTCGACCTCACTCACACGCGACCCGCCGGCCAACTTCATCTGCACTCGAATGGCGGCGTGAACGTCCTGCCCGCAGAGGAGACCGGCACGGTCGCCCGAGAGTTCGGATTTGCGTTGCCATTCCAGTAATGCGGCGATGATCGCACGTAACGCCCAGCCTCCGACGGGTAGCCAACCGATGGTCCCGGCCAAACGCATCAGGTGCATCAGGATGGTGCGATAGACGGCGTGACCGGACAACGCGTGTCCGAGTTCGTGCCCGATGATAAATCGCTGTTCCTCGTAATTCATTACGTCGAGTAGGCCAGTTGTCACTACCATGAACGGCCGGTCCATGCCGATGGTGAAGGCATTGACCATCGGCGTCTGTAGAACAAAGAGTTCAGGAGTTTCGTCCGCTCCCAAGATGTCGACACAATCGCGTCGTAGATCGTGAAGGTCGCGGAATTGGCGTTCGTCCACGCGGACAGCAGTGGCCAGATACATCAGCCTGTGTTGACGCTCTTGGAGAAGTCCCGACAGTGTCCGCAGCACCGTGTCGAATCCGCGAAGGGTGCGGAGTGTGACCAAGGCTGCGCGGTCTGCCGGATGCTCCCAAGCGCGGGAACTGATGTCGGGGAACTCGATTCTGGTGCGGTCTGGTGCTGTAGTCACGTGCGCCTCGCTTCGGTGTTGTTGAATCACCTCAAGACTAACGACTAGTTGGTTTGAAAAATTGAGAGTTGTGGTTCGGCATGCGTCGTCCGGGAGAAAATAGCCGGTCAGAGCGGGTATGGACGGCCAATATTTTGGGTACTCGCAGTGCAGTGCCTTCGTTTCGAGCGCACGTAACTGGCCAGTCGGCTGAGAAGGACTGCCATGATTATTCTCGGAATTATCTTGCTGATTATCGGATTCCTGGTGAACATTCCGATTCTGTGGACCATCGGCGTTGTTCTCTTGGTGATCGGATTGATTCTGTTCGTGCTGGGGTCGACAGGACGAGCAGTTGGCGGGAGGCGGCACTATTACTGATGTGTCTGGTACGCCTACTGCAGTACCGGATCGAGGACAGGCCCTGCGCCCCATGGGAGTGCGGGGCCTGCCTTCGACAGGTCTTGCCAACATCTCTTAGAGCGTCAACGAGTCCGAGCGCACCGAAGCGCGCGTCAACGAGAGTACGACGGGCTCTGCCGGTTTGCCCGCGATTTACAGAGAAATCACCCTGGAATTCATCCTTTGGATTCTGCCCAGCTTTGGTAACGGATGGCCCACCGGCTCGATGTTTGATTCGGTCGGGTAAATCGGAGGTTCGATGGATCTACATCTGAAAGGTAAGACTGCCGTCGTGACGGGTGCCGGCAAAGGCATCGGGCTTGCGATAACTCGGGCGTTGGCCGAAGAAGGCGCCTACGTGATTGCGGGTTCGCGGACTCGTACGGCAGACATCGATGCGCTCGAGGCCGCCGGCGCAATCACCTTCGTCAGGGTTGACCTGTCGAGTACGAAGGGGGCGGAGACGCTCGTCGCGGTTGCGGCAGAACATGGCGGAATCGACGTACTGATCAACAACGTCGGTGCCGTGACGCCGCGGACAGGAGGATTTGTCAGTGTCGCGGATGCTGACTGGGAGTCATCACTGAATCTCACTTTCATGTCCGCGGTACGGACGATCAGGGCAGCGCTACCCGAGATGGAGCGTCGCGGCGGCGGAAGCATTGTCACGGTCAGTTCGGTAAACGCATTCCTGCCCGACCCTGCCGTCATCGACTACAGCGCGGCAAAAGCTGCACTGACCAACCTGTGCAAATCATTGTCGAAGGAGTTTGCTTCGAAGGGGATCCGTGTGAATACCGTCAGTCCGGGTCCGGTTCGAACCGCCCTGTGGCTGGCAGACGGCGGAGTTGCGTCGACGCTTGCCGAGGTCAGCGGTGTCAGTGCGCAGGAAGTGGTGAACAGTGCGGCAGCGGGTTCGGAGACGGGTCGATTCACGCTTCCCGAGGAAGTCGCGGATCTGGTGCTGTTTCTCGCTGGGGATCGGGCGGCGAATGTGACAGGTGCAGATTTTGTGATCGACGGCGGATTGATCAAGACACTCTGAACGCTGTAGGCGTAAACACGGTGTCAGGATGGGCCTTTGGGCGTCAAGACGACGTCAGTGAGCCGTACGGATCAACGTTTTCAGGGTAGTCCTGAAAGCGAGCTGAAGTACCGGTGTACTCGCAACTCCGGAGGTCCACGAAAGGTCTGTCATGACTATTCTTCATTTCCTCGCTTCGGAACGTGCAACGACGCGATGCGTCCTGGCCCGCGTCGAGTTGACCGATATCGAATCGGCGGAAACCTACGCCGTGCTGGAATCGATGATTGCGCGGCCACATCTGAAATTGGTCGGACTGTGCGTCAATCTGGGCGTCGGTCATCGTGACGAGGTCGACCTGCGGAGGGCCGCTGACAGCACCGTTGGATTGATGGAACGAGTCCATCGTGAATATCGAATCCTGATGTCGGAGTTGATTATCGAGATCGAGGCGCAGACAACGCCGGACCTACTTGTGCAAGTTCGAGACGAAGACACGTTGTCGAGGGCCTTCGATGACCTTCTTGACGACGCGTGCGCTCGTAATCGATATCCACGGCCGACGTTGATCGTGATGGAGGACCTGGGCGTTCAAGCTAGTTCGCGGTCTTGATCGCCGTGAGATATCCCGATTGTTCGGCCAGGTCAGCGAGTTCCGGTGGGAGATCCGGGATCGGTTCGCCGTACATGTTCGCCAATTCGATGGAATTGAGGCACTCGACCGACCAGTCGTGCGCGGTCAACCACTGCATCGGATCAGCACGCTCGTCCTCGTAGAACAGCGCAGCCATGTCGATGTCTCCGAACGGATCCTTGCTGAAATACTTTGCCCGTATGTCCGCGAATCGTTGCGCATCCATTCCAGATGGGAAGTAGTTCAACGCAAGTCGGCTACCGGACGACGACAGTTTGTCGATTCGTTCGAATAGTGCGTCGTGTGCGGGGCCAGGGAGGTACGCCAAGAGTCCCTCCGCGGACCACGCGGAGGATGTGCTCGGCTCGAACCCCGCAGCTTTGAGCGCAGTGGGCCAGTCATCTCGTAGATCGACTGCGACAGTGCGACGGTCTGCTTTCGGTTCTGCGCCGTGTTCGGTGAGTACCCGCTCTTTGAATTCCAACACCTTTGGTTGGTCGACCTCGAAAACCGTAGTGCCGGTTGGCCAATCCAGTCGGTAGGCCCGCGCATCCAAGCCGGACGCAAGGATCGTCGATTGAGCTACTCCTGATCGGGCAGCAGTCAGGAAAAAGTCGTCGAAAAATTTGGTCCTGATACCCATGCCCATCCCCATGAAGCCGGAGAAGGGCAGGTCGTCCAACGACGACGGACTGGCTAGTAGTGCGGTGAAATGTGGTTCACCGGCGGACTCTACGAACCAGGGCGCGTACGGATCCTGGATCAGCGCATTGGGGCGCAATGATTCGATCGCTCGAAATGTTGCCACTCCCAATGCAGTCAGGCCGACGCTGCTGACAATGTCCCAAGTATCTCCATCTGTGCGCATCGTTGAGTTTCCTCTCGATTTTGGTGCACGCTTGTTTCGATGCACGAGTGTTGTGGGTGCACGTCTGCTCTTACCCGCCGACCATTCTCGATCCTACGCTCGTCGCGAAACCAGGGCAGGTTCGCGGATTTGGTGAGCGTAGGCGAGTATCATAGATACTCTGGAATTGTTGTAGTCCAACATCTTTCGAGTCGGATCAATAGTGCCAGGGACTTGACAGAGTTGTCCCAGCGGGTCGTCAGGTTGACCGCTTTGACTGATTACATGCGACCCAACCACTATGTGGGTTTTTACGCGCTGCTGCTACGCAGACAGGTAGCTGAGGCGCGATGACACCTTCACTGCAACACGATTCGCTTGACCGCCTGGCAGCAGCGGCACGCAGTGGAAACGCTGCGTCGATGGCCGGGCTGTATCTCGCTATCCGGCCGATGGTGGTGCAACGTGCACGCGCCGAACTCGATCCCGCCGAGGCGGAGTCGGTTGCGGATGCTGCCTGTTTTGCGGTCGTGAACTCGGTTCCCGACAAGGCTGCGCCGGATGAACCTCTGTTGCACTTGGTGTATTCGACGACAAGTCGGATGGTCGCGCGTACGGGAGCGGAGTCAAGGACTCGACTTCCAGCCGGGATCGACGTATTGCCGGAGGGTGAACGTGAGGTGCTGATCTTGCGGGTGATTGTCGGACTCGATGCGGACGACACAGCGATCGCACTCGGAAACACACGAAGTCAGGTATTGCTGGCCCAACACCGGGCACTGCGAACGCTTGGTGTTTCCCACGGAGGCTATGGGGAAGTGGCGCCGTGACAACCGGCTATCACCACGGGATTTCGTTGCTCGGTGGCTGACTTGGCAAGTCGGATCTACACACTTTCGTAGTCGGCGACCGGCGGTGAACCGGCATCTTCTGTTTCTCTTACCTGCTGTGGTCGAATCGCGGCGTGTACTACTCCGGTGAGGATTCCGAGGATCGCACCCCAGATCAACGTGACAAGCACCGTTGCTGCCACCGCAACGACGTAGGTGGCCAAATTGTGGTGAGAATCAAAGCTGAGGAACACAATTCGAATGACGTTGCCGATCACTGCCCCGGCGACGGTGGCGGTTACACCGGCAAGGAAGGCGCGAGCGCGACCGGACTGTGGGTGCCGGTTCGCCCACGAATTCAGGTACAGCAACACGATCCCGATCATCACGAATGCCGCAAGAACATCGACTGCCCAGTACATCCAGGTTGTCTCGCCCAACGGGAACAATCGCAATGGCGGCACCGCGAAGGGCAATCCGATGGCACTCGGAACGAGGGCTTCCGGCATCGACGTCAGCCAACGCCCGGTGAGAGGCCAAAATCCGAGAAGCACGGAGATTGCTGTGACTGTCGCTGCAGCTGAGACTGCAGGCCTGCGGAGGCGTCGGAACTGCGTCGTTTGTGAAAACGCCACCGCGTTTGCTGACATGGCGCAACATTAACCCAATTGATAGGACGATCGTCCAACTTTGGAGGGTATTGGTGGCACTCGGAATGCGCAGGGGCACGCTGGTCACGTTGGCCACTGTCGGTGCGCTGGTTCTCGCCGGCGGGATCGGCGCCGCTGTGCGCTCAGATCCGGTGCCGTCTGCTTCATACCTCACCGATGACGCCGGCCGCGCACTGATCTTGCGGGGATTCAATACGGCTTCGAGTTCCAAGAGCGTCCCGGACGGCATGCCCGAATTCACGGAGGTCGACCTCGACCGCGAACATACGGACATGGGGACCAACTTCGTTCGATTCCTGATTTCGTGGCGCGCTGTGGAGCCGTCGCCCGGTCAGTACGACGACGCGTACCTCGATCGAGTTACTGAGCGGGTCGGTTGGTTTTCCGAGCGTGGGTACTCGGTGATGCTCGACATGCACCAGGATCTGTACTCGAGCGCAATCACTCCCAGTGGGCAATCGGGTAACGGTGCGCCGCCGTGGGCCACCTACATGGACGGACTTCCCGTGGGGGAGCACGACATGTGGGAGATGTACTACCTCGATGCCGGGGTGATTCGTGCTTTCGACAATTTCTGGAACACAACCGGGCAACATCCGGAACTGTCCGATCACTATGCCAACGCCTGGAAGGTTGTCGCGCAACGGTTTGCGGACAATCCTGCCGTGGTGGCGTACGACCTGATGAACGAACCGTACGGCGGCACGCTGCAGGGCCCGGTGTTCGAGGCCGGACCACTTACCTCTCTGTATCAAAAGACCGCCGACGCGATCCGAACCGTCGATCAGGACACTTGGGTATGCGTGGCTCCTCAGGCCATGGGTACCAACTGGGGTACGCCGAGTGGACTCGGCGCAGTCGACGATCGACGTGACGGAGATCCGCGAATTGCCTACTGTCCACACATCTATCCGCTGCCGATGGACCTCGGCGGTGGTTACGTCGGTAGTTCGCGGAGCGCAGTGGATATCACTGTCGATGCGTGGCGCGACAACGCCCTGAGTACAGCGGCAGCGTTGGGTGATGTGCCGATTATTCTGGGCGAGTTCGGTTTGGATACAACATTGCCCGGGGCACTCGACTACGTCGACAGGGTGTACTCGACGGCGGCAGAAATGGGTGCGGGGGTGGCCTACTGGTCACGCGATCCAGGTTCATGGGGTCCGTACGAGAAGGACGGAACCGAACGTAACCTGGTTGCGGCGCTGGATAATCCGTACCCACGGGCAATTGCAGGTCAGCCGCTCGTGTTAGTCATCGAGAGCAATCGGCTCGAATTCTCTTACACCCCGGACTTATCGATCACGGCACCGACCGAAATCTACCTGCCCGCCCGGACCTTCCCGAACGGTGGTGCGGTAGTCGGCGCAGATGTCGGGCGGTGGAACCCCGAAACCCGCATCCTCGAACTGAAAAGGCCCATCGATGTAGTGGATAAGGCCGTGGTGATCACTCCCGCGGCGTGATATTCGCCGAGATGTGACAAAGCTCCGTCTTGCTCAGTGCGCCGCACCGAGTTCGATGAACAAGACGCCGACGGTGATCAGTGCCAAACCTCCGCACATGATCTTCGTCAGAGGTTCGGAGAACAGGATGCGAGAGGCGACGGCGGTCAATGCAACACCGCATGCTGTCCAGATTCCGTAAGCAACGCCCAACGCCATGCCGCCGCGCAATGCGAGGCTGAGGAATATGAACGCGGTGAGGTAGCCGATGGCAACAGGGATGAACCAGGCCTTCTTCGCGCCTGGCAGGGAAACCATCCGGAGAGACAGGGTCGCAGTGACTTCCGTGACGATTGCTCCGACAAGAAGGAGCCAGATCACGCGATGGTTCCTGGCTGCGTGGCCCGCGCCTTCTGAGCCCCGAACTCTACGCACAGGACACCGGCGATGACGAGCGTGATGCCCAGTCCCATGAGTCCGGTGAGCGGATCGCCGAAAATGGCGGTAGCGAGGACCGCCGTCAGTGCGACACCAGTGGCGCCCCAGATTCCGTAGGCGACACCGATACCCATTCCCGTGCGCAGTGCGAGGCCGAGGGCGACAAACGCGCCGATATACCCGGTGATCACCACGGTGTACCAGGCAGAATGATCGAGTGCGGCACGGAGTGAGAGTGTGGCGGTGACCTCGCAGACAATCGCTGCCGCCAGCAGTATCCACTTCTGCATCAATGTGTCTCGTCTTTCAGTAGTGAGCAGTCAGGCTGCGATGATCTGCCTTGCCGAGTGCATGGTAGCCGCGAGGGCGTCGACGAAATTCGTTGGCCTGCGCGTCGGGTCGCACCGCAAACTTTGATGCACCCTCGAGAATCGTTACGCCAGGAGGACATTGATGAGAAGCCCAGACCGGATCGATCCGATACTGACCAAGCTCGGCGCCCTCTGGCGCGCAAACCCCGACTTGCGGCTGACACAGTTGATCGTGGCCCTCGCCGACAACGGAGAAACGATGCCGAGGTTCTTCTACACCGAGGATTCGGTGATCGACGAGGCGCTCGATCGCCACATCGCGGATCGTTAGCACTCAGAGAATTCTCAGAAAGCTTGCGTAAGTTAGATTTCGGTTCGTTGACGCCTTTGGGATGTTGCCGTGCCGCGGTATACGGAAGCCGCCGGCGCCCGATCGGCATCAGCGGCTTCCGTGTTCCCGTGCAGTCGCCTCAGCTGGCCTTCGGTCGGCTCGAGTCAGCGTGAACCTCAAGGCAGCTAGAACACGGTGGTCCAGTCGTCTTTGATGCTGACCATCGTCCAATTGTTGTCGCGGGCCAGTTCGAGTGCCTCTTCGGCGCCCGCTACATAATCGAACTCACGGTCGGGATCGTCATGGAGGACCAGAAGTCGTAGAGCGGGACGGTTCGGCTGCTCCGAAAACTTCAGCATGGGAATGTCCCCGTTGCTGTTTCCTGCTGCCAGCAGAGGCCGTCGGCCCGTTCGGTTCCAGATCCGTATCGGTTTCTCAGGACCGTCGTCGACTACGTCTGCCTCGGGTTTGCGAATGATATTGCCGCTGGGGCCGTCGTCCCTCCAGGCAAGTGACACGCCACTGCCTATGACTCGCTGCCGCGGGATACCGTATACCTCTTCGCTGATGGGCCGCATGAAGTCGCGTCCGCCGCCGGAGACCATGTAGTTTCGGAAACCGTTGTCTCTCAAATATTTCAGCAACTCGACCATGGGTTCATAGCTGCACGTCAAGTAGCTGCGATCAAGGGTGGGATGCCGAGCGGAACGCAGAAATGTGTCGGCCTGGGCTTCGAATTCTTCGACGGTTACTTCGGCGAAACCGCTCAGCACGCCGGCAGCGAGGACCTTCAAGGTGGTGTCGTCGCCGCGGTAGTGCGCGGTGATTACGTCGTTCAACCACGCATAGTCCTGGGTGTAGGCAGCCTGCCAGGGTTGGCGGGTGCGGAGCTGCGGGTCATGTTCCGCCATCTCCACGAGACGGCGCAGGATGAAGTCGAGTTGGATCGGCATCGGCTTCTCACACCACAAGGTGCCGTCGTTGTCGAAGACTGCGATCCGGTCTTCCAGTGGGACTTCGTCAGGACCACCTCGGGTGGTCACGCGATCGACGAAGTCCACGATGGCTTGCTTGCTCTCGCAGCCATGCCAGGTCGAGAGAGGATCGCGCGCGTCGGAACTCGGGGTACCCCGAAGTGGTTGGCTCACATCATCGGCTTCCTGTTGAACGATTCTCGATTCCCAGTCCGGTCCATCATCGGGTCTGGAGACGAGTAAGTCATCGCCCGTTTCGGGCGAGCCTGGTTTCGGTCACCCGTTTTGGGGGATGCCACCGACTACGCGGCCGCGGAGGCTGGAAGTAAGACCACACATAAGGAGCCCGGTCATGGCCAAACCATTCAACGGCGTCGTCAATCTCGATATTCGTGACTCGGTCCCCGACTGGCGGCCGTACGAGCAACCGAAAGCGGCACCCGGTACGCCGAACATTCTCTACATCGTGCTCGACGACGTTGGCTTCGGTGCACTTGGCTGTTACGGCGGGCCGATCGAGACTCCCAACATCGACCGGATCGCGGCAAACGGATTGCGGTACGGCCAATGGCACACCACGGCGCTGTGTTCCCCGACGCGGTCATGTCTGCTGACAGGACGCAACCACACCACCAACGGGATGGCGTGCATCAGTGAGGCCGCGAATGGGTTTCCGAGCTCGAACGGGCACATTCCGCCGGAATGCGCCACTCTGGCCGAGGTTCTGGTCGAGCAAGGATTCAGCACCGCGATGGTCGGCAAATGGCATCTGTGTGCTGAAGACGAGATGAATCTTGCTTCCACTAAACGGAATTGGCCGGTCGGGCGAGGTTTCGAGCGCTTCTACGGCTTCCTCGGCGCCGAGACCAACCAGTGGTATCCGGACCTGGTGCACGACAACCACCCCGTCGAGCAACCGGCTACTCCCGAAGACGGCTATCACTTCGGTGTCGACATCACTGACCATGCGCTGGACTTCCTCGGCGATGTGAAAGCCATAGCGCCGGACAGGCCCGTGTTCCTGTACTACGCGCCGGGCTGCGCACACGCTCCGCATCAGGTCCCCCGTGAGTGGGCCGATCGTTATCAGGGGCGATTCGACGCAGGCTACGAAGCGATGCGCGAGGAAATCTTGGTCCGGCAGAAGGAAATGGGTCTGATTCCACAAGACACCGAGCTTCCAACGATGAACCCGATCGGCACTTCCGCTACCCGAACTGGACCCGACGGCGTACCGTTTCCGCCGCTCGACGACACACGCCCTTGGGGCACCCTCTCCGATGACGAGAAGAGACTGTTCGCTCGGATGGCGGAGGTATACGCCGGTTTCGTTTCGCACTGCGACGATCAGATCGGACGCATTCTCGCGTACCTCGAGGAGATCGAACAACTCGACAACACCATCATCGTTGTAGTTTCCGACAACGGCGCCAGCGGTGAGGGCGGCCCCAACGGATCAGTCAACGAGAACAAGTTTGCCAACGGCGTCCCGGACGACCTTGCCGACAATCTGGCGATGCTCGACGAGTTGGGCGGCACCGAGACCTACAACCACTACCCCAATGGGTGGGCGATGGCCTTCAACACCCCGTTCAAGATGTGGAAGCGGTACTCGTTCAACGGGGGGACATGCGACCCATGCGTGATTTCGTGGCCGGCCGGAATTGACGCCCACGGCGAAATTCGCGATCAGTATCACCACGCTGTCGACGTGGTCCCGACACTGCTCGACTGCATCGGGATCGAACTTCCCGAGACGGTCAAGGGATACACCCAGCACCCGATCCAGGGTGTGAGCATGCGCTACAACTTCGACGCCGGAAATATCCCTACCGCCAAGCACACCCAGTTCTACTCCATGCTCGGCAGCCGGGGAATCTGGCACGACGGGTGGAAGGCGGTCACCACTCATCCCACCATCAGCGGGTGGGGCCACTTTCCGGAAGACACTTGGGAGCTCTACCACACGGATGTGGACCGCTCCGAACTCCACGACCTCGCCGCTGACGAACCCGGTAGGCTCGCTGAACTCGTCGGGCTGTGGTTCCATGAAGCGGGAGCCAATCAGGCTCTACCGCTTGACGATCGCTCGGGCGTCGAAATCCTCACCACACCGCGTCCGCAACTCGCGCCCCCGCGCAACCGGTACATCTACCGTCCTGGTGGTGCCGAGGTGCCCGAATCCGTGGCAGTGAACATCCGCAATCGGTCCTACTCGATCGGGGCGGTCGTTGACATTGCCGAACCGGGTGCCACCGGGGTGCTGTTGTCGCACGGCGGGCGGTTTGGTGGACACTCGCTGTACGTCAAAAACAACCGGCTGCATTACGTGTATAACTTCCTAGGCATGGAACAGCAGACGATCTCCGCGGACGAGGACTTGCCGGTTGGTGAAAATCTGGTATTGGCAGCATCTTTCGAAAAGGAAGGCGATGATCCTCCCGGAACTGCCCGCGGGGTTCTGAGCCTTTATTACGGTGACCGCAAGGTCGGTGAGGGCAGAATCCGTACTCAGCCCGGCAAATTCAGTCTGACAGGTGAAGGTCTCAACGCCGGACGTGACAGCGGTGAACCCGTCACCGACGACTACTCGGGTGCGTCGCCGTGGGCCTTCACTGGGGCAACGCTCAAACGGGTAGCAGTCGATGTCAGCGGTGAACCGTATGTTGATCTGGAACGTGAGGCCGTCGCCATGCTTTCGCGTGAATAGCTGGTGACGGTGTATTCAGTTCTCTTGCAGGATCTTCTGATCGGCGATGCCTGCTGCCGGCGTGTGTAGTAATGCAAGGGGAGCGGCATACAACTGTTTCTTGATTTCTCCGAGAGTGTCGCTCCGGGTGGTGGTCAGTGTGCGAGCGCGTTCGACTGCCTTGGTCAGAACGTCGGCTTCGGAAGCGACTTCATCGACGAGTCCTGCTGTCAGCGCGTCGATTCCGCCGTACCGTCGACCAGTGACAAGCGCAGTGTGCGCTGCGCGCGTAGGTAGCCGCGACGCGAGCAACGCAATGCTGCCGGGTGTGTAACTTGCCCCGATGGTGATACCAGGCAGACAGAAGTATCCGCGATCTTCACGCATCACGGTGTGGTCGTGCGACGCTGCCAGGATTGCGCCGCCGCCGAATGCGTGTCCGACGACAGCGGCGGTTGTCGACATCGGGAAGGTCAACATACGTTCGAAGAGCGTCTCCACACGATCGATGTACTGGTTTGCCTGGTCGGTGTTCTGGAGGATCCAGGCCGTGTCCAGTCCGGTGGAATAGAACTTTCCGGTGGCTGTCGTGACCAAGGCGCACGGGCCGGTGTGGGCCTCGACCTCGTCGAGCAGGGCGTCGACGGTATCGAGCCAGTCCGGATGAAATGGATTGGGGGTATCGCGTTCTCCGGTGTTTCCGAAATTCAGGATGAAGACATCTTCGTCGCGTTCCAAATACGGCATATCGGGCGACAATACTGACGTCGCGCGAAAATATCTCGAGTTGAGGACTATTTGGGTGCAATGAAAGTTGCCGACGGTTGAAGCACCCTGGCCGGGGTATCCACTGTCTCGCTGGATGTCCGTGCTTACCTTGGGTGGTGTCGTGTGAATCCGATCGGCGCGAGACCGGCCGACGACGAAGTGCCGGAAGCCAACCGTCAAGCCGAGGCTCGCGCAGATGAAGCTGTCGACCGGATGGCAGAGGCCGAACGCCAGGCCGCAGCCCTCGCCACACCTGTGCGACCGCTCGGCGAACCAGGTCCCAGATTCGATCGTCGATCACCGTTCTTCATAGGCCTGACTGCAGCCGCCGGAGTCGCGGTGACCTACGCATTGATCGAGATACTGCTGGCTGCGCGGGGAATGCTTGTATTGATCGTTGTTGCACTGTTTCTCGCGATCGGTATCGAACCGGTTGTGGCCTGGCTGGTGGGGAAGGCGATGCCCCGTTGGCTCGCAGTCACCGTGGTGCTTCTGAGCCTTGCCGCGATGCTGGTGGCATTTCTTGTTGCCGCTATCGTGCCCCTCCTCGACCAGGGTCGTCAGTTCGTCTCCTACGCCCCGGATCTATTCACACATATTCGGGTCCAGTACCCGATCATCGGGGAGTTCGACGAGAAATACCACCTCCAGGACCGCCTCACGACGGAACTGGAGGGCTCGAGTTCCACTCTGGTGACAGGTCTGCTCGGTGCCGGGCGAGTGGTATTCAGCGCTGTCACCGACACTGGAATCGTCGTCGTACTGACCGCGTACTTCCTGATCGACTTTCCGCGAATCAGAACGAATCTGTATCGCCTGGTACCGCATTCGCGTCGACCCCGAGCAATTGTGATCGGAGATCAGATACTGGCCGGCGTCGGTGGTTACGTCCTCGGCAACCTGTTGATCTCCGCCATCACAGCGGGGTGCACATTCGGATGGCTATTGCTTTTCGATGTGCCCTACCCGCTGATCCTCGCCCTCCTCGTTGCCCTACTCGATCTCATCCCCGTCGTCGGTTCCACCGTTGCCGGTGTGATCGTTGCGTTGGTTTCGCTGACAGTCTCGGTACCGACAGCAGTGGCGACGGTCGGATTCTTCATCGCGCTTCGTCTGATCGAGGACTATCTATTGGTCCCGAAAATCATCGGCAAGACGGTTGCGGTCCCAGCGCTGGTTACCGTTGTTGCGGTACTGCTGGGTGGGGCGTTGATGGGGATTGTCGGTGCGCTACTGGCGATTCCGATCGCTGCGGCACTCCTTCTGCTGGCGAGGGAGACTCTGTTCCCTCGACTCGACGCGTCCTGAGCGCAGCGATTGGATTGATCCGGCCGTGGTGGAGCGGCACCTCCGTGATGGAACAGGTCGCTGACGGAATTCTCGTCAGCGGCCCGGTCAATCAAACTGCTCGGAACGTCTATCTGTCCTCGGTTGGAATTCAGTTCGCGGTGGCAGGTTCCCTCACGGCTGAGTTGTCGTGAGTTTCCTTGGTGGCGTTCGGTTTTTGGAACTTGGGAATGAACGAGGACACGATGAGAGCGATAATCGCGGATCCTGCGGCCAGAGCCATGATCACACGGAAAGCGTTTTCGGAAGGCAGCGTTGCGCTGCCGAGCGTCATCGTCATTTGGGCGATGACAACGCCGGCAATAGCGCTGGCGAACGACGTTCCCAGTGAGCGCATCAGTGTGTTGAAACTGTTGGCTGCACCGGTTTCCGATAGTGGAACGGCGCCCATGATGAGGGCAGGCATTGCGCCGTAGGCCATTCCGGTACCTGCACCGGTGATGATTGCGATCATGACCAGCTGCCAGATCGAATGCATGGCGAAGACGCCGATTACGTAACCGACCGCGACTACAACGGCGCCGATCATGAGGGTGATTTTGGGACCGTACAAGTTGGTGATGCGGGAGGAGACGGGCGCGATCAACATCATGACGATGCCGGACGGCGCCATAACCAGGCCTGCGGCAAGCATGGACCCGCCCAGTCCGAAGCCGGTAGCTTCGGGCAGCTGAACAATCTGCGGGAAAACCATACTCAGGGCGAACATCGCAAACCCGAAGACGATGGATGCGAGGTTGGTGAACAGTACCTGTGGACGTACGGACACTCGCAGGTTGACCAGTGGCTGAGGGGTTCGCAGTTCCCACCATCCCCAGATGACAAACGCAACCAGCGAGAAACCGAGCATGGTGAGGGTTTGAGTACTTGTCCAGCCCCAGGAGTTGCCCTTGGATATCGCTAGGAGGAGGGCGATCAGAGCGGCTGAGAGTGATACAGCGCCGACGAAGTCGAACGTGCCGCCGGTCCGAACCGTGGATTCCGGAACCTTGACGACGACCAACGCTGTCACGAGTACGCCCAGGGCAGCCGACGTCCAGAACAGAACATGCCAGTTGGAGTACTCAGCGATAAGGGCTGCAAGGGGGAGACCAAGTGCGCCAACGACTCCCATTGATGCACCCATCGCCGCGACGGCGCCCGCAAGCTTCTTCGGGGGAAGTACGTCGCGCATGATGCTGATGCCCAGTGGGATGACACCGGCGGCGAGTCCCTGCAACACGCGTCCGACGATGAGCGGCACCAAGCTCGAACTCAGCGCTCCGATAACCGAGCCGGCTACGAGAAGTGCCAGGCTGATCAGAAGTAGTCGGCGCTTGCCGAACATGTCGCCCAACCGGCCCATCGTCGGGACCGCTACGGACGCGGCCAACAATGTGGCCGTCACGGCCCACGTGGTATCCGACGCGGGTGCGTTCAAGTATTCGGGCAGATGCGGAATGATCTTGCGGGTCAGCCCACTTCGCCCTTAGCTGCAATTGTTGACGGCCTTGGCTTCGACTCGAGCAACCGACTCCTCGTCCCGGCCTGGCTGGTCACAGCCGAGCACCCTTGACTGCCGTGAACTGTCCCAGACGGCCATGACTACTGCCAGATCTCCAGGCATGAATACAGCGTCCATGAATACTGTGGCCTTGGAGTTGGTTCCACCCGAGTTGCAGGCGGGAGCGGGCCGGGCGATCGAAGAGTCTCGCACCGCTGCCGAGCAGTGCTGTCGGTACGGGTTGGCAGAACATGTTGGGCACGTGATGATTCCGGGCATCATTGCCGAGGGGGAGGATCGGCCGGTAGAGCTGACTTCGCGGATGGATGTGCTGGACTTCTGGGAGATAATTCGTCCTTCGATCGGCACGATCGCAGGTCTGTGTACTCAGGTGACGGTTTTTCTGGACGTCGAGCAACTCGCCACACGCGTCCAGCGGTTGCGCGATGTCGGTCTGGACGGAATTACCTTCGTCGGCAAGCCGCAGGGACTAGCTGCCGTCGAGGCTCCCGGAGCTTCTCCGGGCGAGGCGGTGACCCGCTGCCGGAGCCTGATCCCACACCGCGGCGTCGTGCTGATACCCACGCGGCGGGGCGAGCTCGGTAGGTTTGCGAGCAAGTGCGAGCACGGCGCGACTTTCGCCCTGACCCAATTGCTGTACTCCGAGCGGATCGTGGGATTTCTGCGCGAGTTCACGATGCGTTCGGAACACCGCCCGGAGATACTGCTGTCGTTCGGCTACCTCCCGGGAATGGAACAGCGTGTGCGACTGATCGATTGGCTGATCCACGACGAGAGGAACGAGCTGGTCCGTCAGGAGCAGGAGTTTGTCGCTTGCGCGGCGAGTAGTTCGCAGGGCAAGCGCCGACGCGATCTGGTTGATCTGTACCGCCGCGTCGTGGACGGCGTACATGATCTCGGATTTCCGCTGAGTGTCCATCTCGAGGCGCCTTACGGAGTCTCCGGGCCGGCGTGTGAGACCTTCGCCGCGATGCTCGACCACTGGTCGCCGCGCTGACATACGGTGCGGTGCACATTGCTGTCGTCATGCCGTGGCAGTAGCCGAACCATACTGCGATCGCAGCATCCGTATCGACTCCATACACCGTCGATCCTGCCTATCCGCAGGTCACGACATGTCCCTTGTGTCCCGATTTGAGGGGTGTACGGACGGCCTCTGGTGCCTGCCATAGCGCCGCCTGCACACTTCCTCGCATGATCGGCAACGTAATCGCTGGAATTGTTCGACACCCGTGGCGAGTCCTCGTCGGGTGGCTGGTGGTGACGGTTTCCATCATCGCCTTCTCGCCAGACCTCGACGACTACGTCACCGGGGATCAACAGGCGTTCCTACCGAGCACATTCGAATCCGTTACCGCCCAGCAGATGTCGGACGAGTTCTTCCCCGCGACCTCGGGTGCGGGCGGGACCGTCGTCATCGCCCGTGACGACGGAGCGCCCCTCACACCCGATCAGCAGCAGCGTGCGGTCGCGCTGGCGGGGGAGCTGACCAACGCGGCTGTCCCGGGCGTCGGAGCTGTGACCGCCACCCCACGATCGCTGTCACCGGACGGCCGGGTCGCGGCGCTCGGCGTGAACTTCACGGGGCGGCAGGGCGACGACGTCGTGAACTCGGCGGTCCAGACACTGCGATCCGACATCGATGCCGCGCTTGCCGGAACCGGTATGCATGGCGGGGTCACCGGCAACGCCGCGATCGCCGTCGACACCGCCCATGCCTACGACGGTGCTGAGAAGGTCATCTCGATCGCGACGGTTCTGATTATCGTGCTGCTGCTGGGAGCGGTATTCCGGTCGCCGATCATCGCGCTCATCCCGATCGTGGTGATCGCCGCAACATTCGCTGCGGCGCAGGGGCTGACGGCGTGGGCGGCCGACGTGTTCGGGTTCCAGGTCAGCACTTCCCTCTCATCGATCATGATCGTCGTTCTGTTCGGCGTGGGTGCCGACTACATAGTGTTCCTGCTGTTCCGCTACCGAGAACGTCTGCGCGACGGCGTCGACCCGGCGTCGGCGCTCGCGGCAAGCACGGCATCAGTCGGTCGGGTGATCGCGTCGTCGGCACTCACCGTGATCGGCGCGTTCGCCGCGCTCTTCCTGGCTGACCTTGGTTCGTTGACATCACTGGCTCCCGGACTGATCATCGCGGTGGCGTACATGCTGTTCACTGCGCTCACCGTGGTGCCCGCGGTGTTCGCCCTGCTCGGCCGTACCCTGTTCTGGCCCGCCGGACCGGGCGTGCACCGCGAGTCTCGGTTCGGCGCCGTCGGCACGGTTGTCTCCCGGCGTCCGGCAGCCTTCGTCGGCATCATCGCGGTGACACTCGCCGCTCTGGGTGCCTTTGCCACCGGATATCACGCCACCTACGACACCCTGTCCGAATTACCGGACGACACCCCGGCCGCAGTCGCTTACGCCGAGCTCGCGACGGTGTTCCCATCGGGCGCACTCAGTCCTGCCCAGGTTTTTGTCGAGGCGGAACAACCACTCGGTGAATCCGAACTGCAGTCTGCGGCGGCCGCACTGTCCCAGGTTCCGGGTGTCGCGTCGGTGGTGCCCCCGCAGCTGGCTGCAAATGGCACCGTTGCGGCATTCAATGTGATCCTGGCCGAAAGTCCTTTCTCCGCTACGGCTTTGGATACCGTAGCCGGGCCTGTGCGCGATGCTGCACACGCCGCGTTCCCAGATGCTCAGGTTGCCGTCGGCGGGCAGACCGCGGTCCTGGCTGACGTGCGGTCTCAGCTGAACGCAGACACCGCGTTGGTGTTTCCCGTCGCGGCACTGATCGTCGTCGCCATTCTGGTGCTCCTGCTGCGGTCGCTGCTTGCTCCGCTCGGTCTCATCGTCGCCGTCGCGTTGACCTTCGCCGCGACACTCGGGGTACTTACTCTGATCTTCTTGCACGGCATGGGATTCGACGGTGTTGACTTCACGACGCCGGTGGTGCTGTACCTGTTCGTCGTCGCGATCGGCACCGACTACAACATTCTGATGGCCGAGCGGGTCCGCGAAGAGTTCCGCGATGGAAAGTCGCCGCGTGAATCGGCGCGTATAGCGATCAGTATGGACGCGCCGACGGTCGCCGTCGCCGGCGTTATCCTCGCCGCAACCTTCGGCTCCCTGGCCCTCACAGGTCTGGACAATCTTGTGGAACTGGGCACCGGGGTCGCGGTGGGTGTCGCGCTGGCATCGCTCGTGATGGCGCCGGTACTGATTCCGGCGTTGTCCGCGCTGGTAGGTCGGCCGTTCTGGTGGCCGACCAGAGGTGGCGTGCCAGACGATCCGCCCGATGATGAAGTGATCATCGAATCCGATCAGTCTGCAAGAGAGGCAGTTTCATGATGAATCGACTTTCAGCCCTTGTTATCGCCGCACTCGTGTTCGCGGTCGGTCTGACGGCTGGAACCGGGATTGCCAGTGGCGCAACGCTACCCGACCTTCCCTCCAACCAGTTTCAGGTGATCGATTACGGCTCGTACGAGGTGCAGTACCGCGGCGCCGCCGACGCTGATCAAATGTTGACGACCCGACCCAAGGACGGCACGTCCTACCTTCCTGGCGACGGCGGCACCTGGGCCTTCAAGAAAAATATCAAGAAGCACACCGCCACATTGTCATTCGGTGACGCCGACCCGGCGAGCCCCGGGTACGGGTCTCGGTCGCTGAAGATCACCCTCACCACGTCGGACACGTCCGACAACAACATCGTGCACGTCGCATGTTCGGGCACCGGATACATCTGTCAGGTCCGCGGGACTGCCATCTACCTGGTCGACGACACGGCCGCCTTCCCGGATCTGGCGACGCGCACGGTGTCCGACGCGCAATCCCAGTACGGCCTGCTCCAGAACCTCTGCACGGGCGGGTCGGGCGCGCCGTCGTGCATGTTCACCACCACTTCCCGGGTGGCGCAGTTCGGCGACACGAAAATGATCACCGAAAACGTCTACCATCAGGCGAGCGAGATGATTTACTCGCACGGCGAGACGATCTACACCTCCACCACGACGTCGTTCTCCGAGACGGTGACAGTTGGTGCGTCGTACGACGTGTTCAAGGCTTCGGTCTCCAAAACCTATTCGACCAGCATCACCGACTCGCGCACCGAGACTGACAATTTGATTTTCACGGTGCCGCCGGATTACTACTTCTGGATCGAAGGCCAATCAGCGGTGCTCCGCTACACCGGCGAGTTCGTGCTGCAAATGGGCAACAGCACCATCAGGCTGTCCGGCGTCCACTACGACGTGTCGGACACCTCACGCACGTCGATGATGATGGCGCGCGCAACACTGACAGACCCCGGCCTCGGGACCGTGCTGGACTCCGCGCAGTTCCCCGGTACTCGGCTGCCCTCCTGGGTCGGGTCGCTCGGCACCGGATCGTCAGGTGGCCTCGGATCCACCATCAATTTCGGCTCGACTGAGAGGGCTTTCTCATGACCATCCATCTCCGACGCGGCAGAACACTCGCGGTACTTGCCGCGACGTGCGCGGCCGTCCTCGCAGTCGGGACCGCGTTGGCGGTTGCCGATCCCGGTGACCCGGCGCGCAAAAGTTCCGACCACGGCGCCGGCGAGCTCGACCGGACCCGGGCATACAGCATCTGCAACTTCTCGGGCGTCGACCTTCAGCTCGTGAACTTGTTCACGGACGCCGCCGCAATGTTCGACGTCAGTCCAAGCATCCGCGGCCTCGCGCAGTACCCGGTGCTGTCCACCCTGCGTGACAACGCCTGCGACGACTACCACTACGGGATCGAAATGCACAACACCCACAACACATCTGCGGTCTATATGAACGCCGACCACACGGCGCTGGTGAACATCAAAGGCACGATCCTGCCGTCGTCCGATGGACCTCAGGCGTGGCACACCAACACTGAATTCAGATACGTTTTTGACAGTCGCGCCGGCTACGCCGGTCCAAAACTGTTGGTGCGGGTAGACACTGGATCCCGCCAGGTGCAGATCGTGCAGGGCGGGCCACTTGGTGACGACGCCGGCAGTCTCGGCTCGCTCGACACCGGGGTCCTGGACACCGGCTCGCTCAGCACGGGTTCGCTCGGCTCCAACTCCCCCCTCGCTCCGCTGGACTCCAACTTCCCGCTCGCTCCGCTCGACCGTGCGCGGGGCGACCGATGAACACGCGACCGCTGAACACGCGATCGACGAACACGCGATCGATGGTTCGCCGCGTGACTGCGGTGCTGGCCGCTGTTGCTGTTGTCGGTGCCGCAGCCACCGCATCTGCATCGGCTGATACTGCCTCCTCGACGGGACGGTTGTCGTCCGCAAATATCCGTGTGTACGACTTCACTACTTACGACCTGCGTTTCGCCCAAACCGACTGGGGCTTGCCCAATCCCACCGACCCGGACGCCATCATCACCGCCAGGCCGACGGGCGGTGCGACGGCAGCACCGGGCGACTACCACGAGGTGTCAATCAAGCCGAACATCAAGATGCACGCTGTGCAGCTGCGCTACGAGTCGGCGCAGCCGTCCGGGCGGGGTGTCACCGTCGCGATCATCACCGACGACGACTCGTCGAATAACCGCTCGACCGTCGAGTGCACCGGCTCGGGCTACACGTGTGTGACCGACGGCAAAGACTCAATCTACATACTCGACGACGTGGCCAATTATCCCGCGGCGGCAGTCCGCGACGTGCCCGCCACCGATGCACAAACCCAGTTCGACATGCTCCGCACCCTCTGCACCACCACGTCGGGAGTGCAGTGCGAGTATCGGGTCGGTGGCAAGATGAACACCCTTTCCGATCCCCATCGGGTGACTCCGGTGGTCTACTCGGACGTGCCGTGGGTATTTTCGCGGGAAGTGACCGTCACCAGCGAGGCCACCTCGTCGATCACCAGCGGCACCGAGGTCGGCATCGCCTACGACGTGATGAGTGCGTCGGTCGCCCGCGAGTACGGGACGTCGACTACCAAGTCGCATTCGTACACGGAGAACACGACGTACAACGTGCCTGCGGACGTGTACTTCTGGGTGCAGGCACGCTCGCCCGTCATCCGGTATACCGGCGATTTCAAGTTCTCGTTGAAAGGCGCCGGCGTGATCTACCTCGAGGACGTCTACTACGACGTTCCGGACCCCGGCCGTCCCGGCCGGATCGATCAGGTGAGCAGCCCGGTGCCGCCGCTGTCGGTGCCGGTCGAACATCCCTGACCGGTACCGAAAGCCTCAGCGCCCGCGAATCACATTGTCGCGGGCGTTGTTCGGGTCGCCTGCATCTTCGCCGCCAGCTTGCGATCCATCACAGCGACCTGATCCGGGTGGTAACCAGGCACCCACGGGTCCGCGAGGTTCTGTTGCTCGTCGGGGTCGGAGTGCAGGTCGTACAGTTCCCGCTGCGCGGGTTCACGACCGCTCGGGTCGAAGTACACGGTGTACTTCCAACGGTCATCGCGAATCGCGCGAATATGGTTGGGCTGTCGGACGATTTGCTGACCGTTGGGCGCCGCGGTGTTCTCGTCGTCAAAGGTGAACAACACGCTGTCCTGGACCACGACAGTAGGCTGCCGCGGATGTGCGACGGCGTCGGCGATCACTGGCGTCAGATCAGTGCCGCGGAAGACGAAGTCCGCCTGGTCGGGCACTCCGGCGAGGGTGGCGAACGTCGGGACCAAGTCGACGAGCGAGGCGAGCGCCTGCGTCGTGGCACCCTCCGGGAACATGACCGGGTTGCTCACGATAAGGGGGACGCGCAACGTCTCCTCGTAGGCGTTGAACGTCTTCTGCCGGAGTCCGCCGTGCGACATGCCCATCTCGCCGTGATCGGAGATGCGGACCACGACGGTGTCGCGATACATGTCCGGATCCTCCTCCAGCGCGTCGAGCACCTCGCCCAGTCTCTGATCGACCACCTTGTGCAGATACGCGTAGAAGTTCACGTAGTTGAGGGCGTCGGTCGGCGTCGGCAGCAGGCCGAGTGCACCCGCCAGCAGGAGTTGCGACTGTACCTGCGCCGAGGGCTTGTGATTGAAGAGCAGGTTTTCCGTGAAGGACGCCGGCAGATCGATGCCCTGATGGAACGCGCCGGGCGCGACCGAACCGTAGTTGTCACAGTCTCCGACACGCTCGTTCCAGCTGCTCGGGAACGAGAGGATGTCGTGCGGGTTCGCCAGCGAGACGATCAGTGCCCACGGACCGCCGTTCGGTGCGTCGTGGCGTAGGAAGTCCACGGCTTGCTCGGTGACATCACCGTCGTGGTCGGCGCATCCACCACCGAAGTTCGACGGCTTGGTGTCACCGCCGAAGTCGGGGGAACGCCAGCCTTCGAAGCCGTAGCGGGCGATGTCGTCGGGAGCGGGGGATCCTCCGTCGGTGCCCTTACTCATATGCCATTTGCCGCGGTAGTGGACCCGATATCCGGCCTCCTGCAAGACCTTTGCCATGTTCTGTTCCTCCACCGGCAGAGTCGGCTCGGTGGGGGAGACGGTGCCACCTTCGGTGAGAGTGCTGGTGACGCCGTGCTCGGCCGGGTACTTGCCGGTGAAGAACGTGCTCCGACTCGGTGAGCACATGGCCGCGGAGCAGAAAGCGTTCTCGAAGTTGAGACCGTGCTTGGTCAGGCGCGCACGATTGGGCAGGTTTTTGTCCGCCCACCCGGCGGGCCAGTGCATGGGCTTGCGCTCTTGATCGGTGATGAACAGCAGGATGTTCGGCTGGGACGGAATCCAGCCGTCGGTCGGCGCAGCGGCAGTCGAGGCCGATGCGAGGTCGGGTGCTGCGAGGCCGGGTGCTGCGACTGCCGCACCGGCGGCGATCGCACCGATCCCGGAGAGAAAGTGCCGGCGTGAATGTCTCCGAGCGCCGGGCTGTGATTCTGCGGGCCGCATTTCTGCGGACATCGGTTCTGCGGGCTGCGTTTCTACGGGCATCGGGGGCTTCCTCCTGTGATCGACCGGAAACGCGAAACGTACCGCGGCATCGACTGTGTTTTCGGCGACTGCCGAACCCCTCCGCGCCACCGCCGAAGAGTTACCTGGACGGACTACTACGGTCACGGGATTCGGACATATGCCCCTCTACTGCGCATGCAGTAGGAGCCATAAGTTACCGGACCGGGGTACGCCCGGGTGAGACGATGCCCAGCTCGTAGGCGCGCACTACGAGCTGCGCCCGGTCGCGGGCAACGAGTTTGGTCATCGCCCGGTTCACATGGGTTTTGGCGGTGAGCACCGTGATCCCCAGCGTGCGTGCGATCTCGTCGTTGGCGGCGCCGCCCGCCACCTGGACCACCACCTCATGCTCGCGAGGGGTCAGATCGTGAAGCAGGCTCTCGCCGCGAATCGCAGAGCCGACGGGCCGCGCCAGGAACTCGTCGACCAACAACCTGGTGGCGGTCGGCGAGAGCGGTATGGTCCCGTGGGCCACCGAGCGGACGGCGTCGAGTAACTCCGCCGGGCGCGCATCCTTGCCCAAGAATCCAGCTGCGCCCGCGCGCAGTGCCTTGGCAACATTCTCGTCGAACTCGAACGTCGTCAGGATCAGCACGCGCGTTCGCGCCAGCAGCGGATCGCTCACGATCGCTCTGGTCGCCTCGATGCCGTCGAGGTTCGGCATGCGAATGTCGACGATCGCCACATCGGGCACCGTCCGACGCGTCGCGCGGACGGCTTCGGCGCCGTCGCGAGCTTCGGCGACTACCTCCATGTCTCGCTCGGAATCGACGAGCAGACGCAATGTGCTGCGAAACAGTGCCTGGTCGTCGGCGATGACCACCCGTATCGTCATCGGCTCCGCACCTCGTAGGCGGCGGCGAGTGGGAGTTCGACGGCGACCACGAACCGGCCTCCGCCGCAGCCGTCGTCGGCGTCCAGGTGTCCGCCCGCGGCACGCACTCGCTCGCTCATTCCGGCGAGTCCGAAACCACCTCCCGTCTTGCGCACGCCCGACGCGGCGATCCGGTTTCCGACCTCGATGGTCAGTGTCGCCAGTCGGTACGTCATGGTCAGCGTCACAGGTTCGCCGGGGGCGTGCTTGGCAGCGTTGGTGAGCGCCTCCTGAATGACCCGGTAAGCGGCCAGTTCCACATCCGGGGTGGCCGGGCGGACACTGCCGCCGACGATTGTCCGTACGTCGAGGCCGGAAGCGAGGGCCGCGTCGACAAGCGCGTCCACATCGCCCAGCCCGGGCACCGGCCCTCGCGGCTCGTCATCCTCGGCACGAAGCATTCCGACGAGTCCTTTGATCTCGCGGAGGGCGGCCTCGGAGTTCTCGTGCATGCCGGCCAGTGCCTGCGCCGCGAGTTCGGGGCGGTCGAGCACATGGCGTGCGGTCCCGATCTGCAAGTTGAGTGCGGCCAGGTGATGCGCGACCACGTCGTGGATGTCTCGGCTGATGCGCAGTCGTTCCTCGGTGACCCGACGCTCCGCTTCGTATTCGTAGAGTGCCGCCGACACCTGCGCGCGTGTCTCCACCGCCGTCACGTAGCGGTTGCGGGCTCGCGTCACGCCACCGATGGACGCGCCCAGCAGCGGCCAGCCGATCAGTCCGACACGTTCCACGAGCAGCCATTGCGGGCCGAGTATCGCAGCAACACAGGTTAATCCGACGCACACTGCAGCTGTCGCCGCCATCGCAGTACGTGCCTCGAATCGTGAAGCGAGTGTGCACAGACAGGCGCTGAGGGGCAAGGTTGCGGCCGCGTTGAACTGGCCCGAGTAGGCAATGTAGGCGACGGTGCCTGCGGTGGTGATGGCGAGCGCCCACCAGGGGTGGGTGCGTTTGACCGTGAGTGCGGCAGCAGTCGACGCGACGATCAGCGCGGCGATCGTCGACGTGTCACCCGGGCGTCCGCCGCGTTGTTCGAATCGCAGCGCGATGACCCCGCAGGCCCCGACGAACACGGCGACCACGCCCGCCGTCAGCACCGGCCGTCGATACGACAACTGCACCCACCGTTCCACCACATCCATGAGGAGAAGAATAGGAGTCAAGTGGGCATTTGCGACAGTCATCTACTGCGTACGCAGTATCGCGGGCGCTGTCACGTTGCGTGAAAGGCACAGCGGTGTGACTGGTTTTGGAGCTGCCTGCACGAATTGTCGTTGCACGGTCCATGCCGGCTGGAAATGTGCGCCGCGCAGGCTGTGGTCGATGAGTATCGAAAGGTGCACTGCCGGGGGTATTTACGGTATTCATTCGCCAAGTTCTCTTGGGGTGCAATGAAAGAGAGTTCGCCAAGGGGTATCTGTCAGGGGGTACCTTTCTGGGTCGCGCATCGTTCATTTCCGCTGTGGCGGTTCCGGTATCGACGGCCTCGTCCTCTCCCACGGATAGTGTGCGGGTCAAGGCCAGGTCTTGACACGGCATCAGTCTCGGCGTTTGACTGATGTACTTGCTTGTGTTGAATCGCCCGACTGTGTTCTGGGAGGTTGACGTATGCGCGACATAGGGTTTGCGGGTCCGGTAGATCGAAGCGGAGCACCCCACCGCTGGGCCATCTCGGTACTGACATTGGTTGGAGCGTGCCTTCTTGCTCTGACAGTTCCCCAGACGGCCAGCGCCGAATCAGTAGTAATCACGAGCGACACGGGGTTCTCGATGCCCTTTGTCGGGGCGCCCGGCTACGAGCGGTTGGGGCCGACGCAGATGACCAGTCCGGATCAGCTCAACGCGCCACTCGGCCAGCAAGCGGCGGACGAGATTGCCAGTCAGATCGGGCTCAACCGGGCTGACGCATTATCGGAGCAGCAGTATCGCGACCTCATCACCGGCGGCGGAGTCGGCGGCAGTCGCGACGCTGCCGAGATGATCGAGGCCAGCATCCTCATCCTCACCAATACGAACGGCCGTCCACTCTTTTCCAACGCCGACGGTCACCTCACGCCGTCGGTTCTGGCCAGCTATGGGCTCTACGTGAACACCAATGGGATGTTGCAAAGTCCGGCCAACGCAGATGCGCCTACCCGGCAGGTGAACGCTTTGATTGCTCCCGGCGGGTATGTCGGCACCTGGTTGCGGAACAATGGCGCGACACAAACGCTGATCGCGCTCTATCGGTCGGCCTACACGGTGCAGCTACCCTTTGGTATTGCATCGCAACAGATTTCGGGCAACGCTCAACTGGTGACGAACACCAAGGGCGGAGTGAGTTCGGAGGTGGGCATGTCAATGGCACCGCCGCTCTGGATAGTGAACTTCGCGCTGCTCTACATTGTGAATCCCTCCCTGGCGGCCGCGATGCCGGCACACTGGGCGCCCATTCCTTCAGTGGTTGCCGACGCCGTGAAGTCGAGTCCCACCGGCCAGGTTCCTTTCAGTGACTATGCTTCGTACTTCGAATGATTCGATACAGTCAGGCTTGGTAGACCGTATCGCCGCCCACGACCGTGCGCAGGACGCCTATTGCAGACAAGTCAGCCGGCCCCTCGGAGTGGGACTCGTCGGCGAGGGGGTCCGCGTCGAGCACGACGAAGTCCGCCCGCAGTCCTGGCTCGATCCGCTTCGCCGGGATCTCGCGGAGTTCGCCGGTCGGCGTGCCATCCGTGAAGCGGACGATGACGCCCCCTCCCGGGGCCGGCGTGTCCGTATTGATCCCGGCCTCTGCCAGCGCCACGGAGTTGAGGTAGATCCCGTGGTTGGAGGTGTGCCGCACCATGATCGGATGCCGGGTGGAGGCCCGGTCGAGGTCGATGACGGTCAGTCTCCGGTCCTCCGCGACCAGCGAGTCGTCGAACCCCCAGGCCTCGACGAGTGTGTCCGCGGGGGTCTGCTCGGCCCGCGCCGCCAGTGCCTCGACGACCGACTCGGTGGCAGGTCCGGCCAGCGCCAGGACTTCCGCGTCGGATCCGACTGCCGTGAATATCCCTGCCTCGCAAGCCATCGCGGTCGGCAGAGTAGTGGTTTCCTGCTCTTCGGACATGGTCTGGATGGCTCCGTTGACGAACACGCAGTCAGGAACAGTCATCGGCAATTCTCCGTTTGTCGGGGTTCGGGACGGCGGACTGGCTAGTCCTCGCCCACCATGATGTGCGCGTAGTTCACGCCGCCGGCCCCGATCTTGTGTGCGAAGCCGATCCGGGGTTGGGCTGCCGGCGCTCGCCGGATTGCCCGCGCAGCTGCTGGACGATCTCGACGAACTGCGGCATACCGGTCGCGCCGCCAGGGTGTCCGCGGCCGATGAGCCCGCCGCTGGGGCTGGCCGCGGCGCGGCCGCCGATGTGGAAGTCCCCGTCAGCCATCGCGACGGACGCCTTGCCCTCGGGGGCCAGCCCCAGGTCGTCGATGTACTGCAGCTCCTCGACGCTGAACGCCTCGTGCACCTCGACAACGTCGAGCTGCTCCGGCGTGATGCCGGACTGCGCGAAGGCCTTCGACGAGGTCCTCCTGGTGACGGTGAGGTCCGGCATGAATGCGCCGGCCTTGTGCCACTTGTCGCTCTCCGCAACCGCGGCGCTGAAGTCGTGGGCGCTCGTCGTCACGTGTGTGGTGTTCGTCCTGGTCAACTCCGTCTACTTCTTCGGAAACTCGTGGACGCCGAAGCTCCTGACGCTTGCGGGCATGTCCCAGAACGAGGGGATCGGCGGCGGGCAGCTGTTCTCCCTCGGTGCCGTGATCGGCACGCTGATCTTTGCTGCGCTCGCAATTCGATTCCCCGCCATGTGGGTGGCCTGTGGTTTCGCCCTCGGAGGTGCGGTGCTGTTCAGCTTCATGTCGATTGTCTCGACCCAGCTCAACCCGGTTCTGATCTCCACAGCACTGCTCGGTGTCTGCCTTATGGCGACCTTCACCGGCCTGTACGTCATGGTGCCCATCCTGTTCCGTCCGGAGGCCCGAGTCTCGGCCATGGGCATCGCCGCAGGTCTCGGCCGGGTCGGCAGCATTGCGGCCCCGATGATCGTGGGGCGCGATGGTGGACCTCGGCTGGCCGACCAGTTCGATCTTCCTCACGTTCGTCGTCCCGGCTTTGCTCGCAGCGCTGGGGATCGCCTACGCACAGATTCGCAACAGCCGGACGACGGTCGACGCGACCGCGAAGTTCGCAGCCGTCTAGTCAGCGATCCACCCCGTCCCGGTCCTCGTGTGTCACGCCGTACAGAAAACTGCGCAGCAACTTCTCGTGGCGCTGCCGTGGTGTGGCCGTATGCGCTGCTTCTGCCGCGCTGAGGACCGGGTGCGGTCGTTATCGTGACCGATGTGCGGAGGGTTGGTGTTGGTGGATGGAGCCGGTGACGGGAATCGAACCCGCAACTCGACCTTGGGAAGGTCACGTGATACCACTT
This sequence comes from Rhodococcus sp. IEGM 1379, assembly GCF_030056815.1. GTDB lineage: Bacteria > Actinomycetota > Actinomycetes > Mycobacteriales > Mycobacteriaceae > Rhodococcus_F. The sequence continues at coordinate 34,316 of NZ_JASHKR010000008.1, forward strand.
CACCACACCGGCACAACTAGGGATCGGGGACGTTCACATCACATCCGACACCCTGCGTTGCGAACATTATCAGACGACCTGCCCATTGTGTGTGAAGCCTGACTGGCGTTGCTGCCGCGGGTGTTTTGCATAGGCAGCCAGTCGTTGGCCCAAGTGTTTGACGGCATCGTCTGCGTCACGGAGAAATCCGACCTGCAGGTGATAGACGTGCCACCGGCGCGGGTTGTGAAAGTGCTCGACAATGGAACCAGAGTTGTTGTCGTGGAACAATTTTTCTAGCAGATGGGAATCTGCTGAGATCGGATCTTGCCCAGCTGAATGAAGTACGACGGGCGGTAGGCCGTGCAGGTCGCCATACACGGGGGATATCAACGGATTGGCCGCGTCGGCACTCCCGACGTAGGCGGGCGCCCAATCGGAGATGAGGGAAGGAATGATCAGGGGATCGGTTCCGGCTTTTCGACGGTGTTCGACGTCGGCAGCCAGGTCGGCCCACGGGCAGATCAATCCGAGGGCTGCGGGTAGATGATCTCCGTTGTCACGCAAGGCCATAGCGAGTGCCAGGGTCAGGCCACCTCCGGCCGAATCGCCGGCAATCACCACCTTCGATGCATCTTCTGCGCTGGAGACGAGTGCCCGGTACACGGCCAGTGCGTCATCGAGGGCGTGTGGAAACGGATGTTCGGGGGCGCGGCGGTACTCGACCAGGATGACCTTCATGCCCGCTGCAGCTCCGAGGTTCGCCGCAAATCCGGTGTAGCCGCGGGCACTTCCCAGGGCGTAGCCACCGCCGTGCAGGTACAGGAGTGTGTGGGAGTCCGAAGAATTGGGCGGCAGTACCCGCTCGACTTCGACGCCGCCAATGTGATCGGTGCCTTGGATTCGGGTTCCTCGAGGCAGCTGCGCACCTTGCGACAGCAGGTCGACGAGTGTGCGTTTTGTCGAAATCGGTAGGCGAGATGAAGTGAAGAGGGGGCGGGCACCGCGAAGTCCCATTCGGAGGAGTGCGGGAGGCATTCGTAGTTTCATCGGATTTCTTTCTGGAGACGGGAGGTAGGGTCGGATGGTGCAGAACCGGACGAGAGCTGTGGCAGTGCAATCGGAGCGTGAATGGTGACCGCGCCGCGCAAACGTTTGAGCGCCGACGACCGGCGGGAACAAATTGTTCGTTCTGCTCGAACTGTCTTCTCGCGCACCGGCCTCGCTGGGGCCAGAACCCGCGATATCGCTGTGGAAGCCGGCGTCAACGAGGCGTTGCTGTACCGGCACTTCGCATCCAAGGAAGAGTTGTTCGAGGCTGCGGTGGCCGCGCCCCTCGAGGCCGCGGTGCTGCGTTTGGTCGCCGCCTCTGGTGCCCCGCCCGAAGAATTCGACGTGACTGCCGAGGTCATGCGCGCTCGTACATCCGCATTCATCGCCGAACTCCTCGATGTGATGGGGGAGGTTGCGCCCCTGCTGGGTGTGATGCTGTTCGGTCAGTCGGAAGCGTCGACCGACTATTTCCGAACTCGAATCATGCCGTCGCTGGATAAGATTCAAGAAGTTGTCGAAATCAATCTGAAAGCCTGGGCACACAAGAAATTTGATGCCGAGCTGGTTGTTCAGATGATCTTCGGAGCGGCATGGTTTCTCACTGTCTCGGATCAGCTCAATCAGCGCTCGCGTGATCGGGTGGCCCTAGCGGAACAGATCACCGCGATCGTGATCGACGGTTTGGTCGAACGAAACTCCTGATTGCAAGTAAGTGTTTGCATACTTCTCGCTTGTGGTGGGCTTGTCAAGGGCCCTGACGTGCTGAAATTGGCTCTAGACAAGTAAGTGGTTACTGACTAATATGTGGTGTGCATCACTTCAATGGCCAATTTCGGCCGATCGGGAAGGTGAACACACATGCCTACACAGGACCTGACAATCGCGGAGCCGACTCACGGTGCTGAAGGGCAAGGCGAGCGCGTCGTCGACGTGCTGATTCTGGGTGGGGGACTCTGCGGTATCTCGGCCGCGATCGGCTGCCTACGAAAAGGGATCGACGACATCGTGATCGTCGAACGAGCGCACAGCGTCGGCGGGACCTGGCATCACAACACGTATCCCGGTTGCGCCGTAGATATTCCGTCGCATGTCTATTCATTTTCGTTCGAGCTCAATCCCGATTGGAGTGCCGGATTCTCACCCCAGGATGAAGTCGAGACCTACCTGAATCGTGTGTGTGAGAAGTACCAGTTGGCGGAGAAATTCGAACTGGGAACCGAAGTGCTCGACGCGACGTGGGACGACAGCTTGCAACGGTGGCAAATTACGACCAATCAAGTTGTCTACCAAGCTCGTTCATTCATCACTGCCGCAGGTCCGCTCCACGAGCCGATCATCCCGTCGTTGCCGGGCCTGGAGGATTTCAAGGGTGAAGTCTTCCACTCGTCGAACTGGCCGAAAGACTTCGATCCGACGGGCAAGAATGTCGTAGTCATCGGCACGGGCGCGTCGGCAATTCAGTTTGTGCCGGCCATTCAGCCGGCGGTGAAGCAGATGACGGTCCTGCAGCGAACCCCGTCGTGGGTGATGGCCAAACCGAATTGGAAGACAACAGCATTCGAGCGTCGAATGCTGCGCAGATTCCCGGCCTTGATGAAGGCGATGCGACTGGGGATCTGGATTCCGATGGACATCTTCTTTGTTCTCGCGACGAAGTTTCCGCGTTTCGCGCGTGCGATGTCAACTGTGGCGAAGGCGCACATCCGGAAGTCGATTACCGACCCGCAGATGATTGCCGATCTCACTCCCGACTATGCGCCTGCCTGCAAGCGATTGGGGTTCTCCAACGACTTCTACCCGGCGTTGGCGAGCGACAACGTCGACCTCTGGACGTCCCCGGCAGCTCGGATAACCGAGAACTCCGTCATTGCGGCGGACGGCCGAGAAGCCGTCGCCGATGCCATCGTTCTGGGCACCGGATTTCATACTCTGCAAAATCATCCGGTAGCCGAACGCATTCACGGCAAAGACGGCCGGAGCCTCGCAGACGTGTGGGACGGCAACCCGACGGCATACATGGGAACCACCATGGCGGGATTCCCCAACGCGTACATAATGTTCGGACCCAACGCGGGAACCTTGTCGGGTTTCGTGATGGCCGAGGCGCAAACCGACTACATCCTCGGGGCGCTCGAATCCTTGCGATCGCACGGACTGACCAGCATCGAGGTTCGGGAGGAAGAGCAGCAGGCCTTTGTCGACGCCGTGGACAAGACGATGAAATCATCGACCTTTGCGCTGGGCGGTTGCGCGAGCTACTACCTCGCAGACAACGGCCGGGTGGCGCTGCCGTGGCCGGGGTCGATGAGCAATCTGCGTCGTAAGCTCTCACGCTTCGACCTGTCGGCCTACAAGACCCGAGCAGTTCGTCGCATCACGGTGTGATCAATCTGTGCAGCACGGTGTGACGGCGCTGGAGTGTGGTCGGCTCGAGGGGGCGCAACCGGTAACCTCTACGTGTGCTGCTCTCTGATCGTGACATCCGTGCCGAAGTAACCTCTGGACGCCTGGGTATCGACCCCTATGACGATTCCATGGTTCAGCCGTCGAGCGTCGATGTGCGACTGGACGGTCTGTTCCGCGTCTTCAACAACACGAAGTACACCCATATCGATCCGGCGCTGCGCCAGGACGAGCTGACCAGTTTAGTCGAGCCGGCCGAGGGCGAGCCGTTTGTTCTGCACCCCGGTGAGTTCGTATTGGGGTCGACGCTCGAGGTGTGCTCACTGCCCGACGATCTGGCGGGACGCCTCGAAGGTAAGTCCAGCTTGGGGCGTCTGGGCCTGCTGACGCACTCCACCGCAGGATTTATCGATCCCGGCTTCAACGGTCACATCACGCTGGAGTTGTCCAACGTCGCGAATCTCCCGATCACGTTGTGGCCGGGAATGAAAATCGGTCAGCTGTGCCTACTGCGACTGTCGAGCGCAGCCGAGTTCCCGTACGGAAGTTCCGAGGCGGGTTCCAAGTACCAGGGCCAGCGCGGACCGACCCCGTCGAAGGCATACCTGAACTTCAATCGCGGCTGACGGAGGGCGTTGCTGACGGAGGGTTTCGCGATGACCAGCCTGTTCTACGGCCTGATCTTCATGAATTTGCTGTTTGTCACCAGCGCTGTGTGTCTGCTCAAGCCCTCGACGGCCAGTGCTGTGGCCACTGCAGTTGCAGCAGTGGCGTGGATACTTTTCAACGGACCCCTCGAGGGTCAGGTGTTGTGGTCGCTCAACTCGCAGCACGGACTAACGGTGTCTGATTTGCTGGGTTTTGCGGCATTCGGCATCGCAGTTCGAGGATGGATTCGGGTCCGTAGCCGCCGAGAAGTCAACAATTCGGCCGACTGACGAGTGGCATCTCCGATGTCACATTGGGGACTCCTGGGATAGCTGTCGGGATCTTCGCCACTATTCGGGCATAATTGCGTGTTATGTGGTGGATTGTGGGCGGCGTACTGCTCGTGTGGGTGGTCTGTGCCATTCCGATCGCCATTCTTTTCGGTCGGGCCATTGCGAAGCGTGACCGCGCCGAATTCACAAGCCGCAATCAAGCCTGGGCGGATCGGACTGTCGCGTTGTTCGAAGCGGACGCATCATCCGAACGTCCGCAAAATGATCGTCGTAATCCACCGCTGATCGGCTGACATTTGCGGGACCTCGTTGGAGGTGAACGTGCATGGAACTGCCTTCTGATACTCCGGCCGACGTCGTGGCCGCAGCAGCCGCCGGGCCGCGTGTTCCACAATTCGATTCCACATTCGGAATCCCCGTCGTTCCGTCTGCCGGCTCCGCCCGCCATCGGTTGGTGGTAATCGGGGACTCCTTGAGTCAGGGATTTCAGAGCGGGGCGGTGTTCAATACCGATCTGTCGTATCCGGCGATCATCGCGTATCAACTGGGCTGGTTCGACCAATTTCGATTCCCTCGATACGGAGGCCCTGGTGGGCTTCCGCTCAACATCGAACTGCTCCTGCGAACGTTGGAAGAGCGTTTCGGAACTACGACTGACTTGTGGGAGATTCCGCTGGCACTGTTCGCGGCACGCGGATTCGTGGATCAGGTCGAGGATTACTGGGAACGTGGCCCGGGCAGCTTCGCACCCACATTCTCGGCGATCAATCACAATCTCTCGGTTTACGGTTGGGATTTGAGGGATGCGCTGACAAAGACCGCAGCATCCTGCGAAGCGGCGATGCATCAGCCTCACGACGATGTGCTCAGTCAGATCGTCGAAAACAACGGCGAGCGCGCCGCACTGCGGGTACTCCCACGCGGTACGGATGCCGAGAAACACATGACGGCATTCGACGCGGCCGCAGAAATGGGCAAGGAGGGAATCGAAACTCTGATTGTCTTTCTCGGCGCGAACAATGCGCTTCGGACGGTGACAGAGCTTCGGGTGCAGTGGAGCGGCAACAACTTTCGTGACCAGGATGCCAAGCGTGACTACACAGTGTGGCAGCCGAGTCACTTCGCTTCGGAGTACGCCGATGTACTCACTGCGATTCGGAGAATCAATGCGCAGCACGTGATCCTCTGCACGGTTCCGCACGTCACGATTGCCCCGATAGCGCGCGGTCTGGGTGGCAAGGTCGAAACCGGTTCGCGGTACTTCCCGTTTTACGCCCGGCCTTGGGTGCGTGACGCCGACTTCGATCCACGACGCGATCAGCACATCACCGGAGCCGAGGCCTGGGCAGTCGACACGGCGATCGACCTGTGCAACAAGGGGATCGAACAGGCGGTGTCCAACGCTCGACGGGTGGGTAAAGATTGGCACCTCTTCGATGTCGCGGGACTTCTCGAGCGCGTGGCATCGCGAAGATACATCGCAGACGTCAACGCACGGCCGTCGTGGTGGACACCCTATCCACTGTCCAAGGCGCTCACTGATCTTGTGCCGGTACCGGATTCACGGTTCCTGTCCGCCGACGGACAGGGAGGTCGAGCGTCCGGCGGCCTGTTCTCGCTGGACGGAGTTCACCCGACCACGGTGGCGTACGGAGTTCTGGCACAGGAACTGGTGAAAATCATGTCGGTTGCGGGGGTGCAGTTTGATTCCGAGACTGTGGATTTCGATCGTCTGGTCAGGCGGGACACACTGGTACGGAACCCGCCGCAGAACCTCGACGAAACTCTCGGGCTCATCGGCTGGGCTGACGAACATCTCGGTTTTCTGAAACGAATATTCGGGCTGTGACGCTCAGCTTGCACGGGAGAGTTCCGGAGACACCATCTTGTCGGCGTATTCACGGAGCAAACCCGACAGCTCGGTGTCCTCCGTAGATAGTCTGCCTGTCGGTCCGATCGCTGCGAGCGCTCCGACGACGCTGTGTTGCGCATCGTGAATCGGTACGGCGACAGCTGAGCGGCCCACTCGAATTTCATCCACTTCACGAGCCGGCTCACCGCGCCTGATCCGCGAGAGCTCCAATTCGAGGCGATCCGCATCAATGATGGTGTATGCGGTAACTTTCCGAAGCGGCAGAACGGCCGGCTCGGCCAGAGAAGCAAGCAAAACCTTGCCGATTGCAGACGCATGCAGCACGCTCACCAGAGTGCGCTCACCACTGAGTTCGTGATCAGGATCGCGGTCGACGAGTCTGATCTTTCCGTCGGTGTACGACACGAGGTAGATTCCGTAGCGGAGTTGCTCCCGGAGTTCTTCGAGAATCGCGACGTTGTCCACAGCCGTGGGTTCGCCGGCTGCTCCAGCCAATTCGCGGGTGCGTCGGCCGAGCGCAAATCCGGAAAGGTCCGCGATCCGAACCAGGTATCCATCGGCGACGAGGATGTTGAGCAGCCGATATGCGGTTGCCGGTGGAATTTCGGCAAGTGCGGCAATGTCTTTGGCTCGTGCGCCGGATCCCAGGCGGGCAACTGATTCCAGGAGTGCCAGCGCACGCTGGACGGCTCGCGGTTCATGGCCGCCCAGATCTCGAGGTCCACCGACCATCAGCGGGCACCCATCGCCGATTCGCCTACAGCCGATTCGCCCACCAGTACGATGTTTCCGGCTGCATCGGTGGCGAATACCCCCGCGCCCGGGAGTACGTCCTCGGTCTCGGGTCTGTCGAAGGCTCCGACGTGGAGAAGGCTTTTCGGGCTGCGCTGAGCAAGATAGAGCTGCCAGAGTGTGCCTGACATCAAGATCGACAGCACGGCGATCGGTGTGACATAGGAATGGTCGATCATGTTGACATACACCAGATAACCGAGAGTCACGCCGCCTGCGCCGCTACCACACGATGCAGCAGCAAGAATGCCGGGAGTGTGTTCGCTGATGCGCGTGAGGAATACGAGGGACGCGATTGCCACCAGTGTGTAGGCGAGGATGACTGCACCGCGCACCGTCAGACGTAGATCTTCGAAAATCTCACCTCGTCCGAGAACCGCAAATGCGCCGCCACCCAGCAGGACTGCGGTGATGACAGCACTCAAGGCGATGTGGGGAGTGCGGAAGACGCTGTGCACGGAAGCGAATCGGCGGGGGATAAGACGCTCGATCCCGAACGAATAGATCAGGCGCGAAGCAGCATTCGACGATGCCATCGACGAAGCCAGCCACGAGCACCCCAACCCGATGTTGAGCGCGATCACCACTGCCGGGCTGACGCCGGTTGCGGTGCCGTGAAGATATGCGTTGACCAGAGTATCGCTGCGTCCGGACCACGCTGCCCAGCCGGCAAAGACGAACAGTCCACCACAGATCAATGGCGTGAGAAGTACTGTGCGCGTGACGGTCACCAGGGGTCGTCGAGCTTCGGGACCGAAGAATGCGGCGCTCTCGAAGCCGGCGAGTGCAAATACGGCAGCCAACGCCGTGAGCAACAGTCCGTGACTCGATGTCGGCGGAACAATCTGTGCTTGTTGACTTCCCGACCCGCCGATCAGCATGAGCGCGATGATGAAGAGCAGTGAACAGGCCTCGACGATCAGGATTGCCCAGGCCGCAAATCTGACGCTGCGGACCAGGGCACCGAGTATCAGCGCGGAGATGCCCGCATACAGAGCAGTCACCTGAAATGTGTTGTGCAGGTTTATGCCGGCAAACCCAAGTAGCGCAATGGCCGCTTGTCCGCCGTGATACAAGGTCATAACCGCGCTACCGAGGTACTTGACCAGCATGGCTACGCCAGTTGTGAGGGCGGCTCGGGTGCCGAGTCCTCGGAATACAAAACTGTGAAGCCCGCCCGACGCTGCCATTCGCCTGGTGAATTGAGATACGCAGAACGCGATCAGAGTCACCAGCACTGTTGCGACGATGATCGTGATCATTCCGCCGAGCAGATGTCCGTGTGTCAGCATGGTGACGGGCAGGACGACCATCGAGACCGCGGGCGCCGTCGTTGCCACCGATTGCGCCAGTACTTCGGCACCCGAAAGTTGCCTACGCCCAAGGGCTCGCAGCGGAGAGCGAGCCGGTGGCTGCTTGGCGCGCGTCGCGAAGGACTTCGCGATGGCTTCGGTGAGGGCGGACATGTCGCGTCACGCTAGTCGGGCTCTGTAACGGCAATATTTCGAACATGCTTCCGCTGATCGCACTCGCCTGAGACTGGGTGGCAATGTCGCAGAAGAATTCCCACTCGAACCTCACGGACTGTTTCCTGGGCGTCAAGTTCTGGACCCTTCGCCAGGCCATGCTTGCTTTCGAACCAACCACCCGGGTCGCCGGGCGCACACTTGGGAGCTTGAATTGTCGTACACACGTAGATCTTTCATGCGCAGTCTGGGAATCACCGGCGGCGCAGGCCTGGCATTCGGGGCAATGTCCTCCATCGGTTTGGCGCCGGCAGCATCGGCGACCCCGCGTCGTTTTCAAGCACCAGCGGCCGGCGACCTCATCGGACAAGTCAAGGGCAGCCACTCTGTCGTCATTCTCGGCGGTGGCCCGGCCGGCCTGTGCTCGGCCTACGAATTGCAGAAGGCCGGATACAAGGTCACTGTCCTCGAAGCCCGCAATCGTCCGGGTGGCCGAGTCTATTCGATTCGCAATGGAACGACGGAGACGGATCTCAACGGCGAGACCCAGACCTGCACGTTCTCCGAGGGGCATTTCTACAATCTCGGTGCCACCCGAATTCCACAGAACCACAACACCATCGACTACTGCCGTGAACTGGGCGTCGAACTTCAGATGTTCGGCAACCAGAATGCCAACACGATGGTCAACTACACCGGCACCAAACCGCTCGCCAACCAGTCGATCACCTACCGTGCAGCCAAGGCCGACACCTACGGCTACATGTCGGAACTGTTGCAGAAGGCCACCAACAAGGGAGCCCTCGACGAGGAACTGACCAAGGAGGACAAGGAAGCTCTGTCATCGTTCCTCAAAGACTTCGGTGACCTCTCCAGCGACGGACGTTACGTCGGGTCCTCGCGTCGTGGACATTCGGTGGAGCCGGGAGCGGGTCTGAACTTCGGTACCGAGATCGACCCCTTCGGCATGAGCGACGTCATCCAGGGCGGTATCGGACGCGCGTTCTCCTTCGAGTTCGGTTACGACCAGGCCATGACGATGATGACTCCCGTCGGCGGAATGGATCGGATCTACTACAAGTTCCAAGACGCAATCGGTATGGAGAACATCGAATTCGGTGCCGAGGTCAGCGGCATGAAGAACGTGCCCGAGGGAGTTACCGTCGACTACGTCGTAGACGGCAAGGCTAAGTCGATCACGGCCGAGTACGCCATCTGCACCATTCCGCCACACCTGATCAAGCGGCTGGACAACAATCTGCCCGCCGATATTCTGCTGGCGTTGGATGCAGCCAAGCCGAGTTCGTCGGGCAAGCTCGGCATCGAATACTCGCGTCGTTGGTGGGAGACGGAGGACCGTATCTACGGCGGTGCGTCCAACACCGACCGCGACATTTCTCAGATCATGTTTCCCTACGACCACTACAACTCTGACCGGGGAATTGTTGTCGCCTACTACAGTTCGGGCAAGCGTCAGCAGGCTTTCGAATCCCTCACTCACAAGCAGCGCCTCGCCAAGGCGATTGCCGAAGGCTCGGAGATCCACGGCGAGAAGTACACCCGCGACATTTCTTCTTCCTTCTCGGGCAGCTGGCGTCGTACCAAGTACTCGGAGTCGGCCTGGGCGTCCTGGGCCGGCGCCGGAGATTCCCACGGCGGCATGGCAACTCCCGAATACACCAAGTTGCTCGAACCTGTCGATCGAATCTACTTCGCCGGCGATCACCTCTCGAACGCAATCGCTTGGCAGCACGGGGCTTTCACGTCGGCGCAGGACGTCGTCACTCACCTTCACCAGCGTGTCGCGCAGGGTGCCTAGCGCGGACCGCGCAGCAGACCGTCTCCATCTATCACTCTCCGAGGAGCACACCATGAAATCTCGCACCACCAAAGTTGTTGCCGCCGCATTCGCTGCCACAGTCCTGCTCGGCACCGCCACAGCCTGCACGACGGACACAGCTGAAGCAGACACCGCCAAAAGCTCCTTCATCTCGAAGTCGGTACTCGAAGCCGGACAAGCCAATCCGATGATCGCGCAGGGTGTGGCCATCGGTGCTGACACCGCGGTGTACAAGACCAGTGGTATCGGACCGTCGGCCGGAAACAAGACTGCACCTGAAGGCTCTCCTGAGTCGTACATCGACTCCCAGTTCTCCGGCGGAGTTCTGCCGGCCGGAGTGAGCGTCACCGAGGCTCAAGGCATCAACGTACTCAAGAAGATTCGCGACAATCTCGAAGCCCAGGGGCTTAGTCTCGAAGACGTCGTCACGATGCGTGTATTCCTCGACAACGCGCCGGGTGCAGACAAGGCCGACTACACCGGATGGAATCGCGCCTACCGCCAGTTCTTCGCCAACACGAACCTCGATACCGGGGACACGGAGTTGGTTCCGATGGGGACGGCGGCACCGATTGCACCGATCGAACGTAACAGTGCGCGCCCCACTCGCTTCGCGCTCGAAGTTGCCGGACTACCCATAGCGGGGTGGCTCGTCGAGGTCGAGGTCGATGCCGTGTACCCCGAAGGTAAGGAACCCGCCTGATGGGTGCGCTCAGCCCAGCCCACTGGGCAATCGTGGCAGTTGTGCTGCTGGTGTTGTTCGGTTCGAAGAAGCTGCCCGACGCAGCCAGGGGATTGGGCAGGTCGATGCGGATCCTCAAAACCGAAGTCGGTGAACTGCAGTCCGTTAGCGACCTCGCACTCGATCCCGAAGCATCACTGAGGCAGAGCCGTAGATAAAACAAAACCCTCGAGACATGAGGCTTGAGGCATAAGAAAAGGCTGGATGCTTGCACTTAGTGCGAGCGTCCAGCCTTTTCAGTCTGAAGTCAGACGGGGATCGAACTCAGATGGCGCGAACGTTCTGAGCCTGGGGGCCCTTCTGGCCCTGTCCGATCTCGAACTCGACCTTCTGGCCCTCGTCGAGGGACTTGTAGCCGCTGCCCTGGATCTCCGAGTAGTGAACGAACACATCCGGTCCGCCACCTTCCTGCTCGATGAATCCGAAGCCCTTTTCACCGTTGAACCACTTGACACTGCCCTGAGCCATAACCAAATTCTCCTGGATCCATCGAGCCGAGCCCTCCCATCGAGAGTTCGGTCTCACCCTTGATCCTGCCATGCTCTTCTTTTTCTGTCTTCGATAACTTGCACTAATCCCTAACGAGTATGGACATTCGGGACTTTGGTGTTGGTGTCCCACTCTCGCAATATTGCATTTGACCTGCAATAACGATGTTTTTTGGGGTGTCGTGCTGGCAGGGTGTCGGTAAAGATTTTTTTGCTCCCGACGAGTTATCGAAGGCCTTCGATCAAGTAAAAAGTGGCCGAGGTCTGTGTTACTCGCCTCGTTGAAGAAGGTTCTTCAGCAGTGTCACTGTCACCGTCGAGCTGTTATTTGCATCACCCGATCGACTCTGGTCGAGGGGAGTTTGTTCGAATATCGCGCTGTCGGTAAGTGCCTCGAGTACAAACCATCCGAACGAGTGTTGAGAAGAAGCCACGCTGGAACTGGCCGTCACGGACATGACTATCCGGAGTGCGTCGACAGGGGCTTCGAAAGTGCAGACAATATCAGTGCCCGGCGTTGCCAGAGGCATCAACATGCCGGCGGTTTCGTCGATGGCAAGTTCGAGATCGGCGACGGCATCGACGTCGAAACCGTGGTTGAGTGCGATAGTGCCGGTAAAGCCGCGCAGGGTGCTCAATTGTTCCGCTGCGGCGCGTACGCGAACAGTTGCGATTGTGGGGATGGAAGATCCTGCGTCCACTTCGGTCGGGAAGATGGTCACGGGCATGTGTCTCCTGAGTCGAATACTGCCTGGTCCGGACTCCGAGAAGCCGGCTGGTGGTTACGTTCCGCAGGGTGTCGGGCGAGTGTTGACCGACCCCTACGGACTCAGCAATACCCGGTCGCAGTACTGGGTAAACCAATGGTTATGAAAAATGACACAAGACGGACCTTCGGTCCGTTTTGTGTCAATCAGGTCTTGTGTTTCACTGCGCCGCTTCCGCGCCCTTCACTATCTGCTCGGCGATCGTACTCAACTTCTGTTGCGATCGTTGAGACTCGGCTACGAGGACCCGAAACGCCGATTCGGAATCGAACCCACGTATTGCCATCAGTATCCCTTTGGCCTGCTCGATCGTTGCCCGGGATTTCATAGCGGTGTTGAGACCGGCAATCTCGTTCCTGGCGCACTCGACTTCACGCGCGACACGAAGCAGGGCTTCGATCGACGTCGTATAGACACGCACGATCAATGCGTCCACTTCGCTGAATCCATGAGGGTCGCGACCGTAGATATTGAGGGCGCCGGCATGGCGTTCGTCGACCCACAACGGCGCAGAAAGGAAACTCTGTACGCCGACATCGCTGAGATGTGCACTGAAAGTTGGCCAGCGTGATTCGGATTCGACGACGGTGGCACATACGACGGATCGTGTTCGTGCAGCCTCGAGGCATGGCCCTTCGCGGGAGGCGTACTGATTCAAATCGACGTCGATCACGGCGCTGTCGGTACTTGCCGCAGTACGAGGAGAACCAGTTTCGGAGAGGAGAGTTACGCCGGCCATGTCGGCGCCTGAGATCGTATTGACGATGAGGGTGCACACGCGATGCAGCAGGTCATCGATCACGACATGAGAGCCCAGTCCGGCTGCGATATCGGATAATGCACTTGCGAGGGCATCAAGTTTGGTGGTGACGTTGCTGTCGGCAATGTTGCTGTAGTCGGTATCGAGTAGTTCGACTTCAGTCCGATCAGTCATGGCTACCTCGCGCGTGTGTTCTCTCAGACGTGTTCGTTCTCGGTCGATCCGAGGATCTGGCGGGCTACCTCGAGTATATTGACCGATTTTAGATCGGAAAGTGCTTCGAGTTCGCGAAATACGGTTGCCGCATCACAATCGTGACAGTGCATCAAAACGCCGACTGCGCGCTCGATGTCGACCCGAGCCCGACGGCATGGCGCAAAGCGGCAGCAGCCTGCCCCTGCCGCTGATCGTGAGCCGCAGCTTCGAGTGCATTTCCCAGGTAATCGGCCAGGGCAGTCACCAGGTCACGGTCGCGGATCGAGTGGACGATGCTGTTCTCCGAGTAGAGGTTGAGTGATCCCACCGATGACTGTTCGACGAGCAGAGGTACCGCCAGGAAATCGGTGAGCTGTGCATCCCTGGCTGTCTGTCCCAGTACCGGCCGGCGCGCTTCGAGTTCGTCGAGTGAAAGGCGCACGGAATTGCCGGTTCTCGATGCAGTGAGACATGGTCCTTCGCCGAATGAGTACTGGGCGAGATCGAAGGCGACTAACAAGGGGTCCGTCGGGGCGACCGTGAGCGGTATGTTGTCCAACGTTGCGGTCACACTCGCGTGATGGACGCCCGGTACGAGTTCGACTGCGGCACCGGTGCACCGAGTCATCAATTCGATCACGCGATCGGGAGTGGGGGCAGCGACGTCCAAGTGGCGCTGGAGTCGGTCCATTCCGATCGGATTCACAAGGTGAACGAGTCGGAACGAGTCGGAGCTACCCGGAGACTCGCGAGGTTCACGGGAAATGACCAATTTGTATCGGGTCCCGATCTGCGCGCCGGATAACCGCAACCTGATAAAACTGTGGCATCGACACGTCTAACCTGGTTGCGAGCCCGGTCCCTTGACGGATAGTCAGATGGAGATTGCGACAGTATCCGCGGAGGCCATCGCGGCCACATTGCTGGACGAGTTGCTGCTGGACGAACGTGCGGAAACCGGGGGCATGATCAATGCTTTTCACCTTTCGGAAGTCAATCAGGGGATAGGGATGATTGCGGTGCAACTGAAAATGCCTGTTGCCGAGGCATTGTCGAGATTGCGAGCAACTGCCTATTCAACCGGTCAGTCGATTTGGGAAGTAGCTACCGCCGTTGTTCATCGGCGCACGCGCTTCTCCGAGACCGGAGGCGAGGGCGAATGACGAATCAACCCGGTGTCGTGTGAGTATGGCCCGAGTCGACGAGGGAGGAAGGCCACCGATGATCACTCTCTTGGGGTAGGTGGCGATCGCCGAGATTACTCATTTGTTGACTACCGATTTCGACTCTCGGTATCTGCTTTCGGTCGTCACCGAGCGTTCGCGTCGCGCTTTCGATGCAACGTGGTGTGTGCTCGTGCTGAAATCGACCGACGGATCTGGAGTCGAGATCGTGTGTGAATCCATCGAACCCGGATTCGAACCGCCTCGTGGCCTGGTTAATCGTGCTCCTGTTGCGATGAGTGCGCTCCACGGGTCGGTGTCATGATCGATGATTTCGACATCGCGAGCTCTCCGTGGACCTCGTTCGCGGAGAGCGCTGCGCTCCATGGTCTCGGTGGTTTCCGTGCATTTCCGCTGAAGCTCGCGCTGACTCCGCTGGGGTCGTTGGTCGTGTTCACGGCTGATTTGTGGAACTCGCGGGAGCTGAGCAACGCTTACGGGCAATCGATGGCCGATGCGGCGGCAGTCACCACGCAACATATTCTCTTGTCTCGGAACATGATCGAGCTGGCAGTGGGAATGATTGCCGAACTCGACGGTCTCGATATCTATGCGGCAACGGAGGCGTTGTCCGTGGCGGCGAAGGCACGGGGAATATCACTGGCGCAGTATGCACAGAAAGTTGTCAACGAGCCGGGGCTTCGGTGATCCGCTAGTGGTGTCCGATCACCGCGACGGGTAGGCGGCTGTTGCGTATCTTCGTGGCTGTTTCAACGAACTGACAAATCGACCGATATGGTTTGTTCGGGCAGTGACCGAATTTCGGTACCCCCGCAAGGTGTAGAGGGAGACTCCGGTTGTGAGAGTACGTCGTACGGTGGTGGTGGCATCTGCCGCTCTGATGGTGGCCGTGTCCTTAATCGGTTTCCCTGCGCAGGCGCAGGATCTCGGTGACTCATCCGGGGAAACAACCACAACCGGCGAGGTTGGGGCAATCTCCTTCACCGAACTCGGACGGGGCGCCGACGTGGCGTTTCCCGCGCAGGACACCCCGGTCATCGTCACGATTCCGGTGCCGGACGGACTGACTGCTACCACGGTGATCGGAACTCTCACCGCCCCGACAGATTTCAGTCGGGGGTGGCTCGAGGTAAGTGCAGACGGCCGGTTCGTGTCGCGGACCGACTTCGACGCGGGAACTGTCGGGCAGGGACTTCCCGTATCCATACCGCTGAACGGATTGGCTGTCGCTGATCGGGCGATCACTCTCTCGATGGCTGCACACGTGGTGCCACTTGACGACCGCTGTTATGACCGAAGCCACTACCAATCCTTATCTCTACGTGATACATCCGTGGTGTTTGACGGAATTGAGCAGCAGCCGACGACAGTCGCCACCTTCTTTCCTCCGATCCTGCGAAAGGCAACGATCTTCGTCGCCGACGGCTCCTCTCCCGCTCAGCAGAGTGCGGCGCTGCAACTGAGTACTGCAATCGTCAACCAGTACGGCAGTCAACCCGAAACGGTTGTGGTCGAGCAGTTGCCGCCAGGCCAGGTATTGCCGGACGTGGCGCCGAATCTGTTCGAGCGCGCCATCGTTGTCGGAACCGACAATAATGCCGGTATCGAACTGGTGTCTGCACCGAACGGGTTCCCGGTTCTGAAGATCGTGGGTGACAACAAGACTCTGATACCACAGGTAAGTCTGCTGGCAGCCAACTTCGACGGCTACTGGGCTGCGAGTAAAGCCGTCGTATCGCCGGACAGTGCTGTCGCCGAGATCTCACAAGACGCAATCACGCTCGAGAAGCTGCGGCTGGGCACCCTGACGGCGTCCGGGCTCAATCACATCGAGGTGGATGTCCCGTTCAGTCAGTCGCAGCTCGGTCGCTCACTCAAAAACGTCTCCATTCGGCTCATAGGAACGTATGTGCCCCTACCGAATTCGAGAAGTGGTGAATTGTCCGTCAGTCTCGACGGTAAGCGTCTCGAGTCGTCGGCGGCGAACAGCAGTGGCAGTTTCGACGTCACCGTCGAGGTGCCCAACGAGCTCCTGACTCGAAACATGTCCGTCGCCGTCGCTCTGGACGTCACGGGAGACTTTCAATGTGGGACGAGCAGTCCCTCCACCCTGACGCTAGATCCGTCGAGCACGATCACGTCGTCCGATGCCTTTCCTCCTGTTCCCGGAGGATTCCAGTCACTGCCGCAGTCGATGCTGCCGACCGTCGACGTCGGACTCAGTCGTGGCGATTTTGCCGACCTGGTCCGCGCTCAGCGACTTGTCGTGCAGATGCAGCGGTTGAGCTACATGCCCCTGCAACCGCGGGTCCTGTCATTCGGGGATGCGGCAACAAGCCCGCTGCCGACACTGCTGATCGCAGCTGACGGCGCATTGCCGACCTCCGTGAAACTGCCGATGGATACTGTTGATCAGGGTCTTCTGCGGTTGCGGGGACTCGAATTCGGTTCTGCATACGGTGCGCTCCAGGTGATGTCGAATTCCCACAGCGAAGTCGTGGCATTGACATCCAACGGCAATCCTGCCGATGCCGATGCGATCCTGAACTGGTTGGACGGGGACAAGAATCGATTCGCCCGACTCACCGGTGACCTCGTCGTGGCTCCGGCGGGCGCCGAACCATTCGACATCGGCGTGAACGTTGCACCGCTGGGCACTGTTGCCGCATCGGACGTCGACACCGGGCTTTCCCTCGTGACGGTGGGTTGGATCGGGTTAGGCACGGTCGTGCTGATGGTGGCGGCTGTCGGTGGCTTGCTGTTGGTCAGGCGCCGCACGAAGTGACGGTAACGAGCGCTGCCCATCGGAAGCCCGTTCATCCGAGGTCGGCGAGGGTCGCCGACACCGAACACGGCAAGCCCGAGCAGAAACCGTGGCGACTGTTCTTCTTCCTCTTCGCGGCCTACACCGCGTTAGGTGTGTGGATGAATGCCGGAATCGGCTTCATCTTCACGGATTCGCTCAGTCGCGTCGCAGCTGTATCAGCGATGCTGCTGAGCCGTGATCCGCACTTTGCCGCAATCGGCTTCGTGTTCACGCCGTTGACAGCTGCCGTACAGATCCCGATGGGCATACTTGGCAATTGGTGGCCGGAACTGTTGCGATGGAACATCACTGCGGTGGTGATGTCGGCTGCGTTCATGGCCGGCGCAGTAATCCAGATTCGCGGTGTCAGTCGCGACCGTGGGTGTGATCGATGGGTGACTGCCGTACTGACGGTCCTCTTTGCGGTCAACCCGATGATCGTCATGTACGCGGCGAGTGGCATGAGCGAGGCGCCATTCCTGTTCTTCGTGATCTGGGCAGCGCGTCGACTCATGCGGTGGATGCACAACGACGACGTGCACGATCTCATCGCCGCGGGACTGGCATTGAGCCTGGCATATCTGACCAGGTACGACGCTCTCGCTCCGCTGTTTGTCGCGGTCGTACTCGTCGTTGTCGTGAGTTGGCTCCGGTATCCGAAAGCCGAAGACGGTGATGACCAACCCGTCGTCCGTCTGTGGGCCGCGGCGCTCGACGGCGCAGTACTTGCCATCCCTGGGTTCTTGGCGTTCGCGGTGTGGTCGTCCGCCAGCTGGCTCATCACCGGACAAGCCTTCCAACAGTTCTCGTCCGTCTACGGAAACAGTGCCATCCTCGAGCAATCCGGGTCGAACGTGGATACACCGATCCATCGAATTATCTTCTCCATCAGTGAAATCGCAGTTCTCGGGCCGACGCTACCGGTACTCGCAGGATGCGCGATATTCCTTGCAATCCGCCGCCGCGACCCTGACGTCGTGGTTCCTTTGGCGTTGTTCGGCGCAGTACTGGGTGCTCAAACCTTGCTCTATGCAATGGGATCGACATTCCCGCTCTTGCGGTTCTACATCTCCGTCATACCGCTGTGCTTTGTGCTGGTGATCCTGATCGCCCCGCGCGGAGCAGCAGTGATCTCCCGCCGACCGGGACGTGCCGCAACGGCGCCTCCGGTAACCCCGGCGCGCGTGCATCCATCCATCCCCCTCGTAATCTCACTCTGCCTGCTCGCCGGCTCTACCGCCGTGACACTCGTAGCGATGGGAAATGCGCGGCTGGCAGTGCTCGAGCACTCGATAGCGAGCGCTGTCATTCCCGGCCGCCAGAACCTCGAGGAACAGACCAATTTACGGACCTTCGGAGCCGAACGGCGGATCGCGAAGTACCTCGACGACCTGGAATTGCCGGAAGGATCGGTCCTTCTCGACACGGTGGAAAGTTATGCCGTCGTAGCGGCGTCGGATCATCCGAGACAATTCGTGGTTCCGTCCGACAGTGATTTCGTGCGGATCCTGAACAATCCTTCGGAGTTCGGTGTCGAGTACATTTTGTCGGTTCCGAACACCGGCCGCGGGACATCCGACGCGATCAACCGCCGATACCCGACGATGTACGAGACCGGCGCAGGTGGCGTGGGTGCGCTGGTTCTTGAAGTGCCCAACGACGGCGGTATGGATCCGTCGAGTTGGCGACTGTACCGCGTGACAGGCAATCAACAGGCCGGGCGTTGATCGTAAGTGCTGTGGATTCTGCAGGGCAGTGAGAGACTGATCGATGAGAGATTCAGTCGTGGACAAGCGATATTCGAGATGATGGGCGAAGATGTCTGCTGAAGAGTTTCGGTCAGGTCCCCGTTGGACCGGCTACTCCCGTGTCGCTATGTCGCTGGTGAGCGTGGTGACCGCCCTTCTTGTAGTCGGCGTGTTCTCCTCACCGGTGGGTGCCCGGGGAAGCTCTCGCGTCGACGCTTCCGAGAGCGGGTTGAGCCTCGACGGTCAGGCGTGGTGGCCGACAGGATTCAACGCGTACCAGCTCGCGACCGATTGGTCGGTGAACTTCGGTTGCGGTGCGATGGTGGATCTCGACGAGTACTTCGGATCCCTGCCACCCCGATCGCTCACACGGTTCGACGCTTTCCAGGCGTTGGCGATCAATCGTTTTACCGGTCAGATGGACTACGGCCCGATGGATGCGGTATTCGATGCCGCTGAGCGGCACGATCAGTTGCTCGTACCGGTGCTGTCGCCGCAGGACGGGGCCTGTGAAACCGGGAAGTTCAAATCGAGGGACTGGTATGTGGACGGGTGGAAGAACTACACACCCGAGTTCGGTCGGGAGACGATGAGTTTTCAGGACTGGATGAACTCTGCGGCCCTGCGGTGGCGGGATTCACCGTCGTTGGCGGCGTGGGAGTTGGTGGGTGAGCCCGAGACCAGTGAATGTACGGATGCAGCCTGCAATTGGTGGACTCGGAATTGTCCGCCTGATGCTGCCCAGGTGTTGCGTGAGTTCTTCGATGATGCCGGCGCGGAGTTACGGTCCACGGATCCGAATACGTTGATCACTGCCGGGTTTACCGGCGGCGGGCAGTGCGGAACCGCTGGTGACGACTATCAGTATGTGAGTGCGTCTCCTGCAGTTGACGTGGTGCAGTATCACGACTACGGAGCGGACGGAGTGCCGCTGCCGGGTGATCAGTGGAACGGACTGGCCCGACGTATCGTGCAGGCCGCTGATGTCGGTAAGCCGCTGCTGGTCGCTGAGATCGGGGAGAACGCAGGGTCTTGCGAGGATCTCGATGACCGGGCGGATCACATCGATACCAAGCTGTCCGGGCAGAAGGCGGCCGGGACTGCAGGAGCGTTGTTGTGGGCATTTGTGCCGGATCCACGTCTCGCGGAATGCACGATGGATATCGGGTACGAAGATCCGCTCTACGCAGTGATCGGGGATCAAGCAGACTAGAGTCGATTGGCTCCGGATCGATTCGGTTGTGCCGGAGGAAAGTTCGGGAACGGCAAAGGGCCCGGGACTTACGTCTGTGCGCGGAGTGGACGTAGTGCGCGAGTGTGGTTGCTGCTCTCGCGGGTGCTGCTGTCCGTAGGGTAGGTTCGCGGTCAAGTACTTGTCGACATGGCAACGTTGCCATCGGTCTGTACGTACCGCGCGAATCGCGTGAAGGCACATGTTGTTTCGGCCACGATATATAGCTCGCTGGTGTGTATCGCTGGTGTGCAGCGCATTCGGACGCTCTGAAAGGTGATTGATGACTACGACTGACAGGTGCTCGGTCAAGACTGCCGTCGTACCGGCGGCGGGCCTCGGCACGCGGTTTCTTCCCGCTACCAAAACGGTGCCGAAAGAGTTGCTGCCAGTGGTGGATACACCTGGAATCGAACTGGTAGCCGGTGAAGCGGCGCGGGCCGGAGCGAATCGTCTGGTGATCGTCACGGCGCCCGGTAAAGCTGGTGTGACGGGTCATTTCCTCGAAGATCTTGTACTCGAAGGAAAACTTCAGGAGTCGGGCAAGCTTCATCTACTCGAGAAGGTCCGCAAGGCGCCGGCGTTGATCTCGGTGGAATCGGTTGTGCAGGAGTCGCCGTTGGGACTCGGACATGCGGTGGGTCTTGCCGAATCCGTTCTCGGTGATGACGAGGATGCCTTTGCAGTTCTCTTGCCGGATGACTTGGTGCATCCCTGCGGTGTCTTGGATCGAATGGCGAAGGTCAGGTCCGAGTACGGTGGATCGGTACTGTGTGCCTTCGAGGTTGCGCCCGACGAGGTCAGTGCCTACGGAATTTTCGACGTCTTACCGGCCCGCGACAACAGTGATCGGGACGTATTGCAAGTGGTCGGAATGGTCGAGAAGCCGGAAACAGCCTCTGCTCCTTCCACATTGGCTGCTGTCGGGCGCTACCTTCTCGATCGCACGATCTTCGATGCTCTTCGCAGGATCGAACCGGGCAAAGGCGGGGAGTTGCAGTTGACGGACGCCATCGCACTGATGATCGCCGAAGGGCATCCGGTGCATGTCGTCGTTCACAAAGGTACTCGGCACGACCTCGGGAATCCAGGCGGCTTCCTCCGTGCATCGTTGGACCACGCTCTCGGCCGGGACGACTACGGACCGGCCTTGCGTGTGTGGCTGGAAGAGCGTCTGCGTCAGCCTGATCCGCAACTTACGTACTGATCGGGTACGGCTGTGGAACTGATTGCCGGGGTGATCAAATCGTACGACTGGGGTTCGCGGACAACCCTGGCCGAACTCACTGGACGAACTGCCCCGTCATCGACTACCGAAGCTGAAATGTGGTTCGGTGCCCATGAATCGGCGCCGTCGCCGCTGCCCGAGAGTTCCGGTCCGGCCACGCTCGTGGAGCGGATCGGAACTGATCCCTTGGCTTCGCTGGGTTCGCAATGCCGTGACGCTTTCGGCGGACGATTGCCGTTCCTGCTCAAAGTTCTTGCGGTGCAGCGATCCTTGTCGCTCCAGGCGCATCCCACGGAAGTGCAGGCACGCGCCGGATATGCCGGCGAGAATCGCGGCGGAATTCCGTTGGATGCAGCACACCGCAACTATCGGGATGATCGACACAAACCGGAATTGGTTGTTGCCCTCGAGCAGTTCGAGGCCCTGGCAGGATTTCGTGATGTGCCGGCCACCGTGGATCTTCTGACGGCGATCGATGTGCCCGAACTTGCAGAAGACGTTGCTCTCCTGGCAGCGTCACCCACCCCGGGAAAGCTGAAATGCGTGGCAACTCGCTGGTTGGGCCTGTCGAGTGAATATCACACCCAGGTAGATGACACAGTACTGAAACGGACTACCGCCCTGCTGGCGTCCGGTGGCAGCGTGGTGGACCGATTCCGTGCCGAATTGTCGACGGCGTCGGAGCTTGCGCGAGACTACCGCGGCGACCGTGGGGTTCTGATGTCGTTGTTGCTCAACCGAGTTACCCTCGCTCCTGGAGAAGGTCTGTATCTTCCGGCAGGTAACCTGCATGCGTATTTGAGCGGTACGGCCGTCGAGATCATGGCCAATTCCGACAACGTGCTTCGAGGTGGGTTGACCACCAAACACATCGACGTTGCCGAGTTGTCGGCAATACTGGATTTCGACCCGATCTCGGTTGAAGTTCTTCGGCCGCATTCCAGCGGCGTCGAATATCGGTACTCCACTCCCGCTCGTGAATTCATGCTCACTCGGTGGGAACTCGACCACTCTACGGCGTACGTGGTGGACAACAGCGGTCCCTCGATCGTGCTGTGCATGTCAGGAGACGCGACCATTCGACATGCCGGGACAACTCGCAGCCTCCACACTGGTGAGGCTCTCTGGGTTCCAGCCGGCGAGACTGATCTGAGCTTCGAGGCAGACGGCCCCCGCGCACAACTGTTTGTCGCCTCCGTGGGCAAGGTGTCATCCGAGTTGGCTGCCTGATCTGAGCGGTTGGGTCAGTCGGCGCCGGGTCGGGAAAGCTCGGGTGTGCTGAGCGTGGCCGTGGTGCTGCTGCGGGGATCCAATCCGGCTTCCTCGACGGTCAAGTACTCGGCGGCGATCAGGATCTCCAGGATCGGAACGTCGAAGACACGGCTGGCCACGCGCATGGTGTCTTGCGTCGGCGGCCGCTTGGAAGCGAGCCACCGGCTCAATTCGGACGGTCGAATCTTCAGCGCACGTGCAGCATCTTGAATATCCCCATACGGGCGAAGTTCCAGTTGATTCTTGACCCATTCGGAGAAACCACTCATAACGGCCATATTGCCTGAGTATCCCCGCGTATGCCAGTACATCCCGCCGGAGTTTTCCGAAAATATGTCGCTTCCGTCACGTTTTAGCAATCTTTTTTGGATGTTCTGCGCATTGTCACAGTTACGACACATCGGCAACTGAAGTAGTTCGATGCGCGGGCACGGGAGTGCAGTTCGTCAGCCGCTGAGTCCATGGAACGTCTTTTCCCAGTACGAGGGATTACGAATCAACTGGTAGGTGCCCTTGATCGCGGCGATGCTCATCAGAACCCAATAGAGGGGCGCAGTAAGGCACGCGATCAGCAGGTTGGCATTTCGGGTCTCGCGGCACGCGACCAAATTCATGTACAGCACCGCAGCATTGCCGAAGACGAGGGACGCCAACGCCGGGAAGTACACGTAAGCAGGAAAGACCTCCTGGATGACTCCGGGTTGCCCCAGAATCCACCCCAGACTTACGAGCCAGAACACCATGTTCAACGTCGCAACCACCGGCGTTCCCGCCATCAGCAGTGTGAAGCGCAGAAAGCCGACCGGACCGAGGCCACGCCAGAGCTCCACCGGACGCCGCATGTGGACGAGCCAAGTCTGCAGATAACCCTTGTACCACCGTGAACGCTGACGGATCCAGTTGATGGTGTCGCTGTTCGCTTCTTCCAGCGTCGTCGAGTTCAGGACAGCGGTTCGGTACCCGCTCTCGGCGATACGCACACCGAGATCGGCGTCCTCCGTCACGTTGAACGGGTCCCACGCACCGATCTCGTCGAGCACTTCACGGCGTAGATGGTTGGAGGTTCCGCCCAGCGGAATCGGAGAATTGCTGCGCATCAGTCCGGGCAGGATGAAGTTGAACCACAGCGCGTAATCGGCGGTGAACCACGCCGTCAACAGGTTCTGGTTACCGTTGTGAAACGCAAGCTTTGCTTGCACACAGGCAGTGTTCGGTGGCAGGTCGGCAAACGTCGCGACCACGCGGCGCAACTGTAGCGGGTCAGGAGAATCCTCGGCGTCATAGATCGTGATGATCTCGCCGGTCGAGAAATGCAGTCCGTAGTTGCAAGCTTTCGGCTTCGTTCGGGGATCAGCAGCCGGAACCTTCAGGATGCTCACCACTTTGTCTACGCCGGCCTTCTCGGCGGCCTCGATGGTGATCGTGTCGTCCGCTTCGAGGAGCAGCAGCACTTGCAACTTCTCGGCCGGATAATCGATCGCACGCATCGCAGCGATGAGATCGCCGACCACAGCGGGTTCGTCGTACGCCGGGACGAGAATTGTGTAGGTCGGTAGTTCGTCATCGGTCAATGCGAGTGCCCGCTCGTCGCTGATCGTCACGATCGACGATGCGTCGAGGCCACGCGTGAAGAGCAGTAGCCGGTCCGCCATGGTCCACACGTAGCCGACGGTGCACATCACGGTCAGAGCGATGAGTGTCGGTTGGAGGAAGAAGACAAGGCACAGAACGGTGATCAGTAAGGCAATCAGGAGCGTATTACGTTGCCACGGATAAAAAGCCACGGATGCCGACGAAATCGGCTTGCGTTCACGGAGCCCGTTGACGGCGTCGTGCAACGCTGCATCCCGAAACGAGTCCGACGTTGTGTCTTCGCCCTCGAGCGCGTCAGGGTTTACCATTTCTGACCCTCCACGATCAGTCGGCCGACGGCTTCGAGCATGCCGAGATCCTTGTACTGCGATTCGTTGTCCTCCGTTGCAGTCCGACCACGCAACAAGACTGCCAGCGTGTTGGCAGCGTTGGAGGCCATCGAAGGCTTCGGTTCGGGGAAGTATGCATCGGGTTCGTGATTGTCGACGGTAATGAGGCTGACGCGTTGAGCTGCGTTGTCGCCACGAGTCCAGACGAAACTCAGATTGCTCCAGGTGAGAAGCAGAGCGTCGTCGACGATGGTGTACATCTCGGCTACGACTCCACGGCCGAGATCAACCTTGACAGTGGGACTTACGCGCGCGTTCTGCAAGTCGTACGTCGCGTTGCTCGGATACACCGCGAGCGTGGCCGGCCGACGAACCTGGACAACGTCGATCTGCACCGTGCGAGGCCGCATTTGGGAATCCCACGAGGGATCGGGTGTATCGGCCTCGATTGTTTGCCTGGTCAAAACGGAGGTGGAACCGAAATACCTTTTGGGCCAGTCATATTCGCTGGTAGACGTCTGATGCCAACCAGCGGGGACAATCAACCGGGGGTCGATGCTGGTCGGGGGTGGCCCGACCGCGACGGGAGCGGAGTTGCCGGCAGGCAGGGGAGTGAGGAACAGAAGTATTGCGGCGCCGAACACTACGAGGATGGTCCAGTTGCTCGTAGCAGTGGACGGTTTGCGCAGCGGCCGGTCGAAAGGCTTCCAGGACTGCCCCCGACGCTCGTAGAAGTAGAACAGTCCACCGACGAGGAGGGCGCTGCCTACGGCGGGAAGGAGTTGCACGGCAAAGAGTGGCGCAGTCGGGTAGGCGCGAATGAGGTAGTACACCAACGTGGTGCCCAATATGGTGGAAGCAATGAATCCGATGAATCCGCGTCGCCAGGTTCGGCTGACGGCAATGGTGGTTGCGGCCGACGCGACCAGCACCATGATGATGCTGTAGTCGAACCGGGTGCCGCCGAGTTCCGTTGCCAGCGTTCGGTAGTTCAGCGGAGCGAGGATCATCGGGACTATCCAGATCACCCAGTATCGATTGACCGGTCTGAGACCGAACATGAGAACGGCTGAAGCCCACACGAAGATCCAGGCAGCGAGGACGTCGATATGCATCAGTTCGTAGTTGGCCGCGAACCGTGGCATCAACAACGCTTGCATGCCGATAGCCACGATCAATCCGATGCCGCCGACTATCTTGTCGGTTTCGCGATCATGGATCGGAAGTTCAGGGCCGCGTCGTAGATCGATGCCGACTGCGGCAATCAAGCACAGCAATGGCAGGACGAAGACGTATCCGATCGCCGTGCCGTTGACGGTGCTTTGCCACAAGTAGTTCCAGGTGGGCCAGAAAGCGAAAACGGTAGCAGCTGCGATCATCAGCCAACGAACTGCGAGTCGAGGAACGATTCCCGACCTACTGCGGACATCGCGAATCTTCAAGATTATATTCCGTTCGAACTCGTCCGATCACACTCGGTTCCGATCGAACTCGGATTTTGCGCACTCGATACCGATCGGACCTTCCGACCCTACTTCATGTCGAGTGGTTCGCCGTGCAGTCCGACCTGCCCTGGCGCTGAACCAAACCTAGTTCGTTCCACATGTTGGGACAGCGAGAAAACTTTTTCGGCCCCTTTTCGGCGACGTACTGGACGATTGACCAATCCCGAGTTGCTGGCGTGTGCTGTATTGCGAAGCGTCTGAGCGCTATTCGCCCTCGAGTTGCGGGTTCCAGGACCAAATTCCCTGCGTAGGACGTAGGTCCCCGCTTGGCCCGGGCGCCGTCCTGCGAAAAATGCTGTGGCACAGTTACTTTGCCAGACTGCCTCTTGTGCTGCAGATTTGGGGGTAACGAATCGAATCCAGCTATCTATTACCTGTCGGTAACGTCCCGTCGATGCGGGGCTGTAGACACGATTAACGGAAAAATTGCCCGACTTGCCCTAATTTGATCGGTTAGTTGAGCTTTCAGCCGATCTGTTACGGCTGGACAAGTCTGACAAAGTGTGGATGCCCTCAACTTTGCGGCGAAAGAACCCTCGACGGGTCTGAACTGCACGATCACTGCGTTTGATCCTGTGCGGAGACAGTGCTGAAATGAAGCTCATTCGACTTGCACATGCGACTCGATCGGTCTGAATTCTCTTGGCGAGTACAGGATGCGAACAATTTGCTCCATTCTGTAACGAGTGTGCACAGGGGGCTAGATCGCTACGAGTCGCCCTCAACTCCTGGGTCCATAATGAAGAAGGGACTGATCTCGTGACGGCACTCGACGTATCCACCTTGAATTCTGAGCACAGGCGACCTCGAGCGGTGCCGGATACGACTCACGATTCGGCGCCTCGAAGTCAGTGGGAGGCGGTGTACCGACGCCGGTTGGTCTTCGGTGACGTGGCGATCGTTCTTGCCGCAGTGTTCCTTGCTCAATGGTTCAGGTTCGGTGGTGACGCCACCTCGATGACGTCGGGAGTGCTCGGCCACCTCAGTTACACCGGTGTATCCCTGGTGCTCGCCGGAATGTGGTTGGCGTCTCTCGGAATCTTCCGGACTCGCTCGATTCGAGTGATCGGCAGTGGTCCCGAGGAATACCGTCGCATATTCATTGCGACCGTAAGACTTTTCGGTCTGATCGCAATTGTGAGCCTTCTGCTTCAACTCGATATCGCACGCCTCTACTTGGCGTTCGCCTTCCCTCTCGGCCTGGCTGCCCTCATGATCAGTCGCTGGGCAGGCCGAAGGATGATTGCGCGCAGGCGCACTTACGGCGAATGCCAGACTTCGGTGCTCGTAGTCGGAAGCCGCAGTGCAGTCCTGAATTTGGCGGAGAACTTCGAACGCGGAACCGTCGACGGATTCCGGGTTGTCGGAGTGTGCGTCCCCGGTCATATCGGGGCCAAGGACAAAGTCATCACAGTCGGCGGTCGTGAGATCCCGATCCTCGGTGGCGAGCACGATGTCATCGGTGCCCTCGATCTTGTCCATGCAGATACTGTCGCCGTAACCGCGACGGAACGTCTCGGGTGTGACGGCATGCGGAAGCTTGCCTGGGACCTTGAGACCAAGGACGTGGATCTTGTTGTCGCACCAAGCATCCTGGACGTCGCCGGACCCCGTCTCTCGATGCGGCCGGTTGCAGGCCTACCGCTCATTCACGTAGAGCGGCCGCGCTATCACGGCGCTCAACGCTTCGCGAAGACGTCGTTCGATTTTCTCTTTGCCTCGCTCATTCTGATTGCCATCAGTCCCGTTCTGCTCGCCACGGCGATTGCGGTCAAGGCAACCAGCAAGGGACCCGTCTTCTACAAGTCCGAACGCATGGGTCTCGACGGGCAGCCGTTCCCCATGCTCAAGTTCCGGTCGATGGTTCAAAATGCGGACGAGCATGTCGACGCACTGATGAAGAACAACGAGGGTGCCGGCGTATTGTTCAAGATGCGTGAAGACCCCCGAGTAACCAAGGTGGGCAAGATTATCCGCCGGTACTCCATTGACGAGCTGCCACAGTTCGTCAATGTTCTCCGCCGCGAGATGAGTGTGGTCGGCCCGCGGCCGCCGTTGCGCCGTGAGGTAGAAGCCTACGACGGAACAGTAAAGCGGCGTCTGCTGGTCAAGCCCGGAATCACGGGGCTCTGGCAGGTGAGTGGTCGATCTGATCTTTCCTGGGAAGAGACTGTGCGACTTGACCTTTCCTACGTCGACAACTGGTCGATGATGGGCGATGTGCTGATCGTGGCCAAGACCTTGAAAGCTGTCGTCGGGAGTGACGGCGCGTACTGACCGCGAGGTAGCAATGACTCGCACCCATTCACCTGCAGTTCGTATCTCTTTGCGCTACTGAGATCACTGTTCAAGAAATCTATTGCCCACACATTCTGTCGGCTGAGTGTAAAGGAACGGCTAGACCATGCGAATCACCGTCTTCGGTACTGGTTATCTGGGGGCCACGCACGCGGCATGTATGGCCGAGTTGGGTCATGAGGTACTCGGAGTCGATGTTGACGAGTCGAAGCTGATGAAGCTCGAGGCCGGCGAGGTTCCATTCTGGGAGCCGGGGCTCGAAGATGTTCTGCAACGCAATATCGCTGCAGGCCGTCTGCGCTTCACATCGTCCTACGCGGAGGCCGCCGAGTTCGCGGAGGTGCACTTTCTCGGCGTCGGCACGCCGCAGAAGAAGGGCGAGTTCGCCGCGGACATGAAATATGTGGATGCGGTAGTCGAGACCTTGGCACCCTTGCTGACCAAGCCCGCAGTCATTTTCGGGAAGTCAACGGTGCCCGTCGGCACAGCTGAGCGTCTCGGATCAATTGCGCGCGAACTGGCACCGGCGGGCGACGATGTCGAGGTTGCGTGGAATCCGGAGTTTCTCCGCGAGGGCTACGCAGTCAAAGACACATTGCATCCGGATCGACTGGTCCTCGGCGTGGACCGCGCGCGACCAGGACGGGCCGAAGATCTGGCGCGCGAAGTCTATGCAGCGTTGCTCGAGGAGAAGATCCCGTTCGTTGTTACCGACCTGGCGACTGCTGAATTGGTGAAGGCTTCGGCAAACGCATTCCTGGCGACAAAGATTTCGTTCATCAATGCCATCGCCGAAGTGTGTGAAGCGTCAGGTGCCGACGTGACGGTACTCGCCGATGCGATCGGCCACGACGAGCGCATCGGACGTAAGTTCCTCAATGCCGGAATCGGTTTCGGTGGTGGCTGCCTGCCCAAGGACATTCGGGCATTCATGGCTCGTGCTGGTGAGCTCGGTGCTGATCAGGCGCTGACCTTCCTGCGAGAGGTCGACAACATCAACATGCGCCGTCGTACACGCATGGTGGAACTGGCGAGGGAAGCGTGCGGTTCGCTGCTGGGCGCGCGAGTTGCGGTGTTAGGTGCCGCGTTCAAGCCTGATTCCGACGACGTACGGGATTCGCCCGCACTGAATGTAGCGGGACAGATTCAGCTCCAGGGTGCAGCGGTGAATGTCTACGACCCCAAGGCAATGGAGAACTCACGTGCTTTGTTTCCCACTCTCACGTACAGCACTTCGGCCCTGGAAGCATGTGAGGGCGCGGACGTGGTGCTGGTGCTGACTGAGTGGAAAGAGTTCAAGGCACTCAAGCCGGCTGCACTCAATTCCGTTGTACGACAGAAGAAGTTGATCGACGGACGAAACTGTTTGAATCCCGAACAATGGCGTGCGGGCGGGTGGTCGTATCGCGGTTTGGGTCGGCCGTGACAGGACGAACATGGCCGGCGATTGTGCGGAGCAGGGCGCGCCAGGCTCTGGCCCAAGCCTATTGAATTCGTTGCACACCAACCCGGGAGTATTGCAGTGTCACAGAGGAATTCGGGATCGACAGTGCCGAGAGTTGATGTCCTTCACATCTCGGAAGCGTACGGAGGTGGAATTCAGTCGGCCATATCGCGGTACATCGACAGCTCGCCGGATCTGACACATCGTTTGCTGGTACGAGCCCGATCCGGGCACGACGTGGCCGACGATACTTCGGTCGACATAGTCGAGCTCGAGGGGTCCGTCCTGACCTTTCTTCTTCAATCACGCGAATTCATAAGGAAATCTAGGCCACGGGTTATTCATCTGCACTCGAGCTTCGCAGGACTGCTACGGATCTTCCGGTTCGCCGATGCAAAGGTCGTATACACGCCGCATGCGTACGCATTTCTGAGGAGTGATTGCGGCCCGCTGGCTCGGTCGGCATACCTTGCCACGGAAGCGATTCTCAGTAGACGGCCTCAGACCATTGCCGCGATCAGCCCGTACGAGGCAGCCTCTGCTGCTCGTCTGGCGGGACCGTCGACTGAGGTGGCGTACCTACCGAACGTTGTTCAAACGCAAGCGGTGGACCGACGTCACGCCAGGCTCGACGAGACCACGCGTGAAGTGGTGATGGTCGGGCGTATCTCGGCTCAGAAGGATCCTGGCTTCTACGCATCGGCGGCACGTGCGGCACGGTCGAATGTGCGCTGGACCTGGGTGGGCGATGGAGATGCGGTCATGAGGAGTGATCTCGAACAGGCAGGTGTTACTGTCACCGGCTGGTTGCCCAATGCGCAAGTGCGCCAACACCTGGCCCGCGCCGACCTCTACCTGCATTCTGCGAGGTGGGAAGGGGCGCCCGTTACTCTGCTCGAAGCCGCGGCCGTCGGGACTCCTGTCCTTGCCCGCGGTATTGCCGAACTCGAAGGTCTCGGATTCCCTCTCATCGAAGACTGCCCGGATGCGGCAGCCTGCGCTGTTGACCGGTTCTTTGCAGACCTGGATTTTCGCGAGGGTGTCCGCAAGGCCACCTCCGAGTCCGTCGAGATCCACTCGCCACTTGTACAGAATCGAGCACTCGAAGCGCTCTACGGGAACGCCAGATGAAGATTCTCATGCCCGGCCGAATTCTCGAGCGACACGTAGGCGGCAACACGACCTACGCCAGGGCACTGGCAGACGGTCTGCGCGCGCGCGATGTCGCAGTCGATCCGATGGCCTATTCGGACCATGCTGTGCTCACGATGGCAGCCGAAACACGACAAGCCATGCGTCGAGGGTCGAAAAACGAAGTGCTGCACTATGTTGCGGACACCGGTCCACTTGTGCGAACCCGAACGCCTTCGGTAGTCACAGTTCACGGCATCGCGAGTCGATGGATCGAAGGTGTCCGCAACCCGATCCAGGAGAAGGTCTGGCGAACGCGGGTGAATCGCGCGATCGAATCGACTGACGCAGTGATCACCGTGTCGGAGTCCAGTGCTGAGGACATCAGTGAAGTTTTCGACATTCCACGTGACCGCATCGACGTCATTCACCACGGTATCGAGCATGACTCGTTCACTCGACCGACCGTACTTTCGCCAGGCATCGCAGCACGGTTACCGGATCAGTACCTCCTTTACATCGGCAACATCGAGCCCAGGAAGAACCTCACCGCACTGATCGCAGCTATGCGCTACGGGTGTGTGCGAGACCTCGGACTACCGTTGGTGATCGCCGGCAAACCTGCGTGGAACTACGATGCGTCGATGGCGGCTATCGCTGACAGCCCGGACGTGATCTACCTCGGCTTCGTCACCGACGACGACCGCGTTGCGCTGATGCAGCAATGTGCGATGTTTGTATTCCCCAGCAGATACGAGGGTTTCGGGTTCCCCGTCCTCGAAGCGATGGCCGCTGGAGCGCCTGTGCTCACCTCGAACGAAGGCGCGCTGCGAGAAGTGGCTGGTCCTGCACGAATTTTGGATTCCCTTGACGAGGAGGGAATCGCGCAAGGTATCACTGTAGCGATCGAGGACATGGCATGGCGTACCACTTCGCTCTCGGAAGGCCGGGCATGGGCGTCGAGATTCAACTGGGACGCAAGTGTTCAGGCGCATCTGGCAATATACAAGAAGGTAAGCGACCGATGAATGTCCTGATTCTCCACGGTTACAGTGCGGACAATGCCGGCGACGGCTTGCTCGTGCACGAAACGATCTCTCTCGTCCGAGACGCGCTGGGAGAGAACTCTGCGATCACAGTTGCTGCATCGCACCCTGAGACGTTTTCCGAACTCGATGCGAGGATTGTCGACTCGAGCATCTGTAGGACCGGATACCGACGTGCATATATCGGATTGCTTCGTTCACTTGATCAGTTCGATGTCGTGATCGGAGTAGGGGGCGGCTACCTGCGTGCCGGATATCCAATAGAAATGCTCAAGACACTTCTCATTCACGGGCCACAGTTATGGGCGGCCTCGCGAACTTCGACGCCCACCGTCTATCTCCCGCAAAGCGTCGGACCAGCGGGCCGATTCGCAGCGAAGGCCATTGCCGCCAGAATGAAGAAGATCGATTCGTTCTACGTTCGTGATGATCGTACGTCGAGTCAATACGGGACAACCGGAGCTGTTCGGGCAAGTGACCTGGCTATTCTGTCAGCGCGCCCGCTCGAGCGCACAGGCAGCAAGGTTGACTGCGTCCCCGTCATTTCGGTCCGGGCAGTCCGCGGACGAGTCAGTCCGCTTGTCATCGATTTCGCACGGCAAGTCGGACAGTTCGACGGTTACGTACAAAGCACCACAGGTGGCAATAACGATATCGACGCCATGCGATCCCTCGGTGCCCGCGATATCGTCTCGCGCGAAGGCCTGATGACACCGCCTGTCGATGCTCCTCGTCGGATCGTGGTTGCTGTTCGACTCCACGCTGCGCTGATGGCTTTGCGTGCAGGTCATCTCGTCATTCATCTTGCATACGAGCGCAAGGGTTTCGGGGCTTTCCAAGACCTCGGTCTGGAGGAATATGTACATAACGTCAACAAGTTCGAACCGGCTCGGGTCTTTCGTCAGATGAATGCCTTGATCGAAGACGATAACGAGCAGCGCAAGTACCTCGATCGAGTCGATGCTGCCCTGCAGACCTCACCGACTGCTCGACAAGCTCTTGTCGAAGACTTGAGACGTCGCGCCGGCATACCGGATTCGAGTCTCCTCGACCGTGAGGTGCTGCTGTGAGCACGGTATTCGTATGGGCGACAGGGCAGGACGATAATTTAGGTGACTCGGCGCTGCGTCGTGGCTATCTCAACGCTCTGCGTCGCCGCGGTGCACTGGTGATCTGGCGAGGACGAGCATCGGCAGGCTTCATCAGTGGGCTGGGATTACAGATCGGGGACAGCCATTCAGGTAGCTATTTCCGGTGGTACGTCAGTGCACTGCTGCGTGCTGCGTACTCGAAGACTGAGGTCGCGGTCAATGCAGGGGAAGTGCCCGTGTCGCGGAGAGGTGCTCTGCGTATGGCCACGCTCACCCCACTTATTCTGATATGCCGACTCCGCGGAGGCGGGGGATTATGGTACGGCGCCGCCGTTCCGAATCCGCTCAGCAACAACGGGTTTGCTGTCCCGTATCGCATCGTTGCATCCATCTGCAACGTTGTGCGGGTTCGGGAAGCATCGTCCTGCCTGGTGTTGGGCGAACGCAAACTCATGCCCGACTGGGCGTTCGGACTGGGTACACCGACCGAGGACTGGAGGCCGATAGCGGAGCGGCCACTGATCACCCTGCTACTCCGCGGGGATCGTGCCAAACCTACCGTCGAGTGGCTGACCTGGTTTGACAAATTGGCCGTCGAACTTGACTTGACGCCAACAGTGGTGGTGCAAGTAGGTCGCGACTACCTGCTAGCTCAGGAACTGTCTGACAGGCATGCGCCGGCGGAGTACACAGCCTGGTTTGTGGACCAGCACTCCGAACAAGAATCCACCGTCCGAGACGTCTACTCGCGTAGTGCGGTCGTAGTGAGCGACCGACTGCATGCGCTGATCTTCGCAGCCAGTGAGGGCGCTGTACCCCTGGGATGGGTCGAATCGTCGAGGGGGAAAGTGGCATCTCACTTCGACGCGGTCGGAATGGATTGGGTCGGACGGTACGAAGGGAAAACCCCGGATTCACTGCCGATCTTGAACCGCAGCCAACTAGACGATCTCCTCATCCAGTTGGGTGACCGCATCACAGTTGCTCGGCACGAATTATGCATGCTAATAGATGATTTGGCGTTGGGATGATAGCTGTCGACGCCAAGGATTCAGCTCTTGGGCGCACCGCGGTACGCGGCGCTTCCGCGACCATGCTCGGTCAGATGGTCCGGATCGTAGTTTTGCTGGCTTCTACAGTGATTCTTGCGCGTGTCCTGGCGCCACGTGACTTCGGATTGATGGCGATCATTGCGAGCGTCGTCGCGCTTGGAGAGCTGTTCCGAGACTTTGGATTATCTACTGCCGCGTCCCGCGAAGAGCATTTGACGCGAGGTCAGCAATCGAATCTCTTTTGGATCAACACCGCACTAGGAGCAGCGCTCACCGGCATCGCGTTGTTGGTCGCACCCGTGCTGGCGTCGATCTTTGGCGAACCATTGTTGGTGCCGATCATGCAGTCGATCTCGATCGTGTTCGTTCTCGGCGGTGTCTCGACACAGTTCCGTGCGGAACTCGCCAGACGGCTTCGGTTCGGAGCTCTGGCAGTGGTCGATACCGTGCCCATTGTCGTCGGGCTCATTGCCGCACTCCTATACGCCGCATGGGAACGCACATTTTGGGTGCTCGTGATTCAACAACTTGCAACTGCCATCGCTGGACTGATTCTGGCTGTCGCGCTTGCTCGGTGGCGACCCGGGTTGCCCGACCGGTCGGCCTCGATCCGCCAACTCATGTCCTTCGGCATCGGTCTCTTCGGCACGCAGTCCGTTGCGTACGTGACGAAGAATGCTGACAACATGGCAATCGGTATCGTTTGGGGCGCAGAACCTCTCGGAATCTATAGTCGAGCCTACCAACTGCTGATGATGCCGATCAATCAGATCTCAGCCCCTCTGACACGAGTTGCAGTGCCAGTTTTGACAAGGGTCGCCGACGACACCGCCAGGTACCTGCGATACCTGCAATCCGGACAGTTACTCGGGGGGGTGGTACTTGGCTTGGCCTACGGGATCTTGGCAGGCCTTGCCGATCCGATGGTGCATGTCGTGTTCGGAGCCAATTGGGCCGCGATGGTTCCAGTCTTTCAAGTACTGGCGATCGGCGGCATTTTCCGAGCCTTGAATCAAATAACGTTCTGGATGTTTCTCGCCAAGGGTAAGTCCATTGCGCAATTCAAGTTCTATCTGGTGACTCAGCCACTCATTGTGGCTGCAATGCTCTCGGGTCTTCCATGGGGACCGACAGGCGTTGCGGTCGGACACACTGTCGGATATTTCGTGCACTGGATCGTGTCGTACTGGTGGTGCGGAAAAGTGACTGAAACTCCGGTGCGTGAATTGTTTATTGCCGGTGGCAAGCAAGTTGGACTATTTGCGGCACCCGCGCTAATTATCGGATTAGCTGCAAACTTTTTTATACCCTCCGGCGTTGTCTCAATTCTTGTAGGAGTTTGCTTCTTGGGGATCTACCTCATTTTGTTGAGAACATGTACCGCATATGGCCGCGAAGTCTTTCGAACTTTGATTACGTGCGCAAAAATGGCTCGGCGTTGAATATTGAGTAACCTCGCGCTTTCACGGTGAGCGCTTCGAAACCCTGAGTCGGACATAAAGAAAGGCGACCCGACCTGGAAGAATGCGGATTATTGAGGCCCGTATTCATCCGAACGGAAGGATCACCTTTCAGGTGTACAAGTCTACTTCCTGCTACCCAAAACTCTCCATCGACACCACCGGCAACGCTCTCGTGTCGCACGGCGGAGCCATCACCCTGATCCGCACTGCCGAAAAAAACCGGCCTGACCACAGCTTTGTCGCCGTGGCGCAAACCCACCGCCCACCACGACCCGGGCAAGATCATTCTCGATCTCGCACTCTCCCTCTCCGTCGGTAGTGACTGCCTCGTAGACATCACGACCCTGCGTGAACAACCCGCCGTGTTCGGCCCCGTCACATCTGATGCGACGGTATCCCGGCTGATCGCAGGTCTCGCAGCAGACGGACCGGCCGCATTGTCCGCGATCAACTCCGCCCGCGCCGCAGCCCGAAGAACGGCGTGGTCGCACGCCGGAATTCATGCACCTGACCACCACATCGATGCGCAGCGACCACTGATTGTCGACCTCCACGCCACCCTCGTCACCTCCCATTCAGAGAAGGAACGCACTGCGCCGAACTTCAAGCGGGGCTTGAAGTTTCCATCCACTGTTGGCTTTCGTAGACCACGGCGAACACGGCACCGGCGAACCCTTGCGTTTCCTGCTACGCCCCGGAAACGCCGGATCCAACACCGCCGCCGACCACATCGCTGTGACCAGGCAAGCATTGGCACAGTTGCCGTTCCGAGCCAGTGGTGCGGGTCGGAAAGAAAATGCTGATCCGCACCGGCGGCGCCGG
Organism: Rhodococcus sp. IEGM 1379; assembly: GCF_030056815.1. GTDB lineage: Bacteria > Actinomycetota > Actinomycetes > Mycobacteriales > Mycobacteriaceae > Rhodococcus_F. Next base: position 70,858 of record NZ_JASHKR010000008.1, read on the forward strand.
CGGCACCCACGCCTTCCTCCAATATTTGACCGCCCGCGAGTTGTCGTATTCGGTCGGCTTCACCGCGACCGATGCGATGGCCGAAGCAGTCGAGGAAATACCCTCCGACATGTGGATACCGGCACTCGATCCGAGCGGTTACATCCGCGACGGCGCCTGGGTCGCGGAACTGACCGGACTCGTCCAGTTGTCGGGATGGCCTGCGGGGATGCGGCTCATCGTGTGTAATGAACCACCTCATCCCGGCGCTCAACTGCGCTTCACCGACCGAAATGGTCTGCAACTGACCGTGTTCGTGACCAACACTTCTGTCGGGAGCCTCAAACATTGGAGCTACGACATCGCCGCCGGGCCCGTTGCGAAGACCACATCCGAACCGCCAAGGACACCGGCTTGGCGCACCTGCCGTTGCACGGATTTTCGCAGAATGAGATCTGGTTGGCGATCGTCGCTCTCGCTTTCGAGCTGACCACGTGGATGCAAATGCTGGCATTGACCAGCAGTGACGCTCGCCGGTGGGAACTGAAACGACTGCGGCTGCGCGTGTTTTCGATCGCCGGGCGCATCGCCCGCCATGCTCGGAAAACACGCCTGCGCCTATCGGAGCGGGCACCGTGGTCCGGACTGATCACGGCAGCGTTGGCCAGGCTGGAGGCGTTGTCGGCACCGACCTAAATCACGGTGAATTTTGTTGGCACGAGAGGAAAGAACACGACTCCGGAGAAGTGGAATTCGGCAGCATCCCGACTGCACACGCAGCGACCTCTCATGAATGATCGAGGTTAATTGCGCTTCCAGGGCTTGCTCGCAAGCTTGCGGAGTGCATACGATGGATCGGTGGCGACCCATTTGATCATCTGGGTGGCGGCCTCAGACTTTTCGCCGGATGACCAATGCGCACGAGCTCGACGAGCCCTTGCCGCCATCGCCAATCTGCGTTCACTCATCAGCACGATATCGATGTTCAGGAACTGCGCATAATAGCTTCTGAGTTGTTCCTTGGCTTCGATCGCCGAGCGTGCTGAGTTGACCGACTTGCCGCCGGCGAGGCTGTAGCGGCAGGTTGGTTGGTCTCGTACATCGATTGCACCGCTGAGTGATAGGCGAATCAGCAACTCGTAGTCTTCGGCATAGCGAGGTGCAAGCGGCGGCGGATCGAGTTCGGGTGTCCGCTCGTACGCCGAGCGGCGAACAACTGCAGCGCATGGTGGCCACGGGCCGTGCCCGACTGTTAGCAAGGTTTCGGTGTTGACGGGATCGAACCGGACTGGAAATGGGCGCTCATTGCCATCGGTACCCACACCGATGACTGTACCGGCCGCGACTACGAGGCCTGGATTTTCTTCCAATCGACGGACCGAAGCACTCACGCCCTCGGGAATCAGCTCATCGTCAGCATCCAGGAAGATGATGTAGTCGGTGGTTACGTGTTTTGCGCCCAGCACCCGTGCCAGCGATGCACCCGCATTGGTCTGTCTATACACGACGGCGCCGGCAGTCTCCGCCTGCAGAGCAGTGTCATCATCGGAACCGTCGTCCACCACGATGACATGTGCCGCACCGGCGTTGCGCGCAGATTCGACAGCACGCGTAATGGTGCCACCAGCTCGGTATGCTGGAATCACGACGCTGAGTTGCTCGATGGTCATGCTGAAGTCTCCTGAACTGGGCTGGGGGTATGAACATGTGCAACGGGTCGCGGAATGGTTGGTGCCACCCGGCCGCCCGGACGAGGGGTGTATCCAATAGCGGGATGGGTTCGCTCGCCGTGAGGCCGGGGGTCAACTTTTCGGACCGGATTTACGGTCGCCACAGCAACCAAAATAGGCAACCAATATTGCTGCTGGTCGTAGAATGCGGAGGTCGCCGCAAAGGTCAACATCGCGGTAATCGTGGCTGCAGCAACTGAATTGCTACCGGTTGCGATACAGCGTAAGACGAGTACGGTCATCGCGACTGTGAGGGCCACGAAAACAGCAATCAACAGGATTCCGCCTTGGTACCACCCATGGAGAAGGTAGTTGTGCACGACGGTCTTTCCGTCGAACGTGCCCTCGTTGGTGGAGTTCATTCCCACCCCGATTAGCGGGTCGGATTTAATGTATTGCCATGCGAAATCGTAAGTCGCCTGACGAATGCTCAGGGAAGCGACACCGTCATTGGACGCCCCAGTCACGACATTCACACGCTCCTCGACGCTCCCCGTCAACACATTCGTGTCATAGCCGAACAACGTGAGGCCGAATAATGCGACCGTTGCGCCCGCGACAAGCAAAATCACGGCCTTTGCTGTAACTCGCATGCATACTAAAAGTACGCACAGGCCCGCGGCCGCAGCGAGCATCGAACTCAAACTGCCGGTTGCGACCAATGCTGCAGCGTTGAGTAGGATAAGGCAGCACAACAGAAGTCGAGTTCGGCCTAAATGGTGCGTCAGCGCTGCAATGCAGATGAGCATCGCGAGCGTGCACATGATGCCAAGGACGTTCGGATGAACTGCGAGTCCATTGGCCCGTCCACTGTTGGCGCTGCGACCGACTATGTTAACGCCGGTGAGCTGAACCAAGCCAGCCGCGGCAGAGAGCGATTGGACACCGACAAAGGCGGTCAGCGCACGACGCAGAAAGTTTTTGTCAGTAACGATGAAGTGTCGCAGGACGAACGGCGTCAGGCCGACGAACAGCGCCAACTTGACACCGACGTAAGAACTCGCGATAACCGAAGTGCTGGTGCCGGATACTGCGGCAGCCATTGGAATCGTTAGAATCATGAGAATCCACAATGCGAGGTTTATCGGAGTGCGAACCTGGCCCAGCAATGTGCATGCCACCAGCAGGGCAAGCACCACGTATGGAAGCAGTGCGCTCATGTCAGTCATGATTAACCGATAAATAGGCAAAATCGCAGCGATGCCGATCCATGACGCTGCACCGATTTTTCCCGCTAGCGAAATATCTGTCTTAACAGGCGTAACCTGAGTGGGCATCCTGGACTGCCGTTCCGTTTTCGATGAGTGAGGGCGTTGGTCTGACATTCGATGATTGGAGTGTAACCCGGTATCACTTCCTTAACGTTTCGAGGCCGCGCGGGGTAACGCGATGGTGCATGGAATTAGCATTGATTTCCAGTCAGGAGATCAAGTAGCAGGGAGGTCAAGGGAGGCCTGCTCTCCAATGTTCGAAATCCGTCGTCATGGTAATTGTGTCGTCGCAGCCGTCGATGTTGCAGTCTAATAGCAGCTGTCGCGACCTTGCTCTTATCGCTTGCACCTCTGATATGGGTAATTCGCGCTAGCAGGTCGGAGCGTCAATTGTCACCGTGGGGTTGTCCACTAACGGCTGCACCGGCACGCGCACTTCACCTGCGACAGTGGGTTCGGTGAGGTGGAAGACGACATCCACAGTTTCTCCCTGTGGAACCTGAGCCAGCACCATGAAAACTGGTCTCCCCAACTCGTTTCCGCCCCGTGCGAATGAGGGCTTTCCACCGATCGAAACGCTGTCCAGTTTCGAACCCTGCGTCGTGAGCAAGGAAACGGCAGCTACGTTCGTGCCGTGCGGAAGGTTCATAGGATTTGCAACTATGCCGTCCACATAATCCGGAAGATCCGCTGAGGGAGCGTTATTGGTGAGTGTGAGGGTGACTGTCGAGCTCCGGGTATTCGTATCGCAACTCTCGGCGGCGTAGTGAATAGAACGTGTCAGGTAGTAGTCGAGCTTGTTGCCGGCCTGATTGTTGATCACCACACCCGCGTAAGGTGCCTCGTCTGTAGGTACCGTATGCCCCAAAGGTGTTGAGGCAAGCGCTTCCTGCTCCTCGGGATGTGAGCTCCAGACTGCGATGCGGCCCTCGGATACGCCACGTCCGACGGCGTCGAGAAGTGCACCGGGAGCGCGGATGTTGCCTGTCATCTTCTCTACGACCAACGCAGCCATTGTCTGCAGGTACTGCTTGCGTGCGTTGTTGTTCTCGGCGAAACGCGTATACGCGGTCGACTCGGTGAGTTCTACGACGTTGTCAGCGGAAACCGCCTCGCCGTCCGGCATTGTGATGGGTCCCACGACCTTGAGCACGTAGCTCAGTGCAATCGGGTCGATCGCGATGGCTCCGTCAACCACCTCGCCATTCGATTCCTGCATCCATAGGGATTGCCAGATTTTTGCGGCGTAGGGGAAGTGAGAACTGAGGTTGCTGTTGCGAAAGTCGGTAGTCGGTCGGCTGGGTCCGTAGAGATTGGCAAAGTCGGGACCAAGGTCAATTGGTCGGTTGTCCACTCCCAATTCGGTGTTGCGGCCCAACGTATCAACGCTGGCAGTTCCGTCGTTGACCCGGACAATGCCGTAGCCGCCCAGCAGTCCGCCTGTACCTCGAGCCTCGGCGTTGGTTTGGAACCCGATGAAGTAGTTGCGTGGTCCGTCTACCCCGAGCATTGCCGGAGCCAGGCGTGAAGCAAGAGCAGTATTGTCAAGGAGATTTGTCAGCTCAGCGGTTTGGTCTACAAGCGAGGTGCGGGCAGCATTCACTGCTCCGATGAAACCGGCTTCCGGCACGGCCTTTGCCTGAACTGCCAATTGTTCTGCGGCGCCCGCTGTTTGCTCGAGAACACGTGTCGCATCCCGCAAGGGCCCGAGAGCGACACGGCCGCCAGGCTGTATCAATTCATTTGGGGCAAGAGCGGTTCCGGCATCAACAGCCGGGATGAGAACGTCCTGTGCCAAGCCGTGAACAACGTTTGTCATCTGCTTCGTTGCCTCGAAAGGACTACCGATAATCGGTATTGCTGAAGCGATATTCCATGAAATTGAACTAGTGCCCGAATATGCCAAGGTCGCATACTTGTCAGCGTCAGATGCAGAGCGCTCCGCTCCCTCCGTATCCCCGGAGAGCAGTGCCTTCTTGGTGGATTGAGCATGATCGCGAGCCGATTCGAGATTGCTTTTCACCTCGAACGCGGTGTAGCCCAACCATACTGAAAAAGCAGTGACGACCAGGGCTGATATGCCCAATCCGGCCGCGATATTGCGCCGGCGATTGGACGTCTTGACGCGGCGTTTTTTGCGCACCCTTGTGTTCGCTGTGGGCGCCGATTCCGCTCGTTCAGATTCGTCACGGGACTTTGGTCCCGGTGTGGGGCTTGGCATTTCGAAACACTCCTGAAATTCGGGGTGGTGAGAGGCTACCGCGGTGCGTCAAGGCCTTCCCAAGGTGGTGGAAACGTACATCGCGCAGTAACGTTCACTTTGGCCGTTCGTGATGTGCGCTCGACAGATTCACCTGTTCAGCCGACAATTTTCCAGACGAGACCGGGCTGATGAAGGTGAGGTGGTGGGGATGAACTCTTTCCCATTGTCTCGGGCGCAGCAAGCGCTTTGGCTGGCACAGCAGGTCAATCCTTCTACGCCGTTTGTGGTGGCGCAGTACGTCGAGCTTCGTGGTTTTGTTGATCTTGCTGCGTTGATCGAAGCGACCGATCGTGGGTGCCGTGAGATTGAGTCTGCGATAGTGCGTCTGGTTGAGACCGATGCAGTTCCGCAGCAGGTGGTCGATCATTCAATTCCCGATGCACTGGGGTATGTCGATCTGCGAGGTAGCAAGAACCCGCTCGAAGAGGCGTGCAAGTGGATGACACTGCAGTATTCACGTCCGATAGACGTGATGGTCGACCGCCTCATGACGTCAACTCTGTTGCACGTGGCAGAGAATCACTATTTTTGGTATTCGCATGCCCACCACCTGGTGCTCGACGGGTATGGGGCAATGACGCTCATGAATCGCATAGCTGCTTGGTACACGCATTTGCTGGAAGGTTCAGTGGCCCAGCCTTTGCGGGCTCTCGGATTGAACTCGCTGTACGAGTTGGACGAGGCCTACCGTTCGTCCACCCGCTTCGAATCCGACCGGCAATACTGGGCTGAACTTACTGCCGGTATGCCGGAACCTGTGCGTTTGACGGACCGCCGTGCATCGACGTCGATGCCCCAGCGAATGCTGACTCGGACCATGGATGCTTCTCTCGCTGTGCGTATTACGGAAGTTTCGAAGTTGTGGAATTCCAGCGAGGTTCCGGTGATTGCCGGTGCCTACGCCGTGTACTTGGCACGGATAGCAGGAGTCGCGGAAGTTACGCTGAGCCTACCGATTTCTGGCCGGACTACTGCCGGGATGCGGCGCTCCGGTGGAATGCTCGCAAACATTGTGCCTCTGCGCGTATCGGTTGATCCTGATGTGACGCCGCTCGAACTCGTGAATCAACTGTCGGTGCAGTTGACAGGCGCGTTGCGGCATCAACGATTCCGCTACGAAGACATGCCCGGTCGTGAGGGCCGAGTTGGAAGCCGCGACTCGGCTGGGCCGGCAGTAAATATCATGATGTTTCACAACAAGATTCAACTCGGTGAGGTCGTCGGAGAGTTTCACGTTCTCACCTCCGGCCCGGTCGACGATCTGTTCTTCAGTATCTACCCAGCGGCCGCCGGCGGCGATATTCGACTCGGATTCGAAGCGAACCCGCATGTCTACAGCGAGGCCGACCTCGAGATTCACTACCAGCAGTTCATGCATGTACTCGGTGAGTTCGTCGACGCGTCAGCGGATAGGGCTGTCGGCCAGCTGGGCGTACTGCGCTCGGATGACGTCCGAATGCTCGTACCCAGCAGGGGATTGCCGGCTCTCGCTGCGCAGACGCTCCAAGCGGTTTTGTTCGCAGGATCCGGTGGCGGCGCAACGACGGCTGTCCGATTCGGCGGTCTGGCGGTAACTTACGAAGAGTTGCGCGTGCGCTCGACTTTCTTGTGCCACAGGCTGATCGACCATGGTATCGGCGCAGGTGACGTGGTGGCGATTATTGCCCCGCGTTCGGCAGATTCGGTGATCGCATTCCATGCGGTAGTCCGATCAGGCGCGGCCTTCATGTTCGTCGATCCCGAGTATCCAGCCGAGCGTGTCGCTTTCATGCTGGAAGACGCCGGTGTGATCGTCGCCATCGCTCCGCGATCATCGGCAGTGCCCACCGGTGTCGTGCATGTGGACCTGGAAACCGCTGACTGCGAGGCTGCCGAACCCCACGAAACGCGCGCAGTGCGGGCTCCAGCGGTCGATGACGTGGCATACGTTGTATACACATCGGGTTCGACGGGAAAGCCGAAAGGCGTTGCGGTCACTCATCGCGGCGCAACCTCACTGCTACGTTCTCATTCCCGGCACCTGGCAGTCGACGCGTCAGCCCGTGTGGCTCACTTCGCATCGACCTCTTTCGATGTCGCCGTCGTGGAACTACTTTTAGCCCACGGGACTGGCGCGACAGCAGTGGTCGTGCCGCCAGGATTGATCGGTGGGATAGACCTGGCGGACTACTTGCGCAAAGAACGAGTCACTCACCTTCTCTCGACGCCGGCTGTTCCGTCATCGATGGATCCGAGTTCGCTGCCGGACCTACGCATACTCAACGTGGGGGGTGAATCGCCATCGCCCGATCTGATCGAGCGGTGGTCGCAGCACGTCGGTGTCGTCAATTCATACGGGCCCACCGAGACGACCGTCGCCGCATTCATGAGTGAACCGCTCAGCTCAGCTCAGCGACCGACCATAGGACTGCCCATCGACGGTGTATCCGCCGTCGTTCTCGATACTCGTCTGCAGCCGACGCCCATCGGAGCAACCGGCGAGTTGTACTTGATGGGTGCCGGATTGGCGCGCGGATACGTTCGTAGGGAAGCTCTCACCGCCGAGCGGTTTGTTGCCGCGCCATTCGGAAGCCCGTCGACTCGCATGTACCGAACCGGAGACCTGGTGCGCTGGTCGGCCGACAGACAACTCGAGTTTGTCGGGCGCGTGGACAGCCAGGTCAAAATTCGCGGTGTCCGTGTCGAATTGGGTGAGGTGGAAGCTGCGCTCGCTTCCGCCGCGAACGTCGCGTCGGCGCTCGCAGTTGCCCGCGAAGGCGAAATTGCCGCCTACGTCGTTCTTAATTCAGACGTACTCAGTTCGAACCACAGCTCCGCGAGCACCGACACCTCGTTCATTACTGAGCATCTGACACATATCCTGACGAATGCGATGATGCCGTCTTCGGTAACTGTGCTGTCGGAATGGCCACTGACCGCGCACGGCAAGATAGACCGAGAGGCGCTGCCCTCGCCGCAGCGGAGATCCGATGGTGCTCGGCAATCGTCCGATCATCACGAAGATTTGGTTGCCACCGTGATGGCAGACGTACTCGGCGTCAATGCTATGCAGGCGGACACCGATTTCTTTGCAGCAGGGGGTAACTCGCTTGCAGCAGTCCTTGTCGCCAACAGGCTTGCCGAGGCGCTACATACGCGGGTAGGCGTCCGCGATGTGTTCGATGCGCCCACTGCGAGCCGACTGGCACATCATATCCGTCAGTACGCCGCTGGGTCGGCGCTGCCTGAACCTGCACCCGTCCCCGGCGGGGCAGTGGTGGAACCTTCACTGGCACAACAGCGCATCTGGCTACTGTCACGGATCGCTCCGGAATCATCGGCATACAACGTCGCCTTCGAGGTGGCACTCGACGGAGTGCTGGACGTCGCCGCACTCGAGCAGGCATTCTCGGACATCCAACATCGCCATCGAGTCTTGCGAACCGTGTATCCCATCGGACCCGCCGGCACGCCGGAGCAGATACTGGCAGAACACACGACGAGCTTGGTTTCAGTTCCGATCAACGAGTACAGCACGGTAGCCGCTGACGCAGCTCGACGTGGGTTCGATGTCACGTCGGATCTTCCGCTCAGATTGGTTCTCGGTTCAATTGGCGAGTTCGAACATCGGTTGACTGTCGTCGCCCATCACATTGCAGTGGACGGACTTTCATTTGCCACACTGGTCGGTGACTTGTCCAGTGCATACGATGATCGCGCCCAGGGGAGAAGCCCGAACTGGTCGGCGCAGCATTTCGACTATCGCGACTATTCGGTGTGGCAGCGAGTCGTGCTCGGCGACCCTGCCCAACCGGGAACTCTCGCCCACGAGCAGCTTGCATTCTGGGAAGATGCACTTCGAGGATTGCCGGCAAACCTGGATCTGCCCACCGACGGACGACGCGCCACCGGCACGGAACCTTCGGCAAAGTCCATATCGTTCGAGCTGCCGGCAGACATTCACGCGAAACTCACAGCGATTGCACGTAAGCAGAACGCGACCATCTTCATGGCATTGCACGCAGTGCTCGCGATCATGCTTCACAAGATCACCGGTGCAGAAGATTTTGCGATTGGGACACCAACCTCCGGGCGTACTCACCCAGCGTTCGATTCTACCGTCGGCATGTTCGTCGGCACGGTTGCTCTCCGCACCCAGGCTCGGCCGGGCGATAGCTTTGTGGAGTTTCTCGAACAGGTGCGGGATATCGACCTCGCCGCAATGTCACATGCGGATGTGCCGTTCGATTGGGTAGTCGATCGTGTGGCACACGATCGCCGTGAGAACAGCAATCCGCTTTTCCGTGTGGTCCTCGCGCTCGACACGTTCGGCTCCGACGCTGAATCGGTACTCGGTTCGGCGAAAGCTCAGGGTTTCGCCATTGCACCCGAACATCCTCGGTTCGACGTCGAGGTTGCGGTTCGCGAAACACGCCTTCCTGATGGTTCTCCTGGAGGAATCGTAGGGGCGGTTACCTATGCCGGCGACCTTTTCGATGCGGAGACAGTGTCGGCCTGGATTGAACGGTTGCTGCGTGTATCTCAAGCGGTCACGGCCGAACCGAGCACTACCCTTCGAGCCGTCGATGTGCTGAGCAGCAGTGAGAACGACGCGAATACGTATGTCGAATTAGCGCCTCGCAGTTCAACACAATCGTTGGGCGAACTGTTTCTGGCGCAGGTGGCTGCATGCGGCGACGTAGTCGCCATAGGTTTCGGCGAATATCGAATCACGTATACCCAGCTCGAGCAGCGCTCCGCCGAGCTCGCCGGAGCATTGATCGAGCGCGGCGTTCGGGTCGGCGATCGAGTAGCCATTGCCGTACCGCGCTCGGCGGAGTTCGTGATTGCGGTGCTCGCGGTAGTTCGATCAGGTGGCGTGTACGTTCCGGTCGATCTCGACTACCCTGATGCGCGAATCGACTATCTGCTGAGGGACGCCGCACCGACGCAGGTTCTGTGTAGTGAATCCGCTGTCAAACGGTTGAGGGGCTTCGGCTCCGATCTGATCGACGTCGGTGCCGTGGGTGATCCGGACATTGCCCGGCGCAGAGTCGTGGCACCGACGCAAGAGGCATACTTGATCTACACCTCCGGCTCCACCGGTGCCCCGAAAGGTGTTGTGGTGTCACATGCCAACGTCGTTTCGCTGCTGGCGGCAACCGATAAGGTTCTCGACGTCGGAACAGATGACGTGTGGACGATGTTCCACTCGAACGCATTCGACTTCTCGGTCTGGGAGATGTGGGGCGCATTGACAACCGGTGGACGGTTGGTCCCGGTCGACGCATTTGTCTCGCGATCCGCGGCGCAGTTTGTCGAGCTGTTGGTGGCCGAAGGGGTGACCGTTCTCAACCAAACACCTTCGGCGTTCCAAGCTCTCGCAGAGCTCACCGAAACCACCGAATTGCCGGTACGTCTCCTGATTTTCGGCGGTGAACCCCTCGATCTCGGTCCGGTCCGGAAGTGGCTCGAACATCACCGTCGCATTCACGCGGTAAACATGTTCGGAATTACCGAAACCACTGTGCATGTCACAGCATTCAATGTTCGCGGTTGCAGTGAGTTCGGAGATCGCGGTGCGGCCGCCGAATCAGTGATCGGCTCGGCACTTCCAGGGTTGCGCACCTACGTGTTGGACGCTTCGTTGCGGCAGGTGCCACCGGGCACCATCGGCGAACTGTACGTTGCCGGCCCACAAGTTTCGACTGGATACTTCGGTAAGCCGGCGTTGACGGCAACCAGATTCATTCCTGAACCGGGCTTCGTCGGATCGGTGATGTATCGCAGTGGCGATCTGGTGCGCGTCAAACGTGGCGAAATGAGCTACATGGGTCGCGGCGACAGTCAGGTAGAGCTGCGCGGATATCGAATCGAACCCGGCGAGATCGAGGCAGCGTTGCTGCGTCGACCCGAGATCAACCAGGCCGCAGTAGTTTTGCATGAGTTGTCCACAGGGCCCGCGCTCATCGGCTACATCGCGCCTGGCCTCGATACAGATCTGGATGCAGTGGTAGCCGATCTGCGTAACCAGTTGCCCACTCACCTGGTTCCTTCACTGATCGTGCCATTGCCCACGTTGCCGATCACCGCGCACGGCAAACTTGATCGATCAGGTTTGCCCGAACCGGATTCGAACCAGGCACGAGGTCGGCTTCCGCGTGACCCGATGGAAGAAACCGTCGCAGCCGTATTCGCTGAACTCCTGCACCTCGAAACCGTTGATGTCACAAGAAGTTTCTTCGACCAGGGTGGAAACTCCCTGATCGCTACTCGACTCTCAACCCGGTTGAGCGCAGTCTTCGACACCGATATCGACGTGCGTGAAGTGTTCGAGCGTCCGACAGTCAGTGAATTGTCCGCCGGAATCGGTGCACGCATCGGAATCGGTCGTAGTCGCGTCGCACTTGCACCGGCCGATAGCAGCGCGGAACTGATCCTGTCGCCGGCGCAACATCGCATGTGGATACTCAACCAGTTCGACACCGCCGCAGCCGGATACAACATTCCTGTGATCCTGCGTCTCGACGGCGATGTCGACGCTGCGACGCTTCGCCAAGCCGCCGTAGACGTTATTGCGCGGCATCAGACCCTCCGGACCGTATATCCCGTCGGGGTAGACGGTGTGCGTCAGTTGGTGCTCGATGCAGAGTCGGTCACTCCGACACTCGTGCCCGTGCCGATCGACGTCGAATCGGTCATGGACAGGGTGGCGAAACTTGCGGGAACGGGCTTCGACGTCACGGTGGATCCGCCCGTTCATGGTGAGTTGCTACGCATCGACGATCAGACTCATGTCCTGGCACTGGTAATCCACCATATTGCAGCTGACGCGTGGTCGATGGATGCCTTGATTCGAGATACCGTCACCGCGTATACCGCCCGCGTTGAGGGCGCCGCGCCGACATGGTCGCCGTTGCCGATTCGATATACTGATTACAGTGTGTGGCAAAGTGATTCGGGAGTTTCCGATCAGGCATCCCGCTACTGGGCCGAGAACCTGAAGGGTTTGCCTGAACAGGTGACCCTGCCGATCGACCACCCTCGACAGCTAACCCCTTCGGGTCGCGGTAGCTCGCATCACATCGATCTCGAAGACTCCCTGCGCGCAACGCTCGATACTCTTGCTCGATCACACAACGCCACGATGTTCATGGTGATGCACGCCGCGCTTGCCGCGCTAGTTTCGCGATACAGCGGCAGTGATGACGTGCCTATCGGGACGGTGGTTGCCGGTCGCTCAGACCCGAAGTTGGACGATCTTGTGGGGATGTTCGCAGGAACCCTGGTCTTGCGAACCGCTGTCGATCGAACTGCCTCCTTTGCGGAGTTGCTCGATCATGTTCACCAACAAGATCTTGCCGCATACACCCATGCCGACATGCCTTTCGAGACGCTAGTCGAACTCCTCAATCCTGCTCGATCACCATCTCATCATCCGCTGTTCCAGGTAGCGCTGTCCTACCAAGCTGCACGCCCGACGAGTTGGGAATTGCCGGGTCTTACCCTCACCCCGATGGTCGCAGAATTCGAACACGCGAACTTCGATCTACAACTTAACATTACGGACGCTGCTGACGAACGTCCGATGCGATTGGAATTCGCCTACAACGCAGATCTATTCGACGCAGAGACGGTAGTCGGGTTCGCGCAGCGATATGTTCGGTTGCTCGCGCAGGTCTCCACAGATTCTTCCGTGATTCTCGGACGTATCGATCTCCTCGATGCCTCCGAACGCTCAGCCCTCGTGCCGGCAAGAGGTATTGGCCACACGGCGCGAACTACATTGGCGTCGATGCTTACACGCGGTGCTCGCACCGCCCCGGATGCGCTCGCAGTCAGCGGGAACGGTGTGGCACTGACCTATCGCGAACTTGATCGTCGCTCTGACGATGTTGCAGCCGAAATGCGAACTGACGGTGCCGGTCCGGAACGGGTGATCCCGTGGAACGCAGCGCGAACAGCGGAGTCCATCGTCCGGTTGTGGGCAATTGCGAAGACCGGCGCCGCACCCGCCCTGATCGACCCCTTGCAACCTTCCTCTCGCACGCTCGATGCCCTCAATTCAGTAGGCGCCGGAGAGTTCGTCCCGACTGTCGGTATCCCCATGACGGTCCCCGAAACTGCCGCTGCGTATGTTGTCTTCACATCAGGAACCACGGGCACGCCGAAAGCGGTAGTGGTCACCCATGAGGGCCTTGGAGCGCTGGAAGCGGATATCTCTGCTCGCTACGCCACTGTTCCTGGTTCACGTGTACTTCACCGCGGTGCACCAGGATTCGACATGACACTCTTGGAAGTACTTGTTGCCGGCTCCAGCGGTGCAACACTCGTACTCGCGTCGGATGCCGAGTTTGCAGGCCCCGCGCTCACCGAACTGCTTCGGCGCGAACAGATCACGCATCTGTGCATCACGCCCACCGTGCTGGCGACCGTCGATGACTCCGAGCTGCCCCACCTCGAAATGCTGATGCTCGGTGGCGAGCGTTTGACTGCAGACCTTGTCGAACGGTGGTCACCGGGACGCAGACTGGTCAACGGTTACGGTCCGGCTGAAGCGACTATGTACACGGTCGCAACCGAACCTCTCGGGGCCCACTGCCGAGAAGTCCCGATCGGGTACCCGGTTCCCGGCATCGAAGCCATGGTCCTCGACGACTTCCTGGTGCCGGTTCCTCCAGGCGTGGCCGGCGAGCTCTATCTCGCGGGTACTGCGCTTGCACGTGGATATGCAGGCCATTCAGCCTGGACGGCAGAGCGTTTCGTGGCAACCGCCGGCGGCACCAGGATGTACCGCACCGGTGATCTGGTGATGTGGAAGAAATCAGACAGCGGCTACCAACTCCACTACCTCGGGCGTAACGATGCTCAGTTGAAAATTAACGGAGTGCGAATCGAACCTGCCGAGATCGAATCGGCAATCGCCGCCATCGCGGATGTCGATTTCTGTGCAACGACGCTCCGAACCAGCGCTGCGGATACCCCGATGTTGGTGACGTACGTGCGCCCGCGACGAGATGCACAGCTTGACGGCGACGATCTGCGCAGACAGCTCGCGGACGTACTTCCCGCGTACATGGTTCCCACTGCGGTTGTGGTCTTCGACGGTGACGCGCCAGTTGTGAACGGAAAGCTGGATGTTCGAGCGCTGCCCGATCCCGAGGTATCTGCGCTGCCATTCGAATCGCCGCGCACCCGCACGGAGCGTGCCGTTGCAGAAGTCTTCGAGACAGTACTCGGAAGCAACGAAATAGGGCGGAGGACGCACTTCTTCGACCACGGCGGAAACTCGCTCCTGGCTACCCGTGTGACATCGCTTTTGGGTCGAGCACTGACCCGGAACATCCCGCTTCGACTACTCTTTGCGCATCCGACCGTTGCGGAACTCGCTGCGGCAGTGGATGAAGAATCTTCTGCTGGACATAGCATCACTGCGATTGTTGCCGGGCCACGTCCCGAAGGTATTCCGCTCTCGCGCAATCAGCAAAGGATGTGGGTCCTCAACACGCTGGATGTTGAGAGCAGTGCCTACAATCTGCCTGTCGCGGTGGACCTGAGGGGCAACCTCGACGTCTGTGCGCTCGAGGACGCAGTCGGTGATGTGGTGAGTAGGCACGAGATCCTGAGAACCACGTATCCCCAGCGGCCGCCGGTGCAGCTGATCCATACGGATGCGGCGCTGACCCTCGAACCCCGTTGTGTCACCGACGATGCCCTGAACGCAGAGCTGTACGCGTTCGCGTCTCAAGGCTTCGACGTCAGCACGCAACTGCCGATTCGCGTCCAACTGTTCAGGCTTTCGCCGACGCATCACGTGCTCGCCGTCAACCTGCATCATATTGCCGCGGACGGCGGTTCACTCGTGCCGATCGTTCACGATCTACTGGCGGCATACACCGCCCGTTGCTCCGGAACTGTTCCGGAGTGGGTGCCGTTGCCGATCCAGTACGCGGATTATGCACTGTGGGAACAGGAATCCGGAACGTCCGTGGAATCCGCGAAGCACTGGCAATCCGCGCTGGCCGATGTCACCTCGGTGATGCCACTGATACCGGATCGCCGCCCGAAGCACGTGGGTGGGACTGCAGGCCGCGTTGCATTCTCACTGAACGCCCGAACAACCTCCGGGGTGTCCGAATTGGCGAGCCGCGCGCAAGCAACTCCCTTCATGGTCTTTCACGCTGCGCTGGCGGCGGTTCTCTTCCGCCTCAGTGGTAATGCGGATGTAGTGATTGCCACAGCCGTTGACAGTCGCCGCTCGCCGGTTCTCGACGGGCTGATCGGAATGTTCGTCGATACAGTGCCGTTGCGGATGCAGATCCGACGAGACATGACGATGCAACAACTGGTGGAACAGGCCCGCGCCGCAGACGTTGCGGCGTTCGAGCACAGCGCAGTGCCCGTCGAGACGCTCACGGCGATGCTTGGTGGCCGTATGCCGCAGGTCGCGATTGCGTTGCAGAACTTCACCGTTCCTGCTCTCGAAATTTCTGGACTCACCGTCAGTGCTGACGAAATCGAGACAGGCGCAGTAAAATTCGAGTTGCAAGTATCGCTGACCGAGAGGCCGGACGGGCACACCGACGGTCTCGTGACGTACTCACGCGAATTGTTCGACGCCGCGACGGCTCAGTCGGTATCAGAGTTGTTTGTCGATACTCTGGACCGGACGCTTGCAGATCCGTCGACTGTGGTGGCGGAAGCGACGGCAATATCTGCTCCCGGTTGGGCGGCGGCTCCCGTTGATTCGTCACGGCTTCTGGCTGATATTTTCGCAGAGACTGCAGCGAAGTTTCCGCACAATGTTGCACTGCGAGAGGGACGTCGGTCCCTCACCTATCGTCAACTTGACGAGGCCTCTGACGTGGTGGCACAAGAACTGGTGGCAGCTGGCGCGGGGCCAGGAGCGGTGCTCGAGTTAAGCGCCGTGCGCTCGATCGACTACATCGTCCGTCTCTGGGGAATTACCAAGACCGGCGCGGCCTTCGCTCCCATTGACCCCGATTTGCCCGACGCACGCCTACAACAGTTGCGCTCGGTGCTTCTGCCTGTCAGCCCGGTCCCTGGAATGCTGATTCGAGGCGCCGTTGCCTACGTGATTCACACTTCTGGCTCGACTGGCGATCCCAAAGCGGTAGCCGTCACACATCGTGGTCTCGGTGCACTCACCGGTGAAGCAGTCGAACGATATCGAGTTCACCCGAATTCGGTTGTTCTGCAAGGATATAATCCCAGTTTTGACGCTGCCCTGCTCGAGATGTTGCTCGCGTTCGGTTCGGGAGCAACTCTGGTGATCGCGCCTCCCGACGTTTACGGTGGCCGTGAACTCGAAAGTTTCATTGCCGAGAACGCCGTCACGCACTTACTGTCCACCCCCGGTGTGCTCGACACGATGGACCCGCGAGAACTACCGCTGCTCGAGGTCGTTGCTGTTGGTGGTGACGTACTCTCGCCCGCGACTGCGCATGCCTGGAGTCGTAGGACGCGGATGCTCAACGCCTACGGTCCTACGGAAAGCAGTGTGGTTGCGACGGTGGTGGAGATCGACTCCAGTTCTGACTCTGAAGGTGCGGTTGGGATCGGCGAGCCCATCAACGGCACCGGAGCCGAGGTGCTGGATTCCGCACTACGCAGAGTCCCGTTCGGGGGAGTAGGCGAGTTGTATCTGAGTGGTCCCGGGCTGGCGATGGGATACCTCGGCGATCCGACTGCTACTGCCAGCGCCTTCGTGGCGGCACCGGGCGGCGATCGACGCTACCGCACTGGTGATCTGGTACATCGAAGGTCAAGTGGCGGACTCGGATTCATCGGTCGCAATGACCGCCAGGTCAAAGTGCGCGGCGTGCGTATCGAACCGGCCGAAATCGAGGCGGTGCTGCGTTCAATTCCCGGAGTGAGCGCTGTGGCCGTGATCCTGGTCGATGATGTGATAACCGCATTCGTCGTGGGCGCGGAGTGCGATGAACACGCAGTCAGACGCGAGTTGGTTCGCCAACTGCCGGTGCACCTCGTACCCGGACGCCTAGTCACGCTGGAATCCTTGCCCCTCACACGCAACGGCAAAGTCGATGTTGCCGCACTGCGCATATACGTCGGTGACGACGCCCCACAGGTGCAGCCCCTCACCCCCACTGAAGAACTGGTGACGACGGTGATGTCGCACCATGCGATGGGCGCATTCGGCGTGCTCCACGATTTCTTTCAATCTGGGGGAGATTCGCTCTCTGCTACGACTGTGGCCGGTCGACTGTCCGCCGCTTTCGGTCGCGAGGTATCCGTTCGGGCAGTGTTCGAGAATCCGTCGCCGCGTGCCCTGGCTCGCTGGCTCGATTCGGCAGAAGATGTGGTTGTCAGGCCGCCTCTCGTCCGCAGGCCTGTCGGTAGCCGTGTGCCGCTGGCCCCGGCTCAGCAACGGATGTGGTTGACCTCGCAGCTCGAGCCTGAATCATCGGCATACAACCTGGCATTCGTGGCCACCATCGGCCCGGAAATCGATCTTGTCTCGTTGGGGGCAGCATCCTCGGATGTGCTGGCACGGCACAGCGTTCTTCGAACCGTGTTTCCCTCAGATTCGGATGGGCCACATCAAGTGGTCACCGATTCGGTGACGGTTGATCTCGATCCGGTTTTCGTAGACGACTTGTACCAGAGCGCAGTAGTTTTTGCTTCGGTGCCGTTCCGATTGGAACTCGAGACGCCGGTGCGAGCGCAGCTGATGGTCGACGCCGCGGGCACTCGGGTATTGGTTGTAGTGGTGCACCACATTGCACTCGACGGCGGCTCTCTGGGAACTGTGCTCACGGATTTAGGCACGGCATTTTCTGCGAGAGACTCTGGGCATCAACCGAATTGGAATACGCTGCCGATCGATTATCAGGATTACAGCACGTGGATGAGAGAACTGCTCGGCCGTAAGGACGACCCTGCCGGGCTGGCTTACCGCCAATTAGACTACTGGGCAACCGTTCTCCGGGGTGTGGACGGCGTCCTCGAGCTACCGACCGATCGTGTTCGTCCTGCCGTGCCGTCAAAACGTGGCGCTCTGGTGTCTGTCACGATTGACGGCGACTTGTATGACGGGCTCACGGCACTGGCACGCACACGCGGAGTGACAGTCTTCATGCTCCTGCACGGTGTTATTGCGGTCTTGCTCGCGCGCGAAAGCTCTACCGACGACGTAGTGGTCGGAACTGCCGTCAGTCTGCGCAACGATCCAGATCTGTTGCCGATGGTAGGAATGATGGTCGGTACCGTCGCCCTGCGGACAACTGTTGAACTAGGGGAGCAGTTCTCGGACCTTCTTGATCGGGTGAGAACGGTGGATCTGGGTGCGATGGCTAATGCTGACGTATCCTTCGATGATGTAGTTGCACGAATTGCACCGCCGCGCAGCCCGAATGAACATCCGCTCTTCACCGTAATGCTCGCATATCAGCGCTTGAACGATCTACCCGAAATACCTGGGATAGCACCACTTCGAGTGCCCGGTGCAGGTAAATCGGGGGAGACCCCCGGTGCTGCCGACTACGATCTGACTTGGGATCTCACCGACCTCGGCACAGCGCTCCGACTGCGACTGCTCTATGCGACAGATATTTTCGACCAGTCCACCGCTGAACTGCTTGTTGAGCGATTTGTGCGGATTCTGACGGAAGTAGTGGCGCATCCGCAGATCGTTGTCGGAGACATCGATATTCTCGGCGAGGTCGAAAGGTCGAACCTGTTACGGCATAGTCGAAGTGACCTTCCACCTCGAACCTTGGCGTCCGTACTGGAGAACGCTGCTGCGGCTGCTCCTGAGTCTGTCGCGCTCGAGGTTGACAGCAGGCGCTGGAGCTACCGCGACCTGTTCGATCAATCGACCCCCTTGGCCCAGGAACTGGTGAACCGAGGTATCGGGCCCGACGACGTGATCGCGGTCGCGACGGGACGTGGATACCGGTGGATCGTCGCGCTCTGGGCTGTGACGAGGGCCGGTGCCGCGTGGGTTTCACTGGACCTGGCCCAACCCCGAGACCGGCTGGATCGGATCGTCGCAGACAGCGGTGCGAAACTCGGACTGACGTTGGAAGGCAACAGCACTCACCTACCATCGGATCTGGAATGGATATTTGTCGACTCGACAGAGCGGGCAGTAACGGAGTTGACGGGTGCACGAGCGGCAAGCCCGGACAACCTCGCCTACGTCATCTACACCTCAGGTTCCACCGGAGCGCCCAAGGGTGTTGCGGTCTCCCATCGCGGGTTGACGAATGTCTGTGCTTCCCACGTCGAAATGTTCGACACCGGAGCTCCTCTGCGTGTACTGCAGGGCGCTTCACCTACCTTTGATGCCTCGGTTCTCGAACTCTTGATCGCGGCCTCGACTGTCGGAACCCTGGTACTGCCACCGGATTTTGTCTTTGCCGGACGTGAACTGACAGACTTTGTTGTTCATCGCGAGATCACCCATCTCATCGTGACACCCACCGTCCTCTCGACTTTGGACCCCGACCAGATTCAGTCAGTCACGGTGGAATCTGTAGGTGAGCCACTGAGCGTCGAGCTTGCCGAGCAGTGGTCTACCAGGCATCGGATCTTCAACGGGTACGGTCCAAGCGAGACGACCATCGGGGCAGTGACATCGCCGCAGATTGTCGGTGCGGATACATCCATCGGGACACCGGTTCACGGAGCGACGGCACTGGTGCTCGACACGAGGCTGAACCCGGTTCCGGACGGTGTAACGGGTGAGCTGTACATCGGCGGCCATAATCTTGCTCGCGGATACATCCATGCGTCGTCACTCACGGCCGAACGGTTTGTTGCCGATCCGTACCGCCAGGGCGAACGTATGTATCGCACCGGAGATCTCGTTCGGCGGCGGAGACGCGACGGTGCGCTCGAATTCGTGAGTCGCAACGATGACCAGGTGAAGATCCGTGGAATTCGTGTCGAACCCGCTGAAGTCGATGCTGGATTGCGAAGGCATCCGGCTGTAGCGTTTGCTGTGACAGTTGCGTCGGCAACCGCAGGAACTACGGAATTATGCTCGTATGTGACTGTTGACGATGTTGCGGTTGATGCTGACTGTCTACGAAAGTTCGTGTCCGCAACTCTGCCAAGTCATCTGGTACCTACTACCGTCACCGTGATGACGACTGTGCCGTTGCTGCCGTCGGGCAAGCTCGACCGATCAGCGCTGCCGACTCCGGACCGTCGCGTGGGCGCTGTGGACGAATCATTCCAGTCACAATTGGAGGTTTTTGTCGCAGAGGCCTACGCGCTCAACACCGCAACCGAGAGTGTGAGTCGTCATGACAATTTCTTCGAACTGGGAGGTACGTCCATGGGTGCCGTAGACGTCGCATCCGCGCTGCGAGAGCGACTTGATCGTGACGTGCAGGTCCAGTGGATCTTTACCGATCCGAGCGTCGCCGAACTTGCGGAACGTATCGAGGTCGGCGGCAAAGTCGACCCCCTGGATACCGTGATCCCACTAGGTGGCGATCCGCAGGATCTGCGCCCACCACTCTTCTGCATCCACCCTGTGAGCGGCTTGGCCTGGTGCTACGCCGGTGTGGCGCAACATCTCGGTGGTCGTCGGGTTTACGGTGTGCAAGCAACCGGCCCTGGCGAGCTACCTGGAACAGTTGCCGCGCTGGCGGAACGGTACGTAGAGGCGGTGCGGATCGTTCAGCCGGAGGGCGCATACAACCTACTCGGCTGGTCTCTGGGTGGAACCGTGGCGCAGGAAATGGCTGTGCGGCTTCTGGATTCCGGAGCGGAGGTTGGATCTGTTGTTATGCTCGATTCTCTGCCTCCAGAGATGATACCGGCGAGCCAAGCTGCGCCCACAGCTGAAGAACTGCTCGCAGAGCTCGGGATAGTCGTACCCGAAAACTCAAGTCAATTAATGACTTTCGGTCAGGCGGCAGTCGAGATTCGCGGCAGAACGCAATTGAACTTCGTCACCGCAGAGATGCTCGAAGCTGCGGCGACAAGAGTGGAGAAGCTTGCCAGAATGGTGAGTGACCATGAGCCGAGAAGATATCGAGGAATCGTGGATCTCGTTGTTGCGCTGAGAGACACCGGTCGGCATCACAATGTGGCAGATAGGTGGTCGAATCGTGTAGCGACGGTCCGTGAGCACCCTGTCGATGCGGCTCATACCGAGATGCTGACACCATCGGTTCTCGCGGAAATCTTAGGTCTGTTGCGAAATGGGGAGGGTTTCGATTCGACGTAGAAATGGCGGCCATGGATTGCTGTTCGATCCAACGTCAGAGAACTGACAAATGTCGCAAGACCGAAACGTAAGACTTGTGATCATCGCTCAGACGCGCAGCACAGCGCGTGAGCCGAAAGGGATTTGAAGATGGATGTACAGGACTACCTGAAGATTTTGCAGGCGCGCTGGAGAATCATCGCTGTCGTCACGGTGGTCGCGGTCCTCGGTGCGTTGGGGGCTTCTCTGATCTCGACACCGATCTATCAAGCTTCGACCAGGCTGTTCGTGTCCACCTCGTTGGGTGGCTCGGTCAACGAGGCCTACCAGGGAAACCTCCTGTCGCAGCAACGGGTGACGTCGTACACCAAACTGTTGACCGGACAAACGCTCGCGCAGCGCACTATCGACAAGCTTGGTCCAGACTCGGTCGGCGGAATGTCGGCGAAGGGACTTGCCGGCAAAGTAACCGCGACGTCGGCACCGGACACAGTTCTGATCGATGTGAGAGTTCAGGACCCATCGCCTGAGCGTGCTCGGGATATTGCCAACACCTTGTCCGATGAATTTGTAGTGATGGCAAAGGAATTGGAGACTCCGGAGAACGGTGGAAACCCGCCCGCTCGTGTGATCGTCGAACAAGATGCTCAAACGCCGACTACGCCGGTATCTCCGAACACCAAGCGAAACATCGCACTCGGCGCAGCCGTGGGTCTGCTTCTGGGTATCGCACTCGCTGTGCTGCGTGATCGCCTGGACAATACCGTGAAGGACCGTCAGACGGTGGAAACCGTCGCCGGTTCCGCGTTGGTCGGGGCCGTTCCGTTCGACAAGGATATGCAGACAGAGCACACGATCGACTTCAACCAGGGCAACTCTTCGAGTGCCGAGGCGTACCGCGAACTGCGAACCAACCTTCAGTTCCTCGAGGTGGATAACCCACCTCGCGTCATCGTGATCACCAGCTCGCTGTCTAGCGAAGGTAAGACAACGACGGCAGTCAACATCGCCCTCGTTCTCGCAGAGGCAGGAAAGTCGGTCTGTCTGGTTGAAGGCGACCTCCGAAAGCCGCGTGTGTCAAAATATCTCGGTTTGATCGGCACTGTCGGCCTCAGTTCGGTGTTGTCCGGTCAAGCGACACTCGACGACGTACTTCAACACACCGAGCACGGCGGGTTGTCTGTCCTCGCCTCTGGCCCGATCCCGCCGAACCCGAGCGAATTGCTCGGCACCGACCATGCGAGAAAAGCGCTGGCGGAACTTCGCGCTCGATACGAATACGTCATCATCGACGCACCGCCCTTGCTGCCAGTCACCGATGCGGCAGTCCTGACCGCGATGTCCGACGGCGCGTTGTTGATCGCCCGACATGCGTCCACTACGCGAGATCAGTTGACGCGGGCCGTTGGCAACCTTCACAGTGTCGGCGCAAGAATTCTGGGCACCGTGATCACTATGACGCCCGCGAACAAACGGAGCGGCTATGACTACCAGTACTACTATGCGACCGACAAATCGGTGCCTCGGATGGCCGACAATGTCGCGTCATTGTCGTCCGGCGCTGCTGCACCAGTCGTCACTGCGTCAACGGTTTCCACCGCTTCGTCGATCGTCACTGCCAAGTCGGATTAGGTGCAGCCTATCGCCACGCAGTTGGCGTCCTACGAATTGCTGATTGAACCGGCCACCGCTGATTCGTTCGGAAATCGTTGCCAATGAATAGTTTTGGCTCGCAGAGTGCCGTCCGATTGCTACTATTGCTCGAGTGGAAATTCGCCATTCGGAAATACACAATTCGGAGGATCGAATGCTGGGCTCGCTCTCTAGTTCAGTCAGGAAATCGGTGTTCCGTCCATCGGTGACATGCTGAAATTCATTGGATTCGAGTCTCTCCTCGGTCTGAACTGATCGCAGCAGCAACACAGCCCCTGTCAATCGGAGGATTGACAGGGGCTGTTGCATGCGCTGAGTAAGCATGCTGCGCGGGCAGTCGGGACCTTGGTCGGAAATCATCCCGATTTTGCCGATGCGCAGTGACGTGGTTTGGGTGGAAAGCTACTATTCCCATAGTGGCAGTGAGCCATTCAGACCCCACAACTTTCGGAGGAATAGAATGCTAGGTTCTCTCATGGGCATCAGTGAAGCAGTCGGCGTTCCGTCGGTTGACCAGTTGTTCGAATTTGCACGTGCTCTCGTCACGGCACTGTTCGCGTTGAGCTGATCCGTCTTCGTTCACACTCCACATACAGCCTCGTCTGCGAAACAGCCCCCGCACTCCCTCCCCTGGAGTGAGGGGGCTGTTGTGTGCTTCAGCCTGTAGCCAGTCGGAGTATTGCCGGTGTGAGCAGCGTTGCGATCTCGTTTCCCACCGCGTGAAAAGTGTTCGAGTCCTTGCCCATCGGGTCGATGACGTCCTCGATCTCGCGGGTTCGGAAGCGCGGCCGGGCAGCCGCGAGTTCGGCAACCGTGGTTGCATCCGACGCCCCGGCCAATCGGGCTGCCTCGCGCAGGGTGAAGGTCCGTTTGAACTGTGCCGGTGCCAGCGTCAGGACCTGGTCGCGGTGGCGCTCGGTCATCGTCAGGATCAGATCTACTTCGGCTGCAATCGACTTCGTGAACAATCGTGCGCGGAAGTCCGTTGGATCGCCGCCCAGACCCTCGAGAACGTCGGCGGCCGTGGACTCGATCGGGTGTCCGACAACGGCTCTGGTTCCGGCGCTCGATGCGCTGAAGTTGCGAATGCTAGCTTCCTCGGCGAACGCGAGCGCCAGACGTTCGGCGGTAGGGGATCGGCAGATATTTCCGGTGCATACGAAGAGGACGTGCATAGAGCAATCATAGAACGCCCCGTCTCGACACGAAGTGTTCGTCAGTTACCCACTCGGGGTTTCTGTTTCGTCTGTGCTTGGGATGGCCGAACTGGGACACGACGTTCTGGGTATCGACATCGACGCCGCGAAGATCGAGATGTTGAGGGAGGGTCGGCCCGTTGTACGAAGCGGGGCTGGAAGAACTCTTGGTTCAGAACCTCGAATCGGGACGACTGCGTTTCAGTACGTCCTACACAGATGCTGCGGAATTCGCCGACCTTCATCAATGCGATCTCCGAAATTTGTGAGGCCACCGGAGCCGCCGAAGGACATTCGTGCGTTCGCGGCCCGGGCCGGGGAGTTGGGTGTGTATCAGGCGCTGTCATTTCTGAGGGAGGTCGACTGCATCAATATGCGAAGGCGCACCAAGGTCGTTGAACTTGGTGCCGAGGCTTGCGGTGGAAGTTTGCTGGGAATGAACGTGGCCGTACTGGGTGCGGCATTCACGCCGGAATCGGACGATATTCGTGATTCGCCCGCGCTGAATGTCGCGGGCATGATGCAACTGCACGGTGCTGCAGTGTCGGTCTACGGCCCGAAGGCGATGGCGAATTCGCGCAATCTGTTTCCTGCTCTCGATTACGCAACGTCGACGTCGGGAGCCTGTAAGAATGCTGATGTCGTGCTTGTTGCAACAAAATGGGCCGAGTTTGTCGCTCTGGATCCAGGCGAACTCGATTCGGCATTTCGGACTCGGGTCTGGCGGTCGGCGGGATGGACCTATCGCGGACTAGGTCGATGATAGCTAAGGTGACATTAGCTGATAGATTGCCGTAAAGTTGGTTCGGTGCGACTCGACACATCTCCTCGATGCAATCGAATGGGTAGACTTCGCGCCGTGGAGTGACGGATCTGATCATGGATTTGTCTGCGGTCGACGAAGGTGGCTCATGAACTTGGTGCTGGGTGTAACAGTGGGGGCGAGTGCTGTCCGCTTGGCGCGCCCGGGTACGCCCGACAACGGTGGTCCGGTGTTCCGCTCGAGAGCGATTGAGCGCGGACGCGAGATACCTGAAGACATAGCGGCCGACTCCATTCGTGTGGCTCTCGCGGAGTTCACAGGCCAGGACAACGTCGTCGCAGTCGTCTACCGCGATCAGAATCAAGCGGGTGCATTGACCAATGCACTCGATCGCGGCCTGATCGACCACTACCAACTTGTTCCCGAATCGACCGCGATACTGCGAATGCTCGAGGAACCGGGAACACTCGGGACGCAGAACACCCTGGTCATCGTCGACTTGGGTAGTACCGGATCAACCGTGGACGTGATTGATCGGGCCAGCGGTTCGACAGTGGTCACGGCGCGATCGAGCCAGGTCGCCGGAGATCGCTTCGATGCTCTTGTCTACCGCGATCAGACCGAACGACGTCGGATCGTGCCCCCGACAGATCCGGAGAGCATCGCTGAACTTCAGTCCCGGTGCAGACTCGCCAAGGAACAGCTTTCGACACGCAGCGCAGTCTGCCTGCCGGGACCGGGCGGATTGCTTCTGCTCTCCCGTGAAGTATTCGATTCCTTGGTGGCACCCTTCGTCGAGGCACTGGCCCGTGAGGTCCGTGAGGTTGTCGCGACTTCCGGCAGGCATCCGGACGCAGTTGTACTGATCGGCGGCGGTGCAAGAATTCCGATCATCCGCACGGTCCTGGAAATGTGGCTCGAAGTCCCGGTTATCGCGCCGGAACAGCCTGACCTGTTGGCCGCCCAAGGTGCAGCCTTGCTCGCCGAAGGGCCGACCGACCGGACAGTTGCCGCGGCACCGGTTGCGCAGACTGTGTCGGCGTCGGCCGTCGCACCGATCTTTGCGCCCTATCCGATACACACGCCGGCGGCTGTGCCCGAACCCGTTGAAGCATTCGCCCACGGTGGACTGGCGACGACCGGTCGCGTGAACACTCATCATCGACGGCCGAGTGTCGAGCCGACGGATCCTTCGGTGCCCGATGCGCCCGCTGTTGTCGAAGTAACTTCCGAAACCGAATCCGCGGTTGTGGCCGTCGCACCTCTCCGCGGAGCCGTCGACGAACATGCAGAACAGGCTCCCGTCGAAGTCGAATCGGTCATGGTCGACGCCCCCGCTTACTCGGCTATGCCTCCGGAGTCGATAACCGCGGATGCAGCCGGTGGACAACCGTCGTGGGTGGCGTCGACCATCCGTGAGGAAACAACGACCGAAGATTCCAGAAAACCATTCCGTTTTGCCGGGCTGGGTGCCGGCGTGGTGGCTGCAATCGTCATTGTCGGACTGGGAATGGGATATGGCGGCAAGGTTTTCGGAGATTCGGGTGAAGCCAATCCTGTAGTGACGGAGGTGACTACCACCGTCGCGCCGTCGACAACTGTTCCCCCGCCAACCACAACGACACCGCCGCCATCGACGACGACGGTGGAACCGCCGCCGCCGGTTGTGGAGCAGCAGCCTGCGGCTCCGGAGCCGTACGTAGAGCCGTACGTTCCGCCGCCACCGCCGCCGCCTGCGTTGTACATCCCCGGGCTGCCGCCGATCTTGCTGCCCGTGTTGCCGGCCATCCCAGGTTTCTGAGCCGTTCAGCGTTTGGAATGCCGGCCACCGGTGGCGGTCGATGACGTCGAAGCTCCCGGTGGGCGGGCCAGTAGGACGGCAATAGCGGTTGTGAGGGGCACCGACAACGCAAGAGCGATCCCGCCGACGGCTGATCGCACGATTTCGATGGCTACGGCGTCGCCGACCAGTACGTCGCCGAGCGGTCGTCCGCTGACGCTGAAGAGCAGAAGGAGCGGTAAGGCGCCGCCGGCATATGCCAGCACCAGGGTGTAAACGGTGCTGGCGATGTGATCGCGACCGACGCGCATCGAACTGGCGAAGATCTGGCGCCGGGTGGCAATTTTGTCGAGTTCCGCGAGTTCGAACGCCGACGACGCCTGAGTGATCGTGACGTCGTTGAGAACACCGAGTGAACCGATGATGAACCCGGCGAGCAGTAGTCCGGTGATGTCGACGTGCTGAATGTAGGTCTGCACGTTGGTGTTCTGCTCTTCGGAAAGCCCGGTGAGGTGTGTCAGTTGAATTGCCAGATACGACAGCAGCGCGGCGAGGACCATTGCGGCGAGCGTTCCGAGGAGCGCGGAACTTGTCCGTAGTGAGACTCCGTGCGCCAGGTACAGGACGGCATACAAGATGACTGCGCCGGAGACCAGCGCAAGCGGTATCGCAGGTTTACCGTCCAGCAACGCGGGCAGAAGGAACCCGACCACAACGCCGAAGGCAACCACCAATCCGAGTAGAGCCCGCAATCCGCGCCACCGGGCTACAGCGATGATTACCACTGCGAACGTCGCGACGATCAGCGCCAGCGGCAACCCTCGGGAGTAGTCCTCGAATGAATATTGTGTCGCACCAGTCGGATCGGTCTGACGGACCAGTCGTATGTGCTCGCCGACGCGTAGATCGGGCTGGCCCGGGCCGGGAATGATCTCCAGGAGAGTCTGAGTCCCGGAATTCGGCCCCGATTCGATATCGACGATGCTGCGCTGACATTGATAACTCGTGTTGGCTGGAGGTGCGGGCTCGCCGACGAATGGTCTTCCAGCCGAGAGGCTTCCGCAGGCACCGATGTTCTGGTTTGTCACGGTACCGGCTTCTGTCACCACGGATCCGCCGTCGGCATTCTGAAACGGCAAGGGGATTGCAGTGGTGGACTTGTCAGGCCACAGTGCAATCAAGCCGATTACCACCGCCAGTCCGACGACGGCGAGAATGCCTATGACAATCCGGGATGCAGCGGCTCCGATGGGAAGTGGGCCGTCGTGATTGTGGCCGTGACCGTGGCTCATCGGAAACTGTGTGTCGGACTGTGGATTTGCACCGCTGCCATGCTAGCGGTTGTGTCGGTGAATCGGTCTGTTGAAGCAGTGATGTCGAGCGATGATGCGAAAGCGGATGGTCAGCTTCGCGAAAGTTTTCGAGCTGGGTGGCGGGGAACAGGGGGGGTTGTCCCCGCCACCAACCTGGTATCCACAGGGGGGGGAGGGATACCAGGTGCTCGCGGCACCGAAGTGCTTTAACCAATGTACCCAATTCCAAACTGATGTGGTGCATTGTCCAACTACCAATTTGGCAACGATCGCGCAGACCGATTGGCCCTTTTTGTCATCGTAGCAGGTCACTAATTAGTTAAATGCTCAACCGAACCGAGCGGTTTGCGAAATGTGTGACGAAGGTCGCACAAATGCCCCGCAACTTTACGTTTGCGGGGCATCTGTACATCAGGAAATTTGTCCGATTTTTACTGCTTGTAGCTGGTGAGGAAGTTGCCGAACCGTTCGATGGCCACCGCGAGGTCTCGAGCCCACGGCAAAGTCACAATGCGTAGATGGTCGTGATTGGGCCAATTGAAACCGGTTCCCTGGACCATGAGTATCTTTTCCTGAAGAAGAAGATCCTGAACCAATTTCTCGTCGTTGTGAATTTCGTGCACATTCGGATCCAGACGAGGGAACGCGTACAGCGCACCGCGCGGCTTCACACATGAGACGCCCGGAATCATGTTCAGGCGCTCCCAGGCGACATCGCGCTGTTCGAGTAGGCGCCCTCCCGGGAGAATCAGGTCCTCGATGCTCTGATGGCCGCCCAGCGCGACCTGGATGGCGTGCTGCCCCGGAACATTCGGGCACAAGCGCGTCGACGCCAGGAGGTCGAGACCCTCGAGGAAGCCTGCCGCGTGGTCCTTGGGGCCGGTGATGGCAACCCAGCCCGAACGGTAGCCGGCGACGCGGTACGCCTTCGAGAGGCCGTTGAACGTCAGGCACAACAGATCGGGAGCCAGCGTCGCGAGTGAAATGTGCTTCGCGTCGTCGTAAAGGATCTTGTCGTAAATCTCGTCTGCCAGCAGCAACAGTTGATGTTTGCGTGCCAGATCGACCAATTGCTGGAGAATTTCCATCGAGTACACCGCACCCGTGGGGTTATTCGGGTTGATGACCAGCAGCGCCTTGGTTTTGTCGGTGATCTTGGATTCGATATCCGCGATATCGGGATTCCAATCATTGCCCTCGTCGCACAGGTAATGGACGGGGGTTCCACCGGACAGGCTGGTCATGGCCGTCCACAGCGGGTAGTCGGGAGCTGGGATCAGCACCTCGTCGCCGTTGTTGAGCAATGCCTGCATGGTCATCGTGATCAACTCGGACACGCCGTTACCGAGGTAAATGTCATCGACATCGAGATCGGGGAATCCCGGTACCAATTCGTAACGCGTCACGATCGCGCGCCTGGCCGACAAGATTCCCTTGGACTCCGAATACCCCTGTGCGTAGGGGAGCGCGGCAATCATGTCGCGCATGATCACGTCCGGGGCATCAAAACCGAACGGTGCAGGGTTGCCGATGTTGAGCTTGAGGATCCGGTGCCCTTCCGCCTCCAACCGGGCGGCATGTGCGTGCACCGGTCCACGGATTTCGTACAGGACGTTCTGGAGCTTCGACGACTGCTCCAGCTCGCGCGGCGGCTGACGATGGCGGACGGGTTCTGGTGTGCTCACGTCTTACATGATTCCACTTGCGCGCAAGTGCATTGTTCAGGGTGCGGCAGGCGTGTCCTATCCTCGACAAGATGACGCAGACCGACGTGATCGCAGCACCGTACGGATCGTGGACTTCTCCCATCAGCGCAGCAGATCTCGCCGCTGGTGGTCATCCCGTCGAAGGCGGCCGATACGTGGGTGGCGACGTCTGGTGGTCGGAGTTGCGGCCGACAGAGGGCGGACGCGTCGCCGTCCGTCGCATCGCCGTAGACGGCCTGCCCGTCGACGTCCTGCCTGCGCCGTGGAACGCCCGAACGCGGGTTCACGAATACGGCGGCGGTGCGTGGACAGCCACGGATACCGGACAACTCGTGTTCAGTGAATTCTCGGACCAGCGGGTGTACATCCTCGAAGGCGGCACCCCACGGGCCTTGACGCCGGAGCCCACTGCGCCTGCAGCGTTGCGTTACGCGGACCTGTCGGTCGTCGGCGACGAAGTGTGGGCGGTGCGGGAGTCACATGCGGCTGACGGTTCGATAACACGAGATATCTGCGCCATCCCGCTCGACGGTAGCGGCGATATTCGCTCCATCGTCGGAGGCTCGGATTTCCTGGCGTATCCACGACTCTCTCCGGGCGGATCCAAAATCGCCTGGATTGCTTGGAACCATCCGCAGATGCCCTGGGACGGAACGGAACTGCGAATCGCGGATCTGGTCGACGGAGTTGCCGGGCCGTCCAGAGTTGTCATCGGTGGCACTGAAGAGTCTGTGCTGCAACCCGAATGGATTACCGAAGACGAACTGTATGTAGCCAGTGACCTCAGTGGCTGGTGGAATATCTATCGAGTCGGGGCAGCAGTCACCGCGGTCTGTACCGTGGACGCCGATTTCGGGGGACCGTTGTGGCAGTTCGGTGCTCGCTGGTACGAGGTTCTCGACGACGGGAAACTGTTGACGGTCCGCACCGTCGGCACCGACACCCTTGCCGTACTCGACCCGGAGTCGGGGAAGCTGCGCAACCTCGAGATTCCAGGAGTCACGAGCATCAGCATCCAGCAGATTCGTGGGGATCGTCTCCTGCTCAAGTGCGGCGGCGCCAAGGTCGCTGCCGGATTGCGCGAATTCGATTCGAGAACAGGCGATCCCAGAATCATTCGGTTGTCCGTCGAATCATTGCCCGACGACGCCTATCTCCCGGAAGCGCAGACGGTTGTCGCGCACGGCCATGGCCGTGAGGTTCATGCGGTTGCGTATCCGCCGCGGAATCCCCGATACGTCGGTCTCGACGGGGAGCTGCCACCGTACGTCGCATTTGTCCACGGCGGGCCCACCGCGCACGTGGCGCCGGCACTCAACCTGGTGTATGCGTACTTCACCAGTCGTGGAATCGGTGTGGTGGACGTCAATTACGGCGGATCCACCGGTTACGGCCGCGAGTACCGCAATCGCCTTCGTGGGCAGTGGGGCATCGTCGACGTCCAAGATGTGATCACCGCGGTGACCGGACTGGCCGAACAGGGCCTCGCTGACCCGAACCGTCTGGCGATCGAAGGTGGATCTGCCGGCGGATGGACGGTTTTGGCGGCCTTGACAACTTCTGAGGTCTTTGCTTGCGGCACTTCCTATTACGGAGTCGCCGAGCTCGACGGATTTGTCAAGGAAACCCACGATTTCGAATCGCGGTACATCGACGGGCTAATCGGCCCACTGCCGGAATCTGCAGCACTGTATGCCGAACGTGCGCCACTGAACAACGTCGGCGGACTGAACTGCCCGGTCTTGTTGCTCCAGGGCCTCGACGATCCCATCGTTCCGCCCTCTCAAGCCGAACGCTTTCGAGATGCGCTGGTATCGAAGGGTATTCCGCACGCATATCTGGAGTTTGCCGGTGAGTCGCACGGCTTCCGTCAACTGTCCACGATTATCAGTGCTCGGAATGCGGAGCTGTCCTTCTACGGTCAGGTCATGGGATTCACGCCGCCGGATATTCCGAAGCTGCACCTGTGGACTGCTTCGGGTTCCTGAACGCTGTTGGGCTCAGGCGCGGCGGCGGCCCCGGTTTGATCTGAAACTGGGGGAGTGAGCACCGCCTTTGCATAGTGAGCACCGGTTTCAGCAAGCTGGAAAGGGTGCTCACTAAGCAGAAGGGGTGCTCACTCGCCTGGGCGGGGAAACACGAACGCCCCCGCTCGGGAGCAGGGGCGTTCGGGTGTGGAGCGGTTACTTCTTGCGGCCGGGAGCCTTTGCGCCCGACTTGAATCCAAGTCCACCGGGCTTGGCGGCCGGGGGAGCCGGAGTCTCGGCAGCAGCAGCCTTAGGTGCTTCAGTTGCCGGAGCATCGACTGCTGGTGCTTCTACTGCCGGTGTTTCTACTGCCGGTGTTTCCGCGACGGGTGCAGCCGGAGCCGGAGTGGCGGGTGCTGCCTTACGCGCACCCGGAGCCTTTGCCCCCGACTTGAATCCGAGACCGCCGGCCTTGGCAACCGGAGCTGCCTTGGGTGCCTCGGCAACAGGTGCCTCAGCAGCGGGTGCTTGGACGACAGGAGTAGTGGCGGGTGCGTCGGCGGGTGCAGCGGCGGCCGGAGCAGCAGCCTTCGCGCCGGGAGCCTTGGCGCCGCCCTTCATCTGCAGACCCTTGCCGCCGGGAGCCTTGGCGCCGGACGCGAGGCCCAGACCCTTCGGCTTGGCAGCGGGGGCCGCAGCAGTTTCCGGAGCATCCTGCACCGCCGGAGCAGCCTCTACCTCCGGTGCCGGTGCAGCGGCAGCCGGAGCAGCCTTTGCGCCCGGAGCCTTGGCAGCGCCCTTCATCTGCAGACCCTTACCGCCCGGAGCCTTTGCTCCGCCGGCCAGGCCGAGGCCCTTGGGCTTTGCGACCGGAGCGGCCGGTGCAGCTTCGGCGGCCGGGGCAGCAGCTTCGGCGGATGCGGCCGGAGCCGCTGCCTTCTTGGCGCCCGGAGCCTTTGCTCCGCCTGCCATTCCGAGTCCTTTGCCGGGAGCCTTCGCGCCCGGAGCCTTGGCCAGACCTTTCATTGCGAGACCCTTGCCCGCAGCTGGTGCCGCAGCTGCAGCCGGAGCGACGGTCTCTTCGACTACCGGTGCGGCTTCCTCCACGACAGGCGCCGGCGCAGCAGCAACCGGTGCCTTCTCCCGCGGGATCACCTTGATGTTCTCGGTGAGCTGTGCGGATTCGAGTCGGGTGACGGAATTGAGCATCAACTGAGCGACGTCCACAACCTCGACGCCTTCACCCTTGCCCTCTTCCTGACGAGCGGTGACGCCGTCAGTAAGCATGACACGGCAGAAAGGGCAACCCGTGGCGATCTTCTTGGGGTTGGTCGAGAGTGCCTCGTCGACGCGGTCGACGTTGATGCGCTTGCCGATGTTCTCTTCCATCCACATGCGGGCGCCACCGGCACCACAGCACATGGAACGTTCGCCGTGACGCGGCATCTCGATCAGCTTGGCGCCGGATGCTTCCATGAGTTCACGGGGAGCGTCGTACACCTTGTTGTGGCGGCCGAGGAAGCACGGGTCGTGGTACGTGATGTCTTCGCTCACGGACGCGACGGGGATCAGCTTCTTCTGGCGAACCAGACGGTTGAGCAGCTGGGTGTGGTGCACGACCTCGTAGTCGCCGCCCACCTCCGGGTACTCGTTGCCGAGGGCGTTGAAGCAGTGCGCACAGGTCACGACGATCTTGCGCTTCTTCTTCTCCACGCCTTCGAAGACCGAGTTCAGCATCTCGATGTTCTGCATCGCGAGCTGCTGGAACAGGAACTCGTTGCCGGCGCGGCGAGCGGAGTCACCGGTGCAGGTTTCGTCGGCACCGAGCACCATGAACTTGACGCCCGCGGTGGCGAGCAGTTCGGCGACGGCCTTCGTGGTCTTCTTGGCACGGTCCTCGTAGGCGCCGGCGCAACCGACCCAGAAGAGGTACTCGTAGTCCTCGAAGGTGTCGGCGTCCTGGCCGTAGACCGGGATCTCGAAGTCCATCTCGTTGATCCAGTTGAGACGGTCCTTGGAGTTCTGGCCCCAGGGGTTGCCCTTGTTCTCGAGGTTCTTGAACAGACCGGCGAGCTCGGACGGGAACTCCGATTCGATCAGAACCTGGTAGCGGCGCATGTCGATGATGTGGTCGACGTGCTCGATGTCGACGGGGCACTGCTCGACACACGCGCCACAGTTGGTGCAGCTCCACAATGTCTCGGCGTCGATGACCGGGGCCATCTCGCCTGAGGTGGTTTCGCCGACGAGCTTGCGCTCGGCTTCACGGCGGGCAGCTTCGGGAATTGCCGCGAGGGCAGCTTCGTTGACGTTGCCTTCGGCGTCGACCAGGCCTACCTCGTCGCCGCCCATGTCCTTGCGGCCACCGGCGAGCAGGTACGGAGCCTTGGCGTAACCGTGGTCACGCAGCGACATGATGAGGAGCTTGGGGGAGAGCGGCTTTCCGGTGTTCCAGGCGGGGCACTGGGACTGGCAACGGCCGCACTCGGTGCAGGTCGTGAAGTCCAGCCAGCCCTTCCACGAGAAGTCCTCGATCTGACCCGTACCGAGGGTGTCGGTGTCGGGATCGACGTTGTCCATGGTCAGGGCAACGCCCTTGCTCATCATCGGCTTTGCTGCGCCGAGTGCGACGGTTCCGTCGTCCTCACGCTTGAAGTAGATGTTGAAGAACGCGGAGAAGCGGTGCCACGCGACACCCCACGTGATGTTGCGGCCGACGATGGCGAGCCAGATCATGCCGGTCATCAGCTTGACGAAAGCGAAGACCGAGATCATGACGGGGCTGGCGGGAAGCAGTTTCGCGACCTGCATGGTGAAGAAGTCGGTCCAAGGGTTGGCGTGGCCGTAGGTGGCGATCTTGCCGGCCTTCACCATGATCATGCCCAGGCCCTCGAGCAGGACGATGCCCTCGATGACGTAGGCGGCCTTGAAGTTGGAGCCACCGAACCGGGAGAGTCGCACCGGAATTCGGGGATGGTTGAGCTGGCGGATCACGATCAGTGTGGTGATACCGATGACGGTGCCGAGTCCAAGGATCTCGTCCCACAAGTGCCAGCCCCACGTGTTGCCGAAGATCGGCCAGTGGAATTCCGGGTTGAACGTCTGCCCGTAGGCCTCGAACCACAGCAGGAATCCACCGAGGAATCCGACCATCACGAGCCAGTGAGCCCAGCCGACGGTGCGGAACTTGTTCATGCGGGTGTGCGCGATGAACTCGATGACCATCTGCTTGAAGCGCGGGAAGAACGGGTGCCATCGATCGGGTGCCGACTGGCCGATGCGAACGGTATTGAACATCCTCAGTGCGCCTGAGAGGAAGATGTACCAACACACCAAGCTCAGCAGTGCACCAATCGTGCCCAACGTTATCGTCAGGGCATTCATGTCGCGGCCTTTCATTTCAGGGCGACGCGTCGGCCACCTGCGGAACAGCCCACTGATAGTAACCTGCCATATGTTACCCGCCAGTAACCATGCGTGCCGAGTATGTATACCGGCGGGTAACCGCGCTTGGCCTGGCGGGATCAAACATCTGCACAACGACGGGCTGGGCCGTCGCGCAGACATATCTACCGTCACGTTAGGTGGTTCAACACTCACCCCTGCTAATCAGGGCGTCCTAACCTGACGTATTCGTTGGTCGCGACCCGATTTGGACAGACCGGGCGTCCCTTTCCTGAGCGAACGGATCGTTCATCGCCTTGGGTGCGCTGAACGATCCGTTCGCACCGGGTGGTGGGTGGGAAGTGCACCGGGTGTGGGTGGGAAGTGCACCGGGTGGTGGGTGGGAAGTGCACCAGGTGGTGTGGAAATACAACTGTGGCCCCACCTCCAGAGGTGGGGCCACAGCAGAGACGACGGAACTCAGTAGTCGCGAACCTTCAAGCCGGGATTGACGGCCAGGATGTCCTTGATCGGTGTTGCGTACTGCGTCGGCGCAGCCTGTCCGAACAAGGCCGCAGCCCGGGCTACCTCGCATAGCGAGGAAGTGGCGACGTTGGAGGCGCTGGTGATGCCAAGTGCTCGGGTGCCGGTCACGATCGGGCCACCGCTGTCGCCTTGGAGAACGCAGATGTCGGTGGTGAACAGGTTGACCAGTTCCTGGCCTTCGACACGCGCTATCCGGTCGACGCTGGTGACGATGCCGCAGCTGTACCCGGTCGTTGATCCAGCCTTGCATGCCGGTGCGCCGACGACGGGGTCGGCCACGCCGTCGATGTTGACCGACCGGTTGAACGGAACGCGGATGCTGTTGTTGTCGAAACGATATTTCGCGTTGTCGTCGATATTGATGATCGAGTAGTCCTGCTGGTCGAACCGGCTCTTCGCGAAGTAGCCGACCCGGGGTCCGGGTTGGTTGTTGACGAGAGGGAAGACTTCGCCGGCAGATTCGGTTCCGGCACCCGCGCGGTTGGGATCGCAATGGCCGGCGCTGATGTTGACTGTGCGGCCGGATGCGTCGGTTCCGTTGAATCCGAAAGAGCACTTGAATCCGAAGTAGCCGGACATTGCGTTGTAGCCGTCGCCGCCGAGTGCAGCGTCGCCGGTTGCGGATCCGGTGGCGGGGATCAGGTCGGCGAGGATCGGCGGAACCGTGATCGGGGCTGCGGTGTGGACGACTGTCGACTTCAGGAAGTCCGGCAGCGCCAGTCCGGCGGTGGTGTCGGCAGTAAGTGCGATGCCGTTTCCGACTACGTCGATGGCGATTCCGCGAACAAGATCAGCCACACCGGAAGGCTGCGAGTCGAGCCAGTCGTTGAGGGCAGATATTTCGGTGCGCAACGATGTTTCACTCTGTGCGACATCCTGGACCGTGAAGCCTGCCTTCTCAGCGGCTGTTCGCGCGTCGGCTTTGTTCGGTCCGTCGGCCAATGCGACTATGGCCTGTCCGACCTCATTGAGCCACACTCCACCGAATGCATCGGGGAATTGGACCCGCGCGATTGTGGCGAACTCGGCGAGTTTCTGCGCCAGTTCGGACCGTGACACATACTCGGCCGGCGTCAGCGCCAGATCGTGCTGGAGTGCCTCGGCGAGTTCGACCGGCAGATGCGCAGCCTGATCGGATACGCCGGACGCAGTCGGTTCTGCATTCGCAACGGCGGTAATCGGTCCGAGGAGCAGCAGCGCGGCCGAGCCGAACACTGCGGCGCGACGTGCGATGGAGCTTCGCATGAGGGCCTTTCCGCTTCGTTGACCGCGTACCACCCCCCTGGGAGTACGCGGATACGGCCCGCCGGAGTGGCGAGCCGTATCGCAGTCGTCCATGACTATATGGGTTCGCCGCCGCGAATCCCACCAGTTACAGGGGTGAGTTTATGTAGGTCAGTTGACCGTGCGGACCCGGATTCCGGATCCGACGCCACCACCGGAGGCTGCGTCGGCGGCCTTCATGATGTCGTCGACAGGGATTCCGAGGTTGGAGGTTCCGCCCGATGTCGCGAGTACGAGATTCGCTTCGTTGCAGCTCGGGGCGCCGCTGCTGTTGGAACCACTGGTGATGCCGAGTGCCAGGGTTCCGGTGACGATGGCGCCGCCACTGTCCCCGGCAAGGGTGCAGGCTGTTCCATAGAATCCTCGAACTGTCCGTGAATCGCCGTCCGTAACGATGAGTTGGGATTCGACGCGGTCCGCCGCGACGATTCCGCAGGTGAACGACGACGTCTGACCGGACTTGCAGATTGGTGCACCGACTACGGGGCGTGCCGTTCCCGTGATTTCGAGGGTGGTGCCGCTGGCGCCGCGCACGGAGGGGCGATCGAGCCCGGCATCGACACCGGCCTTGTTGAACTTGATGACGGAATAGTCGAGCGCTGCTGCGTCCTTGCCGACCGAAGACTGAGCGAAATTACCCACCTGGACGCTGTCGTCGACGTTCGCCCGGTTGGGGAGGTAGACGGGCGAGGGTGTTCCCTCGGCCGGATTGCAGTGTCCTGCACTGATATTGAGTGCATTGTTCTGACTGTCGACGGCGTTGAACCCGAAGGAGCACACCGAGATGTTCTCGGTGGCGGTCTCGCGGATCGGGCCCGACGACGTGATGTAAGTGTCGCCACCGAGCGGGCGCGAATCGACTGCACCGCCGCCGTCCGGACTGAGCCTGATCTTGGTGTTCTCGAGCAAAGTGGGCAGGTCGAGTGCCTTGCCGACGGGACTGTTGGCGACGTCGATGACTACCCGGTTGTTCAGTACGTCGATCGACGCGGAGTTGATCGCCATCGCGATGTCGCCGGGCAATGCCGCGATCCACCCGTTCGCGTCGGCCAGAGCCTTTTCAAGACTGTCGGCGGATACGGGCGCTACATGCGTACGAAAACCATCCGATGCTGCAACGCGCGCTGCTTCGGTGGTGGTGACCGACACAACAGGCTGACCGTCAAGGCCCATCCATGAGCCGGCGTAGTCGCTTGGTCGTTCGGATTTGAAGCTTGCTGCGTACGCTCCGAGTTCTTGAGCCTTGGCAGCGCGATCGAGATACTCCTGAGGGGAGATCTTCAGATCACGGGTGATGGCTTCGACCAGTTCTGTGGGTAGCTGATCTGCAGAGAGCTGCTCGACCCGCGAATCAGGGTTTGGCTCCGCTGACGCTGTAGCCGAAAATGTTGTTGCGAGTGGAACTGCGAGCAGAAGTGCCGAGGCGCCGACCAAGGCAGTACGGATCGCCGACGAGTTACGCATGAATTCCCTTCGAGTCTCCGGCTGTGGAGCCGGATGGTACCGCCCCACCATAGGTGAAAGTGCCGACACGGCGGGAAGTGACCTAGAAGGTAATGCGTAGTACGCGCAGCTAGTTGGGCATATCGGGGCGAGGGGCAGGCTCGCTGGCGGGTAGCTCTGGGCGAGGGCTGTCGACGTCGTCGGTCGGTGATGCGGTAGGTCCCGGATCGGTGGTGCCGGGAATGATGACGCCGGGAATGATGACGCCGGGAATGACGGTGCCGGGATAGATCAGGTCTGAAGGGTTGTTGCCCGTGCCGAAATCCCCTCGTGTCGGCAACTCGGGCTTCACCACCTGAGTGCTGTTTTCCACAGTCGGGACTTGCTCGAACTCGTCGACCAGATGACTGTCCGGTGTGTCGGTCCACTGACCTTCAGTGGGGTTCATGCTCGGTGGAACCGTAGTGGCCGGGACACCGGTAGGGAATTGAATCGGGACTTCGCGCGGAGTGACGGAAATTTTCGCCTCGTCGATCGCTTCAGTACGGACGGCCACTGTGCCGTCACGAATTTCCGGGATCTGTGTTGTCGGGGTGTATCCGATGAAAATCGCTACAGCGCACCCCGCCGCGGTGAGCAGACCGGCAACGGACGCGGCGATGACGAGCGGCCGTCGACTCGGGCGTGCCTCGGAAAGCTCGACAGGTTCGGCTTCGATCGGAATATCGGAAAGCTGTTCGACGGGCGCTTTCACGTCTGAATCAGTCACGTCTGAATCGGCTACGTCTGAAAGAGGAATGCCTGAAACGGGTAGGGCCAATATTGCAGCTCCGCGCGCGGCACACTCACCTGTACTCGTGTACGGATCCGAATCGCATGCACCGAGGGCGTCGGATTGCGGTATCAGTTCGACATGGTCGAGATCCATGTTGTCGAGCGCGATCCGCAGTAGCTGGACCGATGCGGGTGTGAAATTCGGTGGAATTGCGGCAATCACGGAGAGTGGCTGGTTGGTGAACTCGTGTACTTCCTGAACCAGGCAGTACACGGCAGTGGCGACCAAATCTTCGCCGCGGGTCCGGTGCGTAGAGGTTGTGGTGTCACTGTCTGAGGAAACCTTGTCGAGGAACCGTCGTACGCCCGGCGAATTGGTCTCGACTTCGCCTAGTTGGATGGTGCCGTCCGGTGCATGATGCAGCACGGATTCATGTTCGATGACTACCGGTGCGGCGTCGGGCGCTGCGATAACCGCAGTGCAATACGTGTTGCCGACGTAGAGTCCGACTCCCCAGTTCACAACTCTCGACCCCTCAGTTACCGATTCAAAACCTCGAAAAATTCCGTTCTTGGTGTGGAAACTACCACTATCGAGGCATCGATCGTCGAGATAGGCAATATTCAGCTAATAGTTGGATGTAGAGTAATCATGGTTCGAAGGATGACCATCAGGTCGGACCGTGACTGTGCGTCGACCTTCCGTTTGATTCGGGCAACGTGGTGTTCGACGGTCTTCGCGGATATGTAGAGGCGTTCGCCGATCTCCCGGTAGGTGAGGCCGAGAACGACAAGTTCGGCAACTTCCTGCTCACGCTCGGTCAACACCGACGGTGGCGCGACTGTGCCGGAGGATTCGAACCCGTCAGTTCGGTCGATCGACGATTCGATGCGCAGTGAGCGGGCCACGTGGAGCAGTGCAGTGGCCGATTTTGTATCGGGTGCGCGCAGTGCCGCTTCGCCGGCCAAGCGCGCTGCATCCCACGGCAGGCCGATCCGCTTCAATCCTCGCGCAGCAGACTCGACCTCGTCGGCGTCGACCATTCCCTGCATAAGGAGTAGCCATTGACGGCCG
The DNA here is from genome assembly GCF_030056815.1 of Rhodococcus sp. IEGM 1379. GTDB lineage: Bacteria > Actinomycetota > Actinomycetes > Mycobacteriales > Mycobacteriaceae > Rhodococcus_F. Next base: position 111,111 of record NZ_JASHKR010000008.1, read on the forward strand.
GCGTTTGCCAATCCGGCTGCGTACGTATGGGTTTTGGCCGATTCGGTCAGGGTGCGGGCGTGGGGAAGTAGGTCTGCCGGGGACTGTGACAGGATCGCAGCTTGGACGCCGTACCAGTGGAACGGCGAAGACCACAGCGGAGGTTCGCCGAGGGTGCGAAGTAGTGAACGGGCATCGTCGACGAGGTGCTCGATGGGCTCGCATTCGTCGAGACGTACTGCTGCGAGCCATAATTCACCGATCGGCATTAATGCGAAGAGATCGACATTGCAGGCAGACAATGTGTGCTCGGCGCTGGACCAGGCTCGGCGCAATTGAGCGAGGTCGCCGGACCGTCGGGCGACGCCCACGATCAATGCCTGTAGGAAAAGTGCGTCACGTTCGCGTAGTGGACCGGTCACTATCTCCTTCGGCAACTTCTCGAGGACGTTGTCATGACCGCTCAGCATGGCGATCCACGCGCTGAGGATGTGATGACGTGCCCAGGTGTGACTGTTGGCATCGTCGATTGCGATCGCTGCACTGATGGCGGACGCAGCACGCTCGGGCGCGCCGTTGTGCAGAAGCGCTAGAGCGACGAGGGCTGGGGCTGAATCAGGTTGGAAGACAGAGCTGTCGGTTCCTCCTGGCAAGGCCAGGGCGCGCGACATCGTGTTGAGCGCAATCGGTGCAACTCCGGTGATCGATTGAATCAGTCCGTCAGCCAGCGTGGTTGCGCCGACGGTGATGCTGGACGGTGATCCCGTGCCGTTGGCGAGTGCAGCGATCGCCTCGTCCAACTGTCCGGTTCCGAGGAAAGTGATAGCGGCGAAGGCGGACTCGGCTCCGAGGCGGTCGGGGCCGAGCCAGGAATACAGATCAGCGGCAACTCGGAGTTGGCCGCAGGCTGCTGATGCACCAGCGCGGATCCGCACTGCTCCAGCCAATGACGCACAGTCGGCGGTGCCTTGTAGGTTGGTAAGGGCATCAGTGAGGACGGAATCTGCCAGGCGGCAAGCGTTATCGAGGTTTCCGCTGCGCGCCGCAACCTGTGCGTATCTCAGTGTGTCTGCGACGTTCAGATCCTCGACCGACTGCACCCGACGAAACAAGTCGGCGGCAGTCTCTGCTGTGGAGTTGTCGATGTTTTCTCGGAAGTAATTGGTGAGGCCCTTGTGTCGCACACCCGAATCGAACAGTCGTGTCGCGGTGTCCATGTCGAGTGTCCCGGCTTTGATGCGCAGATCGACAATTTTGACCAGTTCTGTGCGGATTCGTCCGGCATTTGTCGATTCTGCAAGTGCATCGGCAATGATCGGTGACTGTGACGCGAATAGTCCGGTGCTCACAGCTCTGTCGAATGCGACTGTGAGAGTGTCTCTTTCCTGATCGAAATGGAGTTCATGCACATCGACGTCCGAAATAGCGAGTGAGATTTTCACGATGTCGCGTTCGAGTGGAGGGAGCGCGGTCACCTGGTGGAGAAAGTGAGTTCGCAACACCTCGCTCATATCGCTGCTGTTCGCCGGAGCTGATTCGAAGTACGCTTCCAGCGATCCGAATGAACCGGCGGACAACAGTTCCAGCTGGGTCAGAGTCGTGTCGTCGATGGCAACACCACGCTCTGCGGCAAGGTTTCGGATGGTCGAATGATTTGCCGGGGACAGATGCAGGACTGTCCCGGTCGTCGAAATATCGGAGTGGGTGGGACCGAGCGCTGGAGTGACGCGACCGGAGGCGATCACGATCCCGATGTCGTTGCAGTGCAGCAGGTTCGTCAGAATTTGCAGTTCGGTAGGGGACAAGATCTGAGCGTCGTTGATCAGTACGACGCAATTGTGAGGAGGGGAACTCGGCGGGGCGAGTCCCGTCAGCGACGTGATGACAGTTCTGCCACTAGCGGTGATTCTGTTGACCAAGGCTGCTGTCAGGTGAGGTCGAGCCGTTGCATCGTTGCCGACGACGAAGAGTCGCAGGGATGTGTCGAGAACGTCAATGCGTCGGAGAAGGTCAGTGACATAAAAAGGTTCGTTTTCCAGGCGCTGGTTCGGCATACCGGCCCCGATCAGCGGTTCGGTATGACAGCGCCGACAACGCCGCCGACGAGGCCGCCGACACCTCCGAGTACTCCGCCGACCGCATTGCCGGCGCCGTCGACTACCGCGCCCAGGCCGTTGCCGACGCCGGTCGCAGCGTCGCCGACAGCATTCCCCGCGTCGCCGGTCTGACCGCCAGGAGTCGGGGCTGGAGCCGGTGCCGGAACGGGTGCGGGAGCTGGCGCCGGTACTCCTACGGGAGCGCCGGATGCCGGTGCGGAAACCCCGGGAGTTCCGGGTGCGGGCGCAGATCCCGGGGGAGCCACGGGAGCAGCGACTCCGGCGCCCGTTGCCACGCCGGACTGCGAGGCCGGCGATCCAGCTTGTCCGACCTGAGCGTTGCTGCCGGGCGCAACGGCGTCGGAACCGCCAATCACACTGTTACCGAGGCGTTCACCAGGGGGAAGATTGGATACCGTCGAACCGGTTGGTGCGGGAATTTCGCTCGTCGTGTCTGCGGAACTGGACGGAACGTCGATCTTGTCCATGGCCGTTCCGATGCCGAGTCCGCCGGCGGCCAGAACGATGAACGCGCCCACGACCGCAGCGATGACACCGACACGTGAAGAACGGCGTGTGGTCGAATCTTCCGCAGTAGGTGCGGTAATCAACGGCGTCGAGAAGGCGGGAACCGGAGCCGGGTTGCGAACCGGGAGTAGTGGGACACGTGTTGCGGCGGTCTTCGTGGCCGAGAGAAGTTCGACAGCGATGATCGCGGCGCCCACTGCTGCGCATGATCCCGGATCTGCAGCGGCGATCAGCGGAACACGCAATTCCGATGACAACAGTTCGGCGACAAGGGGAATGGCCGAGCTTCCGCCGGCAAGTACGACGTGATTGATGTCGCTCGACTCGACGCCGGCGCAGCGCAGGCTCTCTCTCACCAGTGCCACTGATTCGGTGAGCGCAGGCCGGATCAAATCCTCGAGTTCCGATCGGACCAGGCGAATGTCCTGGGATTTGCCGGGAAGCTCTACGTGGACAACGGTTTCGGTATCCGTCGACAGCTGTTCCTTTGCCTGACGTGCACGAGTACGCAAGACCTCGAGGGCTGAGATTGTCTCGGGGGCGAAGGCGTCGAGTGTTCGGAAATGGTCGGCGACTGAGCCGAGGAGGTGCACGGTGACGGCGTGGTCGAATTCGTCTCCACCGATGTCTGCGCTGCGGAGAGGCTTACCGAAGACAGTGCTTCTTCCGTCAGCAGTGGACATCATGGTGACGTCGAGCGAACAGCCACCGAGGTCGTAGATCACGGTGAGTCCGTCCGGTACTGCGTTTCCGGAATCGCGAAACCACGTCATGACAGCTTCGGGTTCGGAGATAAAACCCACTCCAGGGATGCCTTTGGCGTCCAACGCCGATTCCAGCGTGAGAGTCGTGTGGCGATTCCAACCCACGGGATGGGCGACGACGACGCTGTCGAATGTTTCGCCGTCGCTTCTGGCGGCGTCGACAAGGCGGCTGATCGCTGACGCTGTGAGATCCTCGCCGCGGTGCTCACTGCCATCGGCGGCAAGAATGGCGACCGAGTCGCCGACGCGGTCGATAAATCCGGTAATCCTTGCGCCGTCGGCTGTGTTTACCGCACTTGGGCAGTGCACCGGTTCGCGTGTTTCTCCGGCCGCATCCGCGGCGACCGCTACGAGAGTGGCAGAACCGATACCGATGCCGAGGCCTGCAGTCGAAAGTGAGCTCGCCTGGTCGTGGTCCATGAACGAACTCCCCTGATCGCGGGCGACAGAATTAGACAGATGACTTGTCGCGGTTGTCTGCGATGTCGGTTTTGTGACCAACTTCGTTACCGGGTCGGCGGTGTTTTCCCGAAGTAGGGGACCGAGCCCCTAATCGGGCCGGATCCCCTAACGCGGCCGACGATTGACGATGGGGGATTTCCCCGTCGGGCCCTCGGAAGGAGGGGGATGCACCCCGTTGGCCCCGGGCTCGGAAGTTCGTAGCGTTGATTCCAATCGCTCCACCTATCAGCGCACCAGTCGCCGAACTTTCAGGAGAAATGTCATGGCAACGAACGCCGTACTCGAATTCATCCTCGGGCTTCTTCGTGACGACGAGGCCGCCGCCAACTACTGCGCAAACCCGACTGCTGCGCTCAACGCTGCAGGCTTATGCGATGTGAGCCATGCAGACATCGTTGCCGTTGCTCCATTGGTCGCCGAGTCCGGTCTCTTCGTCGGCGGAGCCGCAGGACTGTCCACAATCGTCAATGCCGGTTCCGCTGCTGCCGGAGCAGTCGGCGGCGGCTTGGGTATCGGCGGCGGACTTGCCGGTGGTCTCGGTGGAAGCCTCGGCGGCAGTCTGGGTCTTGGCGCCGGTGCCGGCCTGGGACTCGGCGGGGCCTTCGGCGGGCAGTTCGACTTCGTCGGCGATTTTGCGGGCGCGCTCAGTGCCGCTCTCGCCATCGGCGGCGACATCAGTGCAGACCTCGGAGCGGCATTCGGTGCTGTGATCGATGCGGGGCTGGGCCTGGGCGGCGCGCTAGACCTTTCGGGAGCTCTGGGTCTGGGTACTGCGCTCAGCGCGGCGCTGGGCGGTGCACTTGGGGTGAGCGGCGGACTCACTACGGAGTTGGGGGCCGCTCTCGATGCGGCAATCAACGCAGCCGGCGGCTTGGACTTGAGCGCAGGTCTCAGTGGAGCACTCGCGCCGGTCTTTGCGATCGGCGGAGACCTCGGCGCTGATCTGGGACTGGCACTCGGCGGTCTTCTCGGTGCCGGCGCAGACCTGAGCGGACTCCTCGCCATCGGCGGCGAGCTCGGTGCGAGCCTGGCCGGTGCACTGGAATCTGCCCTGGCACTAGGTGGCAGCCTCGATCTAGCCGGCTCTCTGACCGCAGATCTCAGCACGGCATTGTCCGGTGCACTCAGCGCCGGAGGAACAATCGGAGCCGACCTCGGCGCATCGCTCGGCGGCGTTCTCGGGGCTCTCACCGATGTGAGCGCACTGACCGACATTGCCGGCAGCATTGATCTAAGTGCAGCCCTGAGCGGCGCTCTCGGCGGTGCTCTCGGGGTTGGCGGAAGCCTCGAAACCACCCTCGCCGGTGCGCTCGACACGGCTCTCGGCCTGGGCGGCGGTGTCGACCTGGACGCAGTTCTGGGTGGCAGCGCAGACCTCGGTGCACAGCTCAGTGCCGCTCTGTCCGGCGCTTTGGGCGCGGGTGGTTCGGTGGGTACGGACCTTGGTGGCGCACTCGGCGGAATGCTCGGCAGCTCGCTGGACGTCAACGGAAGTTTGGGCGGCGACCTCACCGCAGCCTTGGCCGGCGGAGCGAATCTGTCGACAGCGCTGGAAGGTGTTCTGGACTCCGTACTTGGCGCCGACGCCGGTCTCGCCGGTGGGTTCGGCGGTGCGCTGGATGCAGCGCTCGGTGGTTCGCTGGACGCAGTGCTCGGCGGCACCGGCAGTCTCGGTTCGATCGGATCCGTCGATACGGATCTTGGTGCGGCACTGGGAGGCGCAGGCTCACTCGGAACGTCGCTCGACAGCGTGCTCGGTGCACAGGGATCACTGGGCGGTGCGCTTGATGCAGCCCTGAACGCCGGTGGAATCGGCACCGGTCCCATTGCCGCAGACCTGCCCAACGTCGATCTCGGTTCAGTGAACGTGGGTTCGATCGCAGCTGATCTCCCGTCCGTGGACTTCGGCAGTATCGGCGCCGACGGACTGAGCTTCGGTTCGGTGACCGGAGATCTGGGGGCCTCGACAGCCGCGGACGCGGCATTGGCATCAACAGCAGGACTCGACGCGGCAACTCATGTGGTGGCCGGTCTGGGTAGCTCGGTCGGCGGTGCTGTCGATGGGGGCAGTGCCGCCGATTTGGGTGGCTCTCTCAGTGGTGCGGCCAGCGCAATGTCCGGTCTCACGAGTTCGTTGAGCGGTGCGCTGAACCCGTGGACGTCGATTGACGCTGCCGACGCGTTCGGCGCGGGATCGAGTAGTTCGATGGGGGCCGACTCTTCGCATTCGCTGTTTGCCGGCGATTCGATCACGGCACCGGTCGAGCACATCGACCCCGTCGCGATCATCGATCACCTGCAGCCCTGATCAGCGGGGAACTAAGTTGGTCAAAACGACCTGATGTAACAAATCCGGCCCTGCACGCGTTATGCGTGCAGGGCCGAATATTCGAGTCGGGAAGAATTGCGGGTCAACGTAGCTCATGAGTACTTCAGCGGGTCAGGTAAGCATCCGGAAAGCGCGCGGCGTTTCGGCGACGGCGGCATTGCTCGATCGAACAGTGGCAGTCGCAAAGGACTTCGGACGTTCCGATCTGGTGCGACGCCTCGAGAATGCGCAGGTGCGAGTCAGCGATCCGCGTATTCGCATCGTGGTCGTCGGCCCCCTCAAACAGGGCAAGAGCCAGTTCGTCAATTCATTGCTCGGCATCGACGTGTGTTCAGTGGGTGACGACGAGACTACTGCTGTGGCCACCGTCGTCCAGTATGCGGAAACGGCGGGCGCCGAACTGATTCTCGCCGACCCGGGCGCCGCGCCCATTCGTGTGCCACTGCCGCTGGACGAACTGATGGGAATCACGCCGGCCACGGTGAGAGCTGAAGGACGAGAGGTTCTTCGCGTGGAGGTCGGCGTTCCCAGTCCACTGTTGGCGGATGGCCTGGTGCTTATCGATACTCCGGGTGTGGGTGGCCACGGAAATCCTCATGCCGCAGGAACATTGGGTCTGATCACGGCCGCCGACGCGGTACTGATTCTTTCGGATTCGAGCCAGGAGTTCACCGAGCCCGAATTGGGATTCATTCGTCAGGTGATGAACCTGTGTCCGGCTGTTGCAGGTTTGATCAGCAAGACGGACCTGTACCCGCATTGGCGTCAGATTCTCGATGCGGATCGCGGGCACCTGCAGCGAGCGGGCCTCGACCTGCCGCTCATCCCGATCTCGTCAGTTCTCCGCTCTCACGCATTGCGTTTGGGGGACAAGGAACTGGAGGCAGAATCCGGATTCATGGATCTCTATCAGTTCTTGCGCGACAACGTGGTTGCTCGCGCAGAAACGAATACCCGCCGCGCTGTCGCAATGGATGTGAGATCCGCTGCCGCGCACCTGTCATTGGAAATGGGCAGTGAGCTTGCGGCGCTGAAGGATCCGGCTACCGCCGCTGCAGCAGTGGCCGGACTTCACCGGGCGAGGGCGGCAGCCGAGGAGCTTCATAAGAAGACGTCGCTGTGGCAACAGAGTCTCGGCGACGGCATCACCGATCTTGCGGCAGATATTGATCACGACCTCCGGGATCGTCTGCGCCGAGTTACGCGGCAGGCCGAGGAGACGGTGGACGAGGGTGACCCGGGCAAGGACTGGGACATGGTGGGCGAGTGGCTCGAACAGGAGATTGCCACCGCGATCGGTGACAACTTCGTGTGGGCGCACGAGCGGGCTCTGTGGTTGGCAGAAGTTGTGGCGCAACACTTTGCCGACACCGGCGATGTCGCGCTACCGCACCTCGACGTCGCCGACACCGACGGATTTCTGGAACCGGTCGGGGCGTTGTCGGATCTCGAATCGGGCCACATCGGCATCACCCAGAAGGTGTTGGTGGGCATGCGCGGCTCGTACGGCGGCGTGCTGATGTTCGGCCTGATCACCACGATGATGGGCATGGCGTTGGTCAATCCGATCTCGATCGGTGCCGGAGTTCTTCTGGGTACCAAGGCTTATCGTGAGGACAAGCAGGCCCAGGTGGTCAAGCGTCGGGCCGAGGCCAAAAATGCGATTCGCCGGTTCGCCGATGACGTCAGCTTCCAGGTCGGCAAGGAATCGAAAGACAGATTGCGATTGGTGCAGCGACTTCTGCGAGATCACTTCACCGATATCGCTGAGCAGGCACTGCGCTCGATCAACGAATCGCTTCGGGCTACTCAGGAAGCGACCCAATTGGAATCGAGTGAGCATGCCACGCGGATCAGGCAATTGGAGACAGACATGCGCGTCGTAGCTGAATTGGATTCGATTGCAACAACATTGACAGTTGCGGACAAGCGGAACGTGGCGGTCGAAGCATGAGCGCAATCAGTGCTGTGGAGTCAGTGCATACGCTGATCGCGCAGGCCCGAGAACTGTACGCGGACCAACCTCAGACACGTAGTCAACTGGAAGTGTGTGCGGCCCGACTCGACGAGCCTCTGCGAGTGGCATTGGCAGGTTCTTTGAAGGCAGGTAAGTCGACTCTTCTCAATTCACTTGTCGGGCAAGATATTGCACCCACAGATGCCACGGAATGTACTCGTGTTGTCACGTGGTATCGCAACGGCACCACGCCACAGGTGACGGCAACGGCCGAAGACGGTGACACTTTCAACGTCCCGGTGACACGGCGCGACGGCAGACTCACCTTCGATCTGGGGGAGCGCACGGCTGACTCCGTCGATCGTATCGACGTCGACTGGCCGTCGACTGCTTTGGTTCGTACGACGATCATCGACACTCCGGGGACGTCATCGTTGTCGACAGAGGTGTCGGCTCGAACCTGGAACATGCTTGTACCCGAAGGCGGTGCACCCGGCGCAGATGCCGTCGTATATCTGTTGCGGGCGTTGAACGCGAGCGACATGCAGTTTCTCGGGCGGATCGCCGATCATGTCGGCGGCGAATCCGGACCGCTCGGAGTGGTCGGCGTTCTTTCTCGCGCCGACGAGGTGGGCGCCGGACGGATGGATGCGTTGACGTCCGCCAAGGATGTTGCTGCCCGGTTCGCCGAGGAACTCGAGCGAACCGGATTGTGTCAGTCGGTTGTTCCGGTAGCGGGATTGCTGGCGCTGGCCGCGCGGACGATGAGGCAGAGCGAGTTCGCGGCACTCTCCGCGCTCGCCGAGGTTCCGGCCGACGATCTCAGTCTCGCGCTCCTGTCAGCGGATCGCTTTGCCAAGGCGGACAGTCCACTACCCGTCGGCGCCGCGATGCGAGCGCAACTTGCAGATCGATTCGGGCTGTTCGGAATTCGGCTCGCGGTAACGTCGATAAAGTTGGGCGCCACGGACTCTCCGACTTTGGCAGCAGAGCTGCTCGAACGTAGTGGGCTCGAGGAGTTGCTTCAGGTGATCGACGTTCAGTTCGGGCAACGGGCTGATCAGCTCAAGGCACACACCGCCTTGGTGACGCTGGTGCGAATCCTCGAGAGCAATCCACTCGCGGGTTCGGATTCGGTCGTGGAAGCGGCGCAGGGTCTACTTGCCGACGTCCACGGTTTCCATGAACTGCGACTGTTGGGACGACTCCGTTCCGTGCGTACGGACTTGCCCTCGGAGGATCTGGCGCAGTTGCAGCGACTGATCGGCGGCTACGGAATCAGAGTGAACGATCGACTGGGTTCCGAACCGGATGGATGCGTCGACGACCAGCGAGCGAAAGCGGTAAGTGCAGCGCGCCATTGGCGTGAATTGTCGACGCACCCACTCTTCGATCGCTTCACTGCCCGCGCCTGTCTGGTTGCGGCGCGCAGTGCCGAGGGGATTTTGGCGGAAATCGTGGCCGAATAGATCGCCGTTCAGCCGGCGCGACGTTGCCGACGGCTCTATGTTGAGACCGGAATGATCCGGACAGAACGCCCCGGTTCGGATTCAGCCTCGAGGGGAGAACCCGCATGGCGAATGACATCAAGTCGAAGTCACCGGAGCGAGCGACGTATGTTCTGGGCACACTCATCCTGGTTGCGGCGGTAGCCAACCTCAACCTATCGGTCGCCAATGTGGCACTTCCCGACATCGGACGAGCATTCGACGCGAGTCAGACGCAACTGAACTTGATTGCCGTCGGCTATTCCCTGGGTCTGGCCGGCACGGTGCTCTATCTCGGTGCTGTCGGTGACCGGTACGGGCGCAAGATGCTGCTGGTCACCGGTATGGCGCTGTCGATACCGGCATCGCTGGTCGCTGGATTCTCCGGCAGCTTCGAGGTACTTTTTGCCGCCCGAATCGTCGGCGGTATTTCTGCTGGTCTCGCATTTCCGACGACGCTGGCGATCATCACGGCTTTGTGGGCGGGCCCGGCTCGGACCAAAGCGATTGCCATGTGGTCCGCGATCGGTGGCGCGATTTCGGCATTGGGTCCGATCGTGTCGGGGTCCCTGCTCGAGAAATTTCACTGGGGTTCGGTCTTCTTCGTGACGCTCCCGTTGGCGCTTCTCGCTGTGGTCTGCGCGCTGGTGTTGGTGCCCGCGCACGTCAACGAGACGACGGATCCTGTTGATCACCTCGGTGGCATCGTGTCCATCGTCTTCATCGGGGCACTGGTGTTGTCCATCAACTTTGCGCCGGTCAAGGGTTCGGGCACTCTGGCGCTCGTTTTGGGAGCCATTGCGCTGGTCGCCGGTATCGGGTTCTTCCTGCAACAGAAACGAGCCGTCAATCCACTGTTCGATTTACCCGTGGCCGCTCGCCCGACGTTCTGGGTCGCGGCCGTGGGCGGGCTGGTCGTCTTCGGTTCGCTGATGGGCGCGATGTTCATCGGTCAGCAGTTCCTGCAAAACGTACTCGGTTATTCGACGCTCGCTGCCGGTGCAGCCATCATTCCCGCTGCCCTCGCGATGGTCATTGTTGCGCCTCGGTCGGCAACGATGATCGAAAGGCATGGCGCGCGAGCAACACTGCTGTCCGGCTACCTGTTCGTTGTTCTCGGACTAGTTGTGGCGCTGACCATGTGGAACGAGAGCACGCAGTACTGGCAGGTGGCACTGGCCTACGGTCTCGTCGGCATCGGTGTCGGTCTGGCGGGTACCCCGGCATCGCGTTCACTCACCGGATCAGTTCCTGTTTCCCGGGCCGGCATGGCGTCGGGAACCTCGGACCTTCAACGTGATCTGGGTGGGGCGATCATGCAGTCGATTCTCGGCGGAATCCTCACCGCTGGTTACGCGAAGTCGTTGGGGGCGTCGATAGCGTCGTCACCCGACGCCTCCCAGATCACTCCCGAGACGCAGTCGGCACTGACAAAGTCGTTTTCCAGCGCGGAAGTTCTGGCAGAGCGATACCCGCAGTATTCTGAGCAGATCATGGAGGCCGCGAAACATGCTTTCCTGGAAGGAGATACGAAGGCATACATCGCCGCAATCATCGTGGTGTGCGCCGGCGCCGCGGTGGTGACGTTCTTCTATCCCCACTTGGAGCGCGAGCGTGAACTCATGGCGGAATACGCCGCCGACTCAGACCTCCGGGAGAAGAAGGCCTGACTGAGCGGCGTTTTCGGCGCGAGGAGAATCACGGCTCGCACAGTTCTCCGACACGTGCGACGACGGTATCGGTGCGGGGTCCACCCACACCGCAATCGAGTCGCGGACTTTGGCGCGAAGCACACGTCGTTCCTGTAACGGCCATCGGAAATATTCGAGGTCTTCAAGCACGGATTGGAGTGTGTTGGCAACCCACGCAGTCGTTTCAGCGTTGTCGCTGTCCACGTTCAGTTCTCCGCCGACACTAAAACCACTCAACCCGCGCCTACCGATCCACCCGAGCGACATAACGTAGTCGGCATCCATTCGTAGTTCCCAAGACGTATGGGCGAGAGTCGCTTCATGGCCAACTGAGGTGTTGGAGAGATCGCGGGTTACGGCTTCCAGTGCCGACGTCCAGTTGAGCGGGGCATCGGTGTCGGTAATGGCGTCGAAAAACGGGAATTCCCATACCAGGTCGTCGTCATTTCCCCAGATCATCGAAGTGCATTCACCCGAGAGCTGCGATCATCGCCGCCACGTCCGCAGGGTTCTGGGTGTAACCCGGGAAATAGCAACATACCTCGTCGGCATGCTCGCCGAACCTGCGTCGAATCTCGGTCGCGCACTCTTCGGGAGTTCCGACGACGGCGAGTGTCTCCAGCATGGGATCCGTTATGAGAGAAGTCATTTCGGCGTAGCCGCCTCGCTTGGAGAGTGCATTGAGTTCGGGTTGAACATCGCCCCATCCCTCGATGTCGAGTACCGGCCGATAGGCGGGGGTCGAACCGTAGAACGAGAGCAGGCTCCGGACGCCGCGCGATGCCGCGTCGAGTTGCTCGGCGCTGCGGCCAACCCCGACGATGATCTGCGGAATGATCGCGAATTCGGTTCGTGCGCGACCGGATTCACGTAATCCCGCATCAACGGCGGGCAGTGTTCGCTGAAGGAAATGTCGTTCGGTGTGGAACGGCATGACCAGTAGTCCGTCGGCTACTTCCGCCGCGGTGCGCGTCATGATCGGTCCGAGAGCGCCCATCAGAATCGGTGGTGGACCATAAGGGTTGGGGCCGGGATCGAAGGTCGGCGGCATCAACGTGTGGGTGAAGAACTCGCCGCGAAAGTTCAACGGCGTCGTGTTCTCCCACGCAGCAAGTATTGCCTTGATCGCGGAGACTGTTTCCTTCATTCGCGCAGCCGGCCGTGACCACGTTGCGCTGTAACGCTTTTCGATGTGCGGCTTGATCTGTGAGCCGAGTCCGAGGCGGAACCGGCCCCGGCTGAGAAGTTGGAGATCGTTCGCGGAATTGGCCAAGTGCATGGGACTGCGCGGAAATGCGATGGCGACGTTGGTCATCAGATCGAGGTCCACCGACGAGGCTGCTTCGACGAGGGGGAAGAACACGTCGTGCTGGCCCTCGAAGGTAAACAGTCCGGCGGCGCCGGTCTCGGCGAGTTCGAGGCTGCGGGCCGCGCCGGCCCCGGGCGGGGAGTCGAGTTGAACGTGAACCTTCATCGGCGCACTCGCAGCCAGGTGCCGACGCCGGGGGCGAACGGGGCAATTGCTGCGACGGCTACGAGGGTGCAGTAGAGAAGCGGTGCCCATTTCAATACGCCGCCGCTGATGTCGTCCGCAGCGGACGTCAAAGACATGAAGCCGAGTCCGGCCGCGATACTGACGGCGCCGACGATTGCCGTCATAACGCGTCCGGCATTTTTTCGGGCGCGCAGGAGTTGCAGGCTCAGGAAGGCTAGTAGTGCGAGGACGAGTGCACCGCCGCCGCTACCGACAAGGACGACGGTGACGGCGTCGGAGATGTCGGTGGGTGAGTATCCAGGGTTGTCTTGGGCCGTCGAAGCCTCGAGTGCAGCTCGGACGTCGGTCAGGCTCGAGACCGCGACTCCGGCAATTCCGGCGAGGACAACAAACGAACCTATCCACGCCGACGCCGATACGAGCACTGCCTTCGGCGTCTGATCGCTGGGAGCGGTGCGCAAAGGGCGGATCACAACGTCGGGCCGCGGTGGCGCGGGGCGAGCCGGAGGGGTCAGTGATATGTCGGGATCGGTCACCGGTCGATCGTAGCGATTCGGAGTGCATTCAAGTGATGTGGCGCACTTTTCCGGCTTTTCGGGGAACGTGGGAACAAATTTACGCGGGCTGTAGTTGACCATTTCGACAAGCTTGAGCGCCCTCGGCTCAACTTCAAGTTGACTCACGGCCTCGGTCGGAGGCAAACTTGAGTGGAGGACGCTCACCAAGCGAAAAGACTCGCGGTCAGGTTCGAGATCAAGCACTCGAACCGGACGGCCGCAGAACGAAAGGTAGGACACTATGGCTCGTGCAGTAGGTATCGACCTCGGTACAACCAACTCGGTAGTAGCAGTGCTGGAGGGTGGCGAGCCCGTAGTGGTCGCCAACTCCGAAGGCTCACGCACTACGCCGTCCGTCGTTGCATTCGCAAAGAACGGCGAGGTCCTCGTCGGTCAGCCTGCGAAGAACCAGGCGGTCACCAACGTCGATCGCACCCTCCGCTCAGTCAAGCGCCACATCGGTACTGACTGGAACGTGGAAATCGACGGCAAGAAGTACACGCCGCAGGAAATCAGCGCTCGCACGCTCATGAAGCTCAAGCGTGACGCAGAGGCTTACCTCGGCGAGGAAATCACGGATGCCGTGATCACCGTCCCCGCATACTTCGAAGACGCACAGCGTCAGGCCACCAAGGAAGCCGGCCAGATCGCCGGCCTCAACGTTCTCCGTATCGTCAACGAGCCCACCGCGGCTGCACTGGCATACGGCCTGGACAAGGGTGACACCGAGCAGACCATTCTGGTCTTCGACCTCGGCGGCGGCACCTTCGACGTCTCCCTGCTGGAAATCGGCGACGGCGTCGTCGAGGTCCGCGCAACGTCCGGTGACAACCACCTCGGTGGCGACGACTGGGACGAGCGCGTCGTTTCCTGGCTCGTCGACAAGTTCAAGGCTCAGAACGGCATCGATCTGACCAAGGACAAGATGGCGCTCCAGCGTCTGCGTGAGGCTGCGGAGAAGGCGAAGATCGAGCTCTCCAGCTCGCAGAGCACCTCCATCAACCTCCCGTACATCACGGTCGACGCGGACAAGAACCCGCTCTTCCTCGATGAGCAGCTCACGCGCAGCGAGTTCCAGAAGATCACCTCTGATCTGCTGGATCGCACCCGCGCACCGTTCCAGGCAGTGGTCAAGGACAGTGGCATCGCCGTCAAGGACATCGACCACGTCGTGCTCGTCGGTGGCTCCACTCGTATGCCGGCAGTCTCCGACCTGGTTCGTGAGATGACCGGTGGCCGTGAGCCCAACAAGGGCGTCAACCCGGACGAGGTTGTGGCCGTTGGCGCCGCACTGCAGGCCGGCGTGCTCAAGGGTGAGGTCAAGGACGTTCTGCTCCTCGACGTCACACCGCTCTCGCTCGGTATCGAGACCAAGGGTGGCGTGATGACCAAGCTCATCGAACGCAACACCACCATCCCGACCAAGCGCAGCGAAACCTTCACCACGGCTGACGACAACCAGCCTTCGGTGCAGATTCAGGTGTTCCAGGGTGAGCGCGAGATCGCTTCGCACAACAAGCTTCTCGGCTCCTTCGAGCTCACGGATCTGCCGCCGGCGCCGCGTGGCGTCCCGCAGATCGAGGTCACGTTCGATATCGATGCCAACGGCATCGTGCATGTGACCGCGAAGGACAAGGGCACAGGCAAGGAAAACACGATCAAGATCCAGGACGGCTCCGGTCTGTCCAAGGAAGACATCGAGCGCATGGTCAAGGACGCCGAGGTTCACGCTGAGGAAGACAAGGCCCGTCGCGAAGAGGCAGAGGTCCGCAACCAGGCCGAGTCGCTCGTTCACCAGACGGAGAAGTTCGTCAAGGAACAGCGTGACGGCGAAAATGCGGGCAAGGTCTCCGAGGAGATCCTGACCAAGGTCGAGGCAGCGATCAAGGACGTCAACGATGCCCTGACCGGCACCGACATCTCGGCAGTGAAGACCGCTGTGGAGAAGCTGGGCACCGAGTCACAGGCTCTGGGCCAGGCAATCTACGAGTCTTCCGCTGCCAACGAGGCCGGAAACGCTGACGGCGCAGGCAATGACGACGATGTCGTCGACGCCGAGGTCGTGGACGAGCCCACCGACTCGGACAAGAAGTGACCTCGGACAACACCGAGAACAACCCGGTCGACCCCGAGACCGGTGCACAGGGAGGGGCGGCCGGTGAAGGCCGGCCGCCGCTCGACTCGGAAGACACAGGGGTAGTGCAGGAAGCGGAGGTCATTGTGGAAGAGGCTTCTGCCGCTGACCAATTGGCTGAGCGCACTGCGGATCTGCAGCGGTTGCAGGCGGAGTACACCAACTACCGTCGTCGCGTCGACCGCGACAAGCAGGCCAACATCGAGACCGCGAAGGCATCCGTGGTGGGTGCCCTCGTCCCGATCCTCGACGATTTGGATCGCGCTCGCGCACACGGTGACCTCGTCGAGGGACCGTTGCGGGCCGTCGCGGACAAGCTCAACGACACCCTCACCGGTCTGGGTTTGACCGTGTTCGGTGTCGAGGGTGACGCTTTTGATCCGGAATTGCACGAAGCCGTGCAACATGAAGGTGAAGGATCGGACCCGGTCTTGAGTGTGGTCATGCGTAAGGGCTACAAGTTCGGTGACCGCGTCCTGCGCCACGCGATGGTAGGCGTTGCAGATCGAGTGGGCGAGCAGCCCGCCGACGGCAGTGCTGCAGGCGCAGAAGAAGAATCAAAGTAACAGCGAGAGGAGGAGACGCCCAGTGAGTCAACGGGAGTGGATCGAGAAGGACTTCTACAAGGAGCTGGGCGTCTCGTCCACCGCTTCGGCCGACGAGATCAAGAAGGCGTATCGCAAGCTGGCCCGGGATCTGCATCCCGACGCCAATCCTGACGATTCGAAGGCCGAAGAGCGCTTCAAGGCGGTCAGTGAAGCGAACACCATTCTGTCGGATCCCGAGAAGCGCAAGGAATACGACGAAGCTCGAAGGCTCTTTGCCAGTGGTGGTTTCGGCCCCCGCGGGCAGGGCGGCGGCGGATTCAACTCCGGCGGCGGAGGCTTCGATGTCAGCGACCTGTTCGGCGGAGGCGCCGGTGGGCAGGACTCGGGTCTCGGCGATATCTTCGGCGGACTGTTCAACCGTGGCGGTCAGCGAACCGCTTCGCCGAACCGTCCGCGCCGGGGCAAGGACCTCGAAACCGAAACCACTCTCGGGTTCCGCGAAGCGGCACTCGGCGAAACGGTTCCGCTGAGGATTACCAGCCCCGCATCATGCACAACCTGCCACGGTAGTGGCGCAAAGCCAGGCACCAGTCCGCGAGTGTGCCCGCACTGCAACGGAACCGGTGTCATCAACCGCAACCAGGGTGCCTTCGGATTCAGCGAGCCGTGCGACGATTGCCGGGGTACCGGCTCGATCATCGACTCGCCGTGCGACGACTGCCATGGCAGTGGTGTCACAAACCGCACCCGCACCATCACGGTGCGTGTCCCGGCCGGCGTCAGCGACGGGTCGAAGATCAGGCTCAAGGGTAAGGGTGAAGCGGGACTCCGCGGCGCCCCGGCCGGCGACCTCTTCGTCAACATCCGGGTACGTCCCGACTCTGTATTCGGGCGCAACGGCGACGACCTGACTGTGACGGTTCCGGTGAGCTACGGCGAACTGGTTCTCGGTACCACTCTCTCGGTTCCGACGTTGGAAGGTCGTGTCGGAGTGAAGATTCCGGCGGGAACTGTCGACGGACGCGTCCTGCGAGTACGGGGACGCGGTATCCCGAAGCGGCCCGAAGGCGCCGGCGATCTACTGGTCACTGTGAAGGTGTCGGTTCCGCAGAATCTGGACGATGCCGCGATCGAAGCGCTCGAGACCTATCTCGAAGCAGAGAAGGCGAGCGGATTCGATCCACGGGCCGGGTGGGCCGGTGTGTGATGACCGAACGTCCGAAGAATCAACGAGACGTATCGCTCGATCCTGACGCTCAGATTTTCGTGATTTCGGTGGCAGCCGAACTGGCGGGCATGCATGCGCAGACTCTGCGCAACTACGACCGCCTCGGTTTGGTGACGCCGCATCGCACTACCGGTGGCGGACGCCGCTACTCGCCGAGAGATGTTGCACTTCTCCGTGAGGTACAGCGACTTTCCCAGGACGAGGGTGTCAACCTCGCCGGTATCAAGCGGATCATCGAACTGACCAATCAGGTTGAGGCGCTCCAGCATCGGGTACGGGAACTGGCGGAAGAGATAGCCACGGTTCATGCGGGCTATCGCCGTGAACTCGTCCCCATCCCGCGCAACAATGCGCTGGTGGTGTGGAAGCCTCGCAATCAGCGGTAACGCTTCAACGTACAACGGTCCGGTGCCCTTTCGAATCATGTGATTCGAAAGGGCACCGGACCGTCTTGTTTGTATGCCAGGTGCTCTAGCCGTGGGAGATGCCGTTGATGAATGCGAGCGATCCGCTGGCAATCAGTGCGGGTATCGCGGTCAACGATCCGAGCGACGTCTCCAGTATCGGAGTATCGCTACCCGTCTGCACGAACTCCACGTAAACCCTTACTACATTGCCAATTCCGGCAACGAGCTTTGAAATCATGTCGATCGAACCCATCGAACCCATTGAGCGCTCTCTTTTCATATTGAAGAAGACGGACTGGCTGGTTTGTCGCAATCGAATCACCGACTGTTACATGGTGATGAACGTGTGGCGAGACGCGTACCGATTGCTCGTTTGACGTTATTCAGATCACACAATATGCTCCAAACCTAGCAACCGCTTGATTGATCTTCGAGCGCTTGCTTGGTTTGTCGATACAAAAATCCGGTATCTCTACCGGTCAACCAATCTCACGTCAGGTGTTCGCCTGACGTTCGGTGCATATGTGTGTTCTAGGAGTACTGACATGAATCGTCGGCCCATTCTGCTTGCGGCAGTAGCAGTCACGGCTCTGGCCCTCACCGGGTGTAGCGGCAGTACCGACTCCGAAGCCGGAGCAGACGCGCCCTACCGAGTGCTGCTCACCGGTGGTCTCAGCGCGCAAGGCGCCCTCGCTGCAAACTCGCAGACGGCGTCGCTTGCGACCAAAGCCGGTGTACAGGTGCAGAACGCGGCCGGTGGAATCGGTGGGCGTCAGATCGAACTGACGACCGTCGAGGATGCGGGCGACGCCACTATCGCCGTCACCAAGTTGCGCGAAGCTATCAACTCCGGCAAGAAGCCTGATCTCTACCTCAACTCGGGTCCGTCCTCAATCGCCGCTGCCGTTCTGCCGATTCTCAAGCAGAACAACATCTTGTCGATGAGCCTGTCACCCGCTCCGGATTCGACGGATCCGGCTAAGTTCCCGCTCAACTTCGATTTGGCGCCGGGTTCGACGGATACTGCACGCGGCATTTCCGAATACGCAAAGTCCAAGGGCTACAGCAACGTCGGAGTACTGCACGGCAGCACTGCCTACGGTGAACTATTCGGTGCGCAGATGACCAAGGAACTCGAAAAGGTCGGTGTCAAGGCGGCTGGAAATGAAGAATACGACGCCGCCGCACTCGACATGACGGCGCAGTTGCAGGCGCTCAAGAACTCGGGCGCCACGGCACTTGCCCTCGATGCCTACGGCGCACCCCTGGGGTATGTGCTGCAGAGCCTCGAACGTCTCGGTTGGGACGTGCCGTTGATCGGAAACACGTCGGTGTCCGCGACCAGCCTGATCGCCAACGATCCGCCGGCCGGTGTGCTCGGTACTGCTCAGGTCAAAAACCTTGTGACGCAGGTATTCACCAGCACGGTGTTCGATCCGAACAATGCCCCCGTCAACACGATGGTGAACACGATGGCATCGCTGGGTTCGATCCCGTCGACGCTGATTCTCGCGGACAACTACGACGCTTTCCCGTTGGTTGCGGCAGCTGTCGAGAAGGTCGGTAGCTCAACCGATCCGAAGAAGTTGGCGCAAGCGCTCGAAACCGAAGAGGTCCAGAAGAATGCGAAGACTGCCTTCCTCTCGCGTTACAACTTCAGCGCGGACAGTCACGGCCCGAATCCGGATACCAGTGAGCTGAAGTTCATCAGCCCGACGAAGATCGTCAACGGCCAGTTCGGAAACCCGGCTGCCTCATGACCATTCTGTGGTCCGGTCTGGCACTTGGCGCGGTCTACGTGCTGGTCGCCATCGGGTACAACATAGTTTTCGTTTCCTCCAACACCTTCAACTTCGCTCAAGCTCAGCTGATGATGGTGGGCACGTTTGTTGCCTACACCGGTTTGGTCACCCTGAAACTACCGGTTCTCGTGGTGGCGGTGATGGCAACCGTCACGGTGATGCTGCTGGCCTCGATCGAGGAGATAGTTGCCATCCGGCCGGTGGCCGATCATCAAAATCAGTTGGTCACGACTATGGGCGTGGCGACGCTCCTCAACGGCGCAACTCAGTTGATCTGGGGTAGTGAGCCACTGACCGTTCCCTTCTTCGGGTCGAACGATCCGATCACGTTGCTCGGTGGACGTGCATACCCGGTCGAGATAGCCCTACTGGTTACCGCGATCGCACTGGTTATCGGGTTGAGCTACGTATCGAAGAAGACCATGACCGGCTTGGCATTGATCGGTATTTCCGAGGATCGCGAAGCGGCGATGCTCCGTGGTGTCAATGTCCGTCGACTCGCGTTGGGCGCCTTCGCGTTCTCCGGTGCTTTGGCCGGTGTTCTGGGACTCTTTGTGGGGCCCAAGACATTTGCCGTTGCAACGCTGGGCGCGGCATTGGCGCTCAAGGGTTTCGTTGCATTGGCGATCGGCGGATTCGGTTCTCTTCCCGGCGCTTTGATCGGCGGACTTACGGTCGGTCTCGTCGAGTCGTTCACCGCGCTCTATCTCGGAAGTCAGTACAGCAACATTGCGGTATTCACGGTCCTCATCATCGTTCTGATGGTCAAACCTGCCGGACTGTTCGGCAACGTACGAGAACGGGTGGTGTGACATGGTGACACTGTGGCGGAATTTCCGTTCCCTTCCGAGTTGGATCATCCCGCTGGTCCTCGGTGTGGTGATCATGTTGCTGCCGACTCTCGGGCTCGACCTGTCCACGTCCCGTCAGATTCAGTTGGCCTGCATCCTTGCGCTGGTCGTCAGCGGTCTGAACCTCAGCCTCGGATTTGCCGGCGAACTGGCACTCGGCCAGGCGGCGATGTATGCAGCCGGCGCGTACACGGCGGGCTTGATGTCGCAGGCCGGCCACACCGATATCCTGTTGCAGCTTGCTGCTTCGGGTGCGGTGGCCCTGGCAGTCGGCATCCTCACCGGCGTTCCCGGTCTGCGACTGGGCAACTGGTCCTTGGCCATGACATCGTTCTTCCTGGTGCTGCTCGTGCCGGACGTGCTGGCAATTTTCGGCGGCAAGACGGGTGGGCGTAACGGCCTGACCGGAATGGAACCGCCGACGCTGTTCGGATCCGAACTCGACACTGGGCAGTACTACATCGTTGTTGTCGTCGTGACCATCCTCTGGTTCGTCGTCATGCGTAACCTGGTGGTATCGCGTCACGGAATCGCGTTCCGCACGCTCAAGCAGTCGCCGGTTCTGGCGTCGTCGCAGGGTGTTTCGGTGTTCCGGATGAAGCTGCTGGGGTACGCGATCGGTGCGTTCCCGGCCGGTCTCGCGGGAGCATTATTCGCAAACACCGACCTCTTCATTTCGCCGGAGGCCTTCGGATTTACCTTTGCCACAGCAGTTCTGGCGGCTTCGATCCTGGGCGGTGCTGCGAGTGTCTACGGCGCGGTGGTCGGTGCGGCGATCATGCAGCTCGGACCCAACCAGTCGACGGCGTTTCAGGAGTATTCGCTTATCTTCTACGGCGGTTTCCTCATCGTCGGTGGCGTTCTACTCTCGGGTGGTTTGACCAAGGTCGGTCGAACATTGGTGGCCAAACTTGATCGCAAGGCAGGGCTCGGCGTTGTCGTCGTGAAGGAAAGGGGCCGGGCTACAACAGAACTCGCTCCGATCAAGGGCGCGACCCTCGTCGTGGACAATGTGTCCAAGGCATTCGGTGGAAACCAGGCTCTGAACGCGGCAACTCTGACGGCAGAAGCCGGCAAGGTTACCGCGCTGATCGGACCCAACGGTTCGGGCAAGACGACGATGCTCAACATGATCTGCGGGTTCTATACCGCCGATACCGGAGTCATCCGGATCGGTGACACGGTTGTGTCGCAGTCGTCTCCGCACAAGGTGGCGCGTGTGGGTGTGGCGCGTACGTTCCAGACTCCGACGATTCCCGAGAACATCACAGTTCTGGAAGCTGTTGCATCAGGACGATATTCGGTTCACCGGGCTTCGATGGCCTCGGCTGTTCTGCGGCTGCCCAGCTTCCGTAAGGTGGCGAAGGCTGACATCGTCGAGGCCGAGCGAGTTCTCGAACTGGTCGGAATGTCGCACCTGCGCAACGAAATTGCGACGTCATTGCCCCTGGGGATGCGTCGTATGCTCGAAGTTGCGCGAGCGATCGTCGCCGAACCCCGAGTGGTTCTCTTCGACGAGGTGGCATCGGGACTGGACGAGGACGAACTTGAACGTCTCGCAGATCTCATCAGAGTTCTCCGTGACGCTGGCGCAACAGTGGTGTTGGTAGAGCACAACTTCCGGCTCGTTCTCTCCTTGGCGGACGAGATCGTGGTTCTAGCTCAAGGTCAGGTCATTGCCACGGGCGATGCGGCGACGATCGAGCGTCATCCCCGCGTTCTGAGTGAGTATCTCGGCGTGAAGGCCGGCGACGAGGATATTCTCCTCGGCGACATCGGTGTGGCAGAGATCAGTGAGGTGAAGTGATGGAACCGATTCTCAAGGTCCGGAATCTGCAAACCGGATACGGCGATCTCAGGGTCGTCTGGGACGTGTCCTTCGACGTGTACCCGGGCCAGGTCACCGCATTGCTCGGGCGCAACGGCGCCGGTAAGACGAGTACCTTGCGTGCACTGTCCGGACTCAACAAGGTGGCGTCGGGGACCGTCGAGATGGACGGCGCTGACATCACCGGAATACCGCCACACAAGCGGGTGCGTCAGGGAATGGCGTATGTCCAGGAAGGGAAGCGGGTCTTCCACAAGCAGACCGTCGAGCAGAATCTCCTGCTCGGTGGGTACACCCGGAAAGTCAAGCGCGCGGAACTCATGGAGTCGGTGGAGTCCATGTACGAGATGTTCCCGATCCTG
The DNA here is from genome assembly GCF_030056815.1 of Rhodococcus sp. IEGM 1379. Lineage (GTDB taxonomy): Bacteria > Actinomycetota > Actinomycetes > Mycobacteriales > Mycobacteriaceae > Rhodococcus_F. Next base: position 133,616 of record NZ_JASHKR010000008.1, read on the forward strand.
GGGGAGAAGCGGGCTCTGCCGGCAGGTTCCATGTCCGGTGGCCAGCAGCAGATGCTGGCGATCGGTGCAGCCCTGATGGCGCAACCACGACTTCTTCTGCTGGACGAGCCTTCGGGCGGTCTGGCTCCCGTGATCGTCGGCGAGGTGATGGATCGCGTGCAGCAACTCAAGGAGACGGGGCTCGCGGTCCTGCTCGTAGAACAGGCCGTCGAGGCAGCGATGAGCGTCGCTGATCACGTGACGGTCCTCGACATCGGCAAGGTGGTTCTGGACGCCGACGCCAAGGATATCGACGATCTTGCAGTGCTCAAGGACGCGTACTTCGGCCGAGTCTAACCGGTTTCTACCTGGCGCGCTGCAACTTCCACGGCCCGGCATCCAATCGGATGTCGGGCCGTGGGCCGTAGCGATGCACGTTCAGTTGGCAGTGAAGACGTCGTACGACGCGTTCATCGTGGGATAACCGGTGGACATGTAGTTCGTGAGGATGATGTGGGTGGGGTCGCCGATGATGCGGGTTCCGTCGAGGGTGGGGTTGCCGGCGTAGTTGTTGGCAGCCATGACGGTTTGCACTCCGTCGGCCACGTTGTAGGTGACGTCGACGCCGATGCCCCGCGGATCGCTGCTGTACGCGGTCACGATTTCGGTGGTGTGCGGCACGAGGTACGAACGGGGGCCGTTGATCCACTCGCCGTAGGGGTTGGATGCGCTGTCCAGGAGCATGGGATTGTCAGTGTTATTGGTGATCGTCATGGCGACAGTGGGGCCGTCGGTGGGCATGGTCCCGGCGTTGGCAATGGTGGCGGTTCCGAGTGCAGAGCCGCCGACTGCGAAGGCGATTGCGGTGATTGCTGCAATGCGAGTGGAATTGGTACGCATGACGGTTGCTCCTGAGGGTGTCGGAAAAGATGTTGGTTGTGGGAAAGTGAGCAATGCGAGAAGGCTCGAAGTTGCAAGCCGGCAAGGTGTCGGTGGTGGTCGGTGACGACCACCCACTGTTTCGTGAGGGCGTTGTCCGGGCCCTCTCCGGGAACGAGAGCATCGACGTCGTCGGTGAGGCCGACGACGGTGCTCAGTCTCTGGCTTTGATCCGCGAACTGAAGCCTCAGATAGCGCTACTTGATTTCCGGATGCCGATTCTGGACGGAACGCAGGTAGCAGCAGCGGTGACTCGGGACCAACTTCCGACACGCGTGTTGCTTTTAAGTGCTCACGACGAGGCGTCGGTTGTCTATCAGGCGTTGCAGGCGGGAGCTTGCGGGTTTCTGCCCAAGGAATCCACTCGGGCGGAGATCGTGAGTGCGGTACTCGATTGCGCCGCGGGTCGAGATGTCTTGCCGCCCAGTGTAGCTGCGAGTTTAGTGGGGGAGGTACGTCGGCGAAGCGAACCTTCGGGGCCGACGCTCAGTGCCAGAGAACGCGAGGTGCTGGGGCTGATTGCCCAGGGCGCCAGCATTCCGGCAATTGCAGGGCAGTTGTTCCTGGCTCCGTCCACTGTCAAGACCCACGTGCAGCGCCTCTACGAGAAACTCGGAGTCAATGATCGCGGCGCTGCCGTCGCTGCCGCGATGCGGCAGGGTCTGCTGGAGTGATCTGGAGTCAGACGAGCACGTAGGCCACGTTCAGGCTCGGATACCCCGACGTCATGGTGGTGGAGACACGGTGCGGCACCGAAGCGGAAGTACCGAGTGTGCCGGCATCCTCACGTGAGTTAGCGGAAGCGAAGACAAACTCGGCGCCGTCTTGCGCACGGTAGGTCAGAACGATCGGGAACTCGCAGTGTCCGGTACTGGTGGCTACGACGTGGACGTTCATGTTCGGCAGGATGTAGTCGGCCGGCGGCACGATCCAACGTCCGTTCGGGTTGGATTCCTTGACCAGATACAGCGCCCCACCACTCGAGTTCGAGATCAACGCGGTGGTGACCGCTGTGGTGGTGTCCGAAGTGGTCGTGTTGTTGCGAAGTGTGTTGGTGCTCATGATGTTTGCTCCTGAAGTTTCTCGGTTGTGCCGGACTCGGTGTCTGGCGTTTTCGGTGATGACACAACTATGGTCGGTATTTGCCGGGAGGTCTGTCCGCTGACCGGACCGAGTGCGGGATGAGCGTGTTGTCCCCCAATCGGGGGACACGGCAGATATTGTCCATCTAGCGGGAGAGTCTGTTCCGGATGCAGTGCGCAGAATCGTAGCGTGGCAAACATGACCGATCCTGATTTCTCCACCGCACCACTCGACGTCGTAGTCATCGGCGCCGGGGCAGCCGGCTTGTATGCGATGCATCGACTCCGTTCACAAGGGTTGAGCGTCCGCGGCTTCGAAGCCGGATCCGGCGTCGGCGGAACCTGGTACTTCAATCGTTATCCGGGCGCCCGTTGCGACGTCGAGAGTTTCGACTACTCCTACTCCTTTTCCGAAGAGCTCCAACAACATTGGGACTGGAGTGAAAAGTACGCCGCGCAGCCGGAGATTCTCGCCTACCTGGATCACGTAGCGGAGCGTTTCGATCTGCGGAGCGACTTCACTTTCGATACTCGGGTGGAGAGTGCACATTTCGACGAGGAGACAGCGCGCTGGCGCGTACGTACCGACGGCGGCCACGACGTCACCGCACGATTCGTGGTGTGCGCTACGGGCAGTCTGTCGACGGCGAATATCCCGAACATCGAAGGCCGGGAATCCTTTGCCGGCGAGGTCTTTCATACCGGCTTCTGGCCGCACGAGGGCGTCGACTTCACCGGAAAACGAGTGGGCGTCATCGGAACCGGATCTTCGGGAATTCAGTCGGTACCGCTGATCGCGGAGCAGGCCGAGCAGCTCTATGTATTTCAGCGATCAGCGAATTACAGTGTGCCCGCTCGAAACACACCGCTCGACGACGCCCGTCGCGTCGAGATCAAGGCGGGCTACGCCGAGCGTCGTGCGCTCAGCAAACGCAGCGGCGGCGGTTCACCGTTCGTCTCCGACCCCCGAAGTGCATTGGAGGTATCGGAAGCCGAAAGGACTGCGGCATACGAGGAACGGTGGAAGCTCGGCGGAGTGCTCTTCGCGAAGACTTTTGCCGACCAGACCAGCCGTCTTGAGGCCAACGAAACGGCACGTCAGTTCGCCGAGGCGAAGATCCGTGCGGTGGTGGAGGATCAGTCCGTTGCAGATCTCCTGATCCCGAACGACCACCCCATCGGTACCAAGCGCATCGTCACGGACACGGACTACTACCAAAGTTACAACCGCGACAACGTCGGCCTGGTGAACCTGAAGAAGGCGCCGATCGAGGAAATCGACGCCACCGGAATCAGAACCGCCGATGCCCACTACGAACTTGACGCTCTGGTATTCGCCACGGGGTTCGACGCCATGACCGGCGCGCTCGATCGCATCGACATTCGTGGACGCGGCTCAGAAGCCTTGCGGGAGAACTGGAATGCTGGGCCGAGAACCTATCTAGGGTTGGGGATCAACGGTTTCCCGAATCTCTTCATCGTGACCGGGCCGGGAAGCCCCAGTGTTCTGACGAACATGATTCTGGCGGCGGAGCAGCATGTGGACTGGATTGCGGACGCAATTGCCTACCTCGACGCGAACGAACTGACCACTATCGAACCCAGCGCCGAGGCCGTTGAAGGTTGGCTCGAAGAATGCTCGCGCCGAGCGTCGGCAACCCTGTTTCCCTCGGCCAACTCCTGGTACATGGGCGCCAACATTCCCGGAAAGCCCAGGATCTTCATGCCCTTCATCGGCGGGTTCGGTGTGTACAGCGATATCTGTGCGGACGTGGCGTCGGACGGATACCGAGGCTTCGAGACAACCAGCGTGGTTCGAGCATGAGGCGACTCGACGGTCAGCGTGTACTGGTGACAGGCGCCGCCGGCGGAATGGGTCGTGCGCACTGCATCAGGTTGGCGCAGGAGGGAGCGTCGGTGATTGCGCTCGACGTGGCCGAAGCTGCCAGTGAGCTCGAGGAGACGGCGCAGGCGGTCCGGGAGCTCGGCGTCGTCGCGGTTACCGGCAGCGCGGACATCAGGGATTTCGATACTCTCGCCGAGGTGGTGGCGGACTGTGTGAAGACGGTCGGCGGACTCGACGTCGTCGTCGCGAATGCCGGCGTCTATGACACACCCGGGCCCGCCTGGACGATTGATCCGGCGATCTGGAATCGTTCCCTCGACGTCAACCTCACCGGAGCTTGGCACACGGTCAAGGCGTGTGTTCCACATTTTCGCGATGGCGGATCAGTGATCCTCGTGAGTTCGACTGCCGGGATCAAAGGCATTGCTGGAGCCGGACATTACAGTGCCGCGAAGCATGCTGTGGTCGGCTTGTCGCGGACCTTGGCCAATGAATTGGGGGCGCAGAGTATTCGCGTCAACTCGGTACATCCCGGATCGGTGCGGACACCGATGATTATCAACGAGAAGGTCTTCGCGAACCTGTGCCCGGGCATCGAGAACCCCACCGAAGCTGATGCGGCCGCAGTGCTCAGTGCACGGAACCTCCTTCCAGTCCCGTGGGTGGATCCGGTGGATGTGAGCAATGCCGTCCTGCACCTCGCATCATCCGAATCCAGATACATGACCGGTTGCCAATTGGTGATCGACGCCGGCCTGACCCAGAAGGTGTGAACTGATGAGACTGGAAGGAAAGATCGCGCTGGTTACGGGCGCCGCACGGGGGATCGGGCGTGCCCAGGCCGTGCGATTCGCCGAGGAAGGCGCGGACATCATCGCCGTGGACCTGTGTGCTGCGGTGGAAACCACTGTGACGCCGCCGTCTACCGTCGACGACCTGGCCGAGACGGCATCCCTGGTTCGGGCACAAGGGCGTCGAATCGAAACGGCCGTCGTGGACGTCCGAGATCTGGAAGCGCTTCGTAGTGCCGTTGATTCTGCGGTGAGAGCACTCGGTGGTCTCGACATCGTCTGTGCCACAGCTGGAATCACGTCATCCGACGCATCCATGACGATGTCGGAATCAATGTGGCAGACCATGTTGGATGTCAACCTGACCGGAGTGTGGCACACGTGTTCTGTTGCGGCGCCCCACCTGATCGAACGCGGCGGTGGAGCTATGACGTTGACCAGTTCCATTGCCGGACTACGAGGACTCGTCGGAGTTGCGCACTACACCGCCGCCAAACACGGAGTCGTGGGTCTGATGCGTTCGTTGGCAAAAGAACTGGCGCCGTACAACGTTCGAGTAAACACCGTGCATCCCACGAACGTTGATACACCGATGATTCAGAACCCGATGGTGCGTGGCAAGTTCCGCCCGGATCTCGAGAATCCGACACGAGAAGAATTTGCCGCTGCGGCCATGACGATGAACATGCTGCCCATTCCCTGGATCGAACCTGTCGACGTTGCCAACGCGACGCTTTTCCTCTCGTCCGACGAGGCTCGCTACATCACGTCCGTCGCATTGCCCGTGGACGCGGGGAGTTCGTCTCGGTGAGCATCTGAGGCAGCGATACGAGCTTTCCCCGATATCGCGGCGCAGTTCGATGCCGGTGATCTCACCGTCGATCATGCCGCGCTGATCACCGCGTTCTGCGAATCTCCACCCAAAGGGATGCCGGAGCACGCTCTGCCGCACGGCACCACAACCCTGCTCGCGGCAGCTTCCGGCGTGGAAGCGACCACCACGAAACTGCGGTACGCCATCGCGGTGCTCGAGCGGATCTTCGAATCCGAGGACGTCCCGGCGGGGGAAGACGACGATCGCAACGAACTACGTATTTCTCCGACGTTGAACGGTCGGGTGGTGATCAAAGGTGAGTTCGATGCGTTGACCGGCGAAATGCTTCTCTCCGCGTTGTCGGGGTTGTCGATGCCGACCCCCGCGGCGGACGGGACACCGGATGCGCGGTCGGCTGCGAAGCGGACGGCGGATGCGTTGACGGAGTTGATTCGCCGGTATCTCGATAATGCGGCGACGGGGGTCGATGGTGGTCAGCGTCCGCATGTGAATGTGCATGTGTCTGTGAAAGATCTTGCGGAGCATCGGGAGTGCGCGTCTACCCGTATGACTGCTTCCGGCTCAGGCGGTGGAGACGGCGAGTTCGACGGCGGGGCCGGTGAGGATGTACCGGTGTGGGGTTTCGACGACCTCGACGACCTCGACGACCTCGACGACTTCGAGGACTTCGACGATCTTGATGTCGGGCACATGCCGTGGATGGGTCCGTTGAGTATCACCCGCACCCGGATGTTGGCGTGTGACTGCATGCTCTCGACGGTGCTCCTCGACGAGAATGGTGCCCCGCTCGATGTCAGTCCGCTGAAACGGGTGGTGTCGGCGGCGCAGCGGACGGCGTTGATCGCCCGAGACAAGGGGTGTGCGTTTCCGTCGTGTGATGCGGTGCCGGCGTGGTGCGATGCGCACCACATCAAGGGGTGGTCGAAGGGTGGGCTGACGGTGATGGACAACCTCACCTTGCTGTGCCGAGCGCATCACACTCTGATTCACCGTCAGGCCGGGTTCGCGGGGCGGTGGGAGATCAAGATGGGGTCGGATCGTAGGCCGTGGTTCATTCCTCCGGCGGGGGTTGATCCGGAGCGGTGGCCGCGGCGATCAACCCTGCCGCTCGGTCCGGTGCTGCGCACCTGAATTGTGTTGCGGCAGAATCACATGCATTGTCAAACTGTATTCAGCGTCAAGCTTCGCGTCGGAGATGCTCCGCCGCGAAGCCCAGACGTGTGGCTGCTGGCGCGTAGTTCATGCCGTGTAAATCAGGACAATATGCCCGGCACCGGGTAGCTGCGCTCGCTCATTTCAACCGCTCCGGCGTCGGCAAGATCATTGATCGTCTCGCGCAACGCCGAGCACGACCGCTGTGAGTAGGGCTGATCCGACGCGCGGGCGAGTTCCGGGCAGACCTGCGAGGAATCCTCGAGCCACTGCACGCTCGTGTGCTCATTGCTGTACTTCTCGACAAGCACCCGATTTCCGCAATTGCGGCAACTGACCTGGCGCATCAGCGTGAGACCATGTCGGACGGCGCCCAGAACGCGCGGGTACTCGTGATTTTTGCGTTCTCGTCGAAGGTCATGACGTCGATGGGGGAGACCTCGTAGATCTTGTCGCCCATCGGGGTGACTACGCGGAAATGGAACGCCGCGCTGGATCCGGCGACCCGCAGGGTCAGCAGTTCGATTTCCTGGGTGCGACCTTCGAGAGCTCCGAAGAACGCGGCAATTGCCGCGCGGCCGACGATGGGCGTGCTACCAGCCGGATCTTCGAGAGTGCCGTCTTCCGCGTACAGAGCAGCGATATCCGCAGTCACTCCGCGGGAAACTGCGTCGAGGTACGCGGTCACGGTCGCGGTGATCGCAGCGGTGGTGTCAGGTTCGAGAGTGGTCATCGACGTAATCCGATCAGTTGTGTACCGGTGAAGTCGGTTTCGCACCGACTTCACCGCACGCTATCGCTACCGACCTGATCGATTGCCCTGATCTCCCACGTAGCGGGACAAGCGAGGACTACGCGTCGAAGCGACCGAATCCGCCGCGGTAGAAGAGCAGGGGGCCATCGTGGCGCAGTACGTTCAGATCCGTGATCTGTGCGATCACGATGGTGTGATCACCGGCGTCGTGCTCGTTGACAACGGTGGCCTCGATACGAGCCAGGGCGCCGTCCAGTGCCGGTGCACCGTTGGTGCCGGCCTCCCAATCGATGCCGCTGAACTTGTCGGTGCCGCCACGAGCGAAGGCTGAACACATGTCCTTCTGGTCGTGCGCCAGAACGTTGATGCAGATGGATACGGCCTCGCGCAGCTTGGGCCAACTCGTCGACGTCTTGGCCGGGCAGAAGGACAACAACGGCGGATCAAGCGAAACGGAGACCAGCGACTGGCAGGTGAACCCGAGTGGGGACTCGCCGTCGTGAGCTGTGATCACGGTGACGCCGGTGCAGAAGTTGCTCATCACGTCGCGCAGTGTGCGCCCGTCCAGCGCCGGGGGTGCGGCATTTTCTACGGACATGTTGTCTCCTCGATCAAAGCTCTACAAACGGTTGATCACTACGATGTGGGGCGCAATCGTTGTAATCCAGCGACAGTCCCACTCACTGGCAGCGACCGACGCCACACCTCGGTCGCACTCGGTTTCACCCCGCCCGGCGCTCTCCGCGTTCCCACTCAGCAGAAGAAACCGACGACTACGCGTTCGGGATGAACCCGTCCAGTCCACCGGACGGTGCGATGAGCTCGAGACCGTCGGGCAGTGTGGGGTTGATCATCGGTGCCAGCGGAGCGACAGCGGTCGACGTCATGACCCCCAGAGTGGAGAAGATGCGTCCGTCCGGAGTGACGGCCAGAATCCCTTCCGTTGTGTCGGTGGCGAAACCGATATTGCGCATGCCCTTTCCGGTGACCGGGTCGATGTCGACGATCGCGGACTTCACCGGCACGGATACGGGATAACCCTGAATCGGGACATTGTAGCCGTAGAAGACTTCGATCAGGATCGATCCGTTCACCACCGTCGGGTTGCCGTTGCCTCGTACGACGGGCGCGCCGTACACGTCGCTGACCGGGAGGGTTGCGTTCGTCAGTTCGCTGAGATCGGCATCCCACAGCTTTGCGCCGGTGGCACTGTACGCCGAGAGGACGCCGGGATTGGTGAGAGCGTAGATCGATCCTTGCGCGTCGACGGCCACGGCGGCAGCAGCTGCGCCGGAGGGGGCGTTCCAGAGTTCCTTGCCTGATGCAGCGTCGAAGGCGTAGAGCAAACCTTCGTCGTCGCACGTGTAGACAGTCTTTCCGTCGGGTGAGATGACGGGGCTCGATCCGCTTCCGGGGCCCATCTGTGCCGCGAATGCAATGGTGATCGCGCCTGGCGAACCGTTCTTCGGCGCCGTGATGTCGAGACCGTAGAGCGCGCCCTTGTCTTCTTCCTCGTCGGTGGCTGCGACGTAGACGCGTCCGGTCGTCGAGTCCACGGCGGGCGTGTTGGCGCTCTGGACGATGCCGCCCATGATGATCTGGAAGATGGGATCCTTGATTGCCGGGTCCATCATCCCGTCGGACCACATGCTCGGTGACATCGGAGTCTTCGTGTGACGCTTCGCGATTGAGCCGGGCAGCTGGAACACCGGTGCGCGCAACTCTCCGGTTGCACGGTCGGCAACGATCACCTGGCCGAACACGGTGGTGCCGAATACCGCACCGTCCTTCGTGAAAGCCGCCGTGACAAAGGGATTGATCGCTCGCGAGCCATCGGCAAAGGGGTTGGGGGTCGGCGCCGCGGGTAGGTCGATCACCCAGCGCAGTGCACCGTCGCTCGTGTAGGACCACAGTTGGTCCGCGTCGCTGACGAAGATGTTGCCATCCGAGTCGATGATGGGGGAGGAGATGATCGCGCCCGAGTCGACACCGGTCTTACCGGTCCAGGCCGGGGCTTCCCAGACGATGGTGCCGAACTTGTCGAGCACATGGAGATTGGAGTGCCCCTCGGCTTTGCCGGTGGTGATGGCGAGGTTTCCGTTGGGGAGCATCGTGGGAGCGGTGAGAATCGACGCGCCCTGCAAAGCCGTCCAGCGGGTGTAGCTCTCTGCCGGTTCGACGCCGAGTTGCTGGCGCCGATTTCCTGAATCACCGTGCAGGGTAACCCAGCCCGTGTCGGCGTAGACGGAAGTGGCAGGCTCCGGACCGATACTCCCCTCGAGGCTTCCGACACTGCTTCCGAAGCCGGTCGCGAGGACGGTTGTCGCGGCAAGCAACAGGGATCCGAACCTGGAGGGGGTCAGGGATCTCAATGGACTCATTAATACTCCTTATTAGTAGTAATCGGAAAGCTACACTAAACGCCATGATTACGGGAGAGCTCTCGACCAGACAAAAACTTCTCGAAGTGGCGGAAGTACTCTTTGCCAGGAAAGGGATCGAGGCAACCCTGGTCGGCGACATCGTTCAAGGTGCGGGACAACGCAATCCATCGGCGTTGCGGTATCACTTCGGATCCCGAGAAGGAATACTCCAGGCGATCCGCGAGAAATATCTGGTGCAGTTGGAGGTCCGGAGAACCGCGATGCTGGCGACCTGGCCGGACACGACGACCCCGCGCGAATGCGTCGAATTGATCGTGGTGCCGCTGGGTGAAATGCTCTCCACGGAGGCAGGGCGCCGGTACCTGCGCATTCTCGGCCAGACCATCTATCAACTCGAACCCGAGCAGATCGACCAGGTCCCGCCGAACTTTCCCAGCCTCATGCGGTCCATCGAGTTGTTGCGCGCATCGATTGGCGACCTGCCGGCACCAGTCGTTAACGAGCGAGTGCGCGGCGCGATTCTGCTTGCCACCGCATTGCTTGCAGTCCGGGCACGTGAGCTGACCGGACGACGGCGATTGCCGCTCTCGGCCGCCGATTTCCAGGCGAACGTCATCGACATGACAGTGGCAGCCCTCACCGCTCAGTCGTGAACCGAGTGGGGCTGTTCCGCTGAGCGGGCCACTCTGTTTGTCATGCACTGCCGGTGGGTCGCCGATTGTTAGACTTTTGTTCGTGTCCGCACTCGAAGATGTATCCAGAGGGCTTCCCGCAACCAGCTGGGCGGTCCTCGGGATGCTCACCTTCGGGGAAGAGCTGACCGGTAACGACCTCAAGAAGTGGGCAGATTGGAGCGTAGGCTTCTTCTACTGGAGTCCGTCCATCAGCCAGGTGTATGCCGAGCTCAAGAAACTTGAGGGAATCGGGTTCGTGGAGTCGCGCGTCGTGTCGGAACCGGGAGTGCGGGGTCGGCGCCTGTATGCAATCACCGAATCCGGAACCGAGGCAGTACGGGTTTGGTCGCGTGAGGCACCTGTCGAGGTGCCTGTGCTCAAACACGGTGTCATGCTTCGTCTGTGGATGGGGCACCTCAACGATCCCGAGCGACTCAAGGCAATTGTCGAAGCGCATATCGCCAACGTCGAAGAGCAGATCCGGCGTGCGGAACTCCATGCCGAACACGCCGACAATGAACCAGCATGGTCGTTTCCCGTCATGACCTTGCGGTGGTCCGTGCGCTACTTCCAAGCTGAGGTCGACCTTGCCCGTGAACTACTCGACGACATCGACCGGGCTTCGGAAGAATTCGCACACGTCGCCGAACGCGATCGACTGGGATCGCCGCTTCCGTCGTCGCCCGGGCGATGGAAGAACGTCGAGGAAAACGTCATCTCACTGTCTCAAGGCTCACTGTCTCAAGGCTCACCTTCCCAAGGCTCACCTTCCCAAGGCACCGGCGACATGTGAGTGCAACGTTTGCAGAGCAACATCGGTGACCGGGAGCGATGCGATGGTCATGAACCCGTGCAAGATGTGCCCGTAGTGCCGGCGAATTACATGTACGCCGGCATCTTTCGAGCCGGTCGCCGAAATCTTCACCCTGGTTGAACAAAGGGTCGCGGCCCGCAGTGATCAGGATCGTTGTCGGCAGCCCGCTCACTTTCGCGTCCGGACCGAGTGCGGAAAATCCGGTCGGTGAGTACTGACTCCAGTACCACTGCATGGCGGCGCGAGTATTGAACCAGCCTTCGGCGAACTCTCGGTACGGCGGCGTCTCGAAGTTCGCATCGATCACCGGATACATCAACACCTGCACGGGCGTCGGCACCGTCCATCAGCTCCACTGCGGGAAATCCTGCGGTCAGCGCGTCGAGCATGGCGATGGACTGCGGATCCAAGTGCTCACGGTTGCTCGTTATTTCACGCTCCTGCTGCAGTGGGCAGGTTGCGCAGCATCTGGCGACGCTGCAAAGTAGGTGTGACAGTGAGGGCCCCGCCGTCGATTGCACGCCAGATGGCAGCAGCAGCCATGCGGACCGGTGCGGCGGTGATGTGGTCGTTGCGTAGCGCCTGTGTCGGGCCGCAGATGGAGACTGCTGCGACAGCCCGGCCGACGGGACCGATCGGAGCGGCCAGACAACTGAATCCGGCTAACCCGCGACCACTCTCGTATGCCACCCCGGCTTCCTGAATTCGTGCTGCCTGGGGGTGGGGACCGGAGCCGTAGGCAAGAAGCGCCTGACCGATCGCGGTAGACGAGGCGAGACGCCGTCCGCCGACGCGTGTCGGGACTGCGGCGCCGAGGCGTCCGCCGATCTTCTCGAGGTACACCACATCGGAACGGTCGAGGATGCCGAGGTGAACCACAAGACCGGTGACACGGTACAGCTCGTGAAGTAGGGGCATGGCGGCGCTGTGCAGCCGATCCTGGTGGACCGCGAGCGACCCCAGTTCGACCAAACGCATACCGAGTTCGTAGTCGCGGCCTTCGCGGCGGAGCCAGCGCATCGAGACCAGGCGCTCGAGCATCCGGTGCGCGGACGACCGTGGCAGCCCTGTGCGACGAACGATCTGAGCGAGAGTCAGCCTGCCGGGGCCTTCGAAGGCATCGAGGACGAGTGAGACGCGATCGAGAATGGCCGTTGGCGCAGAGTCGCTCCCCAGCGTGTCCACGGACTGCAGTGTCATTGTCATCGTGTGCCTCACTCCTCATGAATGGAAATCCAGCGAACTGGCTATTTCTATTAGGAATAGTGTCATAGAGTTGGGAGTTTGTGAAGTGGATCACCGGCAAAATCTTTGGTTGTGGGCAATCGAACCAAAAAAGCAGGGCTTGCGTGGATGCCCACGCAAGCCCTGCTCTGGTTGAACTAGTTCACATCGCAGCCAGCGGTTCGCTGCCCGACCAGTCATGGCCCCAGTAACTGTCTGCCGTGATCTCCTCGGCGGAGTAGGAGTCCTGGTCGACCGTCATGCCCTCGGTGCCGAACTCGATGTCCCAACCGCCGGGAGCACGGACGTAGAACGAGACCATCTTGTCGTTGGTGTGTCGGCCCAGAGTGGAGGACACCGAGAAGCCGTCCTTGACCACTCGGTCCAGTGCCTGGCCGACGGCATCGAGGGTATCGACCTCGACCATGATGTGAACCAAACCCGGTGCGCCGCCGTGCGGGGCGGGGCACAGAGCCAAACTGTGGTGACGCTCGTTGACGCCCATGAACCGAACACGCATCGGACCGTACTCCGGCGGCGCGGGAATACGGAAGGCGCCGCGCGGATAGAAGCCGAGTACCTCGGTGTAGAAGTCGAAGCTTGCGGCGCTGTCCATGACCGGAAGCACCACATGGCCGAGACCCTGTACGCCGGTGACAAATCGAGCACCGAACGGCGTCACGACGGGGCTGTGGTCGAGAATTGCACCGTGGAAGATCTCGATGTTGGCGCCGCCCGGATCGGTGAAGGTGACGACCTCTTCGACTCGTCGTGCATCGGCCTCTGCGAGTGAAAGCTGTTCGACGGCAGTGCCGAACTTCTCCAGTGCAGCCTGTACGCGTCGCAGTGCTGCGTGGTCGGCGACCTCCCAGCCGATACTGACGATCTCGTCGCGCTCACCCTCGACGACGACGATGCGGGCGGCCCGTTCGTCGAGGCGCAAGTACAGTGCGTTCTCGTCCGGTCCGCTGCCCTTGGCGAAGCCCAGGACGTCGAAAGCGAAAGTGCGCCAGCGCGCCATGTCATTGGTCGAGATCTTGACGTAGCCAAGTCCCTTGATGTCGGTGTGTGTCATCGTCTTTGTCGCTCCTGGTCAGATCATGGCCCGCAGTGGACCCTGCGGGTCGGCGCCGAGGCGGCTCAGTGAGGCAGCGTGAAATACTGTGCCGGGGACGTGAATTGCGTGATGCTGGCCGGCATGGGCGTCGCGCCAGAAGCGCTGCAGGGGCTTGTCCATGCGCAGCGCGTTTCCGCCACAACGGGGGTAGACCTGATCGATGGCATTGATGGCGCGCCAGGCCGCCTGGACCTGAGTCTGGCGTCCTTCGGCGCGCTGCTCGAACGTCACTTCCTTACCGGCGTCCACGCGATCCCACATGCGGTCCACGTTGGCCAGCAAGGTGTCTCGCGCAGCGCGGATATCGGCAGTGGCCTGGCCGATGGCAAACAGCGTGTACGGGTCATCCTTGATTGCGGTGCCCTGAGCATTGATGCGATCAGCCTGGTATTCGTTGGCGTGGAACAGCATGCCCTCGCAGATGCCGATGGTCGCGGCGGTGATGCCGAGGGGGAACATGTTCGACCATGGCATCAGGTACAGCGTTTCGGTGCGTCCGTACTTGCGGACGGCCGTACCGTCGATGACCTCGTCACAATCCATGACGCGGTAGTCGGGCACGTAAGCATCCTTGACCACAAGGTCTTTCGATCCCGTGCCGCGCAGGCCCATGACATCCCAGGAATCTTCGATGATCTGGTAGTCGGTACGCGGAATGATCACGTGCAGCATGCGGGGCGGCATCTCCATGTTGCCGTCCTTGTCGGCGGCCAGGGCGCCCAGGAATGCCCAATCACAGTGATCGGTGCCCGACGAGAACTGCCAGCGGCCGGAGAACTTGTAGCCACCGTCGGTGGGGATGCACAATCCGCCGGGCATGTAGGGTGACGCCATCCAGGTATCCGGATCAGATCCCCAGATTTCCTGCTGCACCTTAGGATCGGCAAATGCCAACTGCCACGGGTGAACTCCGACGATTCCGTGAACCCATCCCGCTGACGGATTCAGTGACGCGGTCCGCATCACCGTCTCGGCGAACTCACGCGGATGTGCTTCCATCCCGCCGTGTTCCTTGGGCTGCAGCATCCGGATGGATCCGGCTGCCTTCATCTTCTTGGCAGTGTCGTCCGCCAGACGCCCCAACTTCTCGGCTTCGACTCCCTCCTCGAAGAGGTCGTCGGCCATCAAGTTGATCTGTTCGAGTACTTCGTACGCCATCGTGTGGTCCTTACGTTTTTCGGTAGCAGTAGGAAAGAGCGTCAGTGAGTGGAAACTGCGCGTTCCGGATCGGGAGTTTCGTTCTTGGCTGCGATGTTCGCTGCCATCTCTTCGTCCCAGTTCTCGTTGGAACGGGTCAGATCGATTTCGAACTCGAATCGGCGCACCATGTCGTCGGTAACGTCCTCGACATCGACGTAGAACTGCTGGTACCAGCGACGCAGTTGGTACACCGGGCCGTCCTCTTCGCACAGTAGGGGATTGTCGATGGGCGCCTTGTTCTTCCAGATCTCGACGTCCTGCTCGAACGTCGCTTCGGTGCCGGCGCCGAATGCCTGTGCCATGCCCTCGGCTTCTTCATCACTCAGACCTGGCAGTTTCTTGACCATCACGCCGTACTGGAGAACGAACGACGTCGGGGAGACCGGGTAGTGGCAGTTGATGAGAACGGACTCGACCATCGCGCCGTTCGCTTCGGACCACAACTTGTCGATCATGTACGACGGTCCGTAATACGCTGCCTCGGAACGCAACTTGCTGTCCTCACCGAAATCGAGGTCGACCTCGACGTCGCCGCGCTGCGTGCTGTTCATGTACTGAGCGGCTACGTGGTTCTCGAAGACATTCTTGAATCCTCGCGGAACACTCAGATGGATGTAGAAGAAGTGCGCCATGTCCACGACGTTGTCAATGATCTCGCGGCAGTTGGAACCCTCGATCAGAACCGAATTCCAGGTCCAGTCAGTCCATTCGGAATCGCCGTACGCTTCGATATCGGGAATCGTCACGTCGGCCGGCGGGGGATTGCCCTGCGGATCGTGCCAGACGAACAGTTGACCGTTCTTTTCCAGCGTCGTCCAAGCACGGGTCTTCGCCAATGGCGGGACGCGTCGTGCATACGGAATGGCCGTGCACTTTCCGTTGCCGCCCCAGCGCCAGTCATGGAACGGGCAGGCGATCGAATCGCCCTTGACGGTGCCGTGCGCGAGGTTGCCACCCATGTGGCGGCAGTAGGCGTCGAGGATCTTCAGATCTCCAGCCGTATCCGCAAACACAACCAGGCTGGTGCCGAAGGCCTCGATTTGATGGGGATTGCCGTCGCGGTAGGTATTGCTCAGGCCTAAGCAGTGCCAGCCCCGCGCAAATCGCGTCGGGGCGGCGGCTGCTTCGATTTCCCGTACGTCCGTGTCTGTAGACATGTCTTCCTCCGAGCCGCGCCTGACGACGCTTCAGTGATGTGATCCATCACATAGAAGCGTCGAGGTGCACGTCGGGGATACGGACTCTCCCGCTGGATGGAACGACGGGGCTCTGGTGCGGTCTTTCAGGTTCGTCGGAGAACATGCGAGCGGTCGAGTTCGGCGATGTCACTGAGCCCCATGAGGGTCAAAGTCCGCGAGATTTCCTCCCGGAAGATATCGAGAACGTGCGCGACACCGTCTTCGCCTCCGGTTGCCAATCCGTACACGTACGGGCGGCCGATGCCGACGGCGCCGGCTCCCAGGGCCAGCGCTTTCACGACGTCGCTGCCACGTCGAATTCCGCCGTCGAGGTATACCGGAACTCCGTTGGCGCCGCCCACCCGATCGACCACCGCGGGCAGCGCTTCGATGCTCGACAACGCGCCGTCGAGTTGTCGCCCACCGTGATTCGACACCACGATGCCGTCGGCGCCCAATCGAACCGCAGTTGCGGCATCGTCGGGATCGAGAATACCTTTGACGTACATCGGACCGTCCCAGAGGTCGCGGATTTTCTCGAGATCACTCCAACACAGTTCCGGGCGGAGAAGGCTCACCTGTTTTTTCGCCGACCGCACTGCGGCGGCTGCGCCCCGCTCGTCGACGAGCATGCGTGACGAGATCCGCTGGTGCTTCAGGAAGTTGTACGCCCACTGCGGTTTGCGGGCCGCATCGAGCATTCGCGACGGCGAGAGTGTGGGCGGAATTCCCATGCCGCGCTTACGTTCCCCTTCCCGATTTCCAGGTACGGGCACATCCACGGTGACGAACAGTGCGCTGTACCCGGCTGCGGCGGCGCGGTCGATGAACTTCTTGGCCAACGATTCTCCGGTGCCGGCATTGGTCCACGGGTAGAGCTGGAAGAAATGGTTTTCGGACGTGGCGTCCGCGATCTCCTCGACGGTGTAACTCGACGCGGTGGAGATGACTGCGCGAGTGCCCATACGTTCCGCTGCCCGAGCTGCGGCCCGCTCCCCGGTCCAATGAACGAGGCCGGTCATGCCGGTGGGGGACAGGAAGACTGGGAGGTCCAGCGCCGTGTTCCCGACCTTGGCGGCGAGCCCCCGGCCGTCATTTCCCGTCAGTACCCGTGAACGAAGTGCCCACTTGTCGAAATCGTCGACGTTGGCTCGCATCGTCACGTGGTCTTCGGCGCCGCCGTCGACGTATGCCCAGATCATTCCCGGAAGCGCACGACGCGCGCGTTCTCGGTAGTCGGCGACGGTGATCGGTGACGACTGTGAGGACATGCTGAATTTGATCGCGGACATGACGGCACTTAATCATCGAGGTACCGGCTGGTGAAGGCATCTTCCCGTCTAATGGAATACCGGCCGACGCAGGTTACGTTGCAGGGTCCGTCACTGTCGCCCAGGCCCGAGCGGCGACAGTCCCGTTGCAATCGGTTGCCGTCACTATGACGTCGGAAACACGCTCGGCGTCCTTCTGGTACTCGGCGATCGGGGTGCAGGCATAGGTGAGGCTTGCGCTGTCGGCTTCCGGCACGAAGATCCGGGTCCGGAATCGTCTGATGCTCTCCGCGCCGAACTTGGTTGCGGCGTAGGAAGCCAGAGCGGACGAGTTCTTGTCGGAGGCGGAACGGGGCGCGGAGCCGTCGACGATTCCCGAAACGAATACTTCGGCAACCAAGTGTCCGTACACGTCGCGGTACTCCGTTGTACGGGCAATCCGCGAAGTACTGCTGTCGGCCACGGGGAGTTGTTCGAGGACTCGGATATTGCCGACAACGGTGTCCGCGGGGTTAGGCGGGCCGAAGAACACGACGTCCTGTTCGTCTATCGACGCGTCGGTCAATCCGGCGGATGCGTCGTAGAGGGCCGAAAATGTCGGCAGCACAGCGTGCGCCAAGGGATTCTCGTCGACAAGCATTGCAGTCACGATAACCTCCGTTTCCCACGGCCGGAGTCGGCCGTTCGAGTGGGTAAGGGCAACGCTAATGATGCTGGCGCCGGTCGCTTCGGCGGCTCCCGGTGATCGGGAGTTCACGGGGGAGTCTGCGCGGAGGCCGCGCTGACCAGGCGTCGAACGACGTGCCGGTTTCAGTAGGCGAGACCTGATTGCCATTGGCGTCGACGGCGGCTATTCGGCGCGATCAAGTGTTCCACCACACGGGAGATCGTCTGTCGATTGCGCCTGGACATCGAATAGTGTCGCCCGGAAATGGGTTGGCTGGCAGGTACTGCGGGTCGCGGAGTGAATGTATATGAAACTCGAAGAATTGAGTGGCGGAACAGCAGTCGTCACAAACGAGCAAGGGCGCTGTCAGGAAAGCTCCACCCCGATGCAGTTTTCTACGGTCGCAATTGAAAGGTAGTGTCTTGGAGAGTAAATCCCCCAACGTGCTGATCGTGTTGGTTGACGACATGGGGTTCGGAGCTAGTTCTCCGTTCGGCGGTCCGATCGACATGCCCACTGCGCAACGGCTGGCCGACAATGGGTTGAAGTACAACAGATTTCACACAACAGCACTGTGCTCGCCGACCCGGGCTTCATTGCTGACAGGCCGCAATCCCCATGCCGTGGGATTCGGTACGGTCACCAACTTCGAGAGCACCGATCCGGGTTACAACTGCGTCCGACCTGACAGTGCGGCAACACTCGCGATGACTCTGCGCGGAAACGGCTACAACACCGCAGCTTTCGGAAAGTGGCATCAAACGCCTGGCGTCGAGACCGGGCCGGCGGGGCCGTTCGATCGCTGGCCGACGGGTGAAGGATTCGAGCACTTCTACGGTTTTCTCGGCGGTTCGACTGATCAGTACTATCCGGCCCTCTACGACGGCATCACGCCCGTCGACGCCCCAGGCACGCCGGACGAGGGTTATCACCTCTCCGAAGACCTGGCAGATCGCCTCGTCGACTGGGTGCGGCACCAACAGGCTGCGGCTCCGGAGAAGCCGTTCTTCACGTATCTTGCTCTCGGAGCCACGCATTCACCGTTACAGGTTCCGCAGAAGTGGCGTGACAAGTACGCCGGGAAGTTCGCGCACGGCTGGAATCGTCAACGCGACATCACCTTGGCGCGTCAGCACGAACTGGGCGTCGTCCCGACAGCCGGGGAGATGACAGCCTGGCTCGACTTCATCCCGGAATGGGACTCGATGAGTGAAGAAGATCGCCTCGCCGCCGAACTTCTCATGGAGCTGTACGCCGGTTTCGCCGAGCACACCGACGCTCAGGTCGGCCGCGTGATCGACGCTCTCGAGGACATGGGCGCGCTCGACGAGACCCTGGTGTTTTACATACTCGGCGACAACGGTGCGGCCGGTGAAGGCGGAATGCTCGGCACCGCCAACGAGGGGATCCTCTTCAACGGACTGCAGGACACGTCTGCGCGCATCATCGAAAAGCGTGCGGAATTGGGCGGACCGACTACCGCCCCGCAGTATCCGATCGGTTGGGCGCTTGCGATGGATACGCCTTATCAGTGGGTGAAGCAGGTCGCGTCGCACTACGGCGGAACCCGCAATCCGTTGATCGTCCACTGGCCGTCGGGAATCGAATCGGGCGGCGAGATTCGTGAACAGTGGCACTTCGTGTCCGACATCGTTCCGACGGTGCTCGATGCGGCGGGTATCCCCGAACCACAGACCGTCGGCGGGGTAGTGCAGCAGCCGATGGACGGAGTATCCATGCGGTACAGCTTCGACGATGCCGCCGAGCCGGACCGTCGGACCACACAGTACTTCGAGATATTCGGCAACCGCGGTATCTATCACGAGGGTTGGGTGGCGTGCACGGCTCACCGCGTCCCGATGCAACCGGCGACCGGCGACCGGCCGTTCGAAGACGATGTGTGGGAGCTGTACGACACGAACACGGACTGGACGGAAGCTGCCGATCTCGCTCAGTCGCGTCCGGAGAAGCTTGCGGAACTGCAAGCGGTGTTCGAACGAGAAGCAACTCGCAATCAGGTGCTACTCGACAACACCCGGATGAAGAGGATGCGAAAAGGCGTCGACGCCAGGACTCGGAGCTCGGTCACCTATCCAGGGTCGATGCCACCGCTACTCCCGGACGCGTCGCCCAAGTTGTTCAACCGTTCGCACGCGATCACGGCCGATGTCGACTTGACGGAGTCCGGGCGTACGGGCGTGGTCGTCGCGCAAGGCGCACGTGCGGATGGCGGGTGGAGTTTGTACCTGCACGACGGTTGTCTGACCTATTGCAACAACGTTTCCGATCTGTACGTGCAGCATGTTCGCAGTAGTCGGGTGATCGAGCCAGGCACCCGTGAACTCCGAATGGAGTTGCATTACGAGGGTGACGAGTTGGGAATGGGAGCGCGGATCGTGCTGCTGGTGGACGGCGACGTCGTCGGATCGGATCGAATCGAACGAACGACGCCGTTCTACATCGGTGGCACCGGTCTACTGACGATCGGACGATGCCACGGCATCTCGATCAGTTCCGACTACTCGGATGCGGATCGATTTGTCGGCACGGTGCGATTCGTACGCGTCGATCTCGACGATGTGCCGGCGCGGGAAAGTGAGGCGGACCTCGCCCGCGTCGCATTCGCTGTGCAGTAGGGACCGGTGCGCCTTTTTGGTAGTTGGACCTACCGAAAAGGCGCACCGGGGGCGAAGCCCCACTGTGGAACCTGTTCCAGTTGTGTGCAATTCTGATTACCATATGCGTGACTGGCACCACATCTCAACGCGCCGAGCCGAAGGAATCCAGATGACAGACGAGTACGCTGACCTGCACCGACCGGTTTACGGTCCGGACCTGCTTATCACTGCCTTGGAAATGAACCACGACAAGCCTGCGCTCTACATCGGCGACGTCGTGCTGACAGGCGGCGAGATGCGGGATCAGATCAGTTGCTTCGCTCAGGCACTCGCGTCCCTCGGAATCACCCAGGGCACCAGCACCGCGATGCTGTCCAAGAACCGCCCCGAAGTACTCATCAGCATGGGTGCCACCATGATCACCGGTTGTCGGGCCAGTGCTCTCAACCCGATGGGTTCGCTCGACGACCACAAGTACATCGTCGACGACGCCGAGATCGAGACCCTCATCTTCGATCCAAACGCATTCGAGGATCGCGCGGCCGAGTTGAAGGCGTCGTCGCCCTCGATCACCACGGTTCTGTCGATGGGTCCGTCCGAGGTAGGTATCGACATCCTCGCTCTGGCAGCGACTTTCGAGCCGGCTCCGCTCAAAGCGGCGCACGTCGACGCCGAAGATGCCAGCAGTATGGTCTACACCGGTGGCACCACCGGAAAACCCAAAGGTGTTGTGGGATCTTTTCGTTCAGGCGCCGCACTCAACCAGATTCAGATGTCGGAATGGCAGTGGCCCGAAGAAAACCGCTTCCTCATCTGCACTCCGCTCTCGCATGCCGGTGCCGCATTCTTCACCCCGACACTCCTACGCGGCGGCGCGCTGGTCGTCCTGCCGGCCTTCGAACCGGGCGCTGTTCTCGAGGCGATCGAGAAGTACAAGATCACCGCAACCATGTTGGTGCCCACCATGATCTACATGCTCATGGATCACCCTGACCTCGAGAAGCGTGACGTCTCCAGTCTGCAGACGCTGTTCTATGGCGCCTCCGCGATGTCTCCGGCGCGCTTGCAGGAAGGCATCAAGAAGTTCGGTCAGATCTTCTTCCAGTTCTACGGCCAGACCGAGTGCGGCATGACCATTTCGGTGCTGCGTAAGGAAGAACACCTGGCCGACGATCCGGCACGCCTCGCCACTTGCGGCCGTCCAGTGCCGTGGCTCGACGTGCGACTCCTCGACGACGACCTCAACGAGGTGCCGCAGGGTGAACTCGGCGAGATCTGCGTCCGCGGCCCACTGGTCATGAAGGGGTACTGGAAGAAGCCCGCCGAGACCGCCGAAGCCTTCCGCGGCGGTTGGCTGCACACGGGTGACATTGCGCGGAAGGACAGGGACGGCTTCATGTCCATCGTCGACCGCAAGAAAGACATGATCGTGACCGGCGGCTTCAACGTCTTCCCCCGTGAGATCGAGGACGTCATCTCGGCGCACCCGTCCGTCGCCTCCGTGGCCGTAGTCGGCGTTCCTGACGAGAAGTGGGGCGAAGCAGTCAAGGCGTGCGTCGTGCTTCGTGCTGGTCTAACCGTGGAGACCGAAGAGTTGGTGGAACGGGTCAAGGCAGCAAAGGGTTCCGTTCACGCACCCAAGAGCATCGACTTCGTGGATAGCCTGCCGCTCACTCCGCTGGGCAAGCTCGACAAGAAGGCACTGCGCGCGCATTACTGGGAGGCCCAGGCCCGCGCGGTCTGAGGGTTCGAGCTAGCACTCATTCCTGAAGTGAGCACCCCGTGCGTGCAGCCTGCTGCAAGGGGTGCTCACTTTCATCCAGTGATCGGGCACACGCCCTTCTTCGCTTTTGTCACGAAGTTGGGCCGGATGTCGAGATCGGGCTCGTCGTACAGTCGATGGAACGTCGGAGTGAGTGAACTGGACATCGGTGGGTTGACCCACGACCAGTCCGTCGGGCATGTGCGACCGGCTTTGTTCTCGCGGGCGATGTGATCGATGAATTGTTTTGCGACAGTGTGATGGTCGACCATGATGACGCCGGCCTTGCGGTAACTGTGAATAACTGCGCGGTTCAATTCGACCAGTGCACGGTCCTTCCACAGAGTGCGATCGGTGCTCATGTCGAGCCCTAAATGTTTTGCGACGGCAGGAAGCATGTTGTATCGATCGGTGTCGCTGAAGTTGCGGGCGCCCACTTCGGTGCTGACGTACCAGCCGCTGAACGGGGTGCATGGATAGCGGATTCCGCCGATGTCGAGATCCATGTCCGCTACAGCGGGAACGGCGTGCCATTTGAGGCCCAGATCAGCGAACCACGGATAATCGGGATGCTCGATATCGACTTCGAGAACCAGGTCGGTGGGTACGTCGAAGTACTGCAGAGGCTCGTCGGGAACCGAAATCAGAACTGGGAGAACGTCGAATGGTGTTCCGGCGCCCTTCCATCCCATCGCGGTGACCTGAGCAGTCAGGTCGACATGCCACGGATCACCCAGAATTGTGCCGTCGTCACGTAGGTATCCGGCATAGCGGATCAGTTGCGGACTGAGAATGCGGTACTCCTGGCCGTCTTCGCGCGGCAGGGGGCCGACAGTGACCACCGACTGCAGAGCGCCCCCGTTCGTCGAGACACGAAGGTGCTCCCAACATGCTTCGGCCAGAGCAGCTGCCGTGACAGCGCCCCGGGCGTCGAGCAGTTTGAGGGTGCGCCAATGTGCGCGTCCGACGCATCGCGCATGATTCCGCCACGCAAGTTTTGCGCCGACAAGAATTTCCTCGGCGGTCTGGGTGTACGTGCCGGTTCGATGTAGCTCGCGTAGCACGTCACGTCGACGTGACGTCGGCAGGTGACTCAGTTCCGGTGAATCGAAGAACTCCACACATTCGAGCTCTCGTCGTTGCAGGTCGGTCAGCACCGGTGGAGATGAAACGAGTGGCGAAGCGGGCGCGCTACCTATTGGCAACTCGTCCTGTCGAACAAAATCCACGGCACGACTCCTGTTTGGCTGGTTGGGATTTCGCTGGACGGTAGCTCAGCGGTCGAGCGTGTCGAAACCCATGCCTATTTTGCACGCCGGATCGAAAAAGGGACGGTCGTACCTAAAAATTGGTAGTGACGTGTGACATATCCGGTGAATCGTTTACGAGTTGGACACTTGTGGCATAAGCTGCACTCGAAATATCTGCGGCTGGTCTGCCGCGAAAAATCGGGACGAGGACGAGCTGTGGATTCGCAAGCAATTTCTCTGGTCCGGTCGAGCTTCAAATCCATCGTCGCCGAAGAGGGCGGCCCGGAGCGGCTTGCCCGGACCTTCTACTCATTTCTCTTCGCCCGATCGCCCGAAACCCGTGAGTTCTTTCCGGCTGCGATGGATGTGCAGCGCGACCGTCTGTTCACGGCCATCGGCTACGTCGTCGAAAACCTCGACGAGTCCGGCGAGATGCTCGAGTATCTCGCCCAGTTGGGCCGTGATCATCGCAAATACGGTGTGACCGACGAGCACTACAACGACGTCGCGAACTCGATGATCGAGGCATTCAACCTATTCGGTGGCGCCGAGATGTGGACCGAGGAAGTCGACAGTGCCTGGCGCGACACCCTGTCTGTGATCTCCGCGGCGATGACAGGCGCCGCCAATGCTGCGGACGGACCGTGCGCGTGGACTGCCACGGTGATCGAGAGTCGCGCTGCCATCAAGGGCGTCGCGATAGTGCGCCTGCGCCTCGATCAGCCGATGGACTATCGGCCAGGCCAGTATGTCAGTGTGCAGGTAGCTGCGAGGCCGCGAATGTGGCGGTACCTCTCACCGGCCAATCCGTCCGACGGATCGGGGATCGTCGAATTTCATATTCGACACGTGTCGGGCGGTTGGGTGAGCCCGCCCATGGTCAACCAGACCGCCGTCGGCGATACGTGGGTGATCGGTTCGCCGATCGGTGCGCTCGGTCTGCCGGAGAACATCCGCGACCTGCTGATGATCGCGTCCGGCACGGGGCTGGCGCCGCTTCGCGCGCAGATCCTCGAACTGATCCGTCGCGGTAACACCCGCAAGGTTCACCTGTTCTACTCCGGCCAGTACCCGTGCGACCTGTACGACCTTCCGTTTCTGTGGACGCTCGCCGAAAAGCACTCCTGGCTCACTGTCATTCCGGTGTCGGAAGAAGGCTCCAACCCGTGGTGGCATACCGAACCCGAACCGTTACCACCACTGGGATTTCCCGAACGCATCACCGGCAAGGTCGGCAAGGTCGTCACGTCCTACGGCACGTGGTCGGGTCACGACATTCAGCTGGTCGGAAACGAATCGATGGTGAACAGCACCAAGTTTCGACTACGCGCGGCCGGGATCGACGTGGCAACTGTCCGCAGTGACCCGACCTACGGAGTTCAGTAGGGATCGAAGGCGATGATCTCGGCGGGGGTTCCCGTCGCAATCAGACGATCTCGCGTCGAACGCACCATTGCGGCCGATCCGCACACCAATACCTGATGCTCGGTGAAGGCCCCGTACGACGCGACGACCTCGGCCAGGGTTCCTTCCACCAGATGGTCCTCGCCGAAACCGATGTCTACACCGAGTCTTTCGAACCACTCGTCGGGTGGGCCGGCGTCGGTGAGATCTTCGACCACGGGAATCGGTTGGAGCCAAGGAAATTGGTGAGCAAGCAGCCACAGCATGTCTGCGGCGTACAGGTCGCGAAGGGTTCGGCCACCGAAGAACAGGTACACCAGGGGCGGGTTCGGAGACTGTGCAAGATCGAGGATGATCGAGCGCATCGGTGCCAAACCTGTTCCGCCCGCGATCATCACGACCGGAGGGCCGTTCACGTCGACCGACAGATCTCCGCGGGGATCGAGAATCTGCCAGGTATCGCCGGGTTGGGTGTCCTTCACGATTTTGCCGCTCACCCAGCCGCCGGGAACGGTTTTGACGTGGAACTCCATCTTCCCGTCCTGTGACGGCGGCAGTGCTGGGGAAAGCCGGCGAAGCAGACGCGAATTCTGCGGCACACTGACGTCGACATATTGGCCCGGCTGGAACGGTACGACATCGCCGATCAGTCGAACGACGGCCAAATCCTCACGGAGGCGGTGATGTTCGACGACGGTGCTCGACCAGGTTCGCTGGGCCATAGAGGGTGTTCTCCTGCTTGTCAGTAGAGCGGATCGTGCCGGATCTGGTCGATCGGAGTGCCGCCGGCGCGTAGTGCATAGATCGTGGTCTTGATCATGGACGGTGAACCCGAAATCTGGATCTGTCGGTCCGCCCACGAACCGAACTGTGCCACGACCCTGCCGATGGGTCCCGTCAATCGAGAGTGCATTCCGAACGGTGGTTCGAGTACCGGGCCGTTGTGCCACCATGGATTTTCGGATTCCTCCGACACCGGAACCACGGTCAGCCACGGATTGCTGAGCGAAATGTGCCACAGCGTCTCGAGATCGTAGAGGTCACACGGATAGCGGCCACCGACAAAGAGGTGGACCCGGGGATTGTTCGAGCGCTGCGCCATTTCCATCACCTGGGCGCGCAAGGGTGCGATGCCCGTCCCGCTGCCGATCATCAAAACGTCGTGGTCGGAGGTGAAGTCGACCTCCAGACCGCCGAGTGGGGTGGACATGACCCAACGATCGCCGACATGTGTCTCGTTGACAATTGCCGGACTCACCCAACCACCCGACACCTTGCGGATGTGGAATTCGAGTTGGCCGAACGGATTGGCCGGGATGGCGGGGGAGTAGTACCGCCACATCCGCGGGCGCTGCGGAATCTGAACTCCGACGTACTGACCGGCGCCGTACGGAATGGGTGGGTCGGTTTCGAGGCGCACTATCGCAAGATCGTCGAGTACCCGCTCATGGCTGACGACGGTGCCGCCCCACAGCGCCGGCGTCGTGTCGGACTCGGCGCCTTCGGACATCGTCTGTACGACGAAATCGGCGAACGCAGTCCAGGCCTCGTCGAGTTCGGGCGTCCATTTGTAGCGACTGTGCGAACTGGTCCCGTACAGGGAACGCACGGCCCGCTTCAGTGCCGTCCCGGCAGCCTTGTAGTGCTCACGCTCGACACCGTAGCGACGGTGGTCGAGGCCCAACTGCGTCAAAAATTTTCGAATGCGCCGATGCTGGGCAAGGTTGTTCACTGTGAATTGGATAGCGGTGAAGAACCTGTGACCTTGTGATTCCATTGCTGCCGGGAACAATGAGCGGTACAGAGGATGTTCAGCAAAGAGAGCCGTATAGAACAGTGCCGAAAAATGCGCGCGAGACTCGTCGTCGTCGGTCAGTGCATCGAGGCTGGATTGCAGGCGGGCGATCACCTTCGGATCCAATCCGCACCCCTTTCGTCCCAGCAGCAACACTCGTTTCAATTCTAGTACGGCGCGGAAAGTGACCAATCAGCACGAGGGCGCCTAGCGAAAACAAACTTGAGCGGAATAGACTCAAGTTTGTACGCGTTGACGATAGTGACACAGCCGCATAACCAACCCGGAGCGGCTCAAAAATCTTCGACTTCGACGCGCTTGAGGCGACCGGAGCCCGGCCAGAAAGGGTGACAAGTGGACTCGTTCACACCAACAACCAAGACCCAGGCTGCGATGACGGCTGCACTGCAGTCGGCGTCGTCGGCCGGTAACCCCGACATTCGACCGGCACACCTGCTGGTCGCACTCCTCGATCAAACCGACGGCATCGCCGCCCCGCTGCTCAAGGCAGTCGGCGTCGACCCCACCGTCGTTCATCGCGAAGCTCAGAACCTGGTGGATCGTCTACCCAAGACGACCGGTGCCAGCTCCACTCCGCAACTCGGGCGTGAGGCCCTCGCTGCGCTGACCTCAGCTCAGCATCTCGCCACCGAGATGGACGACGAGTACGTCTCCACCGAGCACGTTCTGTACGGCCTCGCCGACGGTGATTCCGACGTCGCAACGCTGTTGAAGAACCACGGTGCGACACCCGTTGCACTGCGTGACGCCTTCACCACCGTTCGCGGTAGCGCACGAGTGACCAGCCCGGAGCCGGAAGGCACCTACCAAGCGCTGGAGAAGTACTCCACCGATCTCACCGAACTCGCCCGCAGCGGCAAGCTCGACCCGGTGATCGGCCGAGACACCGAGATTCGTCGTGTCGTGCAGGTGCTGTCGCGTCGTACCAAGAACAACCCGGTACTCATCGGTGAGCCGGGCGTCGGCAAGACCGCGATCGTGGAGGGCCTGGCCCAACGCATCATCGCGGGCGACGTCCCCGAATCGCTGCGCGGCAAGACCGTCGTATCCCTGGACCTCGGGTCCATGATCGCCGGCGCCAAGTTCCGCGGTGAATTCGAGGAACGCCTCAAGGCTGTCCTCGACGACATCAAGAACAGTGCCGGACAGGTCATCA
>NZ_JASHKR010000159.1 GCF_030056815.1 Rhodococcus sp. IEGM 1379
GTCTCACTTGATGATCTTGGCAACCTTGCCGGCGCCGACCGTACGGCCGCCTTCGCGAATTGCGAAGCGCAGGCCCTCGTCCATGGCGACAGGCTGGATGAGCTTGACGGACATCTCGGTGTTGTCACCGGGCATAACCATCTCGGTGCCCTCAGGCAGCGTCACGACGCCCGTAACGTCCGTGGTACGGAAGTAGAACTGCGGGCGGTAGTTGTTGAAGAACGGGGTGTGGCGGCCGCCCTCGTCCTTCGACAGGATGTATGCCTGGCCTTCGAACTCCGTGTGGGGAGTCGTGGTGCCCGGCTTGACAACAACCTGTCCACGCTCGACATCTTCGCGCTTGATGCCACGAACGAGCAGTCCGACGTTGTCGCCGGCCTGGCCCGAGTCGAGCAGCTTGCGGAACATTTCGATGCCCGTGACCGTGGTCTTGGTGGAGGTCTCCTTGATGCCGACGATCTCCACCTCCTCGTTCACGTTGACAACGCCACGCTCGATGCGACCGGTGACGACGGTTCCACGACCGGTGATCGTGAAGACATCCTCGACGGGCATGAGGAAGGGCTTTTCGGTCTCACGAACCGGAGTCGGGATGGACTCGTCGACAGCCTTCATGAGGTCGAGAATGGACTGGGTCCACTTCGGGTCGCCCTCGAGAGCCTTGAGTGCCGAGATCGGGATGACCGGGGCGTCCTCGTCGAATTCCTGAGCGGCCAGCAGTTCGCGGACCTCCATCTCGACGAGCTCGAGGATCTCTTCGTCGTCAACCATGTCAGCCTTGTTCAGGGCGACGAGGATGTACGGCACGCCAACCTGGCGAGCGAGCAGGACATGCTCGCGCGTCTGGGGCATGGGGCCATCGGTGGCTGCGACGACGAGAATAGCGCCGTCCATCTGAGCCGCGCCGGTGATCATGTTCTTGATGTAGTCGGCGTGACCCGGTGCATCGACGTGTGCGTAGTGACGCGCTTCCGTCTGGTACTCAACATGCGAGATGTTGATCGTGATGCCACGAGCCTTTTCCTCGGGAGCCTTATCGATCTGATCGAAGGCCGAAGCCTCGTTCAGGTCGGGGAAAGCATCCGCAAGCACCTTGGTGATGGCCGCCGTCGTCGTGGTCTTGCCGTGGTCGACGTGACCGATGGTGCCGATGTTCACGTGCGGCTTCGTCCGCTCGAACTTCGCCTTCGCCACTTTGTGTCCTCCTGGACTGATAATTGCTTGCCGTATGCAGCAGTGCGGTTGGTTATTACTTGGTCGTGCTTCGTGCCGGAAGCAACCGAGGTTACTTACCGGCGCGGGCTGGGGAGCTCGCAGTACTTACTACTTACTCGCCCGTCGCCTTGGCGATGATTTCCTTCGAGACGTTCGCGGGAACCTCTGCGTAGGAATCGAACACCATGGAGAAGTTCGCCCGGCCCTGGGTCCTGGACCGCAGGTCACCGATGTAACCGAACATCTCCGAGAGCGGAACCAGCGCCTTCACGACACGGGCACCACTGCGTTCCTCCATGGCCTGAATCTGGCCACGGCGGGAGTTAATATCGCCGATCACGTCGCCCATGTACTCCTCAGGCGTTGTGACCTCGACAGCCATGAGGGGCTCGAGAATGACGGGGCCGGCCTTGCGGGCGGCTTCCTTCAGTGCCTGCGAACCGGCAACCTTGAACGCCATTTCCGAGGAGTCGACGTCGTGGTAAGCACCATCGAGCAGCGACATCTTCAGGTTCACGAGCGGGTAGCCGGCGAGAACACCGTACTGCATCGCGTCCTGTGCGCCTGCATCCACGGAGGGGATGTACTCGCGCGGGATACGTCCGCCGGAGACCTTGTTCTCGAACGCGTAGGTAGCACCGTCTTCGCCCACGAAAGGCTCCAGGGAGATGATGACCTTTGCGAACTGGCCCGATCCACCCGTCTGCTTCTTGTGGGTGTAGTCGTGCTTCTCGACCTTCTTGGTGATGGTCTCACGGTAGGCGACCTGCGGCTTGCCCACGTTTGCCTCAACCTTGAACTCGCGACGCATACGGTCGACGAGGATATCGAGGTGGAGCTCGCCCATGCCGCCGATGACAGTCTGACCGGTCTCGTCGTCGAGTTCGACCGAGAAGGTCGGATCCTCTTCGGCGAGCTTCTGGATCGCGATGCCCAGCTTTTCCTGGTCGGACTTGGTCTTGGGCTCGATGGAGACCTGGATGACCGGCGCCGGGAACGACATCGACTCGAGGACGATGGGGTTGGCCTGGTCGCACAAGGTGTCACCGGTGGTGGTGTCCTTGAGACCGATCATCGCGTAGATGTGGCCGGCGACGGCCTCTTCTACCGGGTTCTCCTTGTTGGCGTGCATCTGGAAGAGCTTTCCGATGCGCTCCTTCTTACCCTTGGTCGCGTTCAGGACCTGCTGGCCCGGATCGAGACGACCGGAGTAAACGCGAACGAAGGTCAGCTTGCCGAAGAACGGGTGCGACGCAATCTTGAAGGCGAGAGCCGAGAACGGCTCGTCCTTGCTCGGCTTGCGCGTGATCTCGACTTCTTCGTCACCGAGCTTGTGTCCGACGACCTCGCCGATGTCCAGCGGGTTCGGCAGGTAATCGATGACAGCGTCGAGCATGGGCTGAACGCCCTTGTTCTTGAACGCGGAGCCACAGATAACCGGGTACAGCTCGGAAGCGACGGTCATCTTGCGGATGGCGCCCTTGATTTCCTCGACCGTGAGCTCTTCGCCGCCGAAGTACTTCTCCATGAGAGCTTCGTCGGACTCGGCAACGGTTTCGAGCAGCTTCTCGCGGTACTCGGCGGCCTTCTCGACGAGATCCGCGGGGATCTCTTCGATGGTCGGCAGTGCACCGGTCGGAACAACACCACGCCAGGTGATGGCACGCATCTCGACGAGGTCTACGACGCCGTCGAAGTCGTCCTCAGCGCCGATGGGCAGCTGGAGAACGAGCGGCTTCGCACCGAGACGGTCGATGATGGTCTGCACGGTGAAGTAGAAATCCGCGCCCATCTTGTCCATCTTGTTGACGAAGCAGATACGCGGGACGTCGTACTTGGCAGCCTGACGCCAAACCTGCTCGGACTGCGGCTCGACACCCTCTTTACCGTCGAACACAGCAACTGCGCCGTCGAGCACGCGCAGCGACCGCTCCACCTCGACCGTGAAGTCAACGTGGCCGGGGGTATCGATGATGTTGATCTGGTTGTTGTTCCAGAAGCAAGTCACGGCGGCAGACGTGATCGTGATGCCGCGTTCCTTCTCCTGCTCCATCCAGTCCGTCGTCGACGCACCGTCGTGCGTCTCACCGATCTTGTAATTGACACCGGTGTAGAACAGGATGCGCTCGGTGGTGGTGGTTTTGCCGGCATCGATGTGCGCCATGATGCCGATGTTGCGGACCTTGTTCAGGTCAGTCAGCACTTCCTGTGCCACAGGTTTCTTCCCCGCTCGTTGCTTGGTTTTTCGGGTGTCGGCCGTATCCGGTGTGTTCCACCATCAGGGCCATGGTCTTTCAATTATGTCTCTGCCGAGGCGAACCTGGCCACCTCTGCGCGGGAAAACCCGGCCGAGATGATCAGGTCGCCAACGGCGACAGCGTCGGAGCACCTGCCCGATGGCGGTTGCTCCGACGCTTACATCACCAGCGGTAGTGGGCGAAGGCCTTGTTGGCTTCGGCCATCTTGTGAGTGTCTTCGCGACGCTTCACAGCTGCACCGAGACCATTGCTGGCATCGAGGAGCTCGTTGGCGAGACGTTCGACCATGGTCTTCTCACGACGTGCACGCGAGAAGGTGACCAGCCAGCGAAGTGCCAGCGTGGTGGAACGACCGGGACGAACCTCGACCGGCACCTGGTAGGTAGCGCCACCGACGCGGCGGCTACGAACCTCGAGTGC
>NZ_JASHKR010000076.1 GCF_030056815.1 Rhodococcus sp. IEGM 1379
CCTACGGATCGCGCAATGACGCTCCCCGTGGCGCACGCAGCGAAGCCCCTCGTGGAGGTCGCTCCGACGCTCCCCGCGGACGTACCGAGAATTCATACGGCGCACGCAGCGAAGCCCCTCGTGGCGGACGCTTTGATGCACCTCGCGGAGCTCGTAGCGAAGCCCCCCGTGGCGGTCGCTCCAACGCGCCGCGCAATGACGATCGCCGCACTCCTCGTGCCGATGATCGCCGCACACCCCACGTCGACGTTCGTCGCGCACCGTACGGAACGCGCCCGGACGATCGCAACGCTCCCCGTGAAGAGCAGCGCCCCGCAGCTCCTCGCGGCGGTGCCTGGTCGAACGCACCGCGCGGATCCAAGTTCGATGGACCGCCGCGCAAGCGCCCGGCAGCGCCGACGCCGCCGGCAGTCAACAAGCGCGGCAAGGAGAAGTCCGAAAAGCCGCAGCGCGCAGTCACCCAGAACCCGTTGGTGTCCAATGCGAAGCCTGCACGTCATCAGCACGCCGAGGTCACGCAGCAGGATGGCCCGCCGAAGGGTGACGGCACCCGCTTGCAGAAGGTGCTGGCTCAGGCCGGCGTGGCTTCGCGTCGTGCAGCCGAAGAGCTGATCGACCAGGGTCGCGTCGAGGTTGACGGTCGCATCGTTCGTGAGCAGGGTCTGCGCGTCGACCCCGAGAACGCGGTTGTCCGCGTCGACGGTGTTCGTGTCGTCGTCCAGAAGGACCTCGTCTACTTGGCGATGAACAAGCCGCGTGGATGGCAATGCACCATGTCCGACGACCTCGGTCGCCCGTGTGTCGGTGACATCGTCTCCGAGCGCGTCCAGTCGGGTCAGCGTCTCTTCCACGTGGGACGTCTCGACGCGGATACCGAAGGCTTGCTTCTCCTCACCAACGACGGCGATCTGGCTCACCGCCTGATGCACCCGTCGTTCGAGGTTCCGAAGACGTACCTCGCGACGGTTCACGGCGTTCTCGAGCGCAGCACCGCCAAGCAGTTGCGTGAGGGGGTCACCCTCGATGACGGTCCCGCCAAGGTCGACCTGGTCACCGTCCTCGAGATCAACGAGGGTAAGACGCTCGTCAAGCTGGTTCTGCACGAAGGCCGCAAGCACATCGTGCGTCGCCTCCTCGATTCCGTCGGCCACCCCGTGGTCCGTCTGGTTCGTACCAACGTCGGAGTTGTCGCCCTCGGCGATCAGCGTCCGGGAACGCAGCGCGTCCTCGGTCGTAGCGAGGTCGGTGGGCTGTACGAGGCGGTCGGCCTGTGACCGACCAGTCGGTGCCACTGGTTGTCGCGATGGACGGACCGTCCGGAACCGGCAAGTCCAGTGTCTCCCGTGCGTTGGCGCAGCATCTGGGCGCCCGCTACCTCGATACCGGAGCCATCTACCGGATCGCGACCCTGCACGTTCTTCGCAGCGGAATCGATCTGGCGGATTCGGCAGCCATCACCGCTGCTGTGGCGTCGTTGCCGTGGTCGATCGGTACCGACCCGGCCAGCGAGCAGGTCTTGCTCGACGGCGCGGATGTCAGTGAAGAAATCCGCGGCGACGCGGTGACCAAGGCTGTATCCGCAGTGTCCGCAGTGTCGGAGGTTCGGGACTTGCTCGTCGCAACTCAGCGTGAGTTGGCGGCAAGTGAAGACCGGATCGTTGTCGAGGGTCGAGACATCGGAACCGTCGTACTTCCGGATGCCGACGTCAAGATTTTCCTGACGGCATCCGCGGAAACCCGTGCAGCGCGGCGTAATACGCAGAACATCGGCCAAGGCCGTGAAGACAATTACGAAGCGGTGTTAGCCGACGTGCAACGCCGTGACCATCTCGATTCGACTCGGGCAGTGTCGCCGTTGCGCCCTGCCGAGGATTCCGTACTGGTGGATACCAGCGAATTGGGCATAGAGGATGTGATCGCCAGGTTGCTGCTGGTGGTCAGCGACAGAACTGGAGCAGTGCAGTGAGCGACGATCTGGTAACCGAATTTGCCGGCGACGGAGTCTGGAACGAGGAGTCCGAGTGGGACTACCTCGATCTCGAAGCAGACGCCGAAGGCGAGGCGTATGTCGCCGTCCCCACACTCGCAGTGGTGGGCCGACCGAACGTCGGTAAGTCGACGCTCGTCAACCGCATCATCGGCCGCCGCGAAGCGGTAGTCGAGGATGTTCCCGGCGTCACCCGTGACCGTGTTTCGTACGAGGCGAACTGGAGCGGTCGACGCTTCCTCGTTCAGGACACCGGCGGATGGGAGCCCGACGCGAAGGGCCTTCAGCAGGCTGTTGCTCGTCAGGCCGAGTTGGCCATGTCGACGGCCGACGCGATCCTTCTGGTCGTCGACGCCGTTGTCGGCGCCACCGCCACGGATGAGGCTGTAGCGCGTGTGCTGCGTCGCTCGAAGACTCCGGTCATCCTCGTCGCCAACAAGGTGGACGACGGACGTACCGAGTCCGAGGTTGCAGCACTGTGGTCCTTGGGCCTCGGTCAGCCGTACTCCGTGAGTGCGACGCACGGCCGCGGTACCGGTGACCTCCTCGACGAGGTTCTGGCCAAGCTGCCGGAAACTCCGCGTGAAGGTATCCCCGGCGGCGGCCCGCGCCGTGTTGCACTGGTCGGAAAGCCGAACGTCGGAAAATCCAGCTTGCTCAACAAGCTGTCCGGCGACGAGCGTTCCGTTGTGCACGATGTTGCCGGCACCACCGTCGACCCGGTCGACTCGATCGTCGAATTGGGTGGACGCCCGTGGCGTTTCGTTGACACGGCTGGTCTGCGCAAGCGCGTCAGTCATGCCAGCGGCGCCGAGTTCTACGCGTCGCTGCGTACGAAGAGCGCGATCGAGGCCGCTGAGGTCGCGATCCTGCTGATCGACGCACATGAGCCGCTCACCGAGCAGGACCTGCGCGTCCTGAGCATGGTGGCCGATACCGGTCGCGCATTGGTGATTGCATTCAACAAGTGGGACCTCGTCGACGAGGACCGTCGACTCATGTTGGACAAGGAAATCGACCGCGACCTGGTTCGCGTTCCCTGGGCTTCACGAGTCAACATCTCCGCCCGCACGGGTCGCGCTGTGCAGAAGCTCGTGCCGGCCCTCGATACGGCTCTGGAGTCGTGGGACAAGCGCATCCCGACGGGTCGCTTGAACACCTGGCTCAAGGAAGTTGTGGCGGCCACCCCGCCGCCGATGCGTGGCGGTCGTCTGCCTCGCATCATGTTCGCGACGCAGGCAAGCACGCGTCCGCCGACCTTCGTTCTCTTCACCACAGGTTTCCTCGAGGCCGGTTACCGCCGGTTCCTCGAGCGTCGTCTGCGTGAAGAGTTCAACTTCGACGGAAGTCCGATTCGCGTTTCCGTGCGAGTTCGCGAGAAGCGCGACCGCAAGAACCGCTAGTTTGCCGCCGAAAAGGTACTAAAAAGGCTCTGACCAGCCGATTGGTACTTCAGCCCGTCTCTGATGTAATCTTTCCAAGCGCCCGAAACAAGGGCGCGGGACGGGCTGTGGCGCAGCTTGGTAGCGCACTTGACTGGGGGTCAAGTGGTCGCAGGTTCAAATCCTGTCAGCCCGACCAAAGAAGGACCCGGTGAGAATTTCTCACCGGGTCCTTCTTGTTTGTGCGTCATCGGTGCGTTAGTGCACGTGCCATGATTGGCGGTCATGTGGGGCATGGATTCGCAAGAGCTGTCAGGGCTGACACTTTCAATGTCGGGTGGGACAGCGTTACTGGTCGTCGCAGTAGTTCTGGTGCAACGGATTGTCAGTGATACCCCGAGTGCTGTGGTGGGGATTCGTACGCGCGCAACGATGTCGAGTCCCGCGGCGTGGCAGTTGGCGCACCGAACTGCGGAACCTGCGCTGCGACGTACACAGTGGATTGCATTGGCTGGGTTAGTGTTTCAGCTCTTCATCGGACTGTGGTTGGGTTTTGGTGCTATGGCATCCACGGTGTTTTCGATCATCGTGTTTGTAGTGGTCACCGGAATGTTGGTGCATGCAGCACTTCTCGGGGACCGGGCTGCTAAACGCTTTCAGACCGGAAGGTGATCGCCGAGCGGCATTCCACTCGTCTGGTCCGTGGAGCCGGACGGATCAGCACGGTTGCCGCACCTACACCAGGCGAAGGTGAGTTTTCATGCTGGCTGACTGCTTGATCAACAGTTCTCGGTACTCGGAGAATCGCCGGACTGCATCGTCGTCACCGGCAAGCCGGGCTCGCGCCAGCAGGTACTGACAATTGTCCAGTTGATCTTTCAGAGTCGTCATCGCAACCACATCCGATCGGTATGTGTAGGTACTCCTTGACCGTTTCACTCAAGCGAGTGGCACACACCGGTCGAAGTACCTACACGGGTACTTATCTCTCTGGATCAATACGTCACCGCGCAGACCCACGCTCGCTCAGTCCATTTGCACAGTTGCAAAAGGGAACGATCGGTACCACCGGGCTCGGCCCGCACTGCGTTGACGGCCATGCCTGAAGGGAACATTATCGAGAAGTAACGCAATGGTGCGTCCGCAGCGATGCCGCAGAATCGAAGTAGCCGATGAACGACAACGATCCGTTCCAGACACGTCGTGATCTGCTTCCGTTCCTTGTAGATGAGCTCGGAGCCGAGGGCTTCGACGATGCACGGGAGATCGGGCGCGGCGGATTCGGAGTGGTCTACCGCTGCGTGCAAACCGGTCTGGACCGTACGGTCGCCGTGAAGGTACTGACTGCAGATCTCGACGAAGAGAACCGAGTACGATTCTTCCGGGAACAGCGGGCAATGGGGCGCCTGACCGGCCACCCGAACATTGTGGGCGTTTTGCAAGTCGGTGCCACCGACACCGGACGCCCCTACCTGGTGATGCCGTACCACTCGCAAGGCTCCGTCGATGCCCGGATTCGCCGGCAAGGGCCGTTCTCCGTGGAGGAAGTGCTGCGGCTCGGGGTGAAGATGGCGGGCGCGCTCGAGACGGCGCACTTGCTCGGCATTCTGCATCGTGACGTCAAACCGGCGAACATTTTGCTTACCGACTACGGTGAACCGGCTCTGACAGATTTCGGGATAGCGCACATCGCGGACGGTTTCAAGACTGCGACCGGAACCGTCACTGCTTCGCCGGCTTTCACCGCACCGGAGGTACTCGGCGGTGAGCTGCCGAGTCCGGCTTCAGATGTCTACGGGCTCGGAGCCACCCTGTTCAGTGTTCTCACCGGTCACGCGGCGTTCGAGCGCCGCAGCGGCGAGCAGGTTGTGGCCCAGTTCTTGCGGATAACAGCGCAACAGGTGCCTGATCTGCGGGAGAACGGCTTTCCCGACGATGTGTGTGGGATCGTCGAGAAGGCAATGTCCCGAGACCCAGTGGACCGACCTTCTGCGTTGGCGCTGGGGGAATACCTGCGGGAACTCCAGTTCCACCACGGTTTCCCAGTCGATGAGATGGCGCTGCGCGCAGAACACACAGCTGAGCGGCAGGATCCACAACCACCGCCGCGAAGATGGAGTCCACCCACGCCACCGGCCGGTCAAATAGTCGAGCGACATTTGCCGCTGGAGCTGACCAGCTTCGTTGGCCGGCGCGCTGAGCTGGCAGAAGCGAAGAACTTGTTGTCGGTGTCTCGTCTGGTCACGTTGACCGGAATCGGTGGTGTTGGCAAGACACGTCTCGCATTGCAGGTTGCGGCGAAGGCACAGAAGGACTTTGCCGACGGTGTGTGGCTGGTCGAGTTGGGCGAGCTGCACGAAGAGTCGCTTGTGGTCGTCGCGGTCGCGGCTGCTCTTGGAGTGCGCGACCAGTCGGCGCGGCCGTTGCAGGACATTGTGGTGGAGTTTCTGGCCAATCGAACGTTGTTGCTGGTCCTCGACAACTGTGAACAGGTTGTCGATGCGGTGGCGGGTTTAGCCGAAGCGTTGCTGCGCGCGTGCCCACAGTTGAAAATCTTGACGACGACGCGCGAGCCTCTCGGCATTGGTGGGGAATCAGTGGTGCGGGTGTTTCCGTTGGCGGTCCCCGATCCTGACCAAGAGCCATCGCTACGTGTGCTGCCCCGATACGACGCGGTGACGCTGTTCGTCGAACGGGCGGCTGCCGCGGTGCCAGGCTTCGAACTCACCGAAGAGAACAGGGCCGTGGTTACCCGGATTTGCCAGCGGCTGGACGGGCTGCCACTGGCGATCGAGTTGGCGGCGGCGAGGTTGCGGGCGATGTCGCCTGAACAGATCCTGGAGCGGCTCGACGATCGCTATGCGCTCCTGACTCGCGGTAGCCGGGCT
The DNA here is from genome assembly GCF_030056815.1 of Rhodococcus sp. IEGM 1379. Taxonomy (GTDB): domain Bacteria; phylum Actinomycetota; class Actinomycetes; order Mycobacteriales; family Mycobacteriaceae; genus Rhodococcus_F. Next base: position 6,258 of record NZ_JASHKR010000076.1, read on the forward strand.
GCGCCCACACGGCAGCAGACCTTGCGATGGAGTATCGACTGGAGCTACGACCTGTGTACTCCCGAAGAACAGCAGCTTTGGGGCAGGCTGTCAGTGTTCGCGGGAAGTTTCGAACTCGATGCGGCGGAGGACGTCTGCGGTGGCGGCGCGGCGTCGGAGGGCCTCCTTGACTCGCTGAGCTCACTGGTGGACAAGTCGATCCTGATCCGAGAGGAGTATGACACCGCGGTCCACTTCCGATTGCTCGAGACACTTCGCGACTACGCCCGGGAGAAAATCCAGCAGGGCGGTGAGTATGAGGTGTTACGCGACCGGCACCTGGACTGGTATCGGAAGTTGGCGCTTGACGTGGAAGCCGGATGGATCAGTCCGAGGCAACTCGAGTTGATTGATCGCCTGGATCGGGAGCTGCCGAATATGCGGGAAGCTCTGGAATACGGCCTCTCCGACGATGATGAATCGGGCGTCCAGGCCGGCCTGCAGATGGCTACCGCGTTGTATCACTTCTCTCTCACCCGGGGTCTGTACAGCGAGAGCCGACATTGGCTCGACAGTTTCCTCGCTCGCGATGCCGGAAAGCCGACATCGGGACGCATCCGAGCGATCCACGCGGACATTCTGTTGGCAGCAGTGCAGGGCGACCTACTGGCAGCGACTGCCCTGATGGAAGAGGGTCGCGCGCTTGCTGCTCAGCTCACCGACCCCCTTGCTCAGGCGCTTCTCGATCATGCCGACGGCGTGCTGTCTCTGTACCGTGACGATCTACCTCGTGCCGTCTCCCGCTTGGAGAACGCTCTGGAGGTGTTCGACGCACGTGGCGATCTCACACGTGAAGTGAGCGTATTGCAGATACTCGGGTTGGTATACGAACTGCTCGGCGAATCGCAACGGTCGATTGGCTGTTACGAAAAAGCGCTCGCAATCACCGAATCTCACGGGGAATCTGTGTATCACTCGTACACGCTGTGGGCAATGAGCGTTGCGATGTGGCGACAGGGTGACCAGGGTAGAGCCGTTGGGCTGCTCGAGCAGGCGCTACAGCTCACCGAGCAGGTCAATGATCCGCTCACCTGCGCGGCGTGCCTGGAGGTGTTGGCGTGGATTGCCGCGGCAGAGGGGAATTCGCGGCGTGCCGCCGTGCTGATAGGCGCCGCGGAAGAGTTGGGGCACTCCGTAGGCAGCGTCACGGTCGTGTTCCCCACTCTGCAGCCCTACCAAGAGGAATGCGAAGCGATGACGCGGCGAGCCCTCGGTGAGAAGGCATTCGGGACAGCCCGCAGGCAGGGACGGCTCATGGGTATGGATGGGGCAGTCGCATATGCGCTTGGCCGGCAATCCCCGGACGCGACTCGTACGGCTGGTCAGTCAGCAGACTTGACCAAGCGTGAGCGCGAGGTTGCCGACCTCGTTGCTCAGGGCCTCACCAACAAACAGATCGCTGCCAAATTGGTGATCTCGCTGCGCACCGCGCAGGGCCATGTGGAGCACGTCCTCACCAAACTTGGTTTCACTTCGCGCGCACAGATCGCTGTGTGGGTGGTCGAGCAGGCCCAAAACGAGCCCCGTGGACCGGGCGACTAGTCGCGGAGAGGCTGCCCGGTCAGCATTGATAAACTCAGCTCCGGCATTCGCGGGTATCCGTGGATGGTGTCGAAGCACCAAGAGGAGTTAGTACCGTGGTTGACCTTGCCTACGTCATCGCTGGATCCGAATCCACCGGTGGTGCCGGCCTACAGGTAGACCTCAAGACTTTCCAGGCGCGAGGCGTCTACGGCATCGCGACGACAACGTGCATCGTGTCCTTCGATCCCAAGAACAACTGGGGCCATCGGTTTGTCCCGATCGCACCCGAGGTCATTGCCGATCAGATCGAAGCGGCAACCGCCGCGCACGATCTCGAGGTCGTGAAGATCGGCATGCTGGGCACTCCGGCCACCATCGAGGTTGTCGCCGAGGGACTTCGTCGCCAGGCCTGGCGCCACGTCGTTCTTGATCCGGTTCTGATCTGCAAGGGCCAGGAGCCCGGCGCAGCGCTCGATACCGATACCGCACTTCGTGATTCGATCCTCCCGCTCGCGACGGTCGTCACGCCCAACCTCTTCGAGGCGCGCACGCTGGCCGGCATGAACAGCATCTCCAGCGTCGAGGAACTGATCGAGGCTGCTCGTCGCATTCACGATCTGGGACCGAAGTACGTTCTCGCCAAGGGTGGCGTCGAATTGGCCGGAGACGACGCCGTCGACGTGCTGTTCGACGGTACGGATGTGATCATTCTTTCTGCTCCCAAGGTCGGCCAGGAACGCGTCTCGGGTGCCGGTTGCACCCTTGCTGCCGCAGTCACGGCGGAGCTGGCAAAGGGCGTCGACGTGGGCGAGGCTGTTGCGCTCGCGAAGAAGTTCGTCACCGCGGGTATCGAAGCCCGCGTGTCTGCTCACACCCCGTTCGACACCGTATGGCAGGGCGCTTTCACCGGCTAGCGGACCAACGCCGTGCGGCCTGGCAGGATCAAGTAGGTGAGCACTGCGAATCTGAGTCGAAACGAAGTTGCCCAACGATCGTCGGTGGTATCGGTGACCAGCTACCACGTGGAGCTGGATCTCCGGTCTGCGACGGATGCGGCTGTCGCGACTTTTCGGACTGTCAGCACTATCGAGATGACGTCGGCCGTTGATTCGACCTGGCTCGACTTCATCGGCGCTTCGGTTGAAACCGTGGCGGTGAACGGGCGTCGGATCCCGTTCGAGTACGACGGCGCCCGGATCAGGCTGATCGGCGTATCGGGCTCGAGCATCGTCTGCGTGGTCGCCCTTGCCGAGTACAGCCGTTCCGGCGAGGGTTTACACCGATTTGTCGACGACGCCGACGGGCAGACGTATCTGTACACGCAGTACGAACCGGCGGACGCGCGTCGTGTGTTTGCTTGCTTCGAGCAGCCGGATATGAAGGCGCCGTTCACTTTTGAGGTGACAGCTCCGCATTCCTGGGAAGTGCTGTCGAACCAGGCTCCGGTGCAAACAGATTCGTCGGACACCGGCAGTAAGACTGTGAAATTTGCTCCGACACTGCCAATTTCGACATACATCACGGCGATCGCTGCCGGTCCCTACCATCGGGCGTCGTCGCAGTGGTCTCGTGGCGATTTCACCGTCGATCTGGCTGTGCTGTGCCGGGCTTCGCTGGCCGAGTACCTTGACGCCGACGATGTTTTCGAGGTGACCAGGCAGGGTCTCGATTTCTATGCCGAGGCTTTCGACTACCCGTACCCGTTCGGCAAGTACGACCAGATTTTTGTTCCCGAATACAACCTCGGGGCAATGGAGAATCCGGGACTCGTCACATTCACCGAGGCCTACGTATTCCGGGGAAAAGCTACGGACGCGCAGTACCAGAGCCGTGCGAACACGATCCTGCACGAGATGGCACACATGTGGTTCGGCGACCTCGTGACGATGGTGTGGTGGGACGATCTGTGGCTCAAGGAGTCGTTCGCGGACTTCATGGGATCGCTGGTCAGCGCCGAGGCCACAAGATTCACCGACGCCTGGGTGGCGTTCGCAATCAAGCGGAAAGCCTGGGCCTATCTGCAGGATCAGTTGCCGACCACTCATCCGATTGTCGCCGACATCGTTGATCTCGAGGCTGCAAAACTGAACTTCGACGGCATCACGTACGCCAAGGGCGCCAGCGTCCTCAAACAATTGGTTGCCTTCGTCGGCCGCGACGCATTCTTCGAGGCAGCGCGACGCTACTTCCGGGCGCACGCATTCGGAAACACTCGACTTGTCGATTTTCTCGACGCGTTGAGCGCGACCTCGGGCCGCGACATGCGCGATTGGGCGCGTGCGTGGTTGCAGACCACCGGTGTGTCCACGTTGATGTTGGAGAGCGGCGAATTGGTCCAGACCGATCCGCGGCCTCACCGACTCGCAGTCGGTGTTTACGACTACAACGAGACCGGTGACTTGGTCCGCACAGCCCGGGTGGACGTCGATATCGCGGCGGCGCGGACAGCGATCGAACTTCCGGCCGGACAGTTGATCCTGGTCAACGACGACGACCTGACGTACGCCAAAGTTCGACTCGATGCCGCCTCTCTCGAGACCGTCGACAGCTCGCTCGACCGGATTGTCGATCCACTGGCGCGCGGGGTTGTGTGGTCGTCGCTGTGGAACTCGGTACGGGACGGTGAACTGTCGGTGTTCCGCTACCTTGCCATGGTGGAACGGTTCGGCCCCACAGAGTCCGATCTCGCCGTTCTCAGCTCCGTGCTGGCCGATGCGCAGTACGCGATTGTTCACTACGTTCCGGAGCGCCTTCGCCCGACCGTTGCGGCGGGTTGGTTGGCGACCACCTGGAAGACCATGTTCGAGAGTGAGCCGGAATCCGGCCGTCAGCTGGCCTGGGCCCGTGGCTGCGCGGCCGCTGCCGCGATCGACTACACCTATGCCGAAGCGCTTCGAGCCATTTTGCTGGGCGAGAGCCCGGGTCCGGTGGGATTGGCCCTTGATCCTGATCTCCGCTGGGCATTATGGATTGCGTTGGCTGCCACAGGGTTTGCCGATCCCAGCGATCTCGATCACGAGTTGGAGCGTGACGGTACATCGGCCGGAAGAATTGCGCATGCCCGCGGTGTTGCGTCCCTGCCGACGGCGGCGACCAAGGCAACGGCGTGGACGGCCGCAACTACCGACCGGACTCTCTCGAACGATTACGTCGACGCAATAATCGGCGGCTTCCGGGCCGGCGCCGACGGGACGCTGATCGAGGGCTATGCAACCGACTATTTCGCGTCGTTGCGGGCATGGTGGTCCGAGCGCAGCATCGAGATAGCCCGGCGACTGGTCAACGGTTTGTTCCCGTCTTCCGGAGATCTGGGCGCGGTCGATCAGTGGCTCGCGACAAACGAGGATGCGCCGGCGTCGTTGCGCCGGTTGGTGCTCGAGAAGCGAGACAACCTGGCTCGTGATCTCCGGGTCCAGGACGCCAACGCAACGCTCTGAACTATCGTGCTGCCGGTCGGCCGACGATCAGGGGATGAACTCGGCCGCTGGCTCCGGCCTCGGAACCGAGGCCCTGGGGATCGGCGGCACCGGCCAGGCGAATGTCGAGGTCTCCCGTCCATTCCCGCGTCAACTGCTGGTCCATTGCGTCGAGGCGCTCGAATAACGGTGCATGTTGATCGGGGGGACAGGCGGCGATCAAGGTGGTGAAGACGGCCCGCAAGCGGCGCTGCACCTGCGCGGAGTTGGTGCTGAAGTGTCTGATCTCGTCGGTCGCGATAGACACGTAGTCAGTCCAGGTTCGCTGCTGCCCGCGGATCCGCGTCAACGTGGACGTTTCGGTGTCTGCTCGTACCCGGGGCGCAAGGAGAACGAGTAAGTCCTCGATGTGATCGAGGGCTTGAACCGCTCGGCCGGGATCGTTGATCGCGGGGGAGAGGGCTTTGAGTGAGATGTCGACGATGGACTGGATGGCCGCTGCCGGGCCCGCGAGCGGACTGTGGGTATCACCGAAGATCAGGCACGACGTGAGCGCGTCCGGGCGAACCTTCAACGACCGTCCGCGGACTTCGAAGAGGGGAGCGTTCTGGGCTACGAACTCGCCGATGCCGGGGACTACCTCGATGCTCACGCCCCAACTGGAAGCAAGGCGTTGCAGCCGGGGAAGGTTGATGGCCAACAACACTCGGCCGTCTGGTGAGAGGTGCCGCAGGCGGACGACGAGGAGATCGCCGGTCTCGCCGTTGAGGGACGGAGGGTCTACAGCAATCGGAGCATCGGGGAGCGTTTTCGGCGAAGACTCGTCGTATCGCGGGTAGGCGCGCACTATCGCGCTCCGACCCTCGGCTGCGATCCACGTGAGAAGTCGGCTGGAATTGAGGATCGAGCCGACTTTGGATACCAGCGCGAGAAAGAGAATTGCGCTGATGAGCGCAAGCAGCAGTGCCATATTCGCAGACAGTTGCGGAGCAGAAGACTGGTTGTCGAGCGCAAGGTCGATCACCACGAAGATCGAATAGACAAACGTGGCGAGAAACATCCCGATGGACCACCGCATGACTCGCTGCTGGGCGAGCATGGGCACCACCCGTACTGATATCTGTGAAGCACCGAATTGCATGGCGAGCGTGATCGCAGTGAACACGAGACCCGTCAGCGTGATCATGCCGCCGGCGATGACGCTCAGAAGAGTCGCGGTGGCGTTGATGTCCATCGAGACGTCGATTGCCGTGGGTCCTGACAAGTCGAGAATCCAACTGTCTACGTTGTTGAGAACCTCAGCCAGAACGATGGCCGCAAAAATGAGTAGCACTGGCACGCGCCAGACGGGGACCGTGCGCAAGCGTCGCCGCGTACGACGCCACCGCAGTGCGTCGGACAACCTCCAGGATTGCGGCGCGTTCGGTAGGTCGACGGGGGCCGGCGAGACCGTCGTGGGGTTCACGGGATCGGCTTCCGGGAGACCGAACCTCCCCGACACATGTTCCTGGAACCGAATTTTTGCCCGGATCAATGGTTCCCGAACACGTTGTTCGCGGGCTACTGCACGACTCATCTTCGTCGGCTTGTCGCGGTATCGCGACCGTGCCCACGGCGCACCTGGCCGGCTGAGACGGATTGCGCCGACTATGAGTAGTGGTGGGAAGAACAACCCGATCAGCCCAGTCCACAGTTTGCCTTTGAGCAGCGTGATCATCGCTATCGCCAGTGCAATCAGGAGGGTAATGATGATCCCGATGAGGGTCCCGATACTGCGATCTTGCTCGTACGGATTGAAATCGCCGACAAATCCGATCGGATGGACTCCGAACAAGAACAGAAGCACTATGGCGATCGCCACGAACACCGCATCGATCGATGAACGACCTTCTTCTGCCCAATAGACGTCGCGTAGATGAAGTACCAGGGCGTATTCGTCGAGAACGAGTGCACTTCCGATTCCGAACACCGACGCCAAGACACAATTTGCCACCGGTGTCTGATAATCGGCCAGTGCGATGAACGCGAATCCGGATACGAGCATCATGATCAGGCCGAAAACCATGTGATGGATGTGCATACCGCCGGGCGTGACGTTGCCCGGCCACCACGAAACTTCCGCGCGGATCATGCGGACGCTGAATCTGATGAACAGAAAGGCCAGCAGAAACGAGACCAGCAAGAAAAACAGCGGTAGTCGGCCGGTATCGACGACGGATTCCACGAACCATGCCTTCACGATGCGGTTTCCTTACGCGCTGATGGGTAGTGCCGTCGAATCAGCATGACAGTAGGCCACCCCGATAATCTGACAAAACGATCAATTGGTTCGGGCTGCATCCGAGCTTCTTGCGCTCCGCGCTAATGTCGAGAAATGGTGAACGTAGATTTACTCGATCGGGCTCACGTCGAATCGGCCTTCGCGACGTTCGAACCGAAGTCCGTCGATCCCGATGGCCGCCGACTGGCTTCCGTGGTCTTTGCCTTGATGCGCGACGCCGACGGAACATCGGTCTTTCCCTTGACCAAGCGTCCCAGCAAGATGCGCGCACACCCCGGTCAGTTCGCGCTGCCCGGCGGCAGCGTCGACCCCGGTGAGACACCCGAAGAGGGTGCGGTGCGGGAACTGTCCGAAGAACTCGGGCTGACGACGACTCCGGCGGACATCATCGGACGACTCGACGATTACGTCACTCGATCAGGGTTTGTGATCCGGCCATTTGTCGTCTGGTCGGGTGTCGACTTCGATCAACTCGTTCCCAACCCGGACGAGGTCGCATCGCTGTACGCTGTGTCTTCGGCGGAACTCGATGTGGAACCTCGTTTCGTGTCGATCGAAGAGTCGCCGAACCCCGTGGTGCAGTGGCCGTTTCGAACCAGTCTCGTTCATGCGCCGACCGGTGCCGTCGTCTACCAGCTTCGCGAGGTTCTGAGTGGGCGGCATACCCGGATCGACAACCTTGAACAACCTGTCTTCGCGTGGCGGTAACGCCTCCGACACGCGCGAACTCCGCACACAGGAGACCGTGATGAGAATGTCGCGTTCCCTGTGCAAGGCTTGCACCACGGAGTGACGGACTACGCGAGGTGTGTGCAGTGAAATCAGGTGAACAAGAACTTGTCATGACTGACCGAGTTCTGACAGTTCCCAACATCCTCAGCATGGTGCGGCTCCTGGCGCTCCCGGTCTTCGCCTATCTGCTTCTGGTGACGCACTCTGACGGCTGGGCCTTGGCTCTGCTGATGCTCAGCGGATTCACGGATTGGCTCGACGGCAAGCTGGCCCGCATTCTCAATCAGACATCCCGATTGGGCGCCTTGCTGGACCCCCTGGTCGATCGTCTGTACGTCGTCACCACCCTGGTCACGTTTGTGGCGCGTGACTTCATTCCCTGGTGGGTTGCCGCAATTCTGATCGGCCGCGATCTGATTCTTGCCCTCACCTTGCCGATTTATCGCCGGCGTGGGCTCCCGCCTCCGGAGGTCGTCTACCTCGGCAAAGCCGCTACCTTCCTGCTGATGTTCGCACTCCCGTTGATTCTGGCCGGGCAGGGCGATTGGGCGATTGCCGCGTTCACTCACACTGTCGGGTTCGCGTTCCTGATCTGGGGAACTGTTCTGTACGTGTGGACAGCAGTCATCTACATCCTCAAAGCTGCTGATGTTGCTCGAACCTACGAGGTCACGCCCCGATGAAAAGAACCGGGGAGGATGTGCGCCGCAACCCGGTGCCGTCGCTACTCCGGTCGTTGATGACCGAACACCTCGACCCCGGCTATGAAGCAGCGGCACTCGAACGAGAACATGATCACAGTAGGAACGGCATGCCGCGGACCGGACCGTGGCTTGCCGTCGGCGCGGTTCTCATCGGGTTCGTTCTCAGCGTGTCCGCGGTCTCTGCGGCCCGTCAGATAACGGGTACCGAGGATCTGCGCGCAGATCTCGTCGCCAAGGTCCGTGAGACACAAGAACACATCGATGCTTTGGATGCCACGCGTAATTCGCTCACCGAATCCGTCGACGACGCCCGGGGGTCGGCACTTCTCGGCGATGCCCGCGGAAACCAGGTGCTCGGTGAGCTTCGAGCCGTCGAATCCGAGGCGGGAACCGAAACCGTGCACGGGGAGGGCATAACCGTCACACTGACCGATCCGGCCAGCCGACCAAATCTTTCGGATGCCTCACAGCGGAGCGTCGGCGGAAAGGCGGTCGTTCTCGATCGAGACCTGCAAACAGTGGTCAACGCCCTGTGGTCGGGAGGCGCCGAGGCGCTTTCGGTTGGCGGTGTGCGCATCGGTCCCGCCGTGACAATCCGTCAAGCCGGCGGCGCGATGTTGGTCGACAACCAACCCGTCTTCTCGCCGTACGTCGTAAAGGCGATCGGTGACAGCCGCAGTCTGCAACGAAAGTTCGTCGTCAGCGATGCATACCTCAGGATGTCGAGCCTCACGCAGTTGTACGGTGTCGGTTTTGCTGTGGCCGAAGATAACTCGCTGACCCTTCCGCCCGCGACTCCGCGCCCCGTGCGTGTCGCGACCCAACCGAGTGAACCCAAGTGACAGAAGGAGTTCGATGAAGGCCGGTTCCGCCCTGTACGGACTCGCAGCGCTCGTGATCGGCATCGTGCTGGGTGTCGTCTTCAGCCCGCAGGTGCCCGACGTGATTCAGCCTTACCTGCCGATCGCCGTCGTCGCTGCCCTCGACGCAGTCTTCGGTGGATTGCGCGCCTACCTGGACGAAATCTTCGACGCCAAAGTGTTTGTCGTCTCGTTTGTCTTCAACGTTCTGGTGGCCTCACTGATCGTCTGGTTGGGCGATCAGTTGGGCGTCGGCACGCAGCTTTCGACGGCAATCGTCGTGGTTTTGGGTATCCGTATCTTCGGCAACGCAGCGGCACTACGTCGACGCCTGTTCGGAGCGTGAGTCATGGTTGAAACGGGCGGCGGTCCGCACGAAGGGCGACACGAACTTCGCCCGGTATCCAAACATCGCTCCAACGTCGTATTCGCGATCCTCGCTGCAGTTCTCCTCGGTGTGCTCGGAATAGCAATTGCGACGCAAGTTCGCAGTACCGTTGCGGGTGACTCACTCGATTCGGCCCGGCCGGCTGACCTGCTGGTAGTCCTCGACAACCTCAACCGTCGTGAAGCCGCTCTGCGGCAAGAAGTATCCGACCTCGAGGATTCGTTGGCGACGCTACGACGTAGTGGTAGCACCGACGCCGCGCTCGCCGAAGCGCAGGCGCGACTGACGGCGTTGTCCATCCAGGTGGGGACGGCGCCCGCAACCGGTCCCGGTGTGACGATGACGTTGACGGATCCAGCCGGCGGCGTCGGATCAGAGGTCATGCTTGATCTGATCCAAGAGCTCCGCGCCGCGGGGGCCGAGGCGATGCAGATTGCCGGGGCTACCGGCGAACCGATCCGGATCGGTGTCAACTCGTGGGTTGCCGGACGCGGCGGGGCACTCGAGTTGGACTCCGTGAAGATCTCAGCACCGTACACTGTGAGCGCGATCGGCGATCCGCCGACTTTGGCAGCGGCGCTGAACATTCCCGGTGGAGTGTTCGACAACGTTTCACGCAATGGAGGAAGTTTCTCGCTCGAGCAATCGCAGCAGGTCACGATCTTCGCCTTGCGACAATTGAATCCGCGCCAATACGCTCAACCTGGAAATTGAATTTTTGCGTCCGGAATTTCGGGCGGGATGTGAAAGGAAGCCACTGTGAGTGAGCTCGATACACCTACCGATCTGCGTTACACCGCGGAGCACGAGTGGGTGAAGCGAACCGGCCCGACCTCTATTCGAGTTGGTATCACCGACTTCGCTCAGTCGCAGCTCGGAGACGTGGTGTTCGTCCAGCTTCCCGCTGAAGGCGAAGCAGTCACCGCCGGTGAATCACTCGGTGAGGTCGAATCCACCAAGAGCGTCTCCGACATCTTCGCGCCGTTCACCGCGAAAGTGCTTGCAGCCAACAGTGAATTGGATGGTCAGCCGGAACTGGTCAATACCGACCCGTACAACAACGGCTGGTTGGTCGATCTCGAGGTAGCCGACGAAGCTGCGTTGGACAGCGCGCTTTCGGAGACTCTCGACGCTGCCGGATACACAGAACTCACGTCCAACTAAGACGCAAATGCCGGTCCGTTGTGTCGCGGCCAGTCTCGCTGCACACAACGGTCCGCGCAGGGTACGGTCGTTAGGTACGCATGTGCCAAGTCGGGGTGCAAGGCCGTATCTGAATGTGACTGTGAAAAATGCTCGTCAAAACAAGTGCACTGCGTAGTCCAGTGATTTCTGATCTGGATGATTGATCGAGGAGGAGAAACAGTGAGCGAGAACGGTAACGACGCGGGCTACGGGGAGTCTCCGGCGGAGACCACATCGGTATTCCGCGCAGATTTCCTCAACGAGCTCGACAACTCCTCAGCAGCACCGGCCGCCGAGCAGCCGGTATCGGGTGTCGAAGGTCTACCGACCGGCGCCGCATTGCTCGTAGTCAAACGAGGACCCAACGCCGGTTCGCGTTTCCTGCTGGATCAGCCGACCACCTCTGCGGGTCGCCATCCTGACAGCGACATCTTCCTTGACGACGTGACTGTCAGCCGTCGACATGCGGAGTTCCGCCAGGAAGATGCCGAGTTCCACGTTGTCGATGTCGGCAGCCTCAACGGTACGTACGTCAACCGTGAGCCCGTCGATTCGGCTGTATTGGTCAACGGTGACGAGGTCCAGATCGGAAAGTTCCGTCTGGTATTCCTCAACGGTCCGCGTACCGGCGGTTCGCAGGTGGGCGAGACGTCAGCAGGTGCGGGTAGCTAATGACGGCCTTGAGGCAGCAGAGCCAGCCCGGAATGTCTATCGGTTCCGTGCTGGATCGGTTGCGTCCAGATTTTCCCGACGTGACGATTTCGAAGATTCGTTTCCTCGAGTCCGAGGGCTTGATCAGCCCCCAACGGACTCCGTCGGGATACCGCAGGTTCTCCGTCGAGGACTGCGAGCGTCTCCGCTACGTACTGACCGCTCAACGCGATCAGTACCTGCCGCTGAAAGTGATCAAGGAACAACTCGAGGCGATCGACAGTGGCGCCGCGACAGTCAGTGCAGATACTTCTGCGCCTCGACGTCCGCGGGTCCTGTCGATCGCTCCCGGGGAAGTGTCACCCGAGGTGTTCCGGGTTGACCGGGAAGTGCGCGTGGGGCGGGCAGATCTGCTGGCCCGCGCCGACGTCGACGACCGCTTCTTGACTGAGCTGATTCGCACCGGGCTGATCGTGCCCGGGGCCGCCGGTTTCTTCGACGAAGATGCGGTCACCTTGGCTCGGACGGCCAAGGCAATGGCTGAATACGGTTTGGAAGTGCGGCATTTGCGCGCGTTCAAGTTGGCTGCAGATCGCGAAGCCGGGTTGGTGACTCAGATTGCGGGACCGGTAGCCAAGGGGCGCGACGCTGGTGCTCGTGATCGAGCCGAGGAAATGGTGCGGGAATTGGCGGCGCTGTCGCTGACGTTGCATACGTGCTTGGTCAAATCAGCGGTCCGCGGAAGCCTTGATCGCTGAGTTCTCGATCATCTCGCTCGACGCGAATAGAATCCGAATAGAATCTCAGTACGGCCGTGAATACGGCCGTCAGGGTCACATCAGGTTGGAGGCAAGCTCGATGGGCGAAATGCGTGTGATCGGAGTTCGTGTCGAGCAGCCCCAGAATCAACCGGTCTTGTTGCTTCGTGAATCCGACGGCGATCGGTATCTGCCGATCTGGATCGGGCAGACGGAAGCTACGGCGATCGTTCTGGAGCAGCAGGGCGTCGAGCCGGCTCGGCCCCTCACACATGATCTGATCAAGATACTGATCGAGTCCTTCGGCCGGAGCTTGCAGGAAGTCCGCATCGTGGATCTGCAGGAAGGGACGTTCTACGCTGATCTGGTTTTCGACGAGCAGACGACAGTGTCGGCGCGTCCGTCGGATTCCATTGCGTTGGCACTTCGGATCGGTGTGCCGATCTTTGCGTCGGAGGCGGTTCTCGCCGAAGCGGGCTTGATCATTCCGGACGAGCGCGAGGATGAGGTGGAGAAGTTCAAGGAATTCCTGGACACCATTTCTCCGGACGACTTCAAAGCCACTGACGGATAGTCGAAACGACCGTTAGCTGGCATTAGTCCGAAAGTCTCAAGTAGAGCTTTAGTCTCGCTACGGCGTGTTGCATTGACCGTACTTCGGCCGAGTCTTAGCCTTGCGGGCGGTGAAGATCTTCTCGCCTTGCATGTCGAGGCTGGTCGAGGCGCTTACGCGGGCGTACGCTAGGTAAGTCCACTCATGGAATTACGTGCCTCGAATTCACTGTTCGGGATCGGTTGACCGAGATTTCTGGTACACCAGGATTTCTTCTTCGGTTGACGGCGGAGCTGTTCATCGAGCGGCTCGGTTACATGATGGCGCAGCGAGAAGGAGACGGCAGTGGAAGAACAGTCGAGCGTAGGCAATGCAGGTATTACCGGCAGCGTCGGTCTGACTTCCGAAGAACTGCAACCCGGACTCTTTCCGGACGATTCCATTCCTGACGACCTGGTCGGATACCGAGTTCCGATCGCCTGCCAGATCGCCGGCATCACCTACCGTCAACTCGACTACTGGGCGCGTACTTCGTTGGTCGTCCCGTCGATCCGCGGTGCCGCAGGATCCGGCAGCCAACGTTTATATTCATTCAAAGACATTCTGGTCCTGAAGATCGTCAAGCGTTTACTCGATACCGGAATTTCTCTGCAGAATATTCGCGTCGCTGTTGATCACCTTCGCAACCGTGGGGTTCGCGACCTCGCTAACATCACTCTTTTCTCGGATGGCACGAGCGTCTACGAATGCACGTCGCCAGAAGAGGTTGTCGATCTGCTTCAAGGCGGGCAGGGCGTATTCGGTATCGCAGTCAGCGGTGCGATGCGCGAACTCACCGGAACCATCGCGGATTTCCCGGCTGAGCGCGCCGACGGTGGTGAAAGCGACCCAAACCCCGAAGATGAATTGGCCTCGCGCCGTGCGAATCGGGTATCCCGCAAGACGGGATAACCATCGTCACACCAATTCGGACCTTATCACGGTGACTCGAGGTCGATCAGTCAACTAGACTAGGCCTCGCGTCGCCGGCGTACGGGAGAGCCTCGGGTATTGCTCACAGTTTTTGCTGTGAACAGTGCTTGGGCGCCGAAGGAGCAATACCTCCCCGTCAATCTCTCAGGCACAAAGGACCGTACGGGCTCCGACGCCTCTGGAAAGCGGTGGGATAACCCACCCGCCGACGGGGAAAGGCTGTAATCCCTGAATTTCGGATCGTCGAAGTTTGTGGATCACTACCGAATCTCTCAGGCGCTCGGTCTATCGAGCATGCGACAGAGGGGGAGGAACGCACCGCTATCGGTGTGTGTCCTGATCCTCCGATCTGTCTGGGAGTTGTCGTGATCGACGCTGC
>NZ_JASHKR010000209.1 GCF_030056815.1 Rhodococcus sp. IEGM 1379
AGTTCGGTGCGGCTTGGAGGGTGACGGAGGTGAGGAAGGTGCGGCCGAGGTTGGTGAGCAGCGGCCGGATGGCGGTGTCGGCGCGGTTGTAGGTTTTGAGGGCGTATTCGGTGCCGTTCCAGACGACTGCGGTGAGGGAGGTGACGAGGTTGGAGAGGGAGCCGAAGGTTTGTCCGGGGACGTGGGTTTCGCCTTGTGCGGGTAGGGCTGCGCCGTGGGCGTCGACGGCGAGGGAGCCGGCGATGGAGAGGACGCCGGGGGCGGGGAGGTTCGCGAAGCCGAGGTTTTGGGCTTGGAGGGCGGTGGTGATGGCGTCGAGGGTGGCGCCGGGTCCGGCGGTGACGGT
>NZ_JASHKR010000077.1 GCF_030056815.1 Rhodococcus sp. IEGM 1379
GAGGTGGCGAGCGTGCCGAGGGTGTACCCGATGGCCAAGCCGGTGTAGCGAACGGAGGGGGGGAAGACGAGGGAGAAGAGAGCTGGCATGGTTCCGTAGTTTGCACAGTATGGGATGAACAGCAGCAGGAAGCCGATGAACATCACGACTGCGTTGCCCGAGCCGAACATCGGGAACCAGGCCCAGGGTAGGACCGAAAGTCCGACGACGCCGGCGATGAATATTCGACGCCTGCCGTATCGATCCGAGAGCCAGCCGAAGAACGGGATGCCAGCGACAAGGAAGACGGTCGAGAAGAGGATCAACCGCAAGATCAACGCCTCGTCGATGTCGATTTGCCCGGTGCCGTACGAGATTGAGAACACGGTGAGTATGTAGAAGACGGTCCCGATGGACAGGTAGGACAGTGCCATCAGGATTACAAGCTTCGGGTACCGGGTCAGAACGATCTTGACCGGCATCTTCTCGATGTTGCCTTCTTTGGCGACCTTCTGAAATTCGGGGCTCTCGTCGAGTGAAACTCGGATGAAAATTCCGAAGAACACGAGGATGCCCGCGAGGAGAAATGGAATCCTCCATCCGTAGGACATGAAGGCATCCTCGGGTAGCTTCTCGAGAACCAGGAAGACCAGGTTTGCGAGCATCAGACCCAACGCGGATCCGGTATTGACGATCGAGCTGAGTAGTCCTCGTTTGTTCTCCGGTGCGTGTTCGACGCTCATGAGGACTGCGCCGCTGTACTCGCCGCCGAGGGAGAACCCTTGGGCGAAGCGGAGGACTGTCAGTAGCAGTGGTGCGAAGATGCCGATCTGGTCGTACGTCGGCAGTGCGCCGATGAGGACGGTTGCCCCGCCCATGATCGAGAGCGTGACGACGAGGAGTTTCTTCCGTCCGATCCTGTCACCGAAGTGTCCGAACACCGCGGCACCGATCGGTCGTGCGATGAACGCGATGGTGAAGGTCGACAAGGACAGAATCTTGCCGACCGCCGGATCGAAGTTCGGGAAGAACAGCTTGTCGAAAACCAGGGCGGCGGCGATCGCGTAGATGAAGAACTCGTACCACTCGATGGTGGTACCGGCGAGGCTTGACAAGGCGACGCGTCTTGACTGGTTGGGCCGCACCGGGTGAGGGCTGGGTGTGGTGGACATCGGGGTCCTCTCGGAATGTAGGTCGATCGTGTCCGTGCAGAAGGGGAATGAACCGGAATCTCGGCGAATCCGACGCCGTCATTCGGCACACAGTGCACTTCGTTGGTGAGTGATCAAAGTGTGTACTGCTGGCGAACATTAGAACGTGATACGCGCCTCATTGCAAGCCCTCATCCTACGTTGTGGCGACTTTATCCGCTTAACCTGCACTTGGGTGACAAGAGTCGACTTTCGCGGGCGGCTTGGCTACTGTTTGTTGCTGGCGAACAATTTGTTCACTACCGGATGTCCGATCCGACACAGTGTGAATCCACACCCATGGCCATCGGGCATCGCCGACGACGCTTGTTCTGGCGACGCCGGCGTGCTGATGTGGCCGAACCTGCGAGAAGACAAGGTGCCAGCGGTGAAGATGAACCCCCAGACGACGCGAACCGAACGGGACTCCCTCGGCGAAGTCGAAGTCCCCAGTGATGCCTACTACGGTGCTCACACCGCCCGGGCGGTGACCAACTTCCAGATCACAGCCACGACAATCGGCAACTATTCCGAATTCGTCAATGCGCTCGCCGTGGTGAAGCAGGCATCAGCCACAGCGAACACCGAGTTGGGTTTGCTCGACAAGGAGGTGGGTGCGGCTATCGTCGCCGCCTGCGAAACGATCCGCAGGGGAGAGCATCGCGATCAGTTCGTCGTCGATGCAATCCAAGGAGGTGCAGGCACGTCGACGAACATGAACGCGAACGAGGTGCTCGCGAACGTGGCCCTGGAAATACTCGGTCGGAGGCGGGGCGACTACGTCACGATCCATCCCATCGATCACGTCAATCTCTGCCAGAGCACCAATGACGTGTATCCCACCGCGATCAAGCTCGCTCTCGATCGGTACCTCGGCGCTCTACTCGATGCGATGGCACGACTCGAAGACTCGCTCTCACAGAAGGCGGCCGAGTTCTCGGACCTTCTCAAGGTTGGACGCACACAGCTGCAAGATGCGGTGCCGATGACACTCGGGCAGGAATTTGGTGCCTTCGCAGTCATGATCGGCGAAGACCGGCAGCGAGTCGAGGAAACTCGTGCTCTACTGCGCGAACTCAATCTGGGTGGAACCGCGATCGGCACGGCACTCAACACACCACCCGATTATGCGCAAGTCGTGGTGACCGAGCTACGGAACCTCACCGGCATCCACTCTCTGATCAGTGCTCCGGACCTGGTTGAGGCGACCCAAGATACCGGAGTGTTCGTGCACACTTCCGGGACCCTGAAGCGAGTTGCAATCAAACTGTCCAAAATCTGCAACGATCTCAGACTCCTGTCCTCGGGACCACGTACGGGGTTCGGAGAAATCGAGCTTCCGCCCAGACAGGCCGGTTCGAGCATCATGCCGGGCAAGGTCAATCCGGTCATCCCCGAGGTCGTCAATCAGATCGCATTCGACGTCATCGGCAAGGACATCACAGTCTCTTTCGCTGCTGAAGCAGGGCAACTCCAGCTCAACGCCTTCGAACCTGTGATCGCCAAGTCTCTCTTCGACAGCGCGATCCGGCTCACAGCCGGTTGTCGCACCCTGGCCGACAACTGCATCGACGGTATCGTCGCCAACCGGGTGAATTTGGATCGGCACCTTGCCTCGTCGATCGCGCTTACCGCTGCTTTGGTTCCCGAGATCGGGTATACGGCTGCCGCGAGCATCGCGAAGCAAGCGCTCGATAGCGGCCGCGGTGTCATGGAACTTGCGATCGAGAGCGGTCTGGTCAGCCAGGGGAAGCTTGATCAGCTTCTGAACCCGGTACGGGTTGCGGGAGTGAAAGCACTTGAACCTCACTGAGCGTCCAACGTGGTGCCAGGACACACGGACACACAGATAAGTCGCTGCGCGTAGGTCCGGAAAATCCCTGGAGACACTGCGAGGCATTGCTTTCCTGTTCTCTCAGTGCGGTATGACAATGCTTGGGTTCATGCGGTGATCGCAACACCACTGATCAGAGGCGTCGACCGATTCGACGAAACGCCCGACCACGGTGAAACGCAGGACAACACGATTTCGGTCGGTCCGAGACCCGCGACGGCAAGTAGACCGGCGAGTTGACTGCCAGGGCTATTTCAGGTGCCGATACAGCGTTGTCCTTCCGGCGCCGATGATTTCGTCGATGTTATCTTCGGGTGGCTGACCGCCGGTACCGCCCCGGTCCGTGACTATTTGGCGCCGGTTTTTACAGAACTATTTGGCATGGCACGGTCTGTTATGGCTTGTGAGCGAGGATCGTCGATACCTGACTGTGGTCGTTGAGATGAGCCAGTGCTTCCGGTGACAAGAGTTTCGTGACGTACACGATCTGGCGGCGAGCAGATTCCGGTGCGGACAGGATCGGTTCATGGTGAGCGACACGATTGCGGAACTCACGCAAAGCGGTGAGCGCATGGTGCAGCGCAGCGCGATCGGTTCCCGACGGAAACGCCTTGTGCAGGTAGGGAACCCACAAAGATTTTTCGTGAAAATCCGAGGTGAGGAAGGTCCAGAACCCGAACATCAGCTCCGCCACAACCTTTCCTGCAACGACCGTATCGCCGTTGGCGTTTCTGGCTTGCTTGCGGGCAGAGGAGATCTGTCCACGTGGTGTGCTGTTCGCATCGACGTCGCGTTGTCCCACCGGGTCCCATCTCAGGTGTTTCGGAAACAAGTGCCCGGTGGTGGTCGGCTCCGTCCAGTGCATGTCCTCGCCCACGCACGCCTGGAGTAGTTCGCGGTCGTAGGCATTGCGCAAGCCCACTTCCAGATGCGCCAAATCGTGCAGGAACGCTGCACTGAGCTGGGCATTCCACTCGTAGAGGTGCAATGCTCTTTCCCGTGAACCGCCGGCCTTGCGGACATACGTCGCGAAGCGTTCGGGGCTCAGCCAACGCTGCACCCAGTCGTCAGTGTCCTTTGCCATGTAACTCCTGCTTCGCGTACGCTGTCGGTTGTAAGCCTTTGAGGACCGCTGACTTCGGTTATGTTACTTAGGCCAGGATATGGAAGCCTCGGTACTCCGTTCACGGACCCGAGGCTTTCCCTTTTTCGGTGAGAATGCACTGACAGCCTGGGAATGTCATCGCAGATCGATGAAAGACGTTGTAAGAAAATCTATTTCAGATGCCGGTACAGCGTTGTCCTGCCGACGCCAATGATTTCGGCGATGTCGGTCAGGTGCATTCCGTTCTCCCGCATCCGTTGTGCCTGGGCGAGTTTCGTGGACGTCATCTTCGGTGGCCGGCCGCCGGTACGGCCCCGGGCTCGGGCCGCGGCGAGACCGACCTGAGTCCGCTCCCTGATCAGATTTCGTTCGAATTCGGCGAGAGCACCGAAGATGGAAAAGATCAGTTTGCCGCCGGAGGTGGTGGTGTCGATCGCTTCGGTCAACGATTTGAACCCGACACCGCGGTCGGCGAGGTCTTCCACGGTCTGCAGTAGGTGGGGGAGTGAGCGACCCAACCGGTCGAGGCGCCAGACGACAAGGGTGTCTCCGTCACGAAGATGCGACAGGAGGTCGCTCAGTTGCGGCCGGGTCGTCGTTGCACCGGACGCGGTTTCGGTCCAGACTTTGAAACAGCTCGCCGCGCTGAGAGCGTCGCTCTGCGGATCATTGGTCTGATCGGCAGTCGAGACCCTCGCGTAGCCTAAAGGTTCACCCATGAGGCAGCAGTGTTCCAGAACTCACCGACAAGCCTCATATTGAACCATCGGTTTTGGACACGAGTTTCGGAACATATCTTCTGCCAGCTCACCGAAAATCGTCTCCGACTTTCCAAATACGAACTTGGTCTCAACAGGTCAACGCATCATGCAGCGTAGCGGGCGGCCCCGAGGAATTCCGCTATCTAAGAGTGTGTTTGAAAACCGTCAGGTTCGGGCGAGTCGCCTGGTCATGGTCGCGATCATCGCGATGTGAACCATGGCTTCGTGGTGGTCGGGTCTGGTTTCGTAGTCTCGCACGCAGCGGCGATGCTTGTTGATCCACGCGAAACTTCTCTCGACCACCCAAACGCGGGGACGGACGTGGAAACCGGTGGCGCCGGGTATGCGTTTGATGATCTGAATAGGGAGGGCGAGAACATCTTTCGCCCAGACAGGCAAACGCCCGGGATAACCGCCATCGGCCCAGACCAGCCGGATGGTGGGAGAAACTGCCGCGCAGTGCGGTCAGGAGTCGGTGCGCGGCGTCGCGGTCCTGGATCGAGGCAGCGGTGACGACGACGGCGAGCAACAGTCCGTTCACATCCACGGCAATGTGCCGCTTGACTTGTGACCTTCAGCGGTAAGTGGCACGGTATTTGTCGCTGAAGATGGCAGGCCTGCTGCGGCGGCCTCAGACCCGCCGCACGGGCACACGGTGTTGTTGTCAGGCCACGCGTTCCAGGTTGACTCCGGCGACGGCGTCGAGGTCGTCGATCAGGGAGGAGTGCCTGAGATTTCGGCGAAGCCGTCGCCGATGCAATATTCGGCAAGCCGGCCGCAGGCGCGAGAAACGTGGTGCATGCGTTGTATGACTCCTGCCATGCTTATTTGCCTAGATGAGGCGAGTGAATCATCGGCGTGCGGAGTCGAGACTGGATGCGTGGGCGCCGTTCGCGGGTTTGGCGGGGTTGATCTTCCTTGGTGGACCGATCTTTGTCGGTGATGCTGTCACCGATCCGTCGGGTTGGCACTCGTTTCTGTTCGGGCTGTGGGCTTTCTGCGTGGTGGGCGTGGGCTCGGACTGTGTTAGAAGGCTGCGTCCTCGTGGTGGTGAGCCAGTGCGGACCTTCGCTGCGCCCGAGGATGTTCTGGGTCGTCAACGTCGCAGAATGCGACGAACTCTTTACCGAGTTCGTCGTCGTCGCGTTCACCAGCGACGACGGACACCGCATCGGTGGGACGGTCTCAGATGGTACGAGAAGCACCCCGTCTGGGAATGGACTTCTCACCAGTAGCCGGCGACTGTCAGCTGTAGGTCGAGAAGCCAACGAAACGGCCCGCACCGACGGTGGGGGCCGTTGGTCCCTGTCGAGTTCGGGCTGCTGGCTCAGTGCTTCTCGCGGCCCGGCGCCGGAGGGTTTCTGGTGTCCTCGATGTTCTTCGGTATGGCAGCAGCCCCGTCCGCAGTTGCCTCGCCGCGGTGACCGCTCGGGTCGACGCCACAGGACGTGGTGCCGACTCGAAAGGTGGTGCGCTGAATCAACCCATGGAGCCGAACAGCAGGTTTCCTGCAAAGAGATCCAGAGCGGTGATCGGTTGACTGGGGCACGCACCCGGAAACTGCCCGGTTGTGACGCCGTCTGGGGCTGCGACGTCCCAGCACTCCTTGATCTGCTGCGGGGTGTAGGTCCGGTTGAACCGATTGGCCTCCCAGAGGGTGGCGGAACCCGACAGGACGGAACTGCCTGCGGGAAGGCTCCCGCCGCCGACGGAGTCTTGCGCGTGGGCGACTGCCGGGGCTGCGGCCAGGAATAGCCCCGCGGTCAGGATCACGGATCGAGTCAAATTGCGTCGCATGGTGGTCAGCTCCCTATGTAGCCGGTATCCGGGGCATATCCAGCGTTACGGAAGGGCAAGTTTGCCCCCACCCCAGTTCGGAGGCCCTTCCCTATCGGGAAGGGCCAGGTAAGCGCCGCAGGTCAGCGCTTGGCAGAACAGTACCGACTTAACGGTCTCATGTGACGAATACGGATAAATCGGTAGCCGCTCGAGCACATGCGGCAGTGCACTGAACCATCGATTTGCTCTCGGTGTGACCCGATCGACGTCTACGTGAAAGCCGATTCTCGGCCGTCGACGGCGAGTCAGTGACGTATTGGGATCCGAACCGCTCTATAGAAACAACGAGCTAGTAAGCGGCGGGCGACGATTTGTCATCACTCGCTGTGCCACGCACTTCTCAAGGCCGCCGCGGCTCCGGCGAGAAACGCGTCTTGCTCGGGTGTGACCTCGATGTCCTTGAACGGCAAGGTCAACGACCCGAAATTCTGTGCCGAATACCTTCCGACTATGTCACTCGCGGTTTGTGCGCGGTCGGTGACGATAATTTCGGTTATCGCACCGTCTCACCGAAATCACCTGGCCAGCACACTTTCCGACCGCAAACAGGCATCTCGTATCCCTTGTCCCCATCTGCGTCGAGTAAGGATATGAACTTCAGTTCACAAACATCCGGGACCGGCGATGGCGACAATCGCTGCACCGTAAAACTGTGACGGCCACGTCCGATAGCGCACCTTCCGACGCTGCCACGTTCCCCGCAGAAAACCACGCCACATTCAGCCGAAAGTCACAACGAAAGGTCGCCCGCCCCTGCCAATGTGAGTCCTGCAGTGTCCGAGAAAGGATCGAATGAGAGACGAACCGAACAAGCGCATAAATATGCATAGTGTGGCGTTGGCCCCAGGGGTCAGGGAATACACGCATTGCCATTGCCGTGGAGGCTGTAGTGATTGACAGTTCGGATTTCGCCACGAGGCCAGACGTCTGATCAGTCCCCGCCCAGGCCTTACGACCAGGGAACAGCAACCCGACGGACACGCCGATGACCAACAAGGACTCCGACAGGGATTCAAAGATGGGGCGAAGTCCTAGGGAAGTCCAGGAACTGGATGCCGCACAAGGTCGAGACTATTTAGCGCGATCGATCTTGAAATCATCCTTGGTGTCGGTCAATGTCACGTAGTACGTCGGCTTTGTTCCGTCAACTAGGTATACATCGCAGGCGAAACGAAGTCCCGGGGTAGGCATCACTCCCGCAGCGAGACACTCGACCTGCTTCACAGAAAGCGGTTCGTGATCACGCATCGCCTGTTCACGAACCGCATCTTCGTAAAGTCTCAGATCGATGCTGCCAGGCAAGGAGACGGTTGTTTGGGCGGGGTCGCCAGCAGGGACCGGGCCCATATCCCAATCGAGTCGGATCGAGGGCGTGCCTACTGACGGTGCGGATTGGGTGCCGCCATCGTTTCCTCGGATAAATGAGACAATGAGTATGGCAATCGTGCAAATGATGGCCATACCGATTAGAACAAATGTGAGAGCTCGTCTGCTCATCAGGTGTAACCTCTCGGACAGGTCTTGTAATCTGCCAAATTGTTGTCTTTATTGTACCTCCGCCGGTCGGAGTTACGGGTGAGGGGCTGAAATGATCGAATCAGCTGTCTATGTATATCTAGGTTCGGTAGTAGCTTTCCAGCAGACGAATATCGAGTTCGAGGATTTTCCTGGGTGGTCAACAGACATGATGATCTGGGATCCAGATCAGCGAATGCTTGTTATTACAACAGGCGCGACAAGGGGTGCTGTCCATTTCCGCTCGGAGATATACTCCGAAGATCCCCCGATGGAGGAAGCCGGGTGGGATTCCATGCAAGAAGTTTCGGTGAGATTCGATACCGGAGATGTTCGATTGGTCGACGTCGAGTTCATGCAGACCGAAACTTTTCCTGCCGAAAGCCTCATCTCTCATCCCGGCGGCTACCGGATCAGGCTGTATGAAACGGGCAGGGAAAGCCCAGTTGAAATGCAGAAACCGGAGGATCAGCTTGCCGAAAGATATCTGATGCAGATCTGGCCCGACTCTATAGAACGACCGCCCACTCAAGTCGTTCGACTGAGAGGGTGATTGACCGACGGGCGCCCCTCGAAGTAGGAGCGCCCGCCGGTGTTGTCAGATCATCGATGGTAAGGGTTTACAAAATATCCGTCATACTGGTCGTCGGCTTTGTAAAGAATCCTGTTCTTGTGATGGAAGGATGGAAGAAGTCGACCTCCATCTCCATTCTGCTGTTCCGTGATGTAGCATGCGCTCCATCCATTTCTTTGAGGGATCCAGTTTATGGCGCCGCCATTTGGCAGTGCAGGTACGTTGCACCACCAAAATGACCTGCCTCCGTTCGGGTATTTCTTCGCCCCTTCATCGGTTACAGAGAACGGGTACTCATCGCATTCATATTTCTCACCGCTATCTGTTGGAAGAGGTCGGTTGTAACCAGATTTGTATCTCGGGCACGCGGTCGCCCTATTGTTATCCGCCTGTTTGCTCCCGTACTCTATTCTGTGTAGCGGGTGCATAACTTTATTCGGTTGTTCGATAAGAGCGGGACTTCCTGGCAGTCCTGAATTCTGTCCCCACAGGACATGGTCCATTAGTTGGGGTGCTGGACGTTTAGTGGTAGTCAGGTCGAGAACGGGTAATGAGTGGGTTGCAGCGAATGGGGCAATTACACAACCAGATTTTACGGATATGTATTCGAAACTATCGCACCTGATGATTGGATAAGGATGTCTAAATGTTCGTGGAACGGACAGTCCCGTAGGTACGATTGGATCATCGATCTCCAATATCATTGCCACCTCGTCGGTTTCCGTCTTGTTGCTCTTATCCGCAAGAGAGCCGAATCAGATCAGGCCGAACGAAAAGAGCCAGATAACAAGCGGGTAGAGCGGTCCCCACCAGGCCAGGTCCATTGCCGTTCATCTCCCATGGGCAGTGTTCGCCGAGATCGCACGGGATCACGGCCCCGCGTGGGTCGACATCGCCGGAGAAGCCTCGAGTTCGGTCGACGATCCGAAATCCAGGT
Source organism: Rhodococcus sp. IEGM 1379 (assembly GCF_030056815.1). Lineage (GTDB taxonomy): Bacteria > Actinomycetota > Actinomycetes > Mycobacteriales > Mycobacteriaceae > Rhodococcus_F. Next base: position 9,735 of record NZ_JASHKR010000077.1, read on the forward strand.
GGTTCAAAGTCCGTGTACCCGGGGGTCGAGGAGCAAATCCGCCCAATCCGGCGCTAAGCACTGAACATCCAGCGGCATGGACCTACAGGTGATTTCATGTCGGCATGACCGATGAGGGCGGCTACGGCCGGTTCGGGGCGTTGTCCCGTGTTGAGTTGGAACGGTTCTTTTACCTCGATGCCGAAGACCGGAAGCTGATCGCGGGTCGGCGTCGGGACTACAACCGGTTGGGGTTCGCCCTTCAGATCGTGACGGTCCGCCAACTCGGAATGTTTTTGGCCGATCCTCTCGACGCGCCCCTGGAGTTGGTTGATTATCTCGCCGAGCAGTTGGGTATCGAGGACTCCTCGTGTGTGAAGCAGTACACCGAGCGGGAGAAGACCAAACTCGAACATGCCTGGGAGATCCAGCGCGAGTACGGCTTGAGTTACTAATCCCCAACCCTCCACTGCCTCTCGCAGGTACGACTAACCCGCTGGGGTGGAGTGCTTGCCAGGTGCCGGTCGGGAACAACTCCTCACAAGGAGGGCTGACCAATCCATTCTTCCGGAACTATCGAGTTCAACTGAATGGATCCTTCTATGTAAACGCGAACTAGACAGGCTTCGGGGGTGTGGTCGCTACGGCGGCCGCACCCCCGTCCCGTACGTGTCAGATGTCAGGGAATACTCCAATCGATAAGCCCTTCCTCGACGCTTGCTTTCCAAAACCCGAATTTGGTTCCTGCGTACAAGCTGTCAGCTAATGCGGCCAGCAGTGAGGCAACCGATTCGAATTCCACGCCCCCCTCGTCAACGCTTTCATGTGCATACTCGATCACACACCCGTGTTGCGGCCCGGGGCGGCAGTCGACGACGTAGTGGACATCGTCGAGGCTGGCAAATGGGATGTAAAGCGGATGAAACGTGTAGGACACGGTGCCTGCTTGCGGGGCGTTGCTGGCGAGTGTGTCGAAGTCAGGACTGATTTCGAGTGTTTTCCATGCTTCCAGCATGGTTTCCCTGAGTTGCAGGATATCCGGCAAAGATAGAATTTCTTTACTGGGAAAGATGGTCCCGGCAAAAAAATCGCTTCCGGGATTCCAACTGCTCTGTCCGTTCTGTAGCTGGTAGAACTCCACCAGCTCCCCGGGCCACGCGATATCAAGTGAATTCTCCACTACGCGTATTTCATCCAGGCTCGCCCCGGGACGAATACTTGTGGCGGTCAAAGGTGCATATTCAGTGCACCATGCTGTGAGTCTGTTCCATTGCTCTTCGAGATTCACGGGCTTCCCTTCGGGATCGGTATCGGTGAAGTGGAGTCAAGTTCCGATATTCATCGTAGGGTGGCGGGGTTGTCTTGCAACTGCTTTAACCACCGCCTACCTGGCCGGCACCCGGAGACGCCCCTCCATGAATCATTGTTTGGCCCGCTATCTCAGAATCGATCTTGGTCTCCGCCAGTGTCTGATTGCGAGCGGATGGGGTACCCCACACAAAACAAGCTCTGGGAGGTTTCGCGGTGCAGGACGTCAGGCGAGGGATGACGGATTCCGAGCTGGTCGACGAGGCGGACCGGTGTGACTTTCAGCGACAAATGGCACGGTTCTGACGAATGAAAGTGGCATGATCGTTGGTGGACCCATTTTCGGGGCCGCAGTCGGGGCACTCGTTTCAGTTACGGGCTGGAATCTCGTACGACGCGAACGCACGCTCGATTCTGACTAGATCGTGTTTGACCCGCTCGCCCCCCACAGTGCTCCTAGTGCGGCGTGGGATAAATAATTAGACAGTCAAGTTTGAGATACTTGCATGTATGCGAGTTGCAGCACTGATTTTGCGGGACGGAGATCTCACGCGTTTGACGGCGTTGATGCGATCGCGATCGGTACGGGCAGGTATCGCGCAACGTGCTCGGATCATCGTGCTCGCATCCGAAGGCGAATCGAACACGCGGATCGCCGAACTGGTGGGCGTGACCCGTCAGACCGTGATCACCTGGCGGGCACGCTACGACGAAGCCGGGATGAACGGACTGGTCGACGAAGCGCGATCAGGGCGTCCCCGCACGATCGATCACCGCAAGATCGTGTCGGAAACCTTGATGCCGCCACCGAAGAAGCTCGGTGTTACGCATTGGAGCACCAGATTGCTGGCGGAGCGGCTGGGGATCAGCAACAGCACTGTTGCCGATGCGTGGCGTGAATACGGTGTGCAGCCGTGGCGCAGTGAAACATTCAAGTTTTCCACCGACCCCGAGTTGGTCGCGAAGGTCACCGACATCGTCGGCCTGTACTTGGAGCCACCGGAGAACGCGATCGTGCTCTGCGTGGACGAAAAATCGCAGATCCAAGCACTCGATCGAACGGCGCCGACGTTGCCTATGCAGATCGGGATCCCCGAACGTCAAACCCACGACTACGTCCGCAACGGCACCACCACCTTGTTTGCGGCGTTGGAGATCGCGACCGGAAAGGTGACCGGAATCTGTCGGCCTCGGCACCGTCGCCAGGAGTTTCTGGTGTTCCTCAAACATGTCGCCCGGGCGTATCCGGATCAGGAACTGCATCTGGTGATGGACAACTATGCCACTCACAAAAAGCAGGAAGTTCGGGACTGGTTGGCGGCGAACCCGCGAATCCACGTCCATTTCACTCCGACGTCGGCATCGTGGATGAACCTCGTCGAGGTGTGGTTCGGAATCATCGAACGCCAAGCGATCCACCGGGGGACCTTCCGCAGTGTTCGTGAACTCACGAGCAAGATCCGTGACTTCATCAACGGATGGAACCCGCGGGCGCAGCCGTTCGTCTGGACGAAAACCGTGGAGCAGATACTCGCGAAAGCTGACCGTCGAAAAACTTCAAGAACATCGCACTAGGACCCTCCGCTGAATTCCCCCCGGCTCAATGACGGTATTCGACCCCGGCACCGGAGTCTCCCTTGAGCTGCGTCCCATTTTCGAATCTCTCTCAAAGTCTTCCGAGGTTTGCGGCGCACCATCGTCGTACTGCTGAACCGTCGTAGGGATCGTTGTGCGAGGCGTTTGGTCCTGGCCTCGATCGGTGAGCACAAAGTACGAACCGACGAGGACAACCGCAACCGCGACAGCTGCTACAGCGACACCTCTTGGGCGATTCACAATTTCAGCCTCCAACTTGGTGTTCCGTAAACAAAGAAGTGATCTCCTCCGATGGCTCGATCGTATGCGCAGAGCAGAATCCTGACCCCGACCGCCGCGCAACCCCTTTGCGTAGTTATGCGCTACTTCGGTCGTCTCTCATTCGATCGGAACTTGTCAAGGGAGTTGAGTCCCGCGGGAGTTAGGCGGCTGCCGTTTCCGTCGCCTCCGGGATGTCAGATTCGTCGATGGGTCGGTTGATCCAGGCACTGTCTGGCAGATCGAGGATCTTTGGTGCGGCCGTCGTGCCGAAGCGGTGAGGGTGTTTCGCCCGAGCGGCAGCGAGAACGCTCCGGCGGTCTGCCGCTTTGCTCGCAGCCAAACCGAAGTGAACATCGGCGGGAGTATGCAGACCGATACCGGTATGTCGATGCTCATGGTTGTACCAAGCGGTGAAAACGTCCATGAATTCTCTTGCTTCGCTGATTGATCCGAAGCGCTCAGGGAACAACGGTCCGTACTGCAAAGTCTTGAACACCGCTTCCGAGTATGGGTTGTCGTTCGACACCTGCGGCCGTGAATGCGACCGGGTGATCTCGAGATCTGCGAGTAGTGCAGCGACGGTTTTACTGGTCATCGAAGTACCCCGGTCAGCGTGGACGACCTGCGGAATGCCGTGGACCGAGAAGGTGTTCTCCATCAATTCCCTTGCAAGCAAACCTGACTCGTGTGTGTGGACGTGAACGCCGACTATGTAACGAGAGTAGATGTCGATCATCACGTAAGCATCGAAATATTGTCCCTTTACGGGACCGGCGAGTTTGGTGATGTCCCACGAGTACACCTGCCGAGGTGCGGTCGCCACCAGTTCCGGACAAGCCTTCGCGGGGTGTCGGGCCAGCCTCCGACGCTCGGCGACCTGCGCGTTCTCTCGCAGCACCCGGTACATCGTCTACACCGAGCACACGTAGATTCCCTCGTCGAGTAGTTGCGCGTATACCTCGAGTGGTGCTTGATCGACGAAACGATCACTGTTGAGAATCTCAAGGATGCGGCGGCGTTCGATGGTGGTCAGCTTGTTCGCCGGTTCGGCCACCGACGCAGGTGCGCGGTTGGGTGTGGCAGCAGCAGTTCGGCGCCGCAGCGCGGTCGAACGGATGACGCCCGTCAGCGCACTCGCCATCCTCGTCGAGACTCCAGCTTCGGCCAGTTCAGTCCACGCGGCGGTCAGCGCTTGCCCGGCTTGTCTCCCGGATCCGCTCTCTCGGAGAGCGATTCCAAGAGAGCGTGTGCTTTTCCCATGATGTCCAGGGCGGCTTCGGTCGTGGTTAACCGCTTGTTTGCGCGCTCCAGTTCACGAGTCAGGCGGGCGATCTCGGCTTGCTCTGCGGTGAGCTTTCCGACCTTCACACCAGGCTTCTTGCCGTCAAGAACGCCGGCGTCGCGTTGCTTGCGCCACTCGCAGATCAGCGAGGAGTACAGGCCTTCACGGCGCTGATATGCACCACCGCCGCCGTCCTCGCATGCCAGCTCATACGCGGCCAAATGGGTCAGCTTGTCTGCGGGGGTGAAAGCTCGTCGCCGGCGAGGGCCGTCGGCTCGAGGGCGGGGAGAGGCCATGCGGTCATTGTCCTCGACCGGCGCAGGGATGGAAATCGTCATGGAGAGGTTGATCCGTATCTCGCCCTGCAGGCGGGGTTGCTGTGAACCGGTGGACTCAACTCACCCTGGCACGCAGGGGATCCATTTTCGGACACTGCCGGGTGTCACATCGGGCAAGGACGGTCGATGTGACACCCGGAATTATTGGCTCTGTCAAAGAGTGAAGTAGTTCCTATCCGATCACGATGACTTTCAGTTGCCCGCGGCTCACGGAAACATATAGCGCAACAGGATGATCGGAGACATTCAATGTTGTTCGTAGGTGATGATTGGGCAGAGGACCACCACGATGTCGAATTGATGAACGAGAGCGGATCGACCCTCGCCCGTGCACGACTCCCCGAAGGCATCGAAGGTATCGAGAAACTGCACGCAATGATCGGCTCACACACCACAGGAGACGATCAATCGGTCCTGGTCGGAATCGAAACAGACCGAGGGCCATGGGTGCTCGCCTTGACTGCGGCGGGCTACCAGGTATTCGGCGTCAACCCACTCCAAGCATCGCGTTTCCGGGAACGTCGTAGCGTATCTGGAGCTAAAAGCGATGCAACAGAAGCACATTCACTGGCCGACATGGTCCGCACCGACCATCATCAACTGCGTCCGGCGGCAGGGGACACCGACAGGGCTCAGGCAGTCAAGGTGATCACTCGCGCGCACAAGACACTGATCTGGGAACGGACACGGCATACCCAACGACTGCGGCAATCTCTGCGCGAATACTTTCCCGCGGCCCTCGACGCGTTCGACGATCTGGACGCCGCCGATGCACTCGAACTGCTCGAAAAGGCACCCGACCCTGACTCCGCCGCGAAGCTCACACCACCGGCCAGATCAAAGCCGCACTCAAACATGCACACCGGCACAATATCGACGACAAAGCCAAGACGATAGCCGTAGCGCTGCGTGGGAAACACCTGCGCCAACTCGATCAGGTGACCGTGGCTTACGCTGCCACTACCAAGGCGACGATCGGGGTGCTTCGGGCGATAGTCGATGAGGTGGATGCGCTCCGAACTGAGGTCGAAGCCCATTTTGGTGAGCACCCGGATGCCGACATCATCACCTCGCTGCCCGGACTGGGTGTGGTTCTCGGTGCCCGGGTGCTGGCAGAATTCGGCGACGATCGAGATCGATACAGTGATGCACGAGCCCGAAAGAATTATGCAGGAACAAGTCCCATCACACGTGCGTCGGGGAAGAAGAAAATTGTGGCGGCACGGTTCGTCCGCAACGACCGACTCGCCGACGCTCTCATGGCTCAGGCCTTCGCCTGCCTGACCTGTTCGCCAGGTGCACGCGACTACTACGACAAGTGCAGGCAGCGCGGCAACGCCCACAACGATGCGCTGCGCCGGGTTTCGAACCGCTTCGTGGGGATCCTGCACGGGTGTTTGAAGACTCGGACCCGGTACGACGAAACCATCGCCTGGCAGCACGAAGTCACTGTCGCAGTTGACTGAATTGCCGAGGGGATATCTCCCAGCGGAACCCTTGGTCCCGCTATCTCGGTGTCCACCATCCGGGGTGAACCTGAGGCCTCGTCATCGATCTTCAAGTTTCGTACTGCTCTTGGACAGGTATTGTGTGTGAACAATTGTGATGTGAGAATTTCGATTATTCCACTGTGGGAGGAGCTTTCGCTATTTACGTGCTGGTAGGTCGACTTCAGTCTCCACGGATTCAGGCTAAGTTTGGCTACGCACCAACCGTCCCGGTACCCGCTGGGTGCGGATGCCGGGACGGTCAGGCTGAGAACCCGATCAGGGGGTGACGTCGATCCCCGGAGAGAAGGTCAGCTTGCCAGTCATTGTGGCAGTGCCGGCACCCGCGGGCGGACACACGCCACCGCCCGTGGAGTTGAAGTTGACTGTTCCAGAGTTCGAGGCGGTCACCGAGGGCTTGACGTAGGGCAATGGTCCTATTGTGCTTGCGCCCACTGTGATTGAACACCCGCTCGACGGCACCGTTACCACTGCGCCACCTGCAGGGATAATCAGTGACCCCTGAGGGGATGCCCCGTCATGATCTACCTTGAGCTTCCAAGTGCCGTTACCTACAACGGCGGCAGTCTGGCCGTTGAGGGTGCAGCTCGACAGATTGACACTATCGATATCAATCGAGATCCCACCTGTGGAAGGATTGTTGTTGCCGGGTGCCGCGGGGGTGGAACCTGTCCCCGAAACGCTGGTACAGCGCATGGTATATCCGGGGGTGGCAATCCGCAGGTCGCTACTCGTTGCTGTAACCGGCGTATTTGCAGGCGTAATCGTCGTGGAAGCGAATGATACCCCTGCTACGGTCAGCATCACTGCCGAAACTGCGGCGACGACGGCACCACTGCGCTTTAGGAAATTCTGTGTCATCTTAATTCTCCTTGGTGTATGCGAATCTTCCCGAACTACCGTTGAGCTGCATTCGTAGAGTCGAATTATTTTGTTGGTCAACGCTACTCAAGCTCCCATCCTGCGGCGTTGTACACGGAACTGGTGGTGGAAAGGCTGTTTCCGGCACCGCCGGAGGGCAAGCCTGCACGTTGGTTCACAGCCCAATTCAGCGACCCGAACAGGCCGCAACCTGAGGCCGTAGGAACAGTGAAGTTCGAGGCTGTATGGGTAGCCTGCGGCCAGACACCGCCGGGGACATCGGGTCCGTTGGTCGAGATCCACTCAGCGACTCCGGCGTCCTCGAGTGCTAGCGAGAGCTGAATCGGATTGGCGGCGGAGCCGATGTAGCAGTTGTTGCCCAGGAGCGGATTGGAGAGCTTCAGACGAACAGGCAACTGTACGGCGAGGTTGTAAACTTGAACCGAAGGTAAGGCTACTGCTTCGACCGTCGCCTGAATTGCAGTCGGCCCGAATGCCTCTGACGATCCAGTGCCGAACGCACCACCCGGAACCGTGATGGGGGTGGAATACACACCGAACTTCCCGTCGTTCGCGGCCGGCACGAACACCTGGCTGTCAGGCTCAGGAACGGCAACGCCACCGGCAATCATCAGGCTGCCGTCAGGAATCTGCACGTCGAGATTGCCAACGCGCAGATTGCCGTCCCGCATGATCACCGTCATGCAGGTGCCCAGGCCTGTGTCAGGGTCGTAAACCTTGTCGAGTTGGCATGTATCCCAATTCTTGAAATCGAACTTCGCCCCAGACTGGATCGGTGCCGAAACCGGCTGAACGCCAACTCCTCCAGTCGCGCCGGCAGCAGTTGCGACGCCGCCACCGACGACAGTCAAAGCTGCAACTGCAGCGAGAATTGCTGAACGGGTGATGAATTTCTGCACGTAGTATCTCCAATGGGTTATTGAATCGACCAGCATTCTCGATAGGATTTGATTTACCTGCCAAATGTGCCTCTGCCAGAACAGCATTCACATTTTATTCGCAGCGCGGCCGGAAACAGTGCGCACATTGGGGGAATCTGAGACTGACAGCGCCCTATCGCAGTCGCGCTGAAGATCGTCAACCACCGATCATCCGCGATGGTCTCAACCTGAACGTTCGGCAGGAGTGTCCCAGTCGGGAGTTCTACACTAGATCAAGCATCCGTCACCTCCCATCCTGCAGCGTTGTATACGGAGCTGGTGGTGGAGAGAGAGTTGCCGGCACCGCCCGAGGGGATGCCTGCACGAAGATTGACGGCCCAGTTCAGGGCGCCCAGGGGACCACATCCGGAAGCCGTAGGAACTGCAAAGTTCGAGGCTGTATGGGTAGCCTGCGGCCAGACACCGCCGGGGACATCGGGTCCGTTGGTCGAGATCCACTCAGCGACTCCGGCGTCCTCGAGTGCTAGCGAGAGCTGAATCGGATTGGCGGCGGAGCCGATGTAGCAGTTGTTGCCCAGGAGCGGATTGGAGAGCTTCAGACGAACAGGTAATTCCACTGCAAGGTTGTACACTTCGACCGACGGCAGAGCCACCGCTTCGACCGTCGCCTGAATTGCGGTGAGACCGAATGCCTCTGACGATCCAGTGCCGAACGCACCACCCGGAACCGTGATCGGAGTGGAATACACACCGAACTTCCCGTCATCCGCGGCCGGCACGAACACCTGGCTGTCAGGCTCAGGAACGGCAACGCCACCGGCAATCATCAGGCTGCCGTCAGGAATCTGCACGTCGAGATTGCCGATGTGCATAGCGCCGTCCCGCATGATCACCGTCATGCAGGTGCCCAGGCCTGTGTCGGGATCGTAGACCTTGTCGAGTTGGCATGTATCCCAGTTCTTGAACTCGTAGGGTGTGCTCGGACCTGGCGCGGACGACCCTGCTGAGCCACTGCTTCCGGAAGAACCGGAACTCGCCGACCCGGATGGACCCAACGACCCGAGTGAACCGGAATCCTGCGCAGACGCAGCACCCCCACCGGCAAGAGTAATTGCGGTAGCCACAGCCACTACTGGCCCGATTTTGGTCAACATCGATTTCTTTCTCATCATTCTCCACTTCATTGCATGAACATCTATTTAGTACATGCTGAATAGTCTTCACAAACACGAGGGGTCAATCCCATCGAAAGACCGAAAATCAACGCCGACTGAAATTAATTTCAATCATCCGCACCAGATTTCAATTCCAGACAAGAGGCATTGCTGTCACGGACAAAACGTGCGAATTCCGAATCAACTGGCAGCGTTGGACGCCGACGAACTGGGTGCGCCCATCCAGGTCCATCGAGATTTCCCGCCTCTGGCCAGCGGATTGATGAACTCCCGACCGCGAACGTGGCACTGATCGTCACACACAAATAGTCTCTTTGCAACCATTTGACGGAATTGGACAAATCTTCGCTACTGCCGGAAACTCGGGTTCGGGGCGTCACTCGAACCGCAATCCGAGCAGCTGAACTCAATCATTAGTACTTTTGGGGGAATGAGCTTCTAGTACTTTAGTCGGACTTCAAAGAGAAGATCTTCGGAATCGCGGACTAACGACCTGCAAGAATGCAACATGCGCTGAAGTTTCGCTCCTACTTTTGGGGGATCTTTTACAAATTCGCACTCACTGAAGCCGCATTCGTGCTTTGGTAGCCGAAATTCGTACTCAATTCACGTCGGATGTGGGCATAGACGGGGACCGTCCGTGAGAGTGTGATTGAGAACGGTCAGGTTCGGGCGAGGCGCCTGGTCATGGTCGCGATGGTGGCGATGAGAGTCATCGCTTCGTGGTTGCCGGGACCGTGTGAGGGGTTTGCGGCCCGTGAGGCTGTGCATTGAGTTCTTGCACCCATTGTTTGAAGTCTTCGGGTTTTCCTAGATTCAAGCCGAGTCGTTCGGCGATTCCCAGTGCGGTACCGGGTTGGTGTGGGTGAGGGCCACCCCACTCTGTGCGTGCGTCCAACCATGACTGGTGCAGTGCCTCGTTCGGCTCGATCAGTTCAATAGTCATGGTGACGATCATCCAGGTCTGGTCCGGGTTGTTCTACTCGATTCTCGCGTGGAGGAGACGGGCGGGTGTTGCGGCGTTGGGGTACGGTCCGCGCAGGGCTCGGCAAAACACGCTGAGGCGAGTCGGCGACGAATGTGATGTGTGTGGACTCAGTAAGCTCGGGCGATGGGTGTGATCGACAGGTTGAACAGTTTCAACGAGGCACACCCGTGGAGTCACAACGACTTCTACATTCCGTGGGTGCTGCGGCAGCTGGTCGGGACGTCGCATTCGAATGCTCTCGATGTCGGGTGCGGAACGGGCAACCTGCTCGACCGCTTGGCGCAACGATTCGATTCTGTCAGCGGTGTGGAACCGGACTCTGCGACAGAGCAGATCGCAGCTGCACGGTTCTCTTCGCATGTCGCCGTGAGGATTCGGTGCTCGACCTTGGCAGATGTTGGTCGCGGTGAGCGTTTCGATGCGATCACGCTCGTCGCGGTGCTCCATCACCTACCGTTGGAGGAGACGTTGGGGCGGTTGCGGGGGATGCTCAGTCCTGGTGGGTGTTTGGTCATCGTGGGGTGCTACC
>NZ_JASHKR010000160.1 GCF_030056815.1 Rhodococcus sp. IEGM 1379
GAAATTGATGTCGGCAGGGGACTGGGCACGCGGTGCCCGACTCGACGCGGAGGTAAAGGCAGCATGACCGAATCACGACGACCAGCACGTGCGGCGCAAGGCCCGGGCGGCAAGCGCAACGGGTCCCGGAACAACAAGCCCAAGCAGGTTGAGCGGCCCGATCCGACGGCTGGCCTCGACAAGCCGCGTTTGGCCGCACTCGACGTTCTGCGCGCAGTTCGTGAGCGCGACGCCTACGCCAACCTCGTTTTGCCCGGCCTTTTGCGTGACCGCAAGCTGGACTCGCGCGATGCTGCATTGGCCACGGAATTGGCGTACGGTGCGGCCCGCGCCCAGGGACTTCTCGACGCCGTGATCGTGCATGCGTCCGGCCGGCCCGTCGAGGAAATCGACGGCAACCTTCTCGACGTGCTTCGTCTGGGCTCGTACCAATTGCTCCGCACCCGCGTCGCTCCGCACGCAGCCGTTGCGACGTCCGTGGATCTCGCTCGGGCCGAATCAGGCCAGGGCCGGGCAGGATTCGTCAATGCCGTGCTTCGTCGTGTGTCCGAGCGTACGCAGGACGAGTGGGTGGAATTGCTGGCGCCGAAGGATCCGATCGGGCACCTCGCATTCGAGCACGCGCACCCGATGTGGATCGCGCAGGTTTTCGCTGATTCGCTCGGCGCAGCGGCCGGCGAGCTCGAAGACGTACTGATCGCGGACGACGCCCGTCCGGCTGTGCACCTCGTTGCGCGTCCCGGTGAAATCTCGGCCGAAGAACTCGCACTGGTCACCGGCGGCGAGATGGGCCCCTACTCGCCGTACGCCGTCCACCTCGACGGCGGCGACCCCGGACAGCTCGACGCTGTCCGTCAGGGACTGGCCGGCGTGCAGGACGAAGGCAGCCAGTTGGTCGCCCGCGCCCTCACGCTCGCCCCGCTCGAAGGTGACGACGCCGGCCGCTGGCTGGACCTCTGTGCCGGCCCCGGCGGCAAGGCTGCGCTTCTGGGCGCTCTTGCCGGTATCGAAGGTGGACGCCTCGACGCCGTTGAACCGGTTCCGCACCGTGCCGAGCTGATCCGCAAGACCACACGCGAGCTTCCCGTCGACGTTCACGTGGCCGACGGCCGCGAATCGGGCCTCGAGCCCGGATACGACCGCATCCTCGTCGACGCACCCTGCACCGGACTGGGCGCACTGCGTCGTCGCCCGGAATCACGGTGGCGTCGTCAGCCGTCGGACGTGGCTCCGCTGGCGAAGCTGCAGCGCGAATTGCTTGCAGCGGCAATCGAATTGGTTCGTCCCGGCGGTGTGGTGCTGTACTCCACCTGCTCGCCGCACCTGACGGAGACTCTCGCAGTGGTCGCTGATGCCGTACGACGCCACGGCGTTGTCGAACTCGACACCAAGGAACTGGTTCCCGGAGTTCCGAACGTCGGCGACGGCAATTCTGTTCAGCTGTGGCCGCACCGCCACGGTACGGACGCGATGTTCATGGCGGCGTTGCGCAAGCCGTTGAGCTAACGCCCTGTGCGCCGTTTCGGTAGTTGGGCCTACCAAAACGGCGCACAGGGGTTTGATTCCCGACACAAGAGTCGTATGGTTCCCTCCATGGTTACGTGGGAACAGGTTGTTGTACTTGGGTCGAAGCTTCCTTGTGTAGAGGAATCGACCTCGTACAACACCCCGGCACTCAAGGTGGCAGGCAAGACTTTTGTTCGCCTGCGCGCCGAAGCCGAAGGCGCATTGGTAGTGATGTGTGGTCTGGACGAAAAAGAGGCGTTACTCGCCAGTGGTCAAGCACCGTTTTTCACCACCGACCACTATCACGGCCACGGTTCGATCCTGGTTCATCTCGAACTGATCGACGAGGTTCAGCTGTCCGAGATGCTCGAGGACGCGTGGCGGATCAAGGCCCCGGGCAAGGTTCGCAAGCTTCGCGCAGCAGTCAATCACTGACTCTCGTCTTCGCCGCCGACGTGCGTGCACAGGGGGAGTGGCGTCACCGCTAAACTCGGGCACGTGGCTTCCCCGATGATCGCACCGTCCATTCTGTCCGCAGATTTTGCTCGCCTAGCCGATGAAGCGGCCGCTGTTGCCGGCTCCGACTGGCTTCACGTCGACGTGATGGACGCGCACTTTGTTCCGAACCTGACGCTGGGTCTCCCGGTCGTCGAGAGCCTGCTCAAGGCGACGGATATTCCGCTCGACTGCCACCTTATGATCGACAACCCAGAGCGCTGGGCGCCGCCGTACGCCGAGGCCGGTGCGTACAACGTCACGTTCCACGCCGAAGCTACCGACGATCCGCGTTCGGTTGCCCGCGATATCCGCGCCGCCGGCGCCAAGGCCGGATTGAGCATCAAGCCCGGCACCCCGATCGACCCGTACCTCGAAATCCTCAAGGACTTCGACACACTCCTGATCATGAGCGTCGAGCCCGGTTTCGGCGGTCAGTCCTTCATGCCACAGGTACTCGACAAGGCGCGGACAATCCGTAAGCTCGTCGATTCCGGTGAGCTCACGTTGCTCGTCGAGATCGACGGTGGCATCAACGCGTCGACCATCGAGCAGGCAGCGGAAGCGGGTATCGACTGCTTCGTCGCCGGTTCCGCGGTGTACGGCGCCAGCGATCCGGGTGAAGCTGTGCGCAAGCTCCGTGCGCAGGCAGCATTGGCGTCGCACCACCTGACCCTGTCGGTCTGAGAAACACACCGATGGCAAAAGGTACCCAGGCATCGAGCGCTGACCTCGACGCCGCGATGCAGATCGCTCTGGCCGCAGCAGATTCCGCACGCGGATTCACCAGCCCCAATCCGCCCGTAGGTGCTGTGATTCTGGCGGCCGACGGGACCATTGCCGGCGTCGGGATGACGCAGCCGCCCGGCGGTCCGCATGCCGAAATCGTGGCCTTGACCGAAGCCGGTACTGCCGCGCGCGGTGGTACTGCCGTCGTCACCCTCGAACCTTGCAACCACCAAGGGCGGACCGGGCCCTGCTCGCAGGCGTTGATCGACGCCGGTATCTCGGCCGTGGTCTATGCCGTCGGCGATCCCAATCCTGAAGCGTCCGGCGGCGCGGCGACGCTGATGCGAGCGGGCATCTCCGTCACGTCAGGATTGCGTGAGGCCGAGGTTGAAGCCGGCCCGCTGCGGGCGTGGCTGCACAAACAGCGCACCGGTCGTCCGCACATCACCTGGAAGTACGCGGCCAGTCTCGACGGTCGCAGTGCCGCGCAGGATGGGACCAGTCAGTGGATCACCGGTCCGGCGGCACGCGCCCGGGTGCATGCACAGCGCGCGCAGATCGACGCAATCATCGTTGGCACCGGCACTGTTTTTGCGGACGATCCGTGGTTGACGGCGCGTCAACCCAACGGAGAATTGGCGGCCCACCAGCCCGTGCGAGTGGTGGTCGGAAAGCGTGAAATCCCCTCGACCGCAGCCATTCTCGACGAGACTGCGCCCACCCTCCTGCTGAACACCGACAACATCGACGAGGTTGTCGAAGCACTCGGCGAGTACACGGACGTATTGCTCGAAGGCGGCCCGCGCCTGGCCGGCGCTTTCCTCGCGGCCGGGTACGTCGACGTCATCGAGGCATACATCGCACCGATCCTGCTGGGCGCCGGCGCTTCGGCGCTGGTCGACGCCGGAGTACACACCATTGCCGACGCGCGCCGATTCCGCCTGGAGTCCGCGGTAACGATCGGTCCCGATATTTTGTTGAGTCTGGTTCCGGAGAGTTCTGCTCCGGGGAACGAGGAGT
>NZ_JASHKR010000078.1 GCF_030056815.1 Rhodococcus sp. IEGM 1379
CGACCGGCACCTGGTAGGTAGCGCCACCGACGCGGCGGCTACGAACCTCGAGTGCGGGCTTGACGTTGTCCAAGGCGCGCTTGAGCGTGACGACCGGATCGGTACCGGTCTTCTCGCGTGCCTGCTCGAGAGCCTGGTACACGATTCGCTCTGCAGTGGACTTCTTGCCGTCCATCAGAATCTTGTTCACGAGCTGCGTCACCAACGGGGAACCGTAGACCGGGTCGTTGATGAGCGGGCGCTTCGGAGCGGGGCCCTTACGTGGCATTAGCTCTTCTCCTTCTTGGCGCCGTACTTGGAACGTGCCTGCTTGCGGCCCTTGACACCCTGGGTGTCGAGGGATCCGCGGATGATCTTGTAACGGACACCCGGGAGGTCCTTCACGCGACCGCCGCGGACGAGCACCATGGAGTGCTCCTGAAGGTTGTGACCTTCGCCGGGGATGTACGCGGTGACCTCGACCGAAGTCGTCAGGCGAACACGAGCGACCTTACGGAGCGCGGAGTTCGGCTTCTTGGGAGTGGTGGTGTACACGCGAGTGCACACGCCACGACGCTGCGGGCTGCCCTTGAGGGCTGCCGTCTTGACCTTGCGGGTCTTGTCGCGGCGACCCTTGCGGACCAGCTGGTTGATGGTTGGCATTTACCGGCTTTCTACGTCGGAACAGACTGCTCGAAGCAACCTTGGCTGTTCTGAAATTAGGGATCTAGCAGTTGGAGCAAGAGAGCTACTGCTCCTCACCCCACCTCTGATTCTGTACTCGCCGCCGAAACGGCGCGCACCGCACCCGAGGTCGGGCGTGTCGCATACCCCCACACAGGCAGCCGGATGCTCGTTCCACAGCAGAAACTGTTCGAACGTGCGCACGGCAATACCTAGCTAGGCACACAGATCGGCCCGGGCATGCCGGACACGACCCATAACGATACCTGCCAGCTTGCTATGTGGTCAAAGTGAGAGCGAAGTGATAATGAACTCACAGCAAGGTGCTTGATCGCCGGTTGATTCAAATGCTGATGTTGAGAGTCAATTCGGCAAGTTTTGTGGCACCGGCGCACGCGTCCGTTCCGCCTGCCGGTTCGCGGACCCACCATCCGAATACGCCACCTGCCGGAGCGCCGGCCGTAACTCCGCAACTCTGCGGGTCGGCCGGCTGTCGGACGAGGTACGCAGCGCTACCCCTGACACTGATTTTCTCGACCACGTATCCGAGATGCTCGAAGGCTGCCAGTTCGTGATCGGTGGTTCCGGTCTCGAACCAGTTGAACGTGACCTTGACCGGACCTGCCGGGCTCACTCCGTCCCAACGACAGATGGCGCCGAAGAATCCACGCTCGACGGCGTCGGCCCCTGCTGCGGATGCAATCTGCGGTTCAGTGACGGCTTCGCACTCCTTCAGGATGTCGGCGAACTGCTGGCTCCCGCTCCCCCGGTATGCGCCCTCCGCTTGGGGTTTTCCCGTCACCACGGAACCGCAACCGGTGAGCAGCACCAGTGAAGCAGCCAACGCCACTGCCACCCGCGCGCGCATCACTGCGCCCTCGAGACGGTGAGTTCCATCAGGTTTCGACCGACAGTGCACGGGTCGGCCGGAGGTAAGCCGAGACCGTAGTTGACCGACCAATGAACAAAATCGCCGCCAAAAGAAATGCCCAACTCACAGAGAACACCTTCTCTCGACGCGATAAAGCCCGGATGACCGTCGATAGTGAGGTCGGCTGCGGGTCGCCCAATCAAATCCGAACCAGCACGCTCACGTCCGATGGGACTGCCGCGGTACCAGGAGAAGCTGACGCTCGGCCCCAGCGGACCGGCAACCGTCCATTCGCACCCGACACCGTTTCTGGTGACATCGGTAAACGCACCGACGCCGAAAGCTGCAACTACCTCTTCATCCGTTACCGATCCGCACTGCGCGAACATCGGGCCGGGATCTGTGGGGCTCAGAACGGCTGAAGAGCCGGCATCAGCCTGATCGTCCAAGTTGCCGTCGGTGCCACAGCCACTGACGAGCGCAAACACTGCAGCTGTCATCACCACCGAAGGCACGATCGCGAACACACGTGGCCGGAAGATCGCTCGCAGACTCACTGTGCGGGTCACCATGGAGGTGACTGTACTTCTCTACCCGATTCCGGGCACTGCGTCCGTGGTCAGCGGTACCGGAACGAGTGTGGAGTCGAGTTGCGCCGCCCACGCCTTGACCACCTCGGAGCGTCGACGCGAGTCGTCGGTGAGTACATCGGCCAAACCCAGACCTCGGGCGAGGTCCAGAGTCGCCTGTACGAGCCGGTGCGTAGTCGGATCCGAGTCGTCGACACCGAGACTCGCCACAGCCATGCGATGCGCGATGCGGCCGAACCGTTCCTCGAGCGGCAATACCCGCGCTTTCAACTCTGGGTCCGACGCGGCCGCAGTCCACACCTGCAGTGCTGCTTTGAACAGCGTGCCGGTGTAGTACTCGACCAACCTGACGATGACAGCTTCGGTTCGACCGGCACCGGACGGAAGATCGGTGGATTCCTTGCGCGCCTGGTCCATTCGAGCGTCGAACATCATTTCGAGCGCTGCGGTGATCAGGTCTTCGCGCGTCGGGAAGTGATGTTGCATGGCCCCTCGGGACACACCGGCCCGTTGCGCAACAACGCTCATCGTCGTTGCACCCCAACCGAGTTCGGCCAGGCAATCGACGGTCACTTCGAGCAGATGGGAGCGCGTGAACCGACTGCGATCCTGCTTGGGTTCTCGGGCCATCGCGCTACCGCATCCTATCTCCGAAGAAGCTACTTCTACTCGTGTGCCCACGCCGGTGGACGTTTCTGTAAGAACGCCATCATGCCCTCACGTGCCTCGTCAGAGGAAAACAGACGAGCCGACTGAGCCACCATTTCTTCGCCGTCGCGGTCGAATCCGGCCAGCATCGATCGCGTCGTAATCCACTTGGATTCGGCCAATCCTTGTGGTGAGCAGTGACGCAACGACTCGAGCAGTTCTACGACTGTATCCCCAGGATCCTGCGAGGCAATAGTGACGAGGCCGATAGTTTCAGCCTCGCGCGGACCGAACTTCTCGCCCGTCATCAGGTATCTACTCGCGCTGCGTTGATCGAGTCGCGGCAAGAGAGTGACGGAGATGATCGACGCCGCCAACCCCAATCGCGATTCCGTCACGGCAAAGGTGCTGTCCGGCCCGGCCACTACGATGTCGCAGGCACCGATCAAGCCCATCCCACCGGCACGGACGTGGCCGTCGATCAGACCGATTACCGGCTTGGGAAGCTCGAGGATGCTACGCATCAGCGTCAGCATTCCTCGGCCACGTTCCTTGACCGACTCTTCGGGCGAGGACGCAGATCCCGAGGCCTCACTGAGATCGGCTCCAGCGCAAAATGTTCCGCCGGAATGGGTGAGAACTACCGCCCGTACTGCGGGGTCTGCTGCAGCAGCATTCAGCCCGGCCTGCAGTTCCGTGACCAACCGCGTGGAGATGGCGTTGCGATTGTGCGGCGAGTCGAGAGTGATCGTGGCTGCTCCGCCGGATACCTTGTATCGAACGTAAGGCTCTGTCATGAAAGCACCTTCCCTAGTACGACCGGGGCAGGCCCAGCGAATGCTGAGAGACGAAGTTGAGAACCATCTCCCGGCTCACCGGCGCAACGCGTGCGATACGAGCCGCGCCGAGCATCGCGGCCAAACCGTATTCCTTGGTCAGGCCCGCACCACCGTGAGTTTGGATGGCCTGATCGAGCGCCTTGATACTTGCCTCTGCCGCAGCATATTTGGCCATGTTGGCAGCTTCGGCAGCACCGAAGTCGTCACCATTGTCGTAGAGGAACGCGGCCTTCTGCATCATCAGTTTTGCAAGCTCGAGTTCGATCTTGACCTGCGCGAGTGGATGCGAAATACCTTGATGTGCACCGATCGGCGTCTTCCACACAGTGCGCTCGTTTGCATACTTGACCGCTGCATTCAGCGCGTATCGGCCCATGCCGATGGCCATCGCCGAACCCAGAATGCGCTCGGGATTCAGTCCGGCAAACAGCTGCATCAACGCAGCGTCGGCCTCACCGACCAGCGCCTCGGCGGGCAGGCGCACGTCGTCGAGGAACAACATGAACTGGTGATCCGGTTCGATGATGTCCATCTCCATCGCCGTCTTCTCGAATCCCGGAGAATCGGTGGGAACGATGAACAGTGCGGGCTTGAGCTTGCCGGTCTTGGAGTCTTCGGTGCGTGCGACGATCAGCACGGCATCGGCCTGATCGACACCCGAGATGTAGATCTTGTTGCCACGCAGGATCCAGCCCGTGTCATCCCCCGTCGCTCCGTCCCCATCACGACGCGCAGTGGTCGTGATCTGGTGTGAGTTGGAACCCGCGTCGGCCTCGGTGATACCGAAAGCCATGATCTTGGAGCCGTCGGCCAATGCCGGTAGCCACGTCTGCTTCTGCTCTGCAGTGCCGTACTTGCCGATGATGGTTCCGCAAATGGCCGGCGAGACAACCACTAGCAGCAAGCCCGCCCCGTGAGCGGCCATCTCTTCCTGGACCAAAGCCAATTCGTAGATTCCGGCTCCCCCGCCGCCGTATTCCTCGGGAAGGTTGACGCCGAGGAACCCGAGCTTGCCTGCCTCGTTCCACAATTCGGTAAGCGGCTCGCCTTTACGTGCCTTGGGCAGCACGTAATCGACGTAGTTGAAACGCTCCCCCAACGTGGCGACAGAAGCCCGCAGTTCCTTCTGCTCTTCGGTTTCGATGAAACTCATGACACGACCTCTTCCGTAGCTTCGGGTGCTTCTACACGTGCGAGTACCGATCCGACCTCGACCTGCTGACCGAGAACAACCGGAAGTTCAACCAGGACACCAGCCGTGGGCGCGGTGACCGTATGTTCCATCTTCATTGCTTCGAGCCACAGAATCGGCTGACCGGCCGTGACCGTATCGCCCTCTGCCGCTCCGATTCGAATCACCGAGCCAGGCATCGGTGCGAGCAGGGATCCTGCCGCGACCTCGGTGGAGGGGTCGACGAACCTCGGCGTCACCGACAGCGACACGGGCCCGAGTGAGGAGTCGACGAAGACCTCAGTGCCGTAGGCAGCGACATCGAAAGTGCGTCGTATGCCGTCCTGGTCGAGGACCACCCGGTTTGGGCTCGCGGACACCAGACTCACTGCGCCGAAGCCCTCTGCACTGAGAATGCCACTGCGACTGAGGAAATAGCGGATTCTGTACTCACCCGATGCCGTGGTGTAGCTCTTACTCTGAGGTTGCGAAGGCAAGTTGCGCCAGCCGCTGGGCAGGCGCCCGATGACCCTCGCCGACGCCCTGTTGTGAGCGGCATCCGCGAGTGCCGCCGCCAGTGCCGAGAGCTTCTCGACATCGGTGTCGGCCAGCGGTGTGGACAGCACAGCAAGGTCGTGGGTCTCGAAGAACGCCGTATCGGTTTCTCCGGCAATGAATGCCGGATGTCGCAGGACGTTGACGAGCAAATCGCGATTGGTCCGGAGTCCGTGAATCTTGGTGCGAGTCAAGGTCGACGCAAGCAACCGCGCGGCTGCGGTGCGCGTCGGAGCGTAGGAAATGACCTTGGCCAGCATCGGGTCGTAGTGAACGCCGACAACGCTGCCATCGACAACTCCGGAATCGAGCCGCACACCCTGCTCGCGCAGAACACTGAATTCTTCCGTGTCGCCGGGCAGTTCGATGTGATGCACCGTTCCACTCTGCGGCTGCCAGCCCTTGGCCGGATCCTCGGCGTACAGCCGCACTTCGATGGAGTGTCCACGAATCTCCGGCTGCTGATCGGGCAAAGCCTCGCCCGCAGCCACCTGCAACTGCAGTTCCACCAGATCGAGTCCTGTGGTGCACTCGGTGACGGGATGCTCCACCTGCAGACGAGTGTTCATCTCGAGGAAGAAGAATTCACCGTTCCCTGGATCATTTTCCCCTCGCTCCGCTCCGCCGGTCGCAAGGAACTCGACCGTCCCGGCACCCTCGTACCCGATGGCAGTGGCCGCGAGACGTGCAGCGTCGAAGAGTTTCTCGCGCATGGCGGGAATCCGCTGCACCAACGGCGAAGGCGCTTCCTCCACAACTTTCTGGTGTCGACGCTGGATGGAGCATTCACGCTCCCCCACTGCCCAGACGCCGCCGTCACGGTCGGCCATGACCTGAACTTCGATGTGGCGGCCCGTCTCGAGGTACCGCTCGCAGAACACCATCGGGTCACCGAAAGCTGACAGCGCCTCACGGCGTGCAGCTTCCAGTTCTCCTTCGAGCGCAGACAATTCACGGACAATGCGCATTCCGCGTCCGCCACCGCCGGCTGATGCCTTGATCAGAACTGGTAGGTGCGCTTCGGTGACCGCTCCGGGATCGAGCTCCTCCAACACCGGGACACCGGCAGCGTCCATGATCTTCTTGGACTCGACCTTGGAACCCATCAGTTCGATGGATTTCACGGGCGGACCGATCCAGGTCAGACCGGCGTCGATGACGGCACGGGCGAATTCCGCGTTCTCGGAGAGGAATCCGTAGCCAGGGTGAATGGCGTCGGCACCGGCGGCCTTCGCCGCAGCGATGATCAGCTCGCCGCGCAAATACGTTTCAGCGGGTGTGTTTCCCGGCAGGCGAAGAGCGACATCCGCCTCGGTGACATGCGGACTATCGGCATCCGCGTCGGAAAACACTGCAACGGTTCCGATTCCGTTTCGGCGGCAGGTAGCGAAGACACGTCGGGCAATTTCGCCGCGGTTGGCGACTAGAACAGAAGTAATCACGGCGTGCCTCACATACGGAAGACACCGAAGTTCTCGGTGCCTTCGATCGGGGCGGTGGCAATGGCCGAGAGGCACATTCCCACCACGGTGCGGGTGTCTCGGGGGTCGATGACGCCGTCGTCGTAGAGTCGCCCGGACAGGAACATCGGGAGCGACTCTGCTTCGATCTGGTTCTCGATCATGGCGCGGATGCCGGCGTCGGCCTCAGCGTCGAAGGCCTGCCCGCGGGCTTCCGCAGACGCGCGACCGACGATCGAAATGACGCCGGCCAGTTGAGCACCGCCCATGACAGCAGACTTGGAACTGGGCCACGCGAACAGAAAGCGTGGATCGAATGCCCGACCGCACATGCCGTAGTGACCGGCGCCGTACGACGCTCCGAGCAGGATCGAAATGTGCGGAACCTTGGAGTTGGCAACCGCATTGATCATCATCGAGCCGTGTTTGATCATGCCGCCCTCCTCGTATTCCTTACCCACCATGTATCCGGTGGTGTTGTGCAGGAACAGCAACGGAGTGTTGGAACGATTGGCGAGCTGGATGAACTGGGTAGCCTTCTGGGATTCCTCACTGAAGAGAACTCCGCGGGCATTGGCCAGGATGCCGATCGGATAACCGTTCAGCTCCGCCCACCCGGTCACGAGTGACGAACCGTAGAGCGGCTTGAACTCGTCGAAGTCGGATCCGTCGACGATGCGGGCAATGACCTCGCGGGGATCGAAGGGGATCTTGAGGTCGGCGGGAACGATGCCGAGCAATTCTTCGGGGTCTTCGAGCGGTTCGATGACCTCGGCGCGGGGCGCCGGACCCTTCTTGGTCCAGTTGAGGCGCTTGACGATCGATCGTCCGATACGAATCGCATCCTGCTCGTCGGCGGCGAAGTAGTCGGCCAGACCGGACTTGCGGGCGTGCATCTCGGCACCTCCCAACGCCTCGTCGTCGGAATCCTCACCCGTGGCCATCTTGACCAGCGGCGGGCCGGCGAGGAACACCTTGGAACGTTCCTTGATCATCACGACGTGATCGGACATACCGGGGATGTACGCGCCACCGGCTGTGGAGTTTCCGAATACCAGAGCGATAGTCGGAATTCCGGCGGCGGAGAGCTGAGTGAGATCGCGGAACATGCGACCACCGGGGATGAACACTTCCTTCTGAGTCGGTAGATCGGCGCCGCCGGACTCGACCAGGGAAATCACCGGCAGGCGATTCTGCATCGCGATATCGTTGGCGCGGAAACCCTTACGCAAGGTCCACGGGTTACTGGTGCCGCCGCGGACGGTGGGATCGTTGGCGACGATGAGACATTCGACGCCTTCAACAACGCCGATACCGACCACCGTGCTGGCACCCACAGGGAAATCGCTCCCCCACGCGGCAAGAGGGCACAGTTCGAGGAACGGCGAATCCTGATCGAGTAGCAACTCGATTCGCTCACGTGCCAAGAGCTTTCCCCGCTTGTGGTGACGCTCGGTGTACTTTTCACCGCCGCCCGCCAAGGCCTTGGCGTGCTCGCCCTCGATCTCCGCAAGCTTGGTGTTCATGGTCTCGACTGCGGTGTTGTAGACCTCGGAGTTTGTGTCCAGTACGGACCGGATGACACTCATGACTGATACCCCAATCGCTTGGCCGCGAGGCCGGTGAGGATTTCGGTGGTACCGCCACCGATTCCCAGAATTCGCATGTCGCGGTACTGCCTCTCCACTTCGCTTTCCTGCATGTACCCGAGGCCGCCGAACAGTTGGACAGCCTGGTTCGCTACCCACTCACCCGTCTCGACGGCGGTGTTCTTGGCAAAGCACACCTCGGCGATCAGGTCGCCGTCGCCGGCCATGTGTCGCTCGATCACCGAGTGCGTGTACACCTTGGCCACGTCGATCTTGCGAGCCATCTCGGTAACCGTGTTCTGCACTGCCTGTCTGCTGATGAGTGGCCGGCCGAAAGTTTCACGGGCACGGCACCATTCGAGAGTCAACTCGAGACACCGCTCCGCGCTCGAGTATGCCTGCGCTGCCAAGGCGACTCGTTCGCTGACAAATGCCTGTGCAATCTGTGCGAAACCACTGCTCTCTTCACCGACCAGGTCTTCGACCGGAACGCGGGCGTCGACAAACGAAAGTTCTGCGGTATCCGATGCGCGCCAACCCATCTTCTCGAGCTTGCGGGACACCGTGAATCCCGGTGTGCCCTTCTCGATCACGAGTAGTGAGACACCGCCCGCGCCCGGCCCACCGGTACGTACAGCAGTGACTACATAGTCCGCCCGGCACCCCGAGGTGATGAACGTCTTGGAGCCGTTGACGATGTAGTGGTCACCGTCGAGCTTTGCCGTTGTCTGCAGGTGGCCGACGTCGCTGCCGCCGCCAGGCTCCGTGATGGCCAGTGAACCGATCTTGTCGCCGCGCAATGTCGGCTTGACCCACCGGTCGATCTGCTTTTGGTTTCCGGCCGCAATGAGATGCGGGACTGCGATGCCGCAGGTGAACAGCGAAGCAAACAGCCCACCCGAAGCGCCGGCCTGATGCATCTCCTCACAAATCACGATGGAGTCGACGGCGTCGCCACCCTCACCACCGGCCGATTCGGGCGCGCTGGCACCGAGCAATCCCAGAGCGCCTGCCTTGCGGTGCAATTCGCGCGGAATCTCCCCGTCACGTTCCCACTGCGTCAGGTGCGGCAGGATTTCCTGGTTCACGAATCCGCGGACGGTTTCACGCAGGGCGCGCCGCTCCGGAGTGGTCCACACATTCACCGTGAATCCTCTTTCTGATCAGTTGCGGGGAGGAGCGAAATCGGAATGTCGATGTGACGTGAGCGCAGCCACTCACCAATTCCCTTGGCCTGCGGATCGAATCGCGCCTGCGACGCCACACCCTGGCCGAGGATTCCCTCGACCACAAAGTTCACGGCCCACAGGTGAGGCAGCAGGTGACGGGTGACGGTCAGGCCGGCCGCCTCCGGGAGCAGTTCCTTGACCTTCGCGATAGTGAGAGTATTTGCCAGCCAACGCCACTCGTCTTCACTGCGGACCCAGACGCCGACATTAGCGTTACCGCCCTTGTCACCGCTACGCGCACCGGCAATGGTGCCCAAGGCAATTCGAGCGACCGGCCCCGCGGGCAGAGGTGTCGGAAGCTCCGGCTCATCGACGGGTTCCAACTCCTGTGTCACCGCCGACGGCGCTATGTCGACGCGCATACCGTCAGGCAGAACTGCAATGTGAGGGACCAATCCCGCGTCGACGTAGCCGGGAGTGAAAACTCCGTACGGCTGACCGTTGCTCGGCGGAGCCGTCAACGAGAAGCCCGGATAGCTGGCCAGCGCCATCTCGACCGCGACCGACGAGAAAGGGCGTCCGATCACCGTGGGGTCCGAATCACGAACCACACAACGCAGCAAAGCACTTGCAGTTTCCTCGGTATCGGAATCCGGATGATCTGTCCGCGCCAATGTCCAGACGAGCTCGGCAGGCTTCTTGCTCAACCAGGCCTCGAGCTGGCTCTTGGCCAGCTCGGCCTTGGCCTCGATATCAAGACCGGTGAGTATGAACGTGGCCTCGTTCCGGAACCCTGCCAGAGTATTGAGCGAAACCTTGTACTGCGGCGGCGGAGCCTCGCCGGTGACGCCGCTGATCAGCACCCGATCGGGGCCCTCCTGCGTCAGCACTGCCGTGTCCATCCGAGTGGTCACGTCCGGACCCGCATAGCGACCGCCCGTGATCTCGTACAGCAACTGCGCCGTCACGGTTCCGACGCTTACCTCACCGTCGGAACCCGCATGCTTCGTGATGACAGACGATCCATCGGCGTTAATCTCGGCGATGGGAAAACCTGGACGGCCGAGGTTAGGGATCTCCGTAAAGAATGCGTAGTTCCCGCCGGTGGCCTGCGTTCCGCACTCGATGACGTGCCCCGCCGCGACGGCACCGGCCAGCTGATCGAAATCGTCTCGCTTCCAACCGAAATGATGAGCTGCCGGACCCACAATCACCGACGCGTCGGTAACTCTGCCGGTGACCACGACATCGGCGTCGGCCGCTAACGCCTCGACAATCCCCCAAGCTCCGAGGTAAGCGTTTGCGGTCAACGGCGAGCCGAGCCCGAGTTCACCGGCGCGAGAGACCAAATCGTCGCCCTCGACATGCGCGATATTCGCATTCAAACCCAGCTTGGTATTGACTTCCCGCAATGCGGCGGCAAGCCCGGCCGGATTGAGGCCGCCCGCATTGGCGACGATCTTCACTCCCTTGTCGAGGGCGAGTCCAAGCGTGTCCTCGACCTGCCGCAGGAATGTCTTTGCATAGCCCAGGGATTGGTCTTTCATCCGATCCCGGCCCAGGATCAGCATCGTCAGTTCCGCGAGATAATCACCCGTCAGGTAGTCCAGTTCACCACCCTCGAGCATCTCCCGCATCGCCGAGACTCTGTCGCCGTAGAAGCCGGAGCAGTTGCCGATCCGTACCGAACTCATTTGTCCGCCTCGGCTTCTCGACCGCTCCCACTGGGCCCAGCGAAGGCCTGCGCAAACCCCAACCACTCCTCGGCGTCTGCGCCCACCGCTACCAGGTCGAGATCGGCTCGGTTGGCTCGCTGAGTCACCAGCAGACAGAAATCCACGGCCGGCCCGGTAACCTTCTGCGCCCCATCCTCGGGACCCCAGATCCAAAGAGACCCGTCGGGCGCAGTCAGTTCCACGCGAAATTCTTCGGCGGGCGGAGTCTTCTCGTTGACCGAGTATGCAAAGTTTCGTGTCCGAACACCCAGGTGCGCAATGTTCTTGATGCGCGCGGTCGGTGCCCGCTCGACACCCAGGGCGTCGGCGACGTCCTGCCCGTGCGCCCAGGTCTCCATCAACCGCGCGGTTGCCATGGAGACTGCACCCATCGGGGGTCCGTACCACGGAAACTTGGTGCCGGCCGGAGCAGCGGCAAGTGCGTCGACCAATGCGGTCCGGCCCGCGCGCCAATCTGCCAGCAACTCCGCTGGTGGTCGCGCAGCCTGCTCCGCCGCGCCGTCGTCGACAAACCCCGCGGGATTCAGGAAAGCCACCTTCACTTGCTCGGCGAACCCGTCGGGGTCGGTGATTGCCAACAACGCAGCAGCATCGGTCCAATGCAGGTGCCCGATCTGATGCGCGATGGTCCACCCCTCTGCGGGCGTCGCTGCTGCCCACTTCTCGTCGGGCAGATCTGCAACCAGGACGTCGAGGCACTCGCCCTCGGCCCGCAAGTCATCGATGAACGTCTGAAGTTCGGCCATGCGACCAGCATCACACCCGCTGATAAAAAAATCAAGCACGAATGATTGTTATTGCCGAAATCGAGTGGTGAGAGACTGACCGCAACAATCATCGCCGCAGAGGAGCACCCATGAGCGACGCCGTTCTGATCACCCGCACCGACGACGTGGTCACCTGGACCCTCAACCGACCGGACACGCGCAACGCCATCTCCGAGATCGACATGATCGAAGCACTCGAAGACGCCGTCACTGCGGTGAACCGCGATCAGAGCGTCCGGGCTGTCATCCTGACCGGAGCGGGGTCAGCTTTCTCGTCCGGCGGGAACGTCAAGCACATGCGAGACAAGGAAGGCATGTTCGGCGGCGCACCCGGAGAAATCCGCCAGGGGTACCGACACGGAATCCAGCGCATCCCACTCGCGCTCTACACGTGTGAAGTTCCGACCATCGCGGCCGTCAACGGCCCCGCCATCGGAGCCGGATGCGACCTGTCACTCATGTGCGATCTGCGCATCGCGTCGAGTGCCGCGATCTTCGCCGAAAGTTTTGTCAAGGTCGGACTCATCCCCGGCGACGGTGGAGCCTGGCTCCTCCCCCGCGCGATCGGCAATGCCCGCGCCGCCGAGATGGCGTTCACCGGAGAACCGATCGACGCTGCCAAGGCTCTCGACTGGGGACTGATCTCCCAGATCACCGAGCCCGACGAATTACTCCCCGCAGCGCACGCTTTGGCCGCGCGAGTCGCCGCCAATCCGCCACAGGTGCTCCGTATGACCAAGAAACTCCTGCGCGAGGGTCAGCACCAAAGCCTCGAGAGCCTGCTCGAACTTTCGGCAGCGATGCAGGCTCTGGCCCACCACACCCGCGATCATCACGAGGCCGTCGCCGCGATGTTGGAGCGTCGAAGCCCGGATTTCACCGGCGAGTGAACACGTCAGCACCCGCGCCCGGTCGGCAGCTTCTTCCGGTCGGCGCGGTTCTCACGTCGATACTTTCCCTGAATTTCGGCGCTGCCTTCGCAACAACCCTGTTTTCGCAGATCGGGCCGGCCGGCGCCACGACGCTTCGACTGACCATCGCGGCGATAATCCTGGGAGTCATCGTCCGCCCACGGTGGAGCAGATGGTCGAACCGTCAACGTAAAGGCATTCTCACGCTCGGCGTTTCCCTGGCCGTGATGAACGGGGCGTTCTACGAAGCCCTCGACACTATTCCGATCGGCACTGCCGTCACCATCGAGTTCCTGGGCCCGCTCACCCTGGCCGCAGTGCTGTCACGTCGCTGGTCCGACGGCGCCTGGGTGCTCCTGGCTTTCGGCGGGGTGCTGCTACTCGGTTTGGGCGATCATGGGGAGTCCGGACTGGACCCCGTCGGAGTGGCATTCGCACTCGTCGCAGCAGCCGCGAGGGCCGGTTACATCATCACCGGATCGCACATCGCCGCAACACTTCCCAGCGCCGACGGTCTGGCTGGGGCCTGCATCGTCGCAGCGGTCCTGACGCTTCCCTTCGGTGTCGTCTCCGGAGGAACCGAACTGCTGGATCCGAAGATTCTCCTGGCGGGCACCGCGGTCGCGATCCTGTCGTCCGTGATCCCGTACAGCCTCGAAATGTGGGCTCTACGGTCATTGGCCAAGAAGGTTTTTGCCGTCCTGATTGCACTCGAACCCGCAGCTGCGGCATTGGCCGGCCTGGCCGTCATCGGACAAGCCCTCGACTCGACGACGCTTCTGGCGATCGGACTGGTCGTGAGCGCCGGAGTCGGTACCGTCGCCATGAACCGCAAACCGTCCCCGAAATAGCCACGGGTACCGTCAGATAACTTCACTCAACGTAGGAGAACTATGACCACGCCGATCATTGCCTCTGTTCTCGGACGCACTCCCCAGATCGACGAGAGCGCCTTCATTGCACCCAATGCCACAGTCGTCGGAGCAGTGACCATCGCTGCCGGTGCAAGCGTCTGGTACGGCGCGGTGCTGCGCGGTGACGCCGAGACAATCACCATCGGCGCCGACACCAACATTCAGGACAACTGCACCGTGCATGCAGACCCCACGTTCCCAGCCGTCCTGGGCGAGCGAATCTCTGTAGGCCACAACGCAGTACTGCACGGTTGCACCGTCGAAGACGACGTGCTGGTGGGCATGGGAGCGGTGGTCCTCAACGGTGCGCACATCGGATCGGGTTCACTGATTGCAGCGGGTGCAGTGGTGTCGCAAGGAATGCAGATTCCGCCCGGATCGTTAGTCGCCGGCGTGCCGGCCAAGGTCAAACGTGAACTCTCCGAGAGCGAAAAGGCCGGAATCAGCGCTAACGGAGCGGGCTACATGATGCTGGCGAAGGCGCACAAGGGCATCTGATTCTGAAGGATTTCACTCGCTGAGCGAGTGAAATCCTTCAGGATCAGAGCTAGCCTCGCGGCTTCAAAGTACTGTTCGGCAATTCGGGGGCAGGCAACGCCGGACCGTCGTAACCCGGCACGACGCCGAAACGTTGACCCGTGACACTGCCATCGAAGCCTGACGCGAGTTCCGCCTGCCACTTCTGGCGATACTCGACGATCTCCGCATGACTGCGCCCCATGAAGTTCCACCACATGATGACCTGCTCGCCCAACGGTTTCCCGCCGAGCAGCAAAACGCGAGCCTGTTCGGTACCAGGGTTTCGCAGCGTCAGTTTTCCGAAACCCGTTGCCTGGTAACCCAGTTCGGCCCAATTGATCGTGGTGCCGCGAAGCACCACCGAGCCCTGATCGACAATGACACCGTGCTCGTGATTTCGATCCACGTCGAGCGCAATCTCAGCGCCCGGCTCGAGAACGATCTCGGCACCGACCAGTTCGGTAAACGTCTCGACCGGAGACTGCTCGCCCGCCAACGACCCGAGGAAAACGCTAACAGTAACGCCTCCCAACGTCACCGGCTGCGGGCGATAGTGGACAAACGCAGGCGCGGTCTCACGTGCTGCATCCGGAAGCGCAACCCACAACTGCATGCCGTGCAAGATCTTCGTACCGAGCGTGGACACCTCCGAGTGGGCGATCCCGCCCGCTGCCGTCATCAAGTTCAGTTCGCCCGGCCGGACCATCGCATGCGAGCCGATACTGTCGCGGTGCTCGATCTCCCCGGCGAACAGCCAACTGACCGTTTGCAATCCGGTATGCGGATGCGGCGGCACGTGCATACCGGACCCACTACCGACGTCATCCGGTCCGTAGTGATCGGCAAAACACCACGCCCCGATCAACGAGCGCTCACGCTGCGGCAAAGTGCGTCGCACTCGCATGGCTCGCGGCCCACCGAGCGGCACGTCCCTCGGCGTAAGAATCTGAATCTCGCTCTCGGCCGGGTGGCCCTCGCATTCCTGCTCGAGGGGCTGCGTTTCGAGGTTGCTCATCTCTTCATCCTGCCTCGGGTCGGTCCGAAATGCCTGCTCGACTAAGCCGAGATGCTCGCGTCGCGGGCCGCCTTCATCGACGCATGCGTCGGCGGGTTGTCCGGAACGTGCGCCGGACGACGCGCCGTGAACTCGCGACGCAGCACCGGCACAACTTCTTCGCCGAGGAGATCGAGCTGCTCGAGCACCGTCTTGAGCGGAAGGCCGGCGTGGTCCATCAGGAACAGTTGGCGTTGGTAGTCACCGAAGAAATCGGCGAAAGCCAGAGTCTTCTCGATGACCTGCTCGGGCGAACCAACCGTCAGAGGCGTCTGCTCGGTAAACTCCTCGAGTGAAGGCCCGTGTCCGTAAACGGGTGCGTTGTCGAAGTACGGGCGGAATTCTTTGACTGCGTCCTGACTGTTCTTACGCATGAACACCTGCCCGCCCAGTCCGACGATCGCCTGATCCGCCGAGCCGTGACCGTAGTGCTCGTAGCGCTGACGGTAAAGGTTGATCAACTCGATGTAGTGCTCCTTGGGCCAGAAGATGTTGTTCGCGAAGAAGCCGTCACCGTGATAGGCCGCAATTTCTGCGATCTCCGGGCTACGGATCGAGCCGTGCCACACGAACGGCGCGATGCCGTCCAGCGGGCGAGGCGTGGAGGTGAAGCCTTGCAGCGGAGTGCGGTACTCCCCTTGCCAATTCACCACTTCTTCGTCCCACAACCGGCGCAGAAGCTGGTAGTTCTCGAGAGCCAACGGGATGCCGGCGCGGATGTCCTTGCCGAACCACGGATACACCGGCGCTGTATTTCCGCGGCCCATCATGAGGTCGACGCGGCCCTCGGCAAGGTGCTGCAGCATCGCGTAGTCCTCGGCGATCTTCACCGGATCATTGGTGGTGATGAGCGTCGTGGACGTGGACAGCGTGATCTTCTCGGTCTGGGCTGCGATGTAGCCGAGCATGGTGGTCGGAGATGAGGGCACAAACGGCTTGTTGTGATGCTCACCGGTCGCGAAGACGTCGAGTCCGACTTCCTCGGCGTGCTTGGCGATGGTCGTCATTGCCTTGATGCGCTCGTGTTCTGTTGGAGTGATCCCGGTGGTGGGATCAGTCGTGACATCGCCGACCGTGAAGATTCCGAACTGCATGGCTACCCCTCGTAAGAATGCTGATCCATGCTTCCGCATGTAACTAGTTCAACATTCAATCACTTATTGCTATTCCACGCTACTACCGACCGTCAAAGGGCGGTGAGCACTTGCGTGCCCACCGCCCTTGAACTACGGAAATCTATGTCAGTGCATCATCATCGGTGCAGCCGATTCGCCCTCGGCGACAACTCGCGTGGTCTTGGTTCGCGGCAAGAAGAATGCCGGGATGAACGTCAGTGCGATCAACACGGTTGCCACGAGGAACGTATTGCCGAATGCATCGGACGCCGAGCTCAGGATCGAATCAACCATCGACGGATCCGGTCCGATCGGCGGCGGAATCTCATGCGAAGCCGCCACCACTGTCTGGGTCTCCAAGTCGCGATTGAGGAGCTGATTGGTCAGAACCACTGACATCACGGCGGTACCGATGGAACCGGCGGTCTGCTGAACGATGTTCATGAGCGTCGAACCGCGAGCGATCTGCTCATTGGACAGCGTCACGATTGCTGCGGTCATCAGCGGCATCATGGTGCAGCCCATACCCATACCCATGACGAAGAGCGCAGCCATCAGCATCCATGTCGGCGAATCGGAAGCGACCTGAGTGAAGACACCCATGCCGATCAGAATCAGTGGAAGACCGGTCAACACGATCTTGCCGGCGCCCATCTTGTCGACCAGTCGGCCGGCGATCGGCATCGTCAACATCGCGCCCAGCCCCTGCGGAGCCATGAGCAGACCCGCGGCAAGCGTCGAGTGCCCACCAACCTGGATGAAGTAGCTGGGGAACAGCAACCCGGCACCCATGAACGCCACGATGAACAGCGACGTCGTGATCACCGCGACAGACAACTGCCGGTTCTTGAAGAGGTGCAGATCGATCAGCGGATGATCCTTACGCAGCGCATGGAACACGAACGCGACGATCAACACCAACCCGATACCGGCTGTGACCAGGACCCTGGCCGACGCGACGGTTCCCACCTCGGGGATCGAGGACACACCGAAGAGGAACAGTGCGAGACCCGGTGACAGCAAGATCATACCGAGGAAGTCGAAGGACTCCGAGGGCTGCGGCTTGTCCGAAGGCAGAATGATGAACGCGGCCGCCAGGGCGATGATGCCGATCGGCAGATTGATCAAGAAGATCCAGTGCCAGCTCGCAACCTCGATCAGCCAGCCGCCGAGGATCGGTCCACCGATGGGACCCAACAGCATCGGAATGCCGAGCACTGCCATGACCCGGCCGATCCGATCCGGACCTGCAGCCTTGGTCAGGATGGTCATGCCGAGCGGCATCAACATACCGCCGCCGAGACCCTGCAGGACGCGGAAACCGATGAGCGAGGTGATGTCCCACGCCATTGCACAGGCCACCGAACCGACAACGAACAGGACCAGCGCAGTCATGTACAGACGCTTGGTACCGAAACGGTCGGCTGCCCAACCCGTGACCGGGATGACTGTCGCGAGCGCCAGTGTGTACGCCGTCATGGTCCAGGCGACCGCCGCGAGGGAGGTCTGGAAATCGTCGGCGAACGTAGTCAGAGCCACGCTCACGACAGTCACGTCGAGAATCGACATGATGGCGCCGAGCACCACCACAATCGCGATCTTGAGGACCGCGCTATCTATCTTGTCGGACGCCGGTGCCGGCGCGTTCGGCGATGTCATCGCGAAGTCTCCTGGGTAAATGCTCGCAGATAGTCACCCACGAGAATGGGCTCGAGTGCTTCGATCAGTCGACGCCGTTCCGGCGCGGGAACACGCGAAACGAACTTGCGAAGCTGACCGCGCTTGCACTCGATGTGATTGGACGTGACCTTACGACCGGCCTCCGACAGGGAAACCCGCTTGACGCGTCGGTCGCGCTCATCTTCACGCCGAACGACCAACCCCATGGTCACGAGCTGGTCGATATTGCGCCCCGTCGCGGCCACCGAAAGCCGAAGCTCATCGGCGACCTCGTTGATCGGGATCGGCGCCTCACACTGCGCGAGCACGAACAAAACACGCACCTGAGAAAACGAGAGATCCAGCTCGATCAACGCATCGATCGACTCCGAATCACCGGCGCTCATCAGGCGAGTGAACAACTCGTCGAGTGCTCCGAACAGGTCATCAGAATCTGAAGCGATCACCTGGCGAATAGTAGTGCGGATGCAACTATTGCCCAAATGAAACTAAGGTGCAACCCATTTTCCGGTGAGGACTATCACCTTTTCATGGCTCATTCCTGCACCAAGATGGCCTTTCCGAGAACTTTGCCGGTTTCCAGATCGGTCAGCGCCAAGGCCGCATCCTCCAACACGTAACGAGCCTTAACCAGGGGTCGCAACCCATTTCGGACGTGCTCCACGAGCGACGCGTGCACCTCGGCTACCGCCTCCGGATTGGTCCGAGTGAACTCACCCCACGCCGCACCGACAATGCTGATGTTGCGGAACAGCACCCGGTTCACCTTCACCTCAGGAATCCCGCCGCCGGCAAATCCGATCACGACCAGACGACCCTCGGGCGCCAGCACACGGACGGCGTCATCGAACGCGTCGCCACCGACCGGGTCCACGACGATCTGAGCGCCGACGCCGGCAGTAAGTTCGCGAACCTTCTCACCCCAACCCGGGGCCAAGGCGACAACCTCGTCGGCACCGAGTTCGCGAAGGAATTCCTCGACACCCTCACGCCGCACGACTGCGATGACCCGTGCACCGTGCGCCTTCGCCAACTGAATGGTCGCGGTTCCCACGCCGCCCGCCGCGCCGAGAACGACCACGGTTTCGCCGGCCTGAATCCTGGCGCGACGAGCCAGCGCGAACTCCATCGTCTGATAATTGATGATCAGCGAGGCCGCTTCGTCGAAAGCCAATCCGTCGGGAATCCGATGAACCTGCGTTGGATTGACTGCAATACGTTCCGCATATCCCCCGAGATACGTCGCTGAAAGAACCCGCTCGCCGGGAGCAAATCCGGACCCCTCCGGCGCTGATACCACCACGCCCGATATCTCCGCGCCCGGAATGAACGGCGGCTCCGGTCGAATCTGGTACTTGCCGTAGGTGATCAACAAGTCCGGGAAGCAGACACCGCTTGCTTTGACATCGATGAGAACCATGCCCTCGGCGCTGGGCTCTGGGACTTCCTGAACGTCGATACTTTGCGGACCGGATAATTCCGTAACCACCATTGCGCGCACAGAAACTCCTCTTCGAGACACCTGATGTCTTGACCGTAAATCGGATGTTTCGACCCTAACCCGGCCACGGCGTCAGGTCACCGCGAGCATGCCGTTTCTTGCAGCACGAGGCCGCATGCGTACACATCCGTAGGCGAAACAGCATGTGCAGCAAGGCGCATCGATTCCGAAGGCTCCGAGGATCTGGGGGTGCTCACGCAGACGATCGACACGGATGCCATCACCCTGCTGAAAAGCCTGACAGAATCGGCTCAATCCAGCGAACAGGAACTCTTCGTGAACCCAGATCTCACTCTCGCCGTTCAGCCGA
>NZ_JASHKR010000161.1 GCF_030056815.1 Rhodococcus sp. IEGM 1379
TTCAAGCAGACCGACGCCGACGTCGGAAGCTTCGACGGCGGCTACGGCAGCGCCTACCTCGCGAAGATGGTCGGACAGAAGTTCGCTCGCGAGATCTTCTTCCTCGGCGAGACGTACACCGCTGAAGACATGCATCAGATGGGCGCCGTCAACAAGGTGGTCGACCACGCTGAACTCGAGAACGTCGCCATCGAGTGGGCCGGCAAGATCAACGGCAAGTCGCCACAAGCCCAGCGCATGCTCAAGTACGCCTTCAACCTGCAGGACGACGGCCTGGTCGGTCAACAGCTGTTTGCCGGTGAGGCAACACGTTTGGCGTATATGACGGACGAAGCCGTGGAGGGTCGCGACTCGTTCCTCGAAAAGCGTGACCCCGACTGGACCCCTTACCCCTGGTATTTCTGAGAATTACAGGAGACTCTTCATGGAGATTCTGAGCAGCCGGACGATACTGCGCCCCGCAGACTACGAGCTGACCCTGAGCTTCTACCGCGACACTCTCGGCTTGGCGATTGCCCGTGAATACCCCGGTGGCACGGTCTTTTTCGTCGGGCAAGGCTTGGTCGAGGTCGCGGCGCACGGCGGTACCGGCAGCGGCGGGTTCCGCGGCGCGATCTGGATGCAGGTCCGCGACCTCACCGCAGCCCAGACAGAGTTGGTTCTCGCCGGCGTCAAGATTGCCCGCGAGGCTCGCCAGGAACCGTGGGGCCTGCACGAGATGTGGATCGCCGACCCGGACGGAACACCGATCGTCATGGTGCAGATTCCGGAGGATCATCCGATTCGACGGGATTCCCGAACACCCGCCCCGTAACAGAAGCAAGAATGCCCGCCACGAGACTCGTGGCGGGCATTGTCATGTCAACACTCAGATACGAGAGTTCAGAGCTTGCGCGATCTGATCAGTCTGCGCCTGACCCTCCAACAACTGCCGAACCAACCACAGCCGCAACACCTTCGCCACGGAGGCCGCGACGAACAGAGCTCCGCCGATCACAGCGAGAGCCAGGAACGCGACGGCCAGGATCTGGTAGGAAGCGATGTTCTGCAGATCCGACTCCGTCAACGACGAGATGTAGATGACAAACGCTCCGACCACACCCACAACCATCAAGATCAGGCCACCGAACCGCATTCTGCCGTCACTACCCGACTGTCCTTTGTCGATCTTCAACTCTGCGATGTTCTTCTTGAACTCACCGCGCCGATCTTGCGCAACAGTAGTCATCGTCATCCTCCTAGGTAGCTGGCAGAAAGTTCTTCTTCGATATCGTGGGGGTTCCGGTACCCACCACACGACCCTGCAACATCAACGCAGCAGACGTGGCGATCGGCAATACAGCGCGAGCGAACTGCTCGGCTACAAGGATGGAAATACCCTCAGCTGCAAGCGAACCCACCACGTCGTACATCTGCGAGACGATACGAGGCGCGAGTCCCATCGACAATTCGTCGAGCAACAGCACCGTGGGGTTCGTCCCCAATGCGCGGGACAGCGCGAGCATCTGCTGCTCACCGCCCGACATCGAACCCGCCAACTGACTGCGGCGCTCCCCCAGAATCGGGAACCTCGTGTACGCGATCTCTTCGAGTTCCGCGAGCGAAGCCCCGGTTCCCGTTGCGATCCACAGGTTTTCACGCACCGACAGGTTCGCGAAAATTCCTCGGCCTTCCGGGATGGAGCACACACCCAGACGAGCTAACTCCGACACTTCGATCCCGTTGACCACCCGTCCGGCGAGCTTGAACTCACCACGAGTAACCGACAGAACGCCGGAGCAGACCTTCAAGGTCGAGGTCTTACCGCCACCGTTCGGACCGAGCAATGCCACGACGGCGCCCGGCTCGAGAACCAGATCCACTCCGTGCAGAACCTCGATGGATCCGTAACCGGCACGCACACCAGATAATTCGAGCAACGGCTCCGGGCGCACATGAGGCGCCGGCACTGTAGGGGATGAATCAGGTGGATCAAGACTCCGGCTTGATCACATTCGCGTTCTGGTACTTCGTGGAGATGCGATCGGCATCCAGTTCGGTGCCCCAGATGCTCTTGTCGGTAGCGATCAGATACTTAGGGTCGCACTTGAACTCACCGCCCTGAGCCGGGAAGGCCTGCGAGTAGGTATCGCCCTTCAGCGACACCATCAGGCCTCACGTCGCCGGCATGTTCTTACCCGGATCGGTCGGCGCGTGCAGTCCGCCGGCGGTCCAGTCGTGGATCTGCGACAGTTCGTTGACCATGAGGTCGCTGCCGCACTTGTCTGCGGCGGTCGCCCCGAGCAGGAACGACGACGCCGACTGCATGCCCAGCAGTGCCGTCTTGCCGCCTCCCGCGGAAACCAGATCGGAGTACGTCTTCACAGCCGGAACCTTGTCCGCGTTCTCGAGCATCTGGAAAATCATGTCCGCATTGAGATTGTCGAGCAGTCCGGTGTCCTTGTTCCACGCCGCAACGGGCTCGCCGTACCAGGTGGCCTCACCGAAGAAGATGGGGTCGATGCCGACCTGATCGAGGGCCTTGACGAAGTTCAGCTCTGGCGGACTGGCTGAACGGGACGTCCAAATGCCCTTGACTCCGCATTCCTTGAACTTCTCGGCAAACGGGACGTAGCTGGATTCTCCCTCGTAGTTGAGGGTCACGCCGCAATCCATGAGTGTGAAGCCTGCTGCCTCTGCCATGGAACGCGACTTGGTGGTGGAGGTGATGATCGACGGCGCAGTGCTGACGGCGCAGTACTGTTGACGACGGCGAAGTCACCCAGCAGATCGGGATGCAATTCGGCCATCTGGAACCACGCTGCGGCATTGGCGTAGCCGACGGGCGTCGGCACGCCCTGATACGTCATCGGACCGTTGGTTGCATCAGCTGAGATGGTAAAGCCTGGAACGGCGACCATGTTGCACGCGACACGGGTCTGCTCTGCGGTCTGGTCCATCGCGAAGCCGTAGCCGACCATCATGAACTGGCTGCCGCAGGCTTCCTGCATGACCGAGTTGGCCTGCGTCATCGCTGCGTCGTAGTCGGTACCGACAACCTTGCGGCCGTTGATGCCGCCCTGATCGTTGCACCACGAGATGAGAGCGCCGACCGCGTCGCTCATTTCCTTGTTCAGGCCAGGCGACTTCACGTAGCCACGATCGTCGCCGAATCAGATCTTGATCTCGGTATCGGAGACACCCTGATCCGTAGCGCCTTTCGCATCGCCCGCACCGCACGGGGAATCGAGGGTGCCGAACTTCGCATCGGAACTGCTCGATACTGCAGCGGCAGTCGTACCGGATCCTCCGGTAGACGTCGCTGAAGCATCAGTGCCGCGATCTCCAGCACACGCAGACACCAAGGCTGTGGTGGCAGCAAGTGCTACGACCAGCTTCGCGGTCTTGTTGGGCTTCACTTTGTGGGGTTTCCTTCTCACAGACGTGCGCTGCCGGGCAGCGCGCTCGCTGGGTAGGTAACCAGCGTTCGAGAATCACGAAAGGTGTTTTCCCAATGGGTCAGATAGAAAAGTGAGACGCAACACAATGAATGATTAAAGTACGGCTGAACACGTCCTCAACTGCAGTGCTGCAGCACAAGGACCGCGGGGCGCCCGCAAGGTGATCGACCGCATGACTGTTCGCTGTACATTTACGCGTTCGATACGCACAATTCACGTTGTGACCGCAGAGCTCGTAATCCTCCTGGTGGTAGTTGTCACCGCCCTCGCGTTCGATTTCACGAA
>NZ_JASHKR010000079.1 GCF_030056815.1 Rhodococcus sp. IEGM 1379
GCCTCGAAGGTCGAGTGAAGACGCTGCATCCGCGCGTTCACGCCGGCGTTCTGGCCGACACTCGTAAGCCGGATCACCTCGCTCAGCTCGAGGAACTCGGCATCGCGACGTTCGAACTCGTCGTCGTCAACCTGTACCCGTTCACCGCGACGGTTGCCTCGGGCGCCACGCCGGACGAGTGCGTCGAGCAGATTGACATCGGCGGTCCGTCGATGGTGCGCGCTGCCGCCAAGAATCACCCGTCGGTGGCCGTTGTCGTCGATCCCGCTCGCTACACCGACGTGTTGGCAGCCGTTGCCGACGGCGGATTCACGTTGCGTGAGCGCACTGTCCTTGCGGCGCAGGCGTTTCAGCACACAGCGTCCTACGACGTGGCTGTTGCGAGCTGGATGACCAGCACCATCGCTGCAGACGAAGACGGTTCGCAGTTCCCCGCCTGGGTTGGCGCTACCTGGAACCGCAGCGCTGTTCTGCGTTACGGCGAGAACCCGCACCAGGATGCTGCACTGTACGAAAACCCCGCTGCGCCTGCAGGTTTGGCTCAGGCGGATCAGTTGCATGGCAAGGAGATGTCGTACAATAACTACACGGACTCCGATGCCGCGTGGCGTGCAGCGTACGACTTCGCTGATCCGGCAGTCGCAATCATCAAGCACGCCAACCCGTGTGGCATCGCTGTGGGCACCGACATCGCCGATGCTCATCGCAAGGCTCACGCCTGCGACCCCGTCAGCGCATTCGGTGGCGTCATCGCTGCCAACCGTGAGGTCACAGTCGAGCTGGCCGAGCAGATTGCCGACATCTTCACCGAGGTCGTCATCGCCCCGTCCTACGCAGACGGAGCCGTTGAGGTTCTGCAGCGCAAGAAGAACATTCGTGTTCTGAAGGCTGCTGCGCCGACTGCAACCGGCATCGAACTGCGCCCCATCTCGGGTGGCACGTTGCTGCAGCAGCGCGACGTTCTCGATGCGGATGGCGACAACCCGGCCAACTGGACCCTCGCCAACGGTGAGGCTGTAGATGCCGAAACGCTCAAGGATCTCGAATTCGCTTGGCGCGCAAGCCGCTCGGTGAAGTCCAACGCAATCTTGCTGGCTTCCGGCGGTGCATCGGTGGGCGTCGGCATGGGCCAGGTCAACCGCGTGGACGCAGCGCATCTCGCTGTTCAGCGTGCCGGTGACCGCGTCGTAGGTTCGGTGGCAGCATCGGACGCGTTTTTCCCGTTCCCCGACGGACTTCAGGTTCTCCTGAATGCCGGCGTCAAGGCTGTGGTTCAGCCCGGCGGTTCGGTTCGTGACAACGAGGTGATTGCGGCGGCCAAGGAAGCCGGCGTCACTCTCTACCTGACAGGTGCGCGCCACTTCGCGCACTGATCATTTTCTCGTGCAAGCGGGCCTCGACTTCATTGTCGGGGCCCGTTTTCGTTTCGGATGACTGGCAGTTTCGGATGACTGGCAGTCGGCGGTCAGGCAGCTTGAATGTGTGTTCCCTGAAGTTCGCGCGGGGTACCGGTGATGACAACCCGTGACGCGCCGCGGTTGCGGATCTCGCTGATCAATGCGGCGAGGGTGGCTTCGTGGGCCGCGTCGGAGTGCGAAAGGTCCAACGTGACGGCGTAGCCGGTGAGGTCGGACGGCAGATCGGCATACGGGGGTGCGGTGGACAACTGGTTGATTCGAAGTTTCATCTGTCTCTCCTGGATGTGAAAGGTAAAAGAAAAGGCACCCGCGGCATATGCCCTGGGTGCCCGAAAACGGATCCGATCAATCTGTGGATCATTCTCGGGGGACACCGCGCTTGACGCTCATATGCTTGTTGGTCATGCGATGGGCCGATAGGGAGGACGAAAAAATGTGTACGGGTGCGGTGCAACTGCGCCACGAGGGAACGGATACAAAGTCTGGGTGTTGCGACATGACGTCCGTGCCTTTCTTTCGTGGCGTAGCTGGTTAATGGATGACCGTACAGCACCGATCGAGGGTTCGCACCAATAAATTGCATCGCGAACGTAAACTCCACGTGACTTTTGTCCCGGCGGTCGATCCGGGTTGCGTCAATACTGTGCAGGTCAGAGGGAAAATGCAAAAGTCCCCCCGCGATGACTCGCTGGGGGACTTTCGATCTTAAAACAAGGACGTTCGGTCTGTATGTCGTCAGGCGAGTGAACGGACCCACTCGGCAAACGGTTTCGCGAACTCGTCCGAGTACGGCAGGGGTGCGACGTAATCGGCGCCGGTCGACTGCTCGTCGCCGAGATCCTTGAGTACAAAACTGGTGTTCCGCATACGCACCGACGTCAGCGACGTGTGGGACAACGCTTCGTCGAGTGCCGCGACGTCTGACGGAACGATCTGGATGTCCTTCGCCGAGCAACTGGTCAGCACCGGCATTCCAGCGGGGAGTCTAGCCACGAGTGCAACGGGATCCAGGGCGTCCTCTTCCGCCAGTGCCTTCGCGTTTGTGTAAACCAGACCGGCGTTCCGCAGCGGCTCGGGAAGATCATCCGAAACAGTTCCGTCGGTACGCAGTGATTCCACGGCCCCGGCGAGCGCTACTCGGAGTTCATCGGCCAATTCGACAGGCAGTTGCCCTGCCCCGACAACGGCGTCGAGTTGCCCGTGAATCTGGTTGGTCAACAGGTCGAGGAGGCGGACACTCAACGGTTCGACGAGTGCGAGCGAACTCACTCGGGCGCCCTCCTGTGCAGTTGCCACGGCGAGCGCGACGATCGCCCCGTCGCTGTGGCCGACGATGATGAGTCGATCAGCGTCGACGCCCGGTTGCTGCGCCAGAAAGTCGAGTCCGTCGGACGCTGCATCGACGTATGTGTTGAAGCCGAGATCGGCGATCTCGTCGATCTCGTAGGGGCCCAATCCGGTTTCGCCGCTGCCGATCTTGTCGTAGCGCAGACTTGAAATACCCTGTTCTTCAAGGACATTCGCGATGAATCGGAGCGTCCCGATATCGCCTTCGAGAAGTGTGCTGTCACCGTTGCGATCGGTGGGGCCGCTGCCCGCGAGGATGAGTGCCGCCGGTGCCTTCCGGTCGGGACCGGCGACCAGACGCAGGCTCCCGAAGAGGGTGACTGGCCCTGATTGAAAAGTGATCTCGGTGTCGGACATGACGACCTGTCTACCAGGTTCGCGGGCTCACGCGGTACGCAGACTGCGGACGCGTCGCCATCCGCGCCAACTGAACCACAAGAGCGCGGCGAGAAACGGAATGATCAGGAGCGGAAGGATCATCGCGATCAACGACGTGAAGAACGTCAGTACGTCTTCGAGTACGGAAATGACTGGGTTGGCGAGCCCACCGGTAGTCGCGGTACTGACGGCGCGCGTCCCGGTTTGCGCGGCGCTGAACGTCAAAGCAGTCGGGGCCCCGACGATGATGCCGGCTATCGCGGCGATTGCCGGATCGAAATGGCTGAACGCAGCCCACGCCGCGATTGCGCCGGCGATCGGTCCCGTGACATTGCCGACGACCGAGAGTGCGTTGTCCACGAACGGGATCAGATCGGCACACAGTTCGACGACGACGGCGGCGATCGCCAGAGCAACCAGGGCGCCGGTAGATCCGATCCACCGCATCGACTCACCGACGGTGATCCCGAACAGTTCGAAATGGACGGCGGTACTCAGCATCAACAGTGGCAAGAAGGTTCGCATACCCGACGCAGCAGCGAGACCGAGGCCGAGCATCGCGGGCAAGACCCAGGTATCCATGGGTGGAGTTTAGGACTGTTGTTCGCCGTTCGCGGGTACGAAAGGCACACACCCGCTCACCGGAAAGGAACTTCGATGCCTACACCGGCACCCACAAAATTCTTCCTCAACCTCCCCCGTCAAAGACCTGGGTAAGGCCACCGCGTTCTACGAGGGACTGGGCTATGCCAAGAACCCGCAGTTCTCCGACGACAATGCGTCGTCGATAGTCATCAGCGACACCATCGTGGTGATGTTGCTGGCCGAGCCGTTTTTCAAGACCTTCACGTCCAAGGAGATCGCCGATACGATGGTGTCGACGGAAGCGCTCCTCGGGCTTTCGGCGGAGACTCGCGAGGCCGTGGATTCCATCGTCGACAAGGCATTGGCAACCGGCGGCAGTGCCGGAAATGCGACTCAGGACCACGGATTCATGTACTCGCGGAGCTTTCAGGATCCGGACGGTCACATCTGGGAAATCATCTGGATGGACCAGTCTCACGTGGAGAGTTGAGAGCGGATTCTCCTCAGCGGGTGCCGAAACCGACAAATGCTCGTAGCTTGGTGTGGTGACTGTCGCCAAGACCCTCGGGGAGCTACGGGCCTCCGGACACGTGCAGCGAAGTGTCAAAGAAGAAATACGCGAGAACCTGCTCGCCGCGTTGCGGGACGGCCGGGATCCCTGGCCCGGGATAGTCGGGTTCGAGGAAACAGTCGCCCCGCAACTCGAACGGGCGCTGATTGCCGGCCATGACGTTGTGCTGCTCGGTGAACGTGGGCAGGGCAAGACGCGGGTACTGCGCACACTTGCCTTGTTGCTCGACGAATGGACGCCCGTCATCGACGGCTCGGAACTGGGGGAGCATCCCTATGAGCCGATTACTCCGGCCTCGATCCGGCGTGCGCGTGAACTCGGTGATGAACTACCGGTTCTGTGGCGTCATCGCAGCGAGCGGTACTCCGAGAAACTAGCGACCCCGGATACGTCCGTCGCCGACCTGATCGGTGACGTCGATCCGGTCAAGGTCGCCGAAGGCCGCAGTCTGGGTGATCCCGAGACCATTCACTTCGGACTCGTACCGCGCGCGCATCGTGGAATTGTTGCGATCAACGAACTTCCCGACCTGGCCGAGCGCATTCAGG
This sequence comes from Rhodococcus sp. IEGM 1379, assembly GCF_030056815.1. Taxonomy (GTDB): domain Bacteria; phylum Actinomycetota; class Actinomycetes; order Mycobacteriales; family Mycobacteriaceae; genus Rhodococcus_F. The sequence continues at coordinate 4,848 of NZ_JASHKR010000079.1, forward strand.
TGTCGCTGCTCAACGTGATGGAGGAGCGTGACATCCAAGTCCGTGGATACACGCTGCGGCTTCCGTTGGATGTGCTGTTGGTAGCGAGTGCGAACCCCGAGGACTACACCAATCGCGGACGCATCATCACGCCGCTCAAGGATCGTTTCGGAGCTGAGATTCGCACGCACTACCCCGTCGAACTGCTTGATGAGATTGCCGTGATCGACCAGGAAGCGCATCTGGCGGCAGAAGTCCCCGATTACCTACTCGAGATTCTGGCTCGCTTCACACGGTTGTTGCGCGAATCTACTTCGGTGGATCAGCGATCGGGTGTGTCGGCTCGTTTTGCCGTGGCCGGCGCCGAGACTGTCAGTGCTGCCGCAGTGCGCCGCGCGGCAATCCTCGGCGAGGCGGATCCTGTTGCGAGGCCGGTGGATCTGGATTCGGTAGTGGAGGTGCTTCGCGGCAAGGTGGAGTTCGAATCGGGTGAGGAGGGCCGTGAACTGGAGGTGCTCGAACATCTGCTCCGCCGCGCAACAGCCGATACCGTTCGTGTACGTCTGGGCGGAATCGACTTGTCGACGTTGGTGAGTGCTGTGGAGCTGGGCAACACCATCGTCACGGGCGAATCCGTCACGGCCAAAGCATTTTTGGACGAACTGCCCGAACTCGAGGTTCTGGACGAAATCGCAGAGCGGTTGGGGGCACAATCCGACGGTGAGCGTGCTGCCGGCGCGGAGCTGGCGCTCGAAGGGTTGTACCTGGCCCGTCGGATCTCGAAAGATCAAGGCCCGGGCGGACGCTCGGTGTATTCCTGAAATGACACATAATCCGCGCTACCGGCCGTATGACGGCGGCCCCGATCCATTGGCCCCGCCGGTGGATCTTCGTGAGGCGCTGGCGGCGATCGGCGACGACGTTCTAGCGGGGACGTCTCCGCGGCAGGCGTTGCGCGAGTTGCTGCGGCGCGGAAACCGCGACATGCGCGGGCTCGACGAACTCACGGCGGAGGTGAATCGTCGTCGACGAGAGATGCTGCGTCGCAACAACCTCGGCGGAACCCTCGACGAGGTACGCAAACTCCTCGACAAAGCAGTGCTCGAGGAGCGCAAGGAGTTGGCCCGCGCGCTCGATGACGACGCACGATTCAACGAGATGAGGATCGAGGAATTGCCGGCATCGACGGCGCACGCGGTTCAGGATCTGGCAGATTACAACTGGCGTAGTGAGCAGGCGCATGCCGACTACGACAAGATCCGTGACCTTCTGGGACGTGAAGTTCTGGATCAGCGGTTCTCGGGCATGAAGCAGGCTCTCGAGGGTGCCACCGCCGAAGATCGTGAGCAGATCCGGGAGATGCTGGCAGATCTCAATCAATTGCTCGACGCTCATGCCCGTGGCAAGGACACTCGGAGACAGTTCTCGGAGTTCATGGACAAACACGGGCAGTATTTTCCCGATAACCCGAGAAATGTCGAGGAACTGCTCGACTCGCTGGCGAAGCGGGCGGCGGCGGCGCAGCGATTGCGAAATTCACTCTCTCAGGAGCAGCGGGACGAGCTGGATGCCTTGGCGCAACAGGCTTTCGGTGATCCGAGTTTGATGAGCGAGCTCAGTCAACTCGATCAGTTCTTGCAGGCAGCGAGGCCTGGCGAAGACTGGGAGGGTTCGCAGCAGTTTCGCGGCCAGCAGGGCATGGGTTTGGGGGAGGGCACCGGTGCACTGTCGGACCTTGCCGAGTTGGAATCGCTGGCTGATCAACTTTCGCAACAGTATGCGGGCGCGGGTCTCGACGATATCGATCCGGAATTGTTGGCCAGGCAACTCGACGACGAAGCAGCGGCCGACGTACGTACTCTTGCTGACCTCGAAAAGGCTTTGCAGGAGCAGGGTTTCTTCGATCGAGCACCCGACGGTCAATGGCGGTTGTCACCCAAGGCGATGCGGCAACTCGGCCAGACCGCACTCCGCGACGTTGCCGGTCAGCTGTCCTCGCGGACCGGCCAGCGGGATACGCGTCGGGCCGGCGCGATGGGTGAACCCACCGGAGCGTCGCGAGAATGGGAGTTCGGTGACACTCTGCCGTGGGATGTGACGCGGACGATCACCAACGCGGTGTTGCGCGATCCTGGCCGAATTCCGCTGCGGCTCACTGTGGCCGACGTCGAGGTCGCAGAAACCGAACAGCGTAGCCAGGCAGCGGTGGCATTGCTGGTGGACACGTCGTTTTCGATGGTGATGGAGGATCGCTGGGTTCCGATGAAGCGCACGGCGCTCGCGCTCAATCATCTTGTCAGCACACGGTTTCGCAGCGACGAACTACAACTCATTGCCTTCGGGCGTCACGCTCATGTCCTGGACCCGTCGGAGCTTGCCGGTTTGGACGGGGCGTGGGATCAGGGCACCAACTTGCATCACGCGTTGTTGTTGGCGGCCAGGCATCTTCGACGCCATTCCAACGCCCAACCGGTGGTATTGATCGTCACCGATGGTGAGCCGACTGCACACCTCGAACCCGACGGCGAGGCACGATTCGACTATCCGCCGAGCGCCCGAACCCTTGGATTGACGGTCCGTGCACTCGACGCCGTGGCCAGATTGGGTGCCAAGGTGACGTTTTTCCGACTCGGTGAAGACCCGGGCCTGGCTCGGGTGGTCGACCGCATGGCTCATCGTGTGGGTGGGCGTGTCATTGCTCCCGATGTCGAAGGTTTGGGCGCTGCAGTGGTGAGTGATTACATGCGCGGCCGACGCTAACTGCACAGGCGGTGTTAGTTTCGTTCTGCCGGTTGATGTTGTGTGATGCAATGGATTCCGCCGCCTCGCGCGAACAACGGCCTGGCATCGACGGTAACGACGGTCCGGCCAGGGTAGGCGGCTGCGAGAATTGCGGCGGCTTCCTCGTCGGCGGGATCATCGAAACTGCAGGCAATGACACCGCCGTTCACGACTAGATGATTGATATAGCTGTAATCCACGAAGCCTTCGTCGTCGCGCAGAATCTGGGGCGCCGGAAAGGGGATGATTTTCCAGGAGCGGCCGGCGGCATCAGTCGAGTGCTCGAACAGTTCGATGATTGTCTTGCTGACCTCGAAGTCGGGGTGCGCGGGGTTGCGCTGGTCGTGTACGAGGACAACACCGGGGGACGGGATGGCAGCGACGATATCGACATGGCCCCGAGTTCCGTAGGTTTCCTGATCGCGGGTCAAGCCGCGCGGTAGCCAGATCACGTGTGTAGCACCGATAGTGTGGGCCAGTTCCGCTTCGATGTCTGCCTTGGTGAGGTGCGGGTTGCGTCCGGGATCGAGTTGGACTGTTTCTGTGACCAGCACGGTGCCCAGGCCGTCGACCTGAATACCGCCGCCCTCGTTGACGATTGGCGAGTCGATCAACTGAGTGCCGGTCTGCCCGATGACAAACGCGCCGATCTTCGAGTCCTTGTCCCACTGCGCCCACTCTTGCGCGCCCCAGCCGTTGAAAACCCAATCGACGCCGCCGAGGTGTCCGTCGTCGGACAATACGAAGGTGGGGCCGATGTCGCGCATCCACGCATCGTTCAGAGGGGATTCGACGATAGCTATCTTCTCGGACAGGTACTTTCGCGCCTCGGAGATCTCATCGGGATCGACCACCATAGTGACTGGTTCGAACTCGGAGATGGCGTGAGCAACAGCTGCCCAGGTCGATCGAGCCTCATGGTGTTCCTCGGGTGTGTCACCGAGTGAGTATCCGGCGCTGGGAAACGCCATCCACGTGCGCTCGTGCGGTTCACTTTCCGCTGGCATGCGCCAAGTCATCGAGTGCCTCCGAAAGGGGCAGTAGCATCAACAGGTTCGGTGAGGGCGGCATACGTGTCGGGTCGACGAGTCGACAAAAATGGGAAGAGTGAAAGCCAGTCGTCGCGTTGCCGGAGATCAAGGTCGGCGACCAGTACGGCTGATTCGTCGCGGGGAGCTTGCGCGAGTATGCGTCCGTACGGGTCCGAGATGAACGAGGAACCGTAGAACGTGATGAGGCCTTCACTACCGTGGCGGTTGGGAACAACCATGAATGTGCCGTTTGCGATTCCGTTTCCGACGATGACCTGCTGCCACAGGGGCTGGGTGTCGAAATTCGGGTGATCGGGTTCCGATCCGATTGCCGTGGGGTACACCAGGATCTGTGCGCCGGCGAGGGAGTACACGCGTGCAACCTCGGGGAACCACTCGTCCCAGCACGTCGGGAGTCCGAACTTGGCGCCGAGTACCTCGTGAACGGGGTATGGATCCGCTGCCGGCCCGCCTCGGAAGTAGGTGTCCTCGTAATACCCGGCCGTCACGGGGATGTGCAGTTTGCGCGTGTGTCCGATGAGTTCACCTGAAGGCGAGACCAGGATGGCGGTGTTGTAGCCGAGACCGTCGGCGGCCTCGCTGCGCTCGTACAGGGACGCGTGCACGAGAACGTTGTTTTCGGCGGCGGCCTTGGCTGCGAATGTGAAGGTAGGGCCGGTAAGCAGGTCTTCTGCGTCGCGTCCGGGGTTGTCACCGCCGGGGACCTCGGCCGGGTAGCGGCTGAGCGTGAGTTCGGGAAGGAATACCGCCGACGCTCCCAGTTGCGCGGCGGTGGAGATGCCTTCGCGGAGTTCGCCGCGGAGATCCTGCTGGTCTTCCTGCCAGCGATGCTGCACAAGGCCTACTCGGAGGGGCGAGGACTGGGATGGGGCAGTACCGGCCAGGGATGCGGGTGGCGTGAAAGCGGTGATCGTCAGCATAGTGATTCCTCGGAAGTCGGGTGTTCGACGCTCAACGTAAAACGAATCTAATTCGTTAAGTATGGTGGGTGAACGCGAGTAGATCAAGGGTTTTGCCGAGATGCACTTGTCGCGAGTATTCGGATTCGACCAGGAGGTACCCATGCCGCGGCCACCGCAGCGACTGCTCTCGCCGGAGATCATCACCGAGGCAGCGATCGAATCGGTGGACGAGACAGGCGACTTCACGATGCCCGGCCTGGCTGGGCGGCTGAAAGTGCGGCCGTCTTCGCTGTACAACCATGTGTCCGGCCGGGCCGAGATCGTCGAATTCATGCGGGCTCGGTTGATGGCCGGAATCGACGTGACATCGCAGAGTGGATCGTGGAGCGAGACCGTCGCGGCGTTGGCCTCGGAGTATCGGCGGAGTTATGCCGAACATCCTCGCCTGATTCCGTTGTTCACCGCGCACACTGTGCAGGCCGGGGTCGCGTTCGGATTGTACAACGCACTGGCGCAAGCATTCTCGGACGGTGGTTTCGAGCCCGGCGAGACTTTGCACGCGATCACGACCGTCGACAGCTTTGTTCTCGGGTCCGCATTGGACCTGGCCGCGCCGGAAGTTCAATGGTCGTCGGGACCCGAAGTCAACAACGCGATGAAGGCGGCGCTGGCAACGTCGGGGAAGAATCCCGAACGTGCTGACGCCGCCTTCGAATTCGGTATGCGCGTGCTGATTTCAGGCCTGGTCGCCCAGTTGCCTACCGCACACTGAGATCGCTCTCGTCGCGTAGCGCAGCTGTGTCGCGATTGAGCGTCTTGCCCTGGAAGAACTCCGGGTTGCGTACACGCATGACCATCATGAGTACGGCCCCGAGGATCAGGATTCCGAAGCCCAAGAAGAACACCAGGCCGATTCCGCCGATCGAAGCGCCGCTGGCGTTGTCCGGGTCCATGCTCTCTCGAATGGAGATGACGAACACTGCCAGCAACATGAGCCCGCCGAGCAGTGGAAACGCCAATCGAAAGACGAAGTTGCGGACACTGTCGAACACCGTCTTTCGGAAGTACCAGACACAGGCAAATGCTGTGATGCCGTAGTACCAGCAGATCATGATGCCCAGGGCTGCAATGGTATCGAGTAGTGCACTCTCGGAGAGGAAGGTGACAACGGTGTAGAAGACCGCTGTCACCACTCCGGCGACGACGGTCGCATATGTCGGAACGAGGAAGCGAGGGGAGACCTCCGCGAGTTTCTTGGGGAATGCTCCGTAGGCGCCCATGGCGAGCATCGTTCGGGCGGCGGGGAGGAAGGTGGTCTGCAGACTGGCGACGGACGAGACGAAGACGGCGAGGAAGAGCAGCATTCCGCCCCAATTGCCCAGCACCGGATCAGCCAGCGCGCCGAAGACGTTTTCGGAGTTATCCGGGTTACCCAGGCCCACGCCGTCCTCGCCGACACCGGCGTACATCATCGCCGCGACGGAAACCAGCAGGTAGGTCAGCAGAATGGTTGCAACACAGAGCAATCCGGCGCGGCCCGGAGTCTTCTTGGGGTTCTTGGATTCCTCGCCCAACGTCAGGCATGTATCCCAGCCCCAGAACGCGAAGATCGATCCGGTGAGTCCGATGACAAACGCGCCGATCGCGAGGCCGCTGAAGGGGTTGAACCAACTCAGGTCGAAGGACAGTCCGGCCGGAGCATCGCCGGCGCCGACGTGAACCAGTGCGACAACGGCGAACACGACCAGAAGGACCATCTGGAATCCGACGAGTGCGAACTGCACGCGCTCGCTCGTGGTGATTCCTCGGCTCGCTATCCAGGTGGCCAGGGCAATGAAGACCAGCGTGGTGCCGACGTTGACGAGTTTATTTCCCGGTAGATCTGCAATAGACGGATTGTCGACCACCCGGGCGATGAACAGGTAGAAGAAGTCGACGGCAATGGCGGCGAGATTCGAGAGCACGATGATGGTGGCGATCACCATGCCCCAACCGCACATCCAGCCCACATAGGGACCGAATGCCTTGGTGGACCACGTGAACGACGCACCACAGTCCGGGGTTTCGGAGTTGAGTTCACGGTATGCATATGCCGTGAGGAACATCGGGATGAAGCCGGCGATGAAAATGGCCGGCATCTTGAGCCCGACGGCAGCGACGATCAGGCCGATACTGGCGGTCAGGGTGTAACCCGGTGCTACGGAGGAAATTCCGAGGACTGCGCCGGAGAGCATACCTATCTTACCGGTGGCCAGACCTTTGGAACTCAGGCCGGTTCCGGTGGGCTCCGCCTGTGTCGCTTCATTGTTCGTCATGACAGTGCCTCCGGCGTTGTGAACTCGTGCTTGGGCACTACAACCATCGGTACCGGGAGTACTCGCAGCATTTTTGCTGCCGTTGAACCGAGGAAGAGGCGACGTGGTTGGGCGAGGCGGCTCGAGCCGACCATCACGAGATCGCCGTCCTGCCACTCGAGTGTGCGCACGGCCGATTCGACCGAGGATCCGTCGGCGATGATGACTTCGATGGGAAGATCATCCGGGAGAACCGCTTTCGCGACCTCGAGCGTTCCCTGGGCGTGTGCGCGGGCGCGATCCCGGGCAGATTCGACAGTGTCGCGGTGATCGCGGAGGTCGTTCTGTGGATCCAGTGCAACCAGGGAGACGAGACGTAGCGGGACATGCATCAGTTCGCTTGTCCGCACCGCGGTCCGTAGAACCAGATCGGCTCCCTCCCTGGTACCGAGAGCGCACGTCACCTCACGAATCTGCGACGCCGACGAATGTCGTGTTCCGCGAGGGGCCAGTGCCACCGGAACGTGGGCCGAGTGAAGGAGTTCCGTCGATACCGAACCGATGGAATGGCGTCCGAGAAGACCGTCGCCGGAAGCTCCGACCACGATTGCCTGCGCTCCGAGCCTGGTCACTTCGTCGAGCAGTCCCTGCGCAAACGATTCGTGGAAGGTCAGATGAATCTCGACCAACACGTCTTCGGGAACCGAGTTCTTCGCCTCGGTGAGCCAGTCGTTGGCGCGGGCGGCAAGGATGTCGTCGTATCCGGCTTCCGACGGGATCTTTGCCGGCAGTGTGCGATCCGGTGGGAGCACCATGCAGATGTCGAGTTGTGCGCCGAGGCTGCGCGCGAGCTGTGCTCCGAGAACAAGCCCGTCTCTGCCGCTGGGTGTGGCGAGGTATCCGACTATCAGGCGCATGGTTACTCTTTCCGGCGTGAAGGGATCAGGACAGGACTAGTCGTGCGAACTCATGACGTGCTTGAGGCGGGTGTAGTCCTCGACCCCATAGGCGGAGAGGTCCTTGCCGTAGCCGGAGTACTTGAATCCGCCGTGTGGCATCTCTGCGACAAGCGGGATGTGGCAGTTGATCCAGACGGCACCGAAATCGAGCGCCGCGGAAACACGTTGTGTGACACCGTGATCCTTGGTCCAGATGCTGGATGCGAGACCGAAGCGGACGTCGTTTGCCAGGGTGATTGCTTCCTTCTCGTCGGCGAAGCTCTGCACGGTGAGGATGGGGCCGAATGTTTCCTCCTGCACGATGTCATCGGACTGGGCGACCCCGGTAATGACTGTCGGTTCGAAAAAGAATCCTGTGTCGCCGGAACGCTTTCCGCCGGTGACGATCGTGGCAGAGGCGGGGAGGTTCGTGATCTTGTCGCTGACGGCGTTGAAATGGTTGATGTTGTTCAGTGGGCCGTAGAACGCATCCGGATCATCCGGGGAGCCGGGGCGAAGTGACTCGGCGTTGCGGACAAGCGCGTCGACGAGCTGATCGTGAATGGACTCGTGGACGATAACCCGGGTGGCTGCCGTGCAGTCCTGGCCACCGTTGAAAAAGGCGGCCTCGGCGATACCGGTGGCGGTTTTCTCGATGTCGACGTCTCCGAAGACGATTGCGGGAGCCTTGCCGCCGAGTTCGAGGTGTGCGCGCTTGAGTTGTTGCGCCGCAGACACAGCGACGGCGATGCCGGCACGCACCGAACCTGTGATGGAGACAAGACCGAGGGCAGGATTCTCCACCAGCGCCGCGCCGGTGCCGCCGTTGCCGAGAATGACGTTGAATACCCCGTCCGGCAGGATCCCCTTGCTCAGCTTCGCGAGCACCAGCGTGCTGCCCGGCGTGGTGTCACTGGGTTTGAGGACGATGGTGTTTCCGGCAGCCAACGCCGGCCCGATCTTCCACAGCGCCATCATGAACGGGTAGTTCCACGGAGTGACTTGGCCGACGACGCCGATGGGCTCACGGCGTACATACGACGTGAAACCTTCCATGTACTCACCGGCCGCCTTACCTTCGAGGATGCGGGCGGCACCGGCGAAGAAACGGATCTGATCGGCGCCCACCTTGACCTCCTCGTCGGCGATCATCTGCCGTGACTGGCCGGTATTGGCGCATTCGGCCTCGACGATCTCGTCGCTGTGGGCCTCGATGGCGTCGGCAAGCTTGAGAAGGGCGGCCTGACGCGCACCCGGGGTGGTCTTGCCCCATGTCTGAAATGCGCGGGTGGCGGCCTCGACGGCTGCGTCGACGTCGGCTTTCGTGGAGACAGGGGTACGACCCACGACGCTTTCGTCCACGGGGTTGATCAGGTCCAGCGTCTCGGTTGCAGACGAAGCGACAAATTCACCGTTGATGTAGTTCTCGAGTACGACGATCGACATCTGTACCGGTTCCTCTCGAAGTCGAACGAGTTGCGGCCGAGTCAGTTGAAGGCTGAGTCAAAGGAAGCCGCACCCTCGCACTTGTGGAGCGTGTGTGTGCAAGTGTGCGCTGCCTCACAAATTTAGACAGCTGCCAGAAAGGTGAAATCTTTGGGCCTGAACGCGCCGAGTTGTACAGTCCAGCCCATGACGATTGCCGTGCGCTGGATGTTGGCGCAACCGGACCTAGCTCTCGAGGTGAAGGGCGGGCACGCAGGCATCGGTCGTGAGATCACCTTTGCGCATGCCACCGAGTTGATCGATCCGTTCCGGTGGCTGACCGGTGGTGAATTCATTCTCACCACGGGCATCAGGCTGCCTTCCACCACGCGTGAGCGCGAGCGGTATCTCCGCATGCTCGACGCAGCGGGCGTGGCGGCGGTGGGATTCGGTACCGGCCTTTCGTACCCGGAAGTGCCCGCAGACCTCGTTTCCGTTGCCGACGAACTCGGGTTGCCGCTGATCGAAGTGCCGCTTCCGACTCCTTTTGCCGCCGTCGTGAAGCGAGTGATGAGCCGGTTGGCGGAACAGGAGTACGAGGCCGTTCTGCGTGCGTCCCGGGCGCAACCTCGAATGACTCGTGCCGTCATAGCCGGCGGAACGGCCGCGACAGTGCGGGAGCTTGCGATTGCGACCTCGTCGACGGTTCTGCTTCTCGACGTCGCCGGCCGAGTGCTCGAGAATCATCCGACGATGCCGGACGACGATGTCATCGAGGAGTTGCAAAGCACTCTCGGCGGCGGTGCGTCCAGCAGCGTGGCGCTCGCACAATCGGGTGCTTCCGTTGCGGTGCAACAGATCAGTGTGGGGCGAACCCTGCACGGATATCTTGTCGTGATCAGCCCGTCGTCGTTGAGTTACGTAGACCAAATCCTGCTCGGCCACGCGAATTCGTTGTTGGCGTTGGACTTCGAGAAACCTGCGCGGCTGCGAGCTACCCAAGACCAACTCAACTCACACGCGTTGGGGCTGTTGCTCACCGAGGATCGTGATCCCGCGCCGGCCTGGGAGCAGATACGTCACGCCGCCGACGCCGACGGAATGGTGCGGGGGTTGACAGTTCTGGCGGAGACGACGAAGCGAGCGCTCCGGGTGGAATTCGAGATCGCCAGTTTCATGAACATTGCTGGACGGCAACTATTTTTGCGCAAGAATGATGATCGCGTCACCGTATTGCTTCGGGGAAGTGACGATGTCGAATTCGTGCGTGCGCTGTTGTGCGGCATCTCGGATTCGGATCGGGGCGCTCTCCGTGTCGGACTCAGCGGCAGGCGAGTAGTTGCGGCGCTGGTGACGGCGGTCGAACAATCGCAGTTGTGTGCGTCAGCGGCTGAACTCGGTGGAGAGCCTGTGGAGTTCGCGTCACTGACAGGGAGCGTGTTGCTTGCCTTCAGTTCCACCAGAGAGGTGCTGAACACGTTGGCCGAGACCATGATTGCCCCACTCGATGATTACGACAGGGAGAACGGGACGGAGTTACTGTCGTCGCTGCGTGCATTCCTCGAGTCCAACGGTCATTGGGAGGCGGCGGCCGTCACGGTGGGTGTCCATCGGCACACACTGCGGAGTCGAATGGCGAAGGTGGAGAGCCTGATCGACTGCCGTTTGGAGGTCGCGCGAGTGCGTGCGGAGTTACTACTCGCGATCATTGCCCGGCAGTCGTAACTGCCGGGCAATGATCGCAGGTGACTGTCAGCTCTTTCTGCGCTCGACGATGTCGGCTGCGGTCCGCTGTCCCATGCGAACAGCGCCGTCGACGTGCTGGTAACCCTCGGCGGCAATATCGGAGCAGGAGAAGTGAATCGGGCCTACCGGCGTCCGCTGATCGGCGCCGTAACGGTGCAGTCCGCCGAGATCGAAGCTGGCGGCGTACGCGCCTCGGGTCCATTCCTCCGAGCCCCAGTCGGACTCGTAGTACACAACAGGCTCGGTCGCCTTCGGTCCGAGGTACCGGGCGAGTGACGCCAGAATGGTTGCCCGCCGCTCCGGGGCGCTGAGTTCGAACATCGCGTCGGCCTTCTCGTCGGAGACAAACGCCACGAGCGTGCCGCGGTCGTCCTCGTAGTTGGTGTTGTCGTACACCTCCTGAACCACCTCCGACGCACCGAAGCCGGTGCCGGACAAACCGTCTGCGCGCCAGAACGGTGTCTCGTACACGGCATGCACCTTGATGACGAGGCCCAACGACTGATGCTGATGCATCTGATGTTGTCGACGAGGAAGCGGGGGATTGTAGGAAATCCGTGAGTAGAGGTTGGGTGGAACGGCCAGGATGACGTGGGTTGCCTCGACGCGAATGTCACCGTCCGCCAACGCGACTGCGCCCTTGTCGCTCCATTGCACGGTTCGCACGGGTGCGTTCAGGAATACGTCGTCACCCAATGCCGCGGCCATCCGGATGGACACCTGCTGCATTCCCCCGACCACACGCTTGTCGAGAATGAAGTCCTCGTCGACCAGATTCGAGAACGAGCCGGCCGACGCCGCCATCAAGACAGCCTGTAATGCCGAGAACGCGTGGGCGGGTTTAGTGAGCATCCCGCCCGCGATGAACAGGCCAATGTTGTCGCGAGCTTCGGCGTCGTCGGATTCGTCGATCAGCCACTGTTTGAAGGAGACGGTGTCGAGTTCGCGCGCAAGCGGGTGTGCCCAAGGCTCTTCGGCGCCGATCTGTGCAGCAAGATCGTCCATCACGTCGATGAGACGATCCATTTCCTTCTTCGTCGTCTCGTTCGTGGGGAACGAGTCGCCCGTGTAGCGGGATCGCTCGCCAGCGGCGGAAATATAGACGGACTCGCCTTCGCGGTAGCGGTCGAAAGTGGTGAGGCCGAGTTCGTCGAGCAGCCCGATCAGCGCGGTCTGGTCGGGGGAGACCCACTGGCCGCCGATCTCCAGTACCGCACCGTCGACGGTGTCGGTCCAGGTCCGGCCGCCGACACGATCACGTGCCTCTAACACGGCTACGGACAATCCGGCTTTGCGCAGCGCTGTCGCTGCAGCCAAACCGGAGGGTCCGGCGCCGACGATGACAATATCTCTCGAGAGAGTAGGCACGTGCGAGCTCCTTCACATTGAGCACTACTCGGTCGAGATCTTGCGAACGACGAGCAGTGACGGCGACGTTTCCAGTGTGGTCTTACGAGACGTGTGCCACACCTGACAGAACGGAGTGTTTTGTAGTCGATCTTCCGACGTTTCGGCCACCGACCCAGAAGCGGAAACTTTATCCGCCGACCACCTGACGGTCACCGAGTGGACTACTCAGATGCACGTCCAACGAGCCGAACACCGCTACGAGAATGCACATTTTATTTGCAGCCTCCGGAAGCGCACCCGTTTGTAGCGTGACGGTGACCGTGGAATCGGTCTCTTCGATACCGGCGTGCGCGCCGTAACATTCCGGTGTTCCGGTCACGAAATGGACGGCAACGGTGGTCTCGTCCACCTCCGACCAAGACTCGAACATGGTGTCCGACGCTCCGACGATGTCTGCGCGATCAGCGAAGACCGTACCGATATCGGAGTCGTCCACTTGATTGGGAACGGGTGATCCGCGCCCCCAATCGGCAGGAACAGCGCCCTGCGCCGCAAGTACTTTCGGCGCCGCGGGAGTTCCCGTGGACTGCGCGCCGAAAGAGCACCCTGCCAACGCCAGGGTGGCCAAAACTGCGAGGACGATTACGCGCATGCATCCACCGTAACCCTGGTCAAGCGAGCAACGCGGTGACCAGCGCAATCGCAGGAATTGACGCCAAAGTGGTGACAAAAGCGCTGTCGCGAGCCAGCACCATACCGCGGCGATATCGGCTCGCGTAGATGAAGACGTTCTGAGCCGTCGGCAAGGTGGAAACCACCACGATCGCAAACAATTGGTGGCCGTCGATGCCGAGTAGGAAATGCGCCATCAGATAGGCGAGCACCGGTTGGACCACAATTTTGAGCGTCGACGCCAAGGCGACATCACGTCGGGGGCTCGAGCCCTTCTCCAGTACACGCACGCCGTACAAGGACAGCCCGAACGCGAGCAGAGCACCGGGAACGGACGTGGCTCCGATCAGTTCGAACGGCTGCATCAGCGCCCGCGGTGGTGCCCAGCCGACGAGCGCAACCGCCAAGCCTGCCGCACCGGCCAACACGATCGGGTTCTTGAACGGAGCGGTCACGGTGTTGATCAGCGACAGCTTCTCGGCGTCCTGACCGCGCAGAGCGGTGAGATCGAGAATCGTCAACGCAATGGGGGAGTAGACGACGATCTGGAACAGCAGCAGCGGAGCAACAAATGTGGCGTCGCCAAGCACAAAAACAGCGATGGGAATACCGAGGTTCGCAGAGTTCACGTAGGACGCAGAGAGCGCGCCGATCGTCAGTTCCGGTAGCGGCCGATCCAGCCAGATTCTGGCCACGAGGACGTACAGCGCGCCGACGGCAAAGGCGGTGGCCGACGCTACCGCGAGGGTCGGGGAGAAGATCACCGACAGATCCGACGACGCGAGCGTCGTGAACAGCAGAGCCGGCGTAGCCACAAAGAATACGAGGCGGCCGAGAACGAACTGCCCGTGATCGCCCAGAGTGCCCAGACGCCCCAACAGGTATCCGATTGCGATCACCACGAAGATGACGGTGAAACCCGCAACAACTCCCGACACGCTGCGGGCACCTCTCTGTTAGGGAAATACGGGCAAGAAAAAGGCCGCGCAGTCGATGACTGCGCGGCCTTTCCTGAAACTGACTACCGTGCGGCGGTGAAGGGGAGCAACGCCATCTCGCGTGCGTTCTTCACTGCAACTGCGACCTGACGCTGCTGCTGCGGGGTCAGGCCCGTGACACGACGGCTACGAATCTTGCCGCGGTCCGAAATGAACGTGCGCAGCAAGTTGATGTCCTTGTAATCGACATGCGTGATCTTCGCTGCGAACAACGGGTTCTTCTTGGGCTTACGTCCCTCTACGGGACGTGGCTTCTTCGACGGTGAACGCTTGACTGCCATCCGACTTCCTTACCAACTCGACTTGTGTACGCCAGGCAGTTCCCCACGGTGCGCCATTTCTCGCACGCGTATCCGGGAGAGCCCGAACTTCCGCAGGTGGCCGCGCGGACGTCCATCCGCAGCGTCTCGATTGCGTAATCGTACCGGACTGGCGTCGCGTGGTAGACGCTGCAGGGTCGCCTGGGCTTTTATGCGCTCTTCCGGGGAGCTTTTCGGGGAGCGGATCGCCTCCTTCAGTACGGATCGCTGTTCGGCGTATCGCGAGACGATGACTCGTCGTTGGTTGTTTTTCGCGATCGTCGACTTCTTCGTCATGCCTACTTCTCTTCTCGGAAATCGACGTGCCGGCGGACGCCCGGGTCGAACTTCTTCAGGACCAGTCGGTCGGGGTCGTTACGAGGGTTCTTGCGGTTCACATACGTGTATCCGGTTCCGGCAGTTGACTTCAGTTTCACGATCGGACGGCAACGCCTACCCACTGCTGGTCGTCGACGTCACAAGCGACTCACACTCGTTCTGGACCGGCGCATAACGAGTTATGGACACCGCCGGACGAGTCGAGAAGTTCGAGCGTCGCTACGGAAAGCGCACGGTGATCTGATGGCAGTTCCCCAGCGGAAGATGTCCCGGTCCAACACCCGCGGTCGCCGCGCGCAGTGGAAGGCGACCGTGCCTGATCTGGTCACCGTCACCGTCACCGTCACCGTCACCGTCACCGTCACCGTCAC
>NZ_JASHKR010000210.1 GCF_030056815.1 Rhodococcus sp. IEGM 1379
CGGCGGTGGGGTGCCGGCTGGGTTCGGGTCGATCGTTCGGCGGTGCCGGCGGCGGGTGGGGAGCTGCTGTTGCTCGGCGATGGGGGTGTGCGGCGGGCTCGGGAAGGTCGATTTTCGGGTGTTTTTTAATGTTGTTGTGTTTCAGTAACTTTGGGTGATCGGTTGGTGGGTAATCGGTTTCGTTGGTTACGCATGGAGGTGTTTTGGGGAGGCTTGAATTGTGTTGTGGTGGTTATGATTTCGAGTTTTTGCGGTTCTGTGTTGTTTTGCAGTTTGGGGTGGGGTCCTGTAGGATGGGAAGCATGATGACGATGAGTTGGCAGACG
>NZ_JASHKR010000211.1 GCF_030056815.1 Rhodococcus sp. IEGM 1379
TGGACAGTGGACCCGATGGTTCGGGTTCCTTGGGTAACATCTTCGGTTCGCTGGGTAACATCTTCGGCTCGTAGGACGGCCGATGATGGTTCTTTACCCGTAACGCGAAGCGGGGCTGGGAGGTCTGATGACCTTCCAGCCCCGCTGTTCGCGTCACCGAGCTCAACGCGCCGGGAACCGCAACGGTCAATCAGCCTGTTGGTAATGGTCACCGCAGTCTTCAGTGGTGGCACCGGCGGAACCGGCTCACAGGGTGGGGTTTACTTCGGGTCCTGATCAATATCTGCTGTGCGCCTTCACTACTGGTTGTCGGTCGATGAAGGC
>NZ_JASHKR010000080.1 GCF_030056815.1 Rhodococcus sp. IEGM 1379
TACCTCCGCGTCGAGTCGGGCACCGCGTGCCCAGTCCCCTGCCGACATCAATTTCTTGCCCGGGGGCTGTATCTGCCCGAGTCGTACTGCGGTCGTCGCGGTACCGATGTAAAGACCATCCTTGCGCACTGCGATCTCGCCGACGTCCAACACCTCGTCCGTTACCGTGACGGGTCCGACTTTGACCCGGAGGTCGCCGATCATCGTCCAGGCACCGGGAGCGGGCGTAACTGCCCGAATGTGGCGATCCACCGTCAGTGCGGGAAAGTTCCAGCGCACGCGAGCCGCGTCGACAGTCACCTTCGGGGCGTAGGAAACGCCGTCGACGGATTGCGGAACCGCGTTGATCTCGCCCGCTTCGATGGCATCCAGAACGGATTCGAGCAGACCGGCTCCACCTTCAGCCAGACGCCCGAGCAGATCGCCCGCTGTGTCGGTGTCGCGGATACGTTCCGTCATCACTCCGTACACCGGGCCCGTATCCATGCCGGCTTCGAGGCGGAAGGCACTAGCGCCGGTCACTTCGTCGCCGGCACTGATCGCGGCCTGCACCGGCGCGGCGCCGCGCCAGGCGGGAAGCAGCGAGAAGTGCAGGTTGACCCAGCCGAATTTCGGTATGTCGAGGATGCTCTGTGGCAACAAGTTTCCGTACGCCACGACAGGCGCGCAATCGGGTTCGAAGCTCTTCAGCTCGGCTGCAAATTCGGGGTCGGACGCCTTGGCTGGCGTCAGCACCGGAATTCCGTACTCGTCGGCAATCAGACCGATAGGTGAGCGGGTGACCTTGCGGCCACGGCCGGCGACGGCGTCGGGACGCGTCACGACGGCAACAACCTCGTGGTTGGCCGACTCGATGAGTCGACGCAACGAGGGAACGGCGGGTTCCGGGGTTCCGGCGAAGACGACGCGCATGTCAGCCCTCCCGATTCTCAGGGCTGGTCGGACTGTGATCAGCCCGCTGGCCTATCGAACGTGATGGACTGCAACTCACGAAAGCGCTCCCGAATGTTGTGTGGATGGAACTGTCAGTCTAAGGAGTGCTGCCGCCGGTTTGTACCGCGCGGCACATCGAACACAATTCTCAGCAAGTTCTTTGGTGAGAACGCTGCAGATTCAGCAGTGGACGGTATTGACTGTCTCTGTCGCCACCACACGGCGTCCAGAAGCAAGAAGAACATGCACCGACCACACGGAGGTACTTCATGGCATGCATCGACAGCAAGTTCGACAAGGCATATGCAGGCAAGTCCGTCGAAGATTTGGCCGATGCGCCAGTGGCAGCCTTGAACGGCGTAAGTGATTCGGATGCAGAGCATTTGAAGGCTGCATTCAATATCAAGACTGTCCGCGATCTGGGTACGAACAAGTTTTTCCTGTGGGCGCAGGCTGCGGCCAAACTCGCTGAGTAATCGAATTTGACCGCAGTGACCGAGTCGACCTCAGGAGTTTGCGTCGATGACCACCTGCGGAATATCCGCGCCGAGCGGTACGGCCGTGCATGATGCGTGCCGCTCGGCATTCGGATCGAGTGACGTACGAATGATGTCGATCACGTAGGGGTCGTAGGGCATCCGGAAGTGGCCGGTCAGGTTCTGCGGGCACAAGTCCTGGAGAACGATGTTCTCGGCTCCGGGACCCTGTAAAGCGATATTGCTGGACGGCTGAATCATCTCGTCGACCCGCGAACCGATGGTGGTGTAGCGCACCCCTGGCACAGTGTCACCGCCGTCGTTGAGGCTGCGCAGCAGATCGGATCCCTCCATCTGTTCACGAACAGCAACGGAAAAGGTGTCCTCGACAAACTCGTCGCCGCCGGGGATCGCACGAATGATCGGCACGAGTCCGAACATCACGCCGCCATACGTGGGCGACGCCAGCCCGATCCACTGGTCGACGAACAGTGATCCACCGAGCTTGTTGATGTAGTACCGAGTCACGGTTGCGCCTTGCGAATACCCGACGACGTCGACGCGATCAGCCCCGGTCGCTGATCGCACCTGATCAACGAATGTACTGAATTCGCTTGCGCTCGAGACGATATCGCCGACGCCGTAGGTATCTTTCTCAGGATCCTTGCCGTAGTTGAGCGCGAAGACGCAGTACCCGTCAGCCGCGAGCGCCGGCGCAACGGCCGCCCAATCGGCGTAGGCCTGAGTATCGGTACCGTGCGCGAGCAGTACCGGCCGCGGATGCGCGGCACTGGACTTGCAGCCGAAATTGTTAGACCCCGCCGGTGCCACATCCGGATGCGCCTCGGCATATCCGGTGGCAGCGTGACGGGTAGTCTGCGCCGGCCCGACCAACGTCGGAGTGACGGCACCGGCGACACTGGGCACGGCCACTGCAAGTGCAGTCACCACCGAAAACACCAGTCCCGCAGACCTCGTCACAACGGTCATAATTCGATACTCCCACCTTGATCAGCACTATTGTAGGTACAGATCATAAGGTGCGAACCGACCGGTTACCCCACTAAGCGGCTATCGCCGGTTTCTTGATAAATACCGAACCCGCCACCGCAAGCAGCGAAATAACGCCACCCCACAGGAATGCGGTGTGGATACCGGACTGCTGCGCTGCGATATCGGTGGCACCGTCGCCTAGTTGTGATGCGGCTGTGTTCGACATGATCGTGACGAACAGCGCTGTGCCGGCAGCACCGGCCAGTTGCTGTCCCGTGTTGAAGATCGCACTGCCGTGTGAATACAACTCGGACGGAACTGATCCGAGCGACGACGTCATCAACGGCGTCATAACCAAGGCGAGACCTGCCATCAGCATCGAATGGATGCCGACAACCACAGGAAGCCCGGTCTCCGTGTCGAGGAGCGTCATCAGCCATAGTGCGCCGCTGACCACGACCACACCGGGGATGACCAGCGGGCGCGGACCGACGCGGTCGAATATGCGACCCACGAACGGCGCCAGAGCGCCCATGAGCAGACCACCGGGAAGTAGCAACAAACCGGTCTTCAAGGTGTCGAGGCCGCGCACATTCTGGAGGTACAAGGGCAGCAGGATGAGCGCACCGAACAGTGCCATCATGCTGATCGCCAACATGGCGAGTCCAATGCTGAAAGTGGGAGTGAGGAAGGGCCGCAAGTCGAGCAGTGCGCGTCCGTCCTCTTGCCGCGAAAGCTGACGCAGAACGAACACGACCAGAGCGACGACGCCGACCACCAGTGGTATCCACACCGGCACACCCGATCCTTCGGCAGAGTGCCCGATGGTGCCGAGTCCGTAGACGATGCCGCCGAATGCAAAGACGGACAAGATAACTGACAGGCCGTCGAACGGTGCCGCGCCGGTTGTGGTGAGGTTCTTGACCAACACCGAGCCGATGGCAAACGCAACGAGTCCGATCGGCAATACGATCCAGAACATCCAGCGCCAGTCCAGTGAGCGCAGGATCACACCGGAAAGGGTGGGACCGACCGCCGGAGCGACGGCAATCACGATGGAGATGACACCCATCATTGCGCCGCGTTTGTGTACGGGGACAACACGCAGGACCGTGGTCATGAGCAGCGGAAGCATGATTGCGGTGCCGCCGGCTTGGACAACGCGACCCATCAGAAGCAGTTCGAATCCGGGTGCGATTGCCGCCAGGAACGTGCCGACGCTGAAGAGCGTCATGGCTGCGGCGAAAACTTGTCGGAGTGTGAATCGCTGGAACAGGTAGCCCGTCGTGGGGATGACCACCGCCATGGTCAGCAGAAACCCGGTGGTCAGCCACTGCGCAGTACTGGCAGTGATGTCGAGATCCACCATCAGACGCGGCAGTGCCACACCCATGATCGTCTCGTTGAGGATCATGACGAATGCGGCGACCACCAAAACGCCGATCAACAATTTGCTGCCGCGGTCAAGATCGTCCATGTCAACCGCGTCCGATGAAACTTCTGTCTCTTCAATGTGCATGCGCTGCTACGGACTCTCTGAATTTAGTCGACAATTAATCTATTCAAAAAGAATATCAACCATCTCGAGAGTCACCGTCAACTTAATTTCGACGCGGGAACACCGGAGCGGCCCAAGCCGTGACTGCCGGATCGCCGCCACCCGGACATTCGCCTGAGACCTCCACTCCCGGGAAACTGCGAAAGATACTCCCGGGAATGGATGTCCGTCTCAACTATTTACAGCAGCTCCGAAATCTCCGCGGCGATCTGCTCCGGTGTCACGGTCGACTCGAAGCGGCGGACCACCTCTCCGTCCCGATCGACGAGGAACTTTGTGAAGTTCCACTTCACCTCGTCGGTACCGATCGCTTCGGGGCGAGTCTTGCTGACATGGTCGAAAAGGAATCCGATTTCGGGTCCGAAGTCACCCGGCGCCTCGCTGCGAAGGTACTCGAACAACGGGTCCGCGTTGTCGCCGTTGACCTCGAGCTTGGCGTGAACGGGAAACGTGACGTTGTAGGTGGTGCTGCAGAATTCCTGGATTTCCGCGTCCTGCCCGGGTTCTTGGTCGCCGAACTGATTGCACGGGAATCCGATTACTCGGAGACCGCGGTCCTTGTTCTCGCGGTACAAGGCGTCGAGCCCTTCGTACTGCGGTGTGAATCCACACTTGCTTGCCACGTTGACGATCAACAGTAGGTTGCCTTTGTACTGGCTCAGATCCTCGGTGGATCCGTCGGCAGCCTTGACGGCAAAGTTGTGGACAGTCATAAATTCTCCTGGTTATCGAAGTGATTATCTTGCTACCCAAGCTAGTTCATGCTTCACCGGGGTTGACAGCTGGACGCACCGAGTGTCGGGCACACTCAACTTCCCGAGTCTGTTGATCCGTCCTCGGCCAGCACGCGATACAAGGATTTCCGAGCCTCGATCAGAACATCGGCGGCCGCCTTGACCTGTGCCGGCGTCCCCACGGCGGCAACCTGACCGGCAGCACCCATGAGTTGTCCGATCAGCTCGCGCAAATCCTGTTCCGGCGCACCGACGCTGTCGCGAACGTCGTCCCAGGGCGAACCCAGATCAGCTTTGTGTTCCGCGACGTAGGCAACACCTTCAGCGGTGAGTCGGGCGGTTTTTCGGCCGGCGACCTTGTCGATGATGACCAAGCCTTCGTCTTCGAGTTGCGACAGAGCGGGGTAAATCGAGCCGGGACTCGGTTTCCACACGCCTCCACTGCGCTCGACGATCTGCTGGATCAGCTCATACCCGTGCATCGGTTCTTCGGCGATGAGAAGCAGAACTGCCGCCCGGACGTCACCCCGTCGACCCCGCCCGCCCCGGCCACGTCCCCGGCCCAAATGCGCACCCGGTCCGAAATGGCCCCGACCCCGTCCGTGTCCGCGCTCGCCGTCCGGAAAATGTCTGTCCATGTCCGACCTCCATGACTATCGTTGATAGTTCGACGATATATCGCTACCCGAGGCGGGGCAATTCTGCCGACATAGCACCATCACCTATCGAACGGTCGCAATACCGGCCAGGATGCGGTCGATTCCCGCGAGAAATTGTTCGCGGTCGTCATGCTCGCACAACTGGGTCGCCGCACTACTCAGGAACGGATACTCCGCCGCGTCGAGTTGCTCCCATCGTGTGGCGATGCTTCCGAGGAAGGCTGTTCGATCCGTCTCGCGTGCGTCCTCCACGTCCACGGCATCCCTGCGACAATCTACGAGGCCGAGCCCTCTGCGGAAGCGCGCACACAGGGCGGCCAGCTCGACATCCATCAACACAACGGACAACTCGCGCTCGAAGCTGCCGGTCTCACCGACGAGTTCCGCGCGATCATTCACGTGGGCGGCGCGGCTTCGCGCATACTCGACCAGCACCGCACGATGCTGCTCGACGAACCCGACGACGGCACAGACGGACGCCCCGAGGTACTCCGCGGAGACGTACGTCGGATCCTGCTCGACTCCTTGCCCGACGATACGATCCAGTGGGGACACAAGGTCACCGATGCTTCACCACTCGGCGACGGCCGGCATGAGCTGACCTTCGCCGACGGATCGACCGTAACCACCAGCATTCTTGTCGGTGGTGACGGCGCCTGGTCGAAGATCCGCCCGCTACTCTCCGGAGCCAAGCCCAAGTACGTCGGCACTGTATTCATCGAGAACATCGTTCACACCTACGTCCAACTGAACCGCTCCTCCGAGTGGATCGCCGGTATCAACTTCACCGACGCCGTCGTCGCGTGAGCCCTGGCAATCAACCGATTCGGCGCGGATCAATCTGAATCCGCACCGGACCCGAGGACTTCCGCGCACTCCGGGCTGCACGTGCGTGAGCGAGCGCATCAGCCAACGCACGCCCGTCCTTACGCGGCACCCGGATCAGCATTCGCTCCGGCGCCACTCCCGCCTCATCCTCCCCGGAGTACGGAAGCCGCTCCCCCGCCGGCAATTCCACCGGACCGAGAAGTACGGCGCTGCTCGGCAATTCCGCCGACGCCACTAATTCCGCGATTGCCGCGCTGCCACCGTCGATCGCGGCCAGATGCACGGCAGGCGGAAACCCGACCTCTTCGCGTTCGTCGAACTGATTGCGGGCGTGACCGATTGGATCCCAGCGCACCAACGCCTGAACGGTCGGGATTCCCGAATCGGCGACCACAACTACCTCGCCGCCTTCGGACAGCGGAATCACCAAGGCAGCGGCCGACATCCACCGCCTCAGCGTCTCTTCTTCGGCTCGCAGATCGGCGCGGCCGAGCAATGCCCAACCGTCGAGAAGCAGCGCGGCGCCATAACCGCCGGTCATCACCGGTTCTGCGCCGACGGTCGAAACGACCAAGGCTGGTCCCTGGGGAACTTCCTTGACCACGTCGCCGCCACCGGACAACACAACCTTCACTCCGGCAAACGCCCGGCCGAGTTCCTCGGCTGTACGACCGGCACCTACCACCACAGCCCGCAACGCCTTCGCACCACACGCATGACAGCGGTACGCCGCATCGGCGACGCCGCACCATCTGCACTCGGGAATTCCAGCACCGTCCGGACCGGCGGCGGACGGTAATGCCAAGGGCCCGTTGCATCGTCGACAGCGCGCCGGTGCTCGACATTTTCCGCACGCAAGAGTCGGAACATAACCACGACGCGGCACCTGAACCAACACGCCACGGCCATCGCGCAATGCGCGTCGTGCAGCGGCAAAAGCAATTGCCGGCAAGCGTGCCGCCCGGGCGCCCGGGTCCCGGGCCAATGCCTGATCACTATCTGCCAATGCAGTGATCTTGGGTGAGCAATGCCGAACGACGTCGCGGGCCGCCACCAAATCGTGAGCCCAACCGGAATCGACGAGTGCCTGCGATTCCGCGGTCCGCGAGAATCCGCCGATCACCGCGGCGCACCCGGCGACATGGGCCCGTAGGACTGCAGATTCCCGGGCATGCGGATACGGCGAACGCGGCTCCGCCAAGTTGTCGTCGCCGTCGTCCCACACCACTACGAGTCCGGTGTCCGGCGTCGGCGCAAAAACGGAACTTCGAGTGCCGACCACGATGCGCGCGCTTCCGCGTAGCGCCGCCAACCACCGTCGATAACGCATTGCCGGGCCCAAGCCTGCTGAAAGTCCCACCACCGCTTCAGCGCCGGACACTGCCTCACAGGCAGCGAGTACCCGATCGAGATCACGCTGATCGGGGACAACGATCACAGCGCTCTTCCCCACGGCTGCAACGGATCCCGCGAGTTCGGCCAGACGCATCGGCCAGTCTTCTCCGGGCAATGCCTGCCACACCGCACGCGGAGCGCGAAATTCACGGACTGCGGTGACAAATGTTTCGCCGTGCTGATAGAGGTGCCAGCCTCGTTCGCCCAATGTGGGCGCCGCAATGTCACCGCACGACTCCCACGGCTCAGCTTCAACTTTTGCATGGCGAGGGGGCACGGCTAATCGCAGTACATCCGCCCGCGTCCCGGCATAACGCTCGGCGACACGATCGACCAACTGCGCTACCTCGGCAGTGAGTACGCGCTCGGCGGAGATGACACGCTCGAGCCAACCGAACTTGCCCTGATGATCGCTGGTCGCCTCACGGGAGACGATGAAGCCGTCGACCAGACGACCAGCAAAGCGGATGCGCACCCGTACACCGGGTTGCGCATCCGCTTCGAGTTCACGGGGAACGAGATAGTCGAACTCCCGATCGAGGTGTGCGAGGGGAAGCATCGGTAGAACCCGGGCAACCGGATCAACCTCTGCCGCTACTCTTTCCGCGCCCACCCCGCTATGTCCACCCTGCTATGTCACTGGGCAATCAGAGACCGGCTGCGCTACGCAGCTTGTCTGCACGATCCGTGCTCTCCCACGGGAGATCGATATCGGTGCGACCGAAGTGGCCGTACGCAGCGGTCTTCGCGTAGATCGGGCGCAGCAGATCGAGATCGCGAATGATCGCTCCCGGACGCAGGTCGAAGACCTCGGTGATGGCCTGCTGGATGCGAGCCGGATCGGTCTTCTCGGTGCCGAACGTCTCGACGAACAAGCCGACCGGAGCTGCCTTGCCGATGGCGTATGCAACCTGAACTTCGATGCGGTCGGCGAGGCCGGCAGCAACTGCGTTCTTGGCAACCCAGCGCATGGCGTAGGCAGCACTGCGATCCACCTTGGACGGGTCCTTGCCGGAGAAAGCGCCGCCGCCGTGGCGAGCCATTCCGCCGTAGGTGTCGACAATGATCTTGCGGCCGGTCAGACCAGCGTCACCCATCGGTCCACCGAGGACGAACTTGCCCGTCGGGTTGACCAGCAAACGCACGTCGGAGGTATCCAGGTTCGCGAGGTTCACGTCGGCGAGAACCGAGTTGAGCACCTTCTCGCGAAGATCAGGCGTCAGCAGGTTGTCGAGATCGATGTCGGCAGCGTGCTGCGTCGAGATGACGACGGTGTCGAGGCGAACCGGCTTGTCACCGTCGTATTCGATGGTGACCTGAGTCTTGCCGTCGGGACGGAGGTACGGCAGAACGCCGGTCTTGCGAACCTCGGTGAGCCGACGTGCCAGTCGATGCGCCATCGCGATGGGGAGCGGCATCAGTTCCGGAGTGTCAGTGGTGGCGTAACCGAACATCAAGCCCTGATCGCCGGCGCCCTGACGATCGATCTCGTCGTCGAGCGTTCCGTCAACACGAGCCTCGTGCGAATGGTCAACGCCCTGAGCGATTTCCGGGGACTGTGCACCGATCGCGACGTTGACACCGCAAGAGTTGCCGTCGAAGCCCTTGGCCGAGCTGTCGTACCCGATCTCGAGGACCGTATCGCGGACAATCTTGGGGATGTCGGCGTAGGCGGTGGTCGTGACCTCACCGGCAACGTGCACCTGGCCGGTGGTGACCAGAGTTTCCACGGCGACGCGAGCACGCGGGTCCTGCGTCAGGATCGCGTCGAGGATGGAGTCGCTGATCGCGTCACAGATCTTGTCCGGATGCCCCTCGGTCACGGACTCGCTGGTGAATAGCCGACTGCCGGACTTGCTCACAGATCTCCCTCTCGACGCCTGAGTTCTTTTGACTACAGCTTATGGAAATATTCGAACCACCGTCGGTGGCCGTATTGCCGTACTTACGTATAACTGCGCCGACCATAGTCGCCGCACAATCCACGCAACACCCTTATGCTCACCCAAATTGGGTGTGATAGGTCTCACCGCTTACGGAAACAACGTCACCAATGCGTCCAGAACTCGGCTGGCCATCAAAGCCTTGGAACCGTGTTCGAGAGCCGATTCGGATCCGTCCGAACCCAGAAGCCAACCGTCGTTGTGGTCGACTTCGAAAGCCTTGCCTTCACCCACCGCGTTGACCACGAGGAGATCGCAGCCCTTGCGAGCAAGCTTGGAACGGGCGTAATCCAGAACATCGCCGTGCGCGTCACCCGTCTCCGCAGCGAATCCGACGATGACAGTGCGCTCATCGAGATCGCCGTCGCGACGAGATTCGACGAGTCCGGCCAGGATATCCACGTTTCGGGTCAAGCTGATCGAGTCGGGCTCGTTAGCGCCCTTCTTGATTTTGCTGCCCTCGACCGTGGTCGGCCGGAAATCGGCGACCGCCGCGGCCATGATGATGCCGTCATGCCCTGGAGCATGCTTCTCGACGGCCAATCGAAGATCTTCGGCAGTCTTGACGTGAACCACATCGACTGCTGCGGGATCCGCGAGGTCCGACGTGTATCCCGCGATCAGTGTGACGCGCGCACCGCGCTGCGCAGCCAGACGCGCGAGGGCATATCCCTGCTTGCCGGAACTACGATTGCCGAGGAAACGAACGGGATCGAGGGGCTCACGTGTGCCACCGGCAGTGACGAGCACCCGACGACCTTCGAGATCGCGAGGCAATGCGTCGACGCGCTCGAGGAGCAACGACGCGAGGCCGACGATCTCTTCGGGTTCGGGCAGACGGCCGGCACCGGTGTCTTTTCCGGTCAAGCGTCCGGACGCCGGTTCGATGACGTGAACTCCGCGCGAACGGAGCGTCGCCACGTTGGACACCGTTGCGGGGTGTTCCCACATTTCGGTGTGCATCGCCGGAGCGAAGACGACGGGGCAACGAGCCGTCAGCAGGGTGGCGGTCAGCAAGTCGTCGGCGCGGCCCATGACGGCTCGCGCCATCAAATCGGCTGTTGCCGGCGCGATGACCACAAGATCCGCCTCTTGACCGAGACGGACATGCGGCACCTGCGGCACATCAGCAAAAACGCCGGTATGCACTGGATTGCCGGAGAGTGCCTCGAAAGTGGCTCGTCCGACAAATTCCAGCGCTGACTCGGTGGGAATCACGCGGACGTAATGACCACTCTCGGTGAAGCTACGGATGATCGCGCATGTTTTGTACGCCGCGATGCCACCACCGACACCGACAACGATGCGCTTACGCGCCGAACCGGGGGTTTCCGCTGCTCCCCCGGTGCCCGAAACAGATTCGGGAGCGGCCGACGACGTGCTCACTCGCCTTCGGTGTGCTCGAGCAGATCAGCGTGGATTTCGCGCATCGCGATGGACAGCGGCTTTTCCTGCAGACCCGGCTCGACGAGGGGGCCGACGTATTCGAGGATGCCGTCACCGAGCTGGTTGTAGTAATCGTTGATCTGGCGAGCACGCTTGGCCGCGTAGATGACCAGGGCGTACTTCGAGGAGGTGCGTTCGAGCAACTCGTCGATCGGCGGGTTGGTGATGCCGAGCGGAGTGTCGTAGGCAGGCAGAGCGCCCTGGATTGCGGCGGACGCGGCTGAAGTGCTGCTCACTCTTGTGTCTCCTGAATTAGATCGTGCAATGAAGGCCTACATGAATCGACTGTATGCATCGAAATGGATGAAAATCAGTTCCCGACCAACAAGGATACCAACTCATCGCAAGCACGGCTTACATCTTCGTTCACGATGACCGTGTCGAACTCGTCCTGGGCTGCCAATTCCACTCGCGCGGTCTCGAGCCGCCTCGCGACTACGTCTTCGGTTTCGGTGCCACGGCCGGTCAGTCGCTGGACGAGAACGTCCCAACTCGGCGGAGCCATGAACACCAGGAGTGCTTCGGGTTTTGCCTTACGGACCGCACGGGCTCCGGCCAGATCGACCTCGACCAACACGGGCCGTCCTGCTTCGAGAGCTTCTTCGACGGGTGCCGCTGGGGTGCCTGATCGCTGTAGTCCGCCGTGAATGTCGGCCCATTCGAGGAGTTCACCGGAATCGATCATCCGTTGGAACTCGTCTCGAGTGGTGAAGCGGTAGTCCTTACCGTCCACCTCGCCGGGGCGAGGATCACGGGTCGTTGCCGACACGCTGAACATCAGCTCGGGCAACCGAGTTCTGAGTTCGCGGACCACGCTCGACTTGCCGACAGCCGAGGGGCCGGCTAGTACAACCAGCCGACCCCTCCGCACTGCAGTCTTGCTCTCTGACACAGCCTCAGCACTCATAAGAAACTGTTTTTGCAGCACTCATCATTACTGTTGCGCCAGTTTTCATCACGGTTCGACTCAGACCTCGAAGTCGAACTTGGTCAGCAGAGCCCGACGCTGACGATCACCGAGGCCGCGGATGCGACGGGTCGGAGCGATCTCCAGCTCGGTCATGATTTCCTGAGCCTTGACCTTGCCCACCTTCGGCAGAGCCTCGAGCAGAGCCGAAACCTTCATCTTGCCCAAGATTTCGTTTTCTTCGGCATCCTTGAGGACCTCTTTGAGGTCGGTGCCGCCGCGCTTCAAGCGCTCCTTGAGCTCAGCCCTGGCCTTGCGGGCAGCTGCTGCCTTCATTAAAGCAGCAGCGCGCTGCTCATCCGTCAACTGGGGAAGGGCCACGGTTCCTCCGTCTCATCGTGTGCAAATTTTGTCTATTCCGCTGGATAACCAGCAGCGATAGCGACCGTACTCACGCCTGGCGCGAATTGCTAACCCGCCCCCCGCGGTCCGGTGCAGATCACGGTGGGTTATGCGTGTGGAATCAAGTCCGAGAATCAACGCCTTCGATAGCACGATCGCGGCCGAAACCAAACGACACGAACATAGGTACGATTGCGAAAACTACTGTAGCACAACAGATTTCAAGTTCAAGACAATGCACTGCACCGAACTGCTTGGAACCTCGACCGTCAGTTCGACAAACGTGCTTGTCGACACAGTCAAATTTTTCGGTGCAATTCGGCGCGTATGCGCGTGTCGCGGCCGATTCTCAGGCCGGAAGCGAAGATTTCGGGTCGTCGACGCCGGATTCTGCAACGGCTTTTTGTGTCGAACCCGGTACGGCCAGGGCCACAACGACCACCAGTACCGCCCAAAGCAACGAGTTCTCCAGGACAAACCCCAGGATCGGGATGTTCAGATCGGCGCCCACTCGTGGCAATCGGAAAAGCACTACAACGGCAGTGAGCGCGGCCGCCACCGCGGACCACGCGGGAATCCCCCGCCGTCCGTCGACAGGCGTCAGCAGTACACCCACGGCCGGCACCAACCACACGAAGTGGTGGGTCCACGCTATAGGCGTGACCACCGCAGCAAGCAGTGCAACGACGGTGAAGGCCGCCAGATCCCCGCGTAAGCGCGCAGCGCGCCGGGTAGCGAGAATCCCCAGCGCGGCCAACACTGCGCAGGCAGCCAGCCATACAGGCCCCACCAGGGCATCAGGGAGTTCGCGCAACGCCATTCCGCGAAGAGATTGGTTCCCGAAGACCGCCGGGTCCCCCACCGCGACCTTGCCCGACAGTGAAGCGATGTCACCGAAGTAGTCGATGGTCTGGCGCGGCAGTACCGCGAGGCCTAACAAAGTCGCGCCGGCAAAACCGGCCAGTCCGCCGCCGAGCGCCTTCCACTTGCCAGTGATCAGGTAGTACCCGAGATACACGATCGGAACGAGCTTGATGGCACCGGCAATGCCGACCAGAACTCCCTCGGGCAACCACTTGGGCCGCGCGAGTACATCGATCAGACACAGCATCGTCAGAAACAACCCGACCTGCCCGTATCCGAGATGATCCGAAATCGGGGACGCGACCGTCCACAGGATCAGGAACCCCGCATACACCGCGAGGGGGCGCTTACGTGTGAGCGGAATGCCCCGATAACTCAAGACGATGATCACAGCCAGCATCAGGAGGCTGACAAAAGTCCACTCCCATTGCACGAACCCCCACGTTCCGATCGCAATCGGAACAGCAATGAGCGCTGCGAACGGTGGGTAGGTGAACGGAAGCCGGGCATTGAACGTGGAGTCGTACAGACTCGAACCGTCCAGAACTGCCTGCCCGGCTGTCCGATACACAGCGAGGTCGTCGCCGTGAACTCCGGTCACCGCTTGAAATACCGTAGCCAGCACAGCGCACAGCACAACAAGCACCGCGGCTAGCCACCAACGACGCTCCTGCCACCAACGACGCTTCGACGCCCCACCCGATCCGTTCACCGCCGGACGGTACCACCGGGATGTGACAGCGTTCGAAACGTCGTAATCGCTCACGGATCAGTTCGCCAATGCGGCTTCGATCTCGTCCCGATCGCGCATGGCCGCCTCACGAAGCGCCGTCACCGACGGGCCGTGCTTGAGGACGCCACGCGAAGAGTTGGGCAGAAGCAGTTCCGTAGAACCGGCGAAGATCTCCGCGAGGTCCGCAGCCGTCGCGCCCTGTGCCCCCAGTCCGGGAGCCAGGATCGGACCGCTGAAGTTGCTCAGGTCCAGTCCGTGATCGCGGGTGGCACCCACCACGAGTCCGACGGTGTCGTGGCCGTCGGCGTTTGCGGCGATCGAGTCGTCGACTATCGACTGGGCAACCGACACGCCATCGGCCGAAGACTGCTGCAGTCCTCCACCCTCAGGGTTGGATGTACGCGCAAGCACGAAGATTCCGCGTGCATTTTCGCGGGCCAACTCCAAGGCCGGCGCCAAGGCTCCGAATCCGAGGTACGGCGACACCGTCACCGAATCCGAGGACAACGGCGATTCTCCGAGCCAGGCCTGCGCGTACGCATCCATGGTGGAACCGATGTCGCCGCGCTTGGCATCCGCGACAACCAGTGTTCCGGCGTCGCGCAGTACCGAGATGGTGCGCTCGAGTACTGCAAAGCCCGCACTTCCGTACGCCTCGAAGAACGCGACCTGCGGCTTCACGATGGCAACTTCGCCGGTGAATGCCTCGACGCAGATCTCCGCAAAAGTTTCGAGACCCTCAGCCGAGCGGGGCAGGCCCCACGCGTCGAGAAGCGCCGGGTGTGGGTCGATGCCCACACACAGCCGCCCCCGGTCCGCGATTGCGGACCGGAGACGGTGACCCCAACTGTGTGTCACGACTGGGTGGACGGTTGACGCAGACCGGCGTGCAGTTCCTGCAAGGAATGAACGCCGATGTCGCCGCGGATTGCGGCTTCGATTCCCTGAACGGCAGCCGAAGCACCCTGCACAGTAGTGATGCACGGAATGTTCGACGCGACTGCGGCACTACGGATCTCGTAGCCGTCGACGCGCGGGCCGGAGTTGCCGTACGGGGTGTTGATCACCATGGCGACCTCGCCGCTCTTGATCTGGTCGACGATGGTGGCGGCGCCCTCGGGAACCTCTTCACCGGACTGCTTGTACACGTTCTTGCACTCGATACCGTTGCGACGCAATACATCTGCAGTGCCTTCGGTGGCAAGGATCGTGAAGCCCAGGTCTGCGAGTCGCTTGACCGGGAAGATCAGCGAACGCTTGTCCTTGTTGGCGACCGAGACGAACACGGCGCCTTCGGTGGGCAGCGAACCGTAAGCAGCGGTCTGAGACTTGGCAAATGCGGTGCCGAAGTCGAAGTCGATTCCCATGACCTCACCTGTGGACTTCATTTCCGGGCTCAGCAGGGTGTCGACGCCGGTGCCGTCAGCGCGACGGAACCGGTTGAACGGCAGAACTGCTTCCTTGACCGCGATGGGTGCACCGGCGGGAGTGTTTCCGCCGTCGCCCGTGGCGGGCAGGATGCCGCTGGCGCGCAGGTCCGCGATGGACTCGCCGAGCATGACGCGAGCACAGGCCTTGGCCAACTGAACGGCCGTCGCCTTGGAGACGAACGGAACGGTGCGGCTGGCACGCGGGTTCGCTTCGAGGACGTAGAGAATGTCGTCCTTGAGTGCGTACTGCACGTTGAGCAGGCCCTTGACGCCGATTCCCTTGGCAAGTGCCTCGGTGGAGCGTCGGACGTTCTCGAGGTCTGCGCGGCCCAGCGTGATGGGAGGCAGAGCGCACGCGGAGTCACCGGAGTGAATTCCGGCTTCCTCGATGTGCTCCATGACGCCGCCCAGGTACACCTCGGTGCCGTCGCACAGTGCGTCGACGTCGATCTCGACTGCGTCTTCGAGGAAACGGTCGACCAGCACGGGCCGGTCGTCCGAAATCTCGGTGGCGCGCGAGATGTAGTTGGCGAGGGAAGGCTCGTCGTAGACGATCTCCATGCCGCGTCCACCGAGCACGTAGGACGGACGAACGAGGACCGGGTAGCCGATTCCGGCAGCGATCTCACGGGCGCCGTCAAACGTGGTGGCGGTGCCGAACTTCGGTGCGGGCAGACCGGCTTCGTTCAGCACGCGACCGAATTCGCCACGGTCCTCGGCCAAATCGATTGCGGCCGGACTGGTTCCGACGATCGGAACGCCGGCAGCTTCGAGGCGCTTGGCCAGGCCGAGCGGGGTCTGGCCACCGAGCTGGACGATGACGCCGGCAACGGTGCCGGACTGCGCTTCTGCGCGGTAGACCTCGAACACGTCCTCGAACGTGAGCGGCTCGAAGTACAGGCGGTCAGCGGTGTCGTAGTCGGTGGAGACGGTCTCGGGGTTGCAGTTGACCATGACGGTCTCGTAGCCGGCCTCGGACAGCGTCTGCGCTGCGTGGACACAGGAGTAGTCGAACTCGATGCCCTGGCCGATGCGGTTGGGGCCCGATCCGAGGATCAGGACCTTGGGACGCTCGGTCTGCGGCGCGACCTCGGATTCGGCGTTGGGGTCCAGCTCGTACGTCGAGTAGTGGTACGGCGTCTTGGCTTCGAACTCTGCGGCGCAGGTGTCGACGGTCTTGTAGACCGGGTGCACGCCGAGCTCGTCGCGGAGGGCGCGAACTGCGTCTTCACCGGCGTGAGTGTCGCCGCCCAATTCGGGACGCAGTGCAGCGATCTGGCGATCGGACAGGCCGTGGTACTTGGCCTGACGCAGCGCAGCCTCGTCGAAGGATTCGGTAGCGCGAATCTTGTTGCCGAGCTCGTGGATCTGCAGGAACTGGTCGAGGAACCACGGATCGATCTTGGTGGCCTCGAAAAGCTGCGAGGTGGTGGCGCCCATCGCGAATGCCTTCTCGATGCCGTACATGCGGCCATCCTGCGGAACGCTCAGGTCGGCGAGGAGAGCTTCGAGGCTCTCGGCTTCTACTTCGAGGCCCGTCCAGTAACCCGCACGCTTGGTCTCGAGCGAACGCATGACCTTGCCGAATGCCTCGGTGAAGTTGCGGCCGATGCTCATGGCCTCGCCCACCGACTTCATCGTGGTTGTCAGGGTGCCGTCGGCGCCGGGGAACTTCTCGAATGCGAACCGCGGAGCCTTGACGACGACGTAGTCGAGCGTCGGCTCGAAGCAAGCCGGCGTTTCCTTGGTGATGTCGTTGACGATCTCGTCGAGCGTGTAGCCGATGGCCAGCTTGGCGGCCATCTTCGCGATCGGATAACCGGTCGCCTTCGACGCCAGAGCAGACGAGCGGGACACGCGCGGGTTCATCTCGATGACAACCAGGCGGCCGTCGGCGGGGTCCATCGCGAACTGGATGTTGCAGCCGCCGGTGTCGACGCCCACCTCACGCAGGATGTCGATGGAGAGGTCGCGCATGTCCTGGTACTCGCGGTCGGTCAGGGTCATCGCGGGTGCGACGGTGACCGAGTCGCCGGTGTGGACACCGACCGGGTCCACGTTCTCGATGGAGCAGACGATCACGACGTTGTCGCGACTGTCACGCATAAGCTCGAGCTCGTATTCCTTCCAACCGAGGATGGATTCCTCGATGAGGACGTTGGCCGTCGGCGACGCAGCGAGACCGCCACCGGCGATCCGGTTGAGGTCGTCGACGTTGTACGCCATGCCGGAGCCGAGGCCACCCATGGTGAAGGACGGGCGAACAACAACCGGGTAGCCGAGCTCGGCGACCGTGGCGTGTACTTCGTCCATCGTGTAGCAAACAGCCGACTTCGCGGATTCGCCACCGACCTTGGCGACGATGTCCTTGAACTTCTGGCGATCCTCGCCGCGCTGGATGGCGTCGAAATCGGCACCGATCAGCTCGACGTCGTACTTTTCGAGGATGCCCTGCTCATGCAATGCCACTGCGGCATTGAGAGCGGTCTGGCCACCGAGCGTCGCGAGGACGGCGTCGATCTTGTGGCCCTGCAAGGCTTCCTTGGCGATGACCTTCTCGAGGAACTCGGCCGTGATCGGTTCGACGTACGTGGCGTCGGCGAACTCGGGGTCCGTCATGATCGTCGCCGGGTTGGAGTTGACCAGGCTGACGCGCAGGCCTTCCTCTTGCAGGACGCGGCAGGCCTGGGTGCCCGAGTAGTCGAACTCGCAGGCCTGACCGATGACGATCGGACCGGAGCCGATTACCAGGATGTGCTTGAGATCTGTACGGCGTGGCATTAGTTCTTGACTCCGGTTTCTTTCCGTGCGGAGAGCAGGCTGGTGAAGCGGTCGAAGAGGTACGCGGCGTCGTGCGGGCCGGCGGCAGCTTCGGGGTGGTACTGAACCGAGAAGGCCGAATCGTCGAGCAGGCGAACGCCTTCGACGGCTCCGTCGTTGGCGCAGGTGTGGCTGACCACGGCCCGACCGAACGGTGTGTCGAATTCCTGGCCGGCTTCGCCTTCGAGCGCGAAGCCGTGATTCTGAGCGGTGATCGCGATGCGACCGGTCTGATGCTCGATCACCGGGACGTTGATGCCGCGGTGCCCGAACTTCATCTTGTAGGTGCTCATCCCGAGCGCGCGGCCCAGGATCTGGTTGCCGAA
The DNA here is from genome assembly GCF_030056815.1 of Rhodococcus sp. IEGM 1379. Lineage (GTDB taxonomy): Bacteria > Actinomycetota > Actinomycetes > Mycobacteriales > Mycobacteriaceae > Rhodococcus_F. Next base: position 18,448 of record NZ_JASHKR010000080.1, read on the forward strand.
GCAGATACCGAACAGCGGCAAGCCCTGTCCGATGACCTCTTTGGTGAGGTGCACAGCGCCGTCGGCGGTGGCCGGGTCACCCGGACCGTTGGAGAGGAACACTCCGTCGGCCTTGAGGTCCAGGATCTGCTCGAGCGTCGCGTTGGACGGCAAGACGTGAACGCGGATACCGCGCTCGGCGAACATGCGCGGAGTGTTGGTCTTGATGCCGAGGTCGATGGCGGCAACGGTGTACAGCGCCTCACCACCCTTGGGCTCGACGATGTAGCCGCTGGTGGTGCTGACCTCGCTGGCGAGATCGGCGCCGAGCATGGTCGGCTGATCCTTGACCCGCTCGATCAGAACATCGTCGGCAGCAAGTGCGTCACCGGAGAAGATTCCGGCCTTCATGGAACCGCGGGTACGCAGGTGGCGGACCAGCGCGCGGGTGTCAATGCCGGCGATGCCGACAATCGACTGCTCTTCGAGCTTGGCCTGCAGCGAACCCGTCGCGCGCCAGCTCGAGGTAACCCGCGATGGGTCGCGGACTACGTAACCGGCAACCCAGATCTTGGCTCCCGCGGAATCACCGGTGGGGCCGACGGACTCGTCGTCCTCGTCGTTCCAGCCGGTGTTGCCGATCTGGGGAGCGGTAGAGACCACGATCTGACGGTGGTAGCTGGGATCGGTGAGCGTTTCCTGGTAGCCGGTCATGCCGGTGCTGAACACCGCTTCGCCCAGTGTCTGGCCAACCGCGCCGAAGGTGGTTCCGCGGAACACCCGTCCGTCTTCTAGGACCAGTACTGCGGGGCTGTTGTCAAAGCCGCTCATGCGTTCTTTCCGTTCTGCTCGATCTCGCCAGAGCTTGCGTCTTCGTTGTTTTTAGTCTCAGTGGATGCGTCTGGGTTCGACCCTGTTAGCGGCTTGACCCAGTCTGGGTAGGCCAACTTGTCGTCGCCCCGCACACCCGTGTCGATCTCGGTGCCGCTCGGCAACTCCCAGCGGATGACCAGGACGCCGTCCTTGCTCATGACCTTGCCAGCAAGACCGTTCTCGGTACGGATCGCGCGAATCGACTTCTGGGGAATCCAGATTGCCGACGCACCGGTGCGCTCCAACAAGATTCCGCCGGAGTAACGGCTGATCTCGCACGTGGACCGGAACCCGAGGTCGCCGACGGCGATGCGGTCCTGCCAACTGGGCGCGATGGTGCTGCCGACGTACAGGCCCGTGGTGGGCATGACGAGCAGTTCACCCAAAGTTGCCGGTACCGTGGGCAACTCGCCGATCGAGTCCTTCTGACGTCTCGCTCGGCCGCGCCACCCGATGAACATGAGGCCGATCATGGCGACCCAGAAGATCACCAGTCCTACGACCCACAGCACTCTTTCCATCTCCATGACGCCTACTCCTCGTTCCGCAGCCGTGCATTTCCGTCATGTGCGGTAATGCGCCCACGTAACAGTGTGGTCGTGACCCGAGCGGGCAATGTCATCGACTCGTACGGAGTGTTAT
>NZ_JASHKR010000212.1 GCF_030056815.1 Rhodococcus sp. IEGM 1379
TGCTGGCTGGTTCGATCATCATGGGAACATTGCTCGGCGCCGCGGCGATCACTTCGCTCTGACAGCGGATATGCCACCCTCCCCGCCCCGCAGGTAGTCGACGGGCACAGTTTCCTGTATCGCAACACGCCTGCGCGATCCTCCCAGGTGCTGCTATCGGTAGCGATCCACAACCTCGCGAAACCGAAGATCGACTCGGCTTACATCCCAGAATGACTCGCGCCCAAAGGGTTCGGGCTCATGCACTATTTACATCTAAGGAGACCCCCGTGCTCGGACTCGGCATCATCGGATGGATCATCATCGGCGGACTCGCCGGCTGG
>NZ_JASHKR010000162.1 GCF_030056815.1 Rhodococcus sp. IEGM 1379
CATACGCGGCCTGAAACTATCAACCCCACAAGTCAACCGAAGTGGGGGCAGTCCCCGTATATCCCAATAGGCCATGTGAGGATCGAGGATGACCTGAGTGCCGAGCGCAAGCCTCGTCTGTGAGTGCGGGGTTAGCGAGTTCCTGTTGTCGGCGTGTACCGAGTGTGTCGTCGGGGTGTGGGAGTCTCTCGGGTATGAGCAGCTTTCTGTCCTGTACGGGCGTGACCGGTGGCGATGAGTGTCAAACCGGATGCCGGTGGCGGTTTGTTCGGTAGTTCGACGCGTGGGACTGTCGGGTCGAGATTTTGTCAGTTGATTGGGTATGCGGAATATCAGGGACCGTTGATACTGCGATCGGAATTTCGACCTCGATTGCTCGAGGAGGTAGTGCAGATGAGAATCTTGATATCGGACTTCGCGACAGGCCATGACCCGGTGTCCCAACCGCCGGTACCTCCGACTCCGCCCGTTCCGCCACCGTTTCCGCCGGAGCCGGGTCCTGTGCCGGAACCCCCTGTCCCGCCGCCATTTCCGCCCGAACCCATTCCTGAACCGGATCCGATACCTGATCCGTTGCCGCCGCCGCAGATTGGGCTCCGCCCCCTCGCGGGGGAGTGGTTGTGCCCCGCGCCCGGCATTAAGTTTGTGGTCACTAACTCGGTTGGGGCAGCGTGCAACTCGATATCTTCGGATTGACCCCGAAATAGTTCAACGGTCCTGCGATCACGGTGACCGCGATCGTTCCGGCACTCGCGCAGCTGGTCTCGGAACTGTTGCTGAAGTAACCACGCTGACCCGCCGCGACTGCGCCGACGATCAGCCATACCAGGACGATCAACACAATGATCCTCATTGCAATCACCACATCCGTCAGATAGGTGAAGGTGGAATGCCCTCGCTAGGCCCAGGCAAACCTACTTTCGACATCCTTTCTGCCAGAAAATGTTCGTGCAGTACGCCAGAACGAACCTGTTCTCCCCGCAGTGCTGTTGACCCCACACGCCTGCAAGCTCACTTTCGCAGAAGCGGTGAAGCCGATGCTCCGGGCGTAGGGCTCGAGGACGCCTGAGCTGGCGAAGGCCTCGATTCCGTGCCGCCATTTGTTGTATTCGGTTTTTAGGTCGAAACTTCAAGTCTCACCGAATAATTCGGTCCAGGTGGTCGGGTGCCCGTCTATCATCGGCTCCGGCTACCACTCACCGGTTCGACCAAGCGCGGGCGATCTCGGGGTGTGCGCGCAGGATCTCCTCGACCCTGTGGTCGTCGGCAGTGTCGACCTCCGCTCGGTGGCGTTGCGCTGTGACCAGTGGACCCGTCGGTGCGCCCGGTGGATCCTGCGGAGGGTGCGATGGGGCGTCTGCTTCCAAGTCCAAAACCAATTCATCCAGTCGGGTCGTCAGAAAAGCCCTTTTGCCCGTACTCATCGACATCACTCCCATTCGCTCCTGGTGCCCAGGCTGTGCCCTCGGCTACTCAAAAGTCCTCGTCAATGCAGGCCAGACGATCGCCGGCCATGCCTGCCTTGCCGGGCTCGGTCATGGTGTGTTGCGCGTGAAGTACCACAGATTGAGCTTGATCTTCGCGGAACTCCCAGTCGACGGTGGTCGAGGCCTGTGCGTTGCCGGCTGCGTCCGTGGTGACATCGAGCCAGACTTCATTCTGGGGATTGGCGTAGGCGGGATCCGACGACGGAGTTTCCGGCGTGGCCGCTGGATCGACATTGTTTTGATAGTGCGGTCCTGCATCCGACGGTTTCGGTCCGCAAGGCCGCGTATGGACGTGAACGCCGAAGTCTCGGTTGGGTGCGAGCCCCTGTGCGCTGAAAGTGACGGTCGTGCGGCCGTCGTTCTCGTCGGATTCGATGTCCACGGACGAACCAACGGGGACCGCGGCGGCGTCGTAGGTAAAGGCATTGACCTCACCGCTGCTGGTTCCGGGCGTCTGAAAGGCATCGCCATTCATTCCGGGCATCGGCATACCGGTGTTGGTCGTTTCGCGAGACACGGGAGGCGTTTCGATGGTGACGGTCTCGGTCGTCGACGAATTGTTGCTACCGCATCCGGCGGCGACGAGTGCGGTCAGAGATACGCCAGCGATGACGGTTGCGCGTCGTATATCCATGATGTGGCATTACCCGCGATATGCAGCCCTGAACCAGACGATGTGGTTGTGATGCCTGGGCCGGATTCACGTCGATCGGACCTATCACCGAGATGCCCAACGATTCGGGTCGCACTCCAACGCTGCCCTGTTCCAGCGCCCCAACTCGGCAGCAGCGCTGTACGTGGTTTTCAAGAACGCCCGGAGTGTCGCGTCCGGGTCGGAAGAGGTACGGACGGCTTCATACGGCAGCAGAAATTGGCCGAAGTCGTCGCTGTAAAAGGCTTCCGACGGTTCAACCCGGAAATCCTTGAACCCATCGGGCGCGGGGTAGCAGTACGAATAGAACGCACCTTCGTCGCCACCGCCTGGCCAGAAGCCGCAGCTGCTCAGCTCGTGGGAATATCCCTCCACCATCACCCAGTCGCCGCAGTTGGGGGCTCCTCCCGGATGAGGTGGCGCGGTGCGTCCGGAGAATCGGGTACAGGCGAGGTCCATCGCTCCCCAGAAGAAATGCACTGGAGATACCTTGCCAATGAACTCTGCCCGGAAGGCTGCGATGACGCGGTCCGCTTGAACCAGTTGCCGCCAGAACAGGTGGACTGCTTGGGCGTCGTAGGCGCAGTGCACGTGATCGTCAGGGAACGGAACAGCCGGATCGACTTCATTCGGTGTTGGTTGAATGTCGACCGAAATGCCCAGGGCTCGAAGCGCTTCCATCGTGCGTGCATAGAACGTTGCGACGGATTGAGGTTCGAGTGAGAATCCGTGTGACGCTCCAGAACTGTCGCGGATTCGTAGTCGGTGATCGCAGAAGTCGAACTCGATGTCGAAAACGCGGCCGCCGTACGGGATGGATGAGGTTGTCAGTCCTCGGGGCGTGACATACAGGGTTACCTGCCACCAGTGATTGACGAGTGGGGAACATGCGAGCCTGATCTTGCCGATGATCTGCACCCACATGTGCAGGGTGCTGCGGGTATCAGCCCAATCGTCCACTCGTAGGGCGGGCCAATCCTCCGAAGTGCTGGATGCAATCATTCGCTGTCCTCCACACTCGATCGACAATGTCGTCGTGACGATCCACGGTTACTGCTGCACGGGAACTTCCTGCAGTCCGAGGGTGTTGCCGGTAGCAAGAACCTGGTCGAGGCGATCGATGTTGGGGTGCTTGCCCGGGTTTGCGCGTGCGTCCTCGGTATGTTCGGCGAAGATGGCCAGTGCGGTCTCTGCCGCTTCCGCGGTGATCGCGCCGTAGACCTGCGCCACATGGTTGTAGACCTTCACCGAACCGGATTTGCCGGGCTTGTTCTCGACGGTGTCGATGACGGTGCCGTCCGCGTCGAGCACGTTGATGGCGGCGAGGTGATCGATGGCGGGCAGGGCAGCGAGATTGTCGGCAAAAGTCATGGTCCTAGATTACGTGCTTTCGGCGTAAAACCCATCGCCGGGCAACAGTGCTCGGACCTCGATTTCGGGAGTGGATATAGTCGCAGCACATCGTTTGCGCACCAGCATCGTTTGTATTCGAAGGGGAAAATGATGGCTTCGGCACTGTGGCACGGTTTCGCGGATATGGGCGCGGTAGAAAAG
>NZ_JASHKR010000081.1 GCF_030056815.1 Rhodococcus sp. IEGM 1379
TGAGACGATCAGCTGCTCGAGGTCACCGTCGAGATCAACCTTGGCAAGTTCGGTCAGTGCCGACTCGACGTCGTTCGGCTTGACCGCGACGACGATGACGTCGGCGCCTTCCGCGGCATCCGCGATGGTGCTGACCCGGATGGAGTACTCGGCGATCAATTCTTCTGCACGCGGCTGATACTGCTCAGCGACAACCAGATCCCTGATCGCGTGGCCGGCCTGCAACAGCCCGGAGATCAGCGCCTCGCCGATCTTGCCACCACCGATAATCGCAATTCTTGTCATGGTCGACAAGCCTGCCACGCCTGAAATGGACGTCCCTACCGGGGCATCATGGCGAGTTGCCGGCTCTGTACGACGACTGCGCCGGTGGAATCGAGGACGTCGTGGTCCTCCTCGAACCACGTGCTTCCCAGAACATCCGAACTCGCGCGCACACGCAGCCAACCTGGAGCGGGAAGTCGTCGCAGGTAGGTGGTCAACTGCACGGTCGGTGCCCACCCGAACAGTCCGCGATTCATCGTCACCGGGGCGCTGATGTCCCCGGTCATGATCGCGAACAACACAGCGGTGTCGACGTCTGCTTCGTCCTCGGGCCGCGGCCGCACCCACATCCGCACCTCAGGCTCACCTTGACTGCCGGTGAGGAAGTGCGCAGATGTCGTATCGATGCGCATGTCACAGCCCTGACCGACGTGCACGATCTGCGCCATCGGGTGATCGCCGACGACGGCAACAGCGTGCTCCGACGGTTCCTCAGGCATGTCGTCGATCGACGACGCTGTCACGAAGGTCGGATCGTTGCCGTCGGGAAATCCGAGTGTGACGGCGGCGCGGACAGCTACCCGACCCGCTTGACTCAATTCGACGTCCACCAACGCAACCTGGCGCCCCTGCTTCTGGATTGTCACTACCAGGTCGACATCGCCGGGATCGGGAGCTGCGAGATAGTTCGCACTGACTGCGAGGGGTTGCATCGCGAGCACGCCCTCGCTCTCCCCCGCAGCGTCTCGCAAGGCTTGCCGGGCTGCGGCTGCACAGACAGCCATCATCGACCCACCGTGAACCTTCGGACCGATAGTCCAGATGGGATCGATGGTGGCGACGAACCGGCCGTCGCCGAGTAATGTCAGACGGTTCAGGTCACGAAAAGGGCTGGTGCTCATCAATTTTCCTCATTCAGTGTTTGGCCGGATTCAGCGTTGTCCGAGTGTTTAGCTGCTGCAAGGTCTTGGTGAGCCAGCCGCCGCAGGGCGGTGAGGACGGGCTCGTACATCGCGGTGCCGAGAACGGCATATCTAATCGCTTCTTCGGTCGACGCGGTCGGCATCAACTCGATTTCCACCTCGGCGATCGCCCGGATGTGTTCGCCGTACGCCCGCAAACGAGTTGCCGACAGAGTTAAACCCGCATCCTCGAGTCCGATCAGCGCTTGTTCCAGGTGCGCGACTGCGACGTACCTCGGCTCGTACACCTGACCCAGGAACTCCAGAACCTTCTTCGATCTGGGGAATTCGGCGTCCGGGGCAACGTCGACATACGGAGGCAGTTGCGCAATCGCCCGGCCGAACGTCTCGAACTCCGAGTACTCGGTCGCCTCGATCAGTCGCAATACCGCCCGAATCCGCGGAATGGTCAGTCCGGCCCCGGAGAGTGCCCTGATCAGTCCGAGCCGACGGATGTGCTCGCTGCCGTATCGAGCACCTGTTGCACTGGTGGGCTCGCCGGGCATCAACAGGCCCTCACGCAGGTAGTACTTCACGGTGGGCAGTGCGACGCCGGATCGTGCCGACAGTTCGGAAATCTTCATCGCGCTCCCGTCACAAATTAGATATCGATACTATCCAACAGCTGTCCTGTGCCGGATCCAGACCCCGGGTTGCACTACGCTCAGACGTTCTAGCGAACACTATGAAGAGAAGTCGAGCGGAGCTCACAGGCACCATGGCAACAGAAATGAATACACCGTCGGACACCTGGCGCACTGTCGAGCCGCTGACGTTGACACCCCTGCTCAGCGCAGCCCTCGAGGTCTTCCACGAGTTCGGATACCACGGCGCCTCCGTCCGCGATATTGCCAAACGTGCCGGTGTCACCGTTCCCACGTTGTACTACCACCACGGAAACAAACAGGGCATCCTCGTGGCACTGATGATGACCGGAATCGAAGAAGTCACCACCCGCGCCCGCGCAGCGGTCGACGCCGCAGGACCCTCCCCGACCGATCAGTTCGGCAACCTCGTCGAAGCGTGCGTCCTCCACATGACCAGTCGCGCAGACATCGCATTCTTGGATTCCGAACTGCGTTACCTCGAGGACGAAGAACGAAAAGTCTACGCTGCCAAGAGAAAACATCTCGAGAACCTCCTCGCCGACGTGTTGGCCGCGGGTGTAATCCGAGGCGAGTTCGTTGCGACCGACATCGCCGGCACCGTCCGAGCCCTCTTAGGCATGTGCCAGTCAGTGGTTCTCTGGTTCCGACCCGACGGTCCCCAGACGCCCACAGAAGTGAGCCTTCTATATCGCGAAATCGCATTGAAGGCTGTCGCAGTTTCCAATTAGCACCTCGATGTAACGGGCAACCATCCCATTTGACCGTTTAGGTGAATGTCACAGCGCGTCGCTGACACCGAAACCGGGACGCACCCAGGGTCGCGGGTCCACACTTAGACACAGAACGACGGGGTGGACCCGAAGACCGAGGGAGTTCTTGAAGTATGGCCGACAACAATCCATTTGTTCTTCCTAGTGCGGTCGACGTCGACCTATCCGCGGTCGCGTGGGGCGCGAACCGGACGATGTCCGATTTCGAGACCGGGATGTGGCGGATGGAAGAAGCGCAGCCGCAGTTGCGTTCGCCGATCGTCGCAGTTGAAGTTCTCGACCACGCTCCCGACTGGGACCGCCTGACCGAAGCACTCGAGTGGGCTTCGCACATCGTCCCGCGCATCCGCATGCGCGCTGTCGAACCTGCCCTGCAGCTCGGCAATCCGGTCTGGTCCGTAGATCCCGAGTTCGACATCGGGTACCACCTGCGACGCGTGCGCCTGCCCGCTCCCGCAGATTTCGATCACGCTCTGCGGATGTGCCGGCACCTGGCCACCGAGCCTTTCGACAAGGCTCGTCCGCCGTGGAACGCGCTACTCATCGAAGGTCTCGACGACGGTCGCGCGGTCTTCGTCGTCAAGACCCACCACTCCATCACCGACGGCATGGGCGGCATCCAGATGATGACGCTCCTGCACAGTCGACGCCCCGACCACTCCCCCGACAAGCCGGATCGCACTCCGCCGCCCGCGGAGCGTTTGTCCTCGTTGGGCGCTTTCGGCGAAGAGGTGGCGGGCGATATCCGACGCGCCCCGTCCCGGGTGGCCAAGCTCGTTCGCGGCGCCGCGAGCATCGCAGCCATCGCGATCACTCAACCGATCGATACCGCCACCGAGGTCCTGGGTTACGCCAATTCGCTCCGCAGAATTGTCACACCGCCGGCCCGGTCCGGTTCTCCGCTGCTCCGCGAACGCGGACTCGGCCGCTGGTTCGGAACACTGGAAGTTGGTGTGCCCGAGCTCAAAGCGGGCGCCAAGGCAGCCGGCGGTTCCCTCAACGACGCCTACGTCGCTGCGCTACTCGGCGGATTCCGTCGGTACCACGACGCATGCGGGCAGTCGGTGAACAGCATCCCGATGGGTATGCCGGTAAGTATGCGCAGCGGTTCGGATCCGGCCGGCGGCAACAGGTTTGCCGCTGTGCGCTTCAGCGGGCCGATCTCCGAAACTGACCCGGCCAAGCGGATCCGGCAAGTCCACGAAATCGTCCTGAACCTTCGTGAAGAACCTGCCCTCGATGCCCTCGACGTTGCGGCGCCGATCCTGGCACGCCTCCCGAATCAACTCCTCGCCAGCTGGTACCTGTCCCAGTCCACCGGACTCGACCTGCAGGCGAGCAACGTCGCCGGCGTTCCTGTTCCGGTATATCTGGCCGGAGCGAAGATCGAGCGGATGTTCCCGTTCGGGCCCGCCCCGGGCTGCGCCGTCATGGCAACGCTCGTCTCGCACGTCGGAGTGTGCTGCATCGGAATCAACCTCGACACCGCCGCCGTCACGAAACCTGCACTGTTCATGGAATGCGTGCAGGAAAGCCTCGACGAGATAGTGGCGCTCGGAACTCTTACGGAAGGTGCGTGAGCCATGGCTACCAGCGCAACCCGCCCGCAGGTGTACCTGACGGAGACCATGACCGAAGCCGAAGCCGGTGTCCTCCGAAAATGGCTCGCTGACAAGGCACAGGGAACCACGAAGCCGGCGACAACCGTCGCCATCACGGACCGCACCCTCGCCGATCTCGCCCGTCGAACCGACGATCCGATGCTCACGCCGCTCCGAGTCGTGTGGTTGCCGGACACACGGACCGAACAGAACGTCGTCCGTCGCGTTCGGAATGCACTGGCACCCCGGGACCCGCTACATCCCGGACGCAGTGCTCAACGTCGCACGCTGCGCACCGATCCTTCGCGGTGTCAGGTCATCGAAGGCGAACCGGCACCGCTCAGCGACCTGGCACGACGCCTCGACGAGAGCGGCAGTGGTTCGCTGCCCGAGTTCATTCGTCGTCAGGCTGCGTTGACTCTCGAGCGAACCGAACTCGGGTTGATCGGTAACCAGTACAAGGTGTCGCGATTCGTCGTCGACGAAATCACCGATACCCGCCGCTTCACCACCGAGACCATGGCTTTGGCCGACCGCCTCGGCATCGCCGTCTCGGAGGTCGATCGGAGAGCCCGCGAATCACTCCACGAAATGGTCGCTACCCAATCCCGCGAGGCCATCGCGGTATGGGATCGCTTGGGACGCTATTTCTCTCGTGCGTACACCATCGATGTCGACACCAGCAGATTCGAAGAACTGCGGGAGCTCAACAAGGAACATTCGCTCGTGTTCCTCCCCAGCCACCGCTCCTACCTCGATCCGCTGGTGCTACGCCCCGCACTCATCAAGAACGGACTTCCGCTCAACCATGTTCTGGGTGGGCTCAACATCAGCTTCTGGCCGATGGGTTCCATCCTCAAACGCAGCGGCACGGTCTTCATCCGTCGTACCATCGGCGACGACGAGGTCTACAAGTGGTCGATGCACGAGTACATGCGTTACCTACTCACCAAACGCTTCAACCTCGAGTGGTACATCGAAGGTGGCCGCGGGCGCACCGGAAAGCTGCGTCCACCGCGCTACGGACTGATGACCTACCTGGCCAAGGCATTTCAGGTCAGTGGTGCTTCCGACGTCTATCTCGTACCCGTCGCACTGAGCTACGACCAACTCTACGAAGTCGGAGCCATGGCCGCCGAAGCGCTCGGGGCCGAGAAGAAGCCCGAAGGATTGGGCTGGATGATCGGCTATGTACGGGCGCAGGGCAAACGAAACGGCGTCGCACACGTGACGATCGGGCGCCCACTCTCCCTCGCTGATGCACTCAGTCAGGAACCGGACCAGCGCCTGGCAATTCAGAAAGCCGCAATCGAGGTGTGCCACCGCATCAACGAGGTGACTCCGGTGACGGTTTCCTCCCTCGCGATGCTCGCGTTCCTCGGCATCGAGGATCGCGCACTCACCGTCTCCGAACTCACCGCCATCCTCGAACCGCTCTTCCGGTACATCACGGCGCGCAACCTTCCGCTCGCCGGCGACGTCGAACTCGACGATCCGCACGTCATCGAGAAGGCACTGCAGACGCATGTCGACTCCGGCGTGCTGATGCACTTCGACAAAGGCGGCGAGAAGGTCTTCTACCTGGGCAAAGATCAAGGTCTGGTCGCAGCGTTTTACCGCAACAACACCATTCACTTCCTTGTTGTCCGGGCAATCGCAGAACTGGTCCTGCAAGCGATGTCGGAGAAGAAGTCCACCGACCCCATCATCGACGGCTGGAACGAGGCCAAACGCATTCGCGACTTGATGAAGTTCGAGTTCTTCTTCAGCGACCGGGATACCTTCGAAGAAGAGATGCGCACCGAACTGCACTTGATCGACCCCAATTGGGCTTCGATCGCCGCAGACCCGGAAGGTGCCTCGCAGATCGTGAAGGAGATTCGGCCGTACCTCGCGCCGCGGGTGCTCCAACCATTCCTCGAGGCATACCAGGTAGTCGCCGATCAGTTGGTCCTGGCACCGGTCTCGAAGTCTTTCGACGAAAAGGCTTTCACCCGAACCTGCATCGACGTCGCCCACGAACGACGGTTGCGCCAGCAGATCGCCAGTAGTGAATCAGTATCCGGTGAATTGTTCGCCACTGCAATGAATTTAGCCCGCAATCGCAATCTCGTCGAAGCCGACGACAACGAGGTGATGGCGCGCCGGGCAGCGTTTGCCGAGGAAATTCGGGTACAGGTCGAGCGATTGCGCCACATTCGACGCATCGCCCACGCCCGACTCGAGGCATTCGAAAAACCCGATGCAGCCGAGAACACCACCCTTGACGAGGGAGCAGGACTGTGACCGGACTCGAACGTCTGCACGCCGCGATTGCCGCGGCACCTCCCGGACCTGACACCATCGCGGCATTCGACCTGGACGGCACCCTCATCAGCGGGTACTCCGCCAGCGTTGTATATCGGGATCGACTGCGCCGCTTGGATATCAGCGTCGGAGAACTACTGCGCACCACCGGTGCCGCCATCGACACCCAGTTCCGGGGTGCCGACGTCGGCGCCCTGATGGACATCGGCGTCCGTGCACTGGCGGGCCGTACCGAAGAAGAGTTGAACGACTGGGGAAATCGGCTCTTCAAGCAGGAAATTGCGGCGATGATCTACCCCGATGCGCGCGGACTACTCGCAGCGCATCGCAAGGCCGGTCACACCATCGTGATGGCAACGTCCGCCACTCCGTTCCAGGCACGCAACGTCGCCGAAGATCTCGATATCGAAGACGTCCTGTGCACCCAACCCGAAGTGGTGGACGGCATGCTCACCGGCGAACTGACGACGCCGGCACTCTGGGGTCCGGCCAAGGCAAACGCACTCACCGAGTATGCCGAAAAACGTGGCGCGGCCATGAGCGATGCTTTTGCCTATTCCAATGGCGCCGAAGATGTTCCGATGCTCGAAGCCGTCGGCCGGCCGGTTGCACTCAATCCGGATCGCACACTGGCCAAGACTGCCAGGCTCAATGGTTGGCCCTCGGTCACGTTGCCCAAACCGCAACGCGGCGCTACTCCCATCTCCACCATTCGCACCGTCACCGCGATGGGAGCCCTCGCCGCTACCGCCGTGGTGGGAGCGTCGGCCGGATTGGTCATGGGCAACCGGCAACTGGGAGCCAACCTCGTCGGAACCTATGGTCCGGACATCTCACTGTCACTACTCGGCATCGACGTCGAAATCGACGGTGAGCACAACGTGTGGGATCAGCGTCCCGCAGTCTTCATGTTCAACCATCAAAGCTCGTTGGACATGCTGGTTCTGGGCACCGTCATCAAACGCGACGTGACCGGAGTAGCCAAGAAGGAAGCAGCCAACGACCCACGGTTCATACCGATCGGGGCCTTGCTGGACGTGGCGTACATCGATCGAAGCAACACGGACAAGGCAAAAGCCGCACTACAACCCGTCGTCGACAAGCTCAAGAGCGGTGTCTCCATAGTCATTGCACCGGAGGGAACCCGCTCCCCCACACCGAAACTCGGAGCCTTCAAGAAGGGCGCCTTCCATATGGCGATGCAGGCGGGTGTTCCCATCGTGCCGGTCGTGATTCACAATGCGGGCGAGCGTATGTGGCGCAATTCTCTTGTCGCACATCCGGGTCCGGTCTACGTCTCGGTTCTCGATCCCATCTTCACCGAAGACTGGAAACTCGAGGATCTCGATACTCGTATCGAGGAAGTTCGAGCGAAGTTCGAGGCTGCGTTAGCCGCCGGACACCGCTGAGTCGGCGGTTTCCCCACAACAGCACGGTTGTGGGGAAACTATTCGATCGTCATCAGTTGACGGGGCACCGCGCGCGACAATCGTGTGAACTCGAAGAGAGTTCAGCCGATGACTACACGGCAAGGTGCTCGCGTGCAAACGCGAGCGCCTGCGCCAGCATCGACGACCTCTCGCGTCGGGTCCGAGCATTTTGTGTATTGATTTCGATGACCGCCTGGCCGGTAAACCCGGTGGAGACAAGATGTTGGCACAGTTCGGCGCACGGCTGTGAACCGTGCCCCGGAATCAAGTGCTCGTCCATCGACGCTCCCCGACCATCCGCCAGGTGCAGATGCTGGAGTCCGGAACCCATTCGCGCCGCAAGTTCGAAGGCGTCCATTCCCGCAGTTGCGGTGTGGGACAGGTCAAGTGTGTAATGCGCGTGATCGGAATCGGTGGGATCGTACGACGGGCTGAAAGCCGACAATGCGGCACCCGGACCGCCGCGCTTACGAAGCCGCTCTGCTGATTTGTCCTTGCCGCCGAAGAAGCTGTCGGCGCGCATCGGAAACATATTCTCGACTGCCACGACGATACTGCTTCGTGATTCGAGTTCTGCCACCTGATCCGGAAAACCGTCGGCGTACTTCCGCTGCCAACGGAACGGCGGATGCACGACCACTGTGGCAGCGCCCAACGTTTCCGCAGTGCGTACCGAACGCTCGAGCTTCTCGATCGGATCGGCGCCCCATACCCGCTGCGAAATAAGCAGGCACGGTGCGTGAATCGCCTGCACCGGAATCTGGTACTTGCGTACCAATGCTGCAACTGCGCCGATGTCCTGGCTGACGGACTCCGCCCACACCATCAACTCGATACCGTCGTAACCCAGTTCAGCCGCATAGCGAAACGCCGCTTCGGTGTTCTCGGGATACACCGAAGCCGTCGACAAGCCCACAGCAATCATCGGCAAATCAACCTGAAGTCAACAAGAACGCCAGCGGACCCAACGTCACGATCATGCCGACAACCACCGCGATCACGAAGCTGGTGATGTCATCGGTTTTCCGCAGAACTCGAACAACCGCAACCAGGCCGACGATCACGATCAGCGCAAGAACCAACGCGACCCACGGAAGCACGTCCCACAGCTTCTCGAAGCCCTTGAACATCGCGCCGCCGATGATGAGAGCAACAACAACCTGCCCGGCCAGCATCGCCCATTCACGGATGGAACTGCGATTATCGGATTCTGCTGTTTCAGCGTCCTCGGTTGCTACGTGCACCGGAGCAGCCGCCGCGTCCACCACTGGATTCTCCGTCGGAGAACCCAGTGCACCCGTCACGTCTACGACGGCAGTCTCGGCGGGATCCGCGTCGACCTTGTCGGTCACCTTGTCCATCAACTCAGTGCTGACATCCACAGTCGGAGCAGTCGGAACAGTCGGAGCGACGCGGGGAGGCAGAATGGGCGCGCGCATAGCCGGCCTCTGCGCGTTCTGAGCGACCTCACGCTCTTGACGCATGAGGTCACCGGCCAACGTCTGGCCCGACAGCAATGCGGGCTCCTGCGTCACTCGGGCCGGGCCGGCCGGTATCGATTTAGGAGGCCCTGCTGGTTGCTTCGCCGGCGTCCGGCTCACCCACTGACCCGGCACGCTCTTGGAGACCGGCGTGTGGAGATCGATCTTGGTCTCGTCGACGGACTGCTCGACGGGCTTCGTCTCGACGGGCTTCGTCTCGACCGGCTTCGTCTCGACAGGCTTCGTCTCGACAACCTTGGCCACATCAGGCTTCGCCTCGACAGGCTTCGTCTCGACAACCTTGGCCACATCAGGCTTCGTCTCGACAGGCTTCGTCTCGACGGCGGCTTCCGGTTCCGTGACAGCTTTCGATTCCGTGACTACGTCGGGCTCAGCGGCCGAACGGGAACCGGCAGGCCGAACGATCGGAATCTCACCGGTCAATTCCGCTACGGAGATACCGCCGGCAACACCGCGGCGTCGACGCCCACCTCGGGATTCGACGCTCTGACCGTTCCGCTTGAGCAGTTCCGCTACGGAAATCTGCTGACTGTCCTCGGTCATCAAGCACTCACCACCAATTCACCGCCCATTTCTGTGTCGAGCTTTCGCAGAATCAGACCTTCGCGCAGTGCCCACGGACAAATTTCCAGTTCGTCCACTCCGAGCGCCCGCATGGTTGCTTCCGCGATGAGCGCGCCGGCCACAATCTGCTGTGACCGATCCGCACTCACTCCTTCCAATTCTGCACGGTCCGACGCCGTCATCCTGGATATGAAGGCTATGAGTTGCCTGAGTCCGCTGGCCGTCAGGGTCCGTTTGGCGCGCGGACCGGCTGCCGACGGCGCTGCTCCGGTGAGTCGCGCGAGTGAGCGGAAGGTCTTCGAGGTGCCGACGGTCCGGTCCCAATCCCCCGCTGCGCGGAGCTCCTTTGCTGGTCCGAGGAGTTCTGCGTCCAGCCAGTCTCGCAGTACGGCGACGCGACGCTTGCCGGGCGGGTCGGCGTGGAGCCAATCACGGGTCAACCGTCCGGCACCGAGTTGGAGTGAGAACGCGACATCCGGATCTTCGTCGCCGCCGGCTGTGAGTTCGAGAGAACCTCCACCGATGTCCAGATTGAGGATGCGTCCGGCGCTCCAGCCGTACCAACGGCGAACCGCGAGGAAGGTCAATCGGGCTTCGTCGACGCCGGAGAGAACCTCGAGCCGGACGCCGGTTTCTTCACGGACCCGGGCGAGGACGGCTTCGGAGTTGTTGGCGTCACGCACAGCGGAGGTGGCAAACGCCATCATCTCCTCGCACCCTGACGTCTTGGCGATTCCGGCGAATTCCGCCACCGTCGAGACGAGGCGATCAGCTCCGGAAACCGTGATGTCTCCGCGGTCGTCGGTGTTCTCCGCCAGCCGCAAGGTGGACTTGGTGGAGCTCATGGGTGTGGGGTGGCCGCCGCGATGGGCGTCCACAACCAATAGATGGACGGTATTGCTTCCGACGTCGAGTACCCCTAGTCGCACATCGCCACGGTACTGGGTCTACGGTCTGCCCTTGTGACAGCAGGTAACCCAGACCGGTCCCACAAGATGACTCCTAGCCCCGAGGTCGACCTCGACTTCCCTCGCGAGTGGGTCGAATTTGTCGACCCCGACAACTCCGAGCACCTCATTTCCGCCGATATGACCTGGCTTCTCTCGCATTGGACCTGCGTGTTCGGCACTCCGGCGTGCCAGGGCATTCTCAGCGACCGCCCGGACGACGGATGCTGCTCGCATGGCGCTTTCCTCTCCGATCAGGACGATCAGGACAAGCTCGATGCGTCAGTGAAAATGCTCACAGCTGACGACTGGCAGTTCATGGAGAAGGGTCTCGGCAAGAAGGGATACGTCGAGGAAGACGATCTCGAGGACGAGCCGGCGCTCCGAACTCGCCGCTACAAAGGTGCGTGCATTTTCCTGAACCGACCGGATTTTGCGGGCGGTCCCGGTTGCGCGTTGCACTCGATGGCTCTCAAGAAGGGCATCGAGCCCCTCGAAGTGAAGCCGGACGTGTGCTGGCAACTCCCGATCCGTCGTACCCAGGACTGGGTGGACCGCGCGGACGGAGTCCAAATCCTCAAAACCACCATCACGGAATACGACCGTCGAGGTTGGGGCGAGGGCGGCGACGAGCTCTCCTGGTACTGCTCGGGCTCGCCCGACGCCCATGTCGGCCAGAAGCAGGTGTGGCAGTCGTACGGTCCCGAGTTGACGGAGATGCTCGGCAAGGCCGTTTACGACGAGCTGGCGCGCCTCTGTAGGCGTCGTGCGGGGTTGGGGCTTATCGCAGTCCATCCGGCGACGACAATCGCTCAGAACAACGCTCAGCGCTGATCTACAAGCTCAGAAAATAATTCGGCCGCCCACGCAGTTGCATGGGCGGCCGAATTTTGTGATGCGGGTCAGCCTTCGAGCTTGTATCCCAAGCCGCGAACGGTGACGAGGTGTTCCGGCTTGGCCGGGTCGGCTTCGATCTTCGATCGCAACCGCTTCACGTGTACGTCAAGGGTTTTCGTGTCGCCGACGTAGTCCGCTCCCCAGACTCGGTCGATCAACTGACCGCGGGTGAGCACCCGACCGGAATTGCGGAGCAGGTATTCGAGCAGATCGAATTCCTTGAGCGGCAACGTGACCGGATTTCCACTCACCTGGACCACGTGACGCTCGACGTCCATCCGGACCGGTCCGGCTTCGAGCACACCGTTGTCCGACGCCAGATCCGCCTCGTTCTCGGCACCACGTCGCAGCACGGCACGGATACGGGCGATCAGTTCACGAGCCGAATACGGTTTGGTCACATAGTCGTCCGCGCCGAGTTCCAGGCCCACAACTTTGTCGATCTCACTGTCGCGTGCGGTCACCATGATGACCGGGACACCCGAACGGGTGCGCAGTGCCTTGCACACGTCGGTGCCGCTCATGCCGGGCAGCATGAGGTCCAGCAGGACGATATCCGCGCCACTGCGGTCGAATTCCGCCAGCGCCGAAGGTCCGTCGGTGACGATGGTCGTCTCGAAGCCTTCCTTGCGGAGCAGGAACGCCAGCGGATCCGCCAACGACTCCTCGTCTTCCACGATCAGCACACTCGTCATCGTTTGGCCTCCATGCCTTGATCTTTACTGCCTGGGTCTCGTCTGCCGATCCGCGTGGAACCGGTGGTTCCCGAATCGTCAGAGTCGATGTCGTCTTCTTCCACATGCGCTGGGATCTGCATCGTGAAGGTAGATCCGGTTCCTGGTTTGCTCCATAAATCGATGGAGCCGTTGTGGTTGGCTGCAACGTGTTTGACGATCGCGAGCCCGAGACCGGTACCGCCGGTCTGGCGTGAACGCGCTTTGTCGACGCGGAAGAATCGCTCGAATACACGTTCCTGGTCGGCTTTCGCGATTCCTTCCCCGCGGTCGGTGACGGCGACGGCGACGTTGTCGCCGCGCACCGACCTACTCACCGAGACGGGAGAACCCTTGGGCGAGTATGCAATCGCATTCTCGATGAGGTTGGACAGTGCTGTCACGAGCAGTGTCTGATCGCCGAGTACTTCGAGTCCACTGGGATGGTCGGTGGTGACGGTAATTCCGGCCGCCTCCGCGGAGAGTCTCGATCGCGACAGCGCTTCGGACACAACGGTATCCACATCGACGACATCGAGATCGGGAAGCTTTTCTGCTCCCTGTAGACGCGAGAGCGCGATCAGTTCGGTGACCATCTTGCCCAGCCGAATTGATTCACTGTGCACTCGTTCGCCGAAGTGCCGCACCGATTCCGGATCGTCTGCCGATTCCAGCAACGCCTCGGCCAGCAGGCTCATGGCGCCGACCGGAGTCTTGAGTTCGTGAC
Organism: Rhodococcus sp. IEGM 1379; assembly: GCF_030056815.1. GTDB lineage: Bacteria > Actinomycetota > Actinomycetes > Mycobacteriales > Mycobacteriaceae > Rhodococcus_F. Next base: position 13,293 of record NZ_JASHKR010000081.1, read on the forward strand.
TGACATTGGCGACAAAATCGCGTCGGGTCGCTTCCATCCGGACCTGCTCGGAATCGTCGTCGGCGAAAAGGACCACGAAATTGCGGTCGTCCTTACTGAGCAAACGCGCTGTGCCGCGTACCGCGATCCTTTCGCGGCCACGTTGAACTGTTTTTGCTGTCAGATCCAACTCGACGGGTTGACCGGTCTCGAGCACCTTCTGCGCGGCTTGCCAGGCCCGCTCCTCGACCAGTCGATTCTTGACGAGGCCGAGTTCTTCGGCTCGGGGGTTGAACAGCACCACGTCGTGGAAACCGTCAACAACGGCGATGCCGCTCTCCGAAGCCAACACGATCAAGTCCAGGACCTGCGACATGGTCAACCCGGTCTGCTCGGCAACTCGCTGTTTGTGGCGTGAGTTCAACCGCGGAATCAGCACACCCCAGACGAGGTACCCGACCAAGCCGCCGATCACGACCAGCAGCACTCCCGTTGCGACACTCACGGCGCAATCGTACGTTCGAGCGACGAGTTGGTTACGGCGGGTTCGGGCATTTCCACCCACGTAATCCACCCGGTGGACTGCGTTGGCGTGCTGTTCATCTTCTGTTGGCCGAAACCCCCCGAACTCACTGTTCGAGGGGTTTCGGAGGTCACCATGTCAGGACTACTTCGCGCCCTGATTCGCGACTGCGGCAGCGCCGGCGGCAGCAGCAGCGGGATCGAGGTACGTGCCACCGCGGTTGAGCGGCTTCAGGTTCTCGTCCAGGTCGTATCGCAGCGGAATACCCGTCGGAATGTTGAGGCCCGCAATGTCCTCGTCGGAAATTCCGTCGAGATGCTTGACCAAAGCACGCAGCGAGTTGCCGTGCGCGGTGACGAGCACGTTCTTGCCGGCGAGCAGGTCCTTCGAGATCGTGTCTTCCCAGTACGGGATGAGTCGCTTGACGACGTCGAGCAGGCATTCGGTCAGCGGGACCTCACCGATATCCGCGTACCGCGGATCTGCGTCCTGGCTGTATTCGCTGCCGGCTTCGATGGCGGGCGGCGGGGTGTCGTAGCTACGACGCCACAGCATGAACTGCTCGTTGCCGTATTCCTCTTTGGTCTGCGCCTTGTCCTTGCCCTGCAGAGCGCCGTAGTGGCGCTCGTTGAGGCGCCAGTCGCGTACGACGGGGATCCAGTGGCGATCGGCGGCGTCGAGCGCGATGTTGGCGGTGCTGATCGCACGGCGCAGCAGCGAGGTGTAGAGAATGTCGGGAAGGAGGTCGTGCTCGGCGAGCAGTTCGCCGGCGCGCTTACCTTCGGCCATGCCCTTGTCGGTCAGGTGGACATCCACCCAGCCGGTGAACAGATTGAGTGCATTCCATTCGCTCTCGCCGTGGCGGAGCAGGACCAGGGTTCCGATAGTCATGCCGTCAATCCTGGCACGAGCGCATCCGAGAGCGCCGACCACCTTGGCTCTGCGGTACGCACGTGGGTATTTCTGCACACAAGTCCGCGCGATTCGCGGGAAAACGCATTCGCGTACAACTTGTGTGCGCTCAGGCTCGGGTGATCTATTCGGCCGTCGGCGCCGAAGGCGATTCTTCGATGAGATGCTTGAACGGTTGCAGGTTCGCCAGCGACTCGCCGCGCGAAACGCGCCACGCCCACTCACGCTTGATGGACGAGAAGAAGCCGAGTTCGAGAATGACGTTGAAATCGCCGTCGGCGGCCTCGAGTACCTGGCCCAGAACCCGGTCCAGTTCGTCGCCGGTCACAGCATGCTCGGAGATCTTGCCGACGAGATAGATGTCCCCGACCTTGTCGAGGGTGTACGCCACCCCGTACAGGCGACGGTTCCGCTTGAGCAGGAACTTGTAGACGCCCTCGAAGTTCTCGTCGACCTTGCGGCAGACAAACGCCTCGACGCGGACACCGTGGTTGCCGACGGTCAGCAGCGTCGACGTCTTGAGCTTGTGCTCACCAGGTAGTTCGACGATGAAATGGGCGTCGTCGCGCTTGGTGAATTCGAGTTCGCGCTCGGTGAGTGCCTGCTCGATCGTGTCCGAAATGCTGCTCATGTACGCACTCCCCCGGTCCGTCGCAAGCGCCACAGACCCCGCACGCGGCGGGGCGAGAAGTCACTGGGACCGGTTCCGTTGTTGTAGTTGATGCCGGCTTTGCGATAGCTCTCGAGCAGTCCGTCGGCAGTGTGTTCCCACGAGAAATCCTCGGCGTGACGGGGTGCTTGCTGCGCAAGGGCAGCCAATCGAGCTGGCTCGGTGACCAAGGATTCGAGGGCACCGGCCCAGTCCTCGGTCTTGTGCCCCTGCACCAGCAACCCTGTTTCACCGTTGCGCACGGCAACGCCCAAACCTCCGACGTCGGCGGCGATCACCGGCGTTCCACACGCTTGCGCCTCGATGGCCACCAGTCCGAAGGACTCCGAATAGCTCGGCACTGCAACAAGATCCGATGCCCGGTATACGTCGACCAGCCGCTCGGGCGCCTGCGGCGGCATGAAGGTCACCTGCGCGGTGATGCCGAGACTGCGTGCCAGTTCGATCAATACGTCCGGCCGAGCCAGCCCGGTTCCGGAAGGTCCACCCACCACCAGGATGCGCAGCGGCAGTCCAGGCTGACGAGCAATGACCTCGGCCGCGGCACGCAGCAGTACGTCGGGGGCCTTGAGCGGTTGGATGCGCCCGACAAATGTCACGATCACTTCGTTCGGGTTCAATCCCAACGACGCACGAGCCTGATCGCGGTTACCCGGCCGATAGCGAGTGAGGTCCGCCCCCGGGGCGACGACGTCGATACGCGTCGGGTCCGCCCCGTAGAACTCGTGGAGCGCTTTAGCTTCGTCGGTGGTGTTCGCGACCAGTCGATCGGACTCGGCAACCACCTGTTGCTCACCGATCTGACGAGCCGCCGGTTCGGGAGTATCACCCTCGGCCATCGACAGGTTCTTGACGGCAGCGAGTGTGTGCGCGGTATGGACGAGTGGCACACCCCAGCGGTCGCGCGCCAGCCAGCCGACCTGACCGGACAACCAGTAATGCGAATGGATCAGGCTGTAGTAGCCGGGTTCATGACGCGCTTCCTCACGCAGAACTCCGGCGACGAATGCGCAGAGTTGCGTCGGCAGATCCGATTTGTCGAGGCCTTCGAACGGCCCGGCGGCGATGTTGCGCACCCGAACCCCTGGTGCAGCGTCGACGACGGGTGCGTCTGCGGACGACGTCGCGCGAGTGAAAATCTCCACCTCGACGCCACGTTTTGCGAGCTGAATCGCGGTTTGCAGGACGTAGACGTTCATCCCACCTGCATCACCGGTGCCTGGTTGCGCCAAGGGCGAGGTGTGGACCGAGAGAACGGCCACCCGGCGAGGGCGCGAAGTGTGCGTGGGATTCACGGTTCCATAGTGCCCCCTCACCGGGTTCTAGTTCTAACCGAGGCCGGTGATGAAGTCGCTCACTTCCGACACGAATCGGCTGGGGTCTTCGACGAACGGCCCGTGATTACACCCTTCCCAGTACGACGCCTGGGCCTTCGGAATGAGTTCCTCGGCGTGCTTACCTGCGCTCACGTCGACGACGGAGTCCTCCGTGCCGTGCAGAACGAGTACCGGGATGTCGAGGGAGCGGAGCAGTTCGTCGTGACCGACGGCACGGTTGAACAGTGCGGCGCGCACGCGCGGACGGGTCGAGAGGCTGTAGCCGAAGAGAGCCTGCGATTGAGCTCCCTTGCCTTCGGGAGGTCCCGTGAGGGCATTGCCGAAAGCGCCGAGTGCGCGGATCGCCTCGCGGGGATCTTCGGACATCGCGCCGGGAACTGCGCTGCGCATCGCCGATCCGACCTTGCCGCCCTTTTCACCGCGTCCGATGCTGGTGATCGCGCCGACCAGAACGGCTCCGGCAACCGCGCCGGTGCCATGTGCGGCCAGGTAGTCGCAGATCACCAGTCCGCCGTACGACCAACCGAGAAGTACCGCATTCTCGGTGATGCCCTCCGCCGCCAAGATTGCGGCAACGTCGCCGGCCCAGTTCGCGGACTCGTCGTAACCGGCTTCCGGGGCGTCGGAGTAGCCGTGTCCACGGAGATCGACGGCGATCAGCCGGTACTGCGACGCCAGATCGCTCAGGACCTGCTCGCCCCAGCACTGCGAGGACTGCGCCCAGCCGTGCAGCAACACGAGTGGTGTCGCATCAGGATTTCCGGTTACTCGATAGACGATGGACGTGCCGTCGACGCTGACGGCTTCGCGAATAGACATGCCGTCACGATAGAGGCTGTGACAGCGGCACCGACGGCAAGCATGTAGGCGGAGTGCACGTCGTACCGGTCGATCAACTGCCCGGCCAGTGCCGATCCGAACGCCACGCCCACACCGAGTCCGGTGACGGTAAGCGTCATACCTTCGGTGAGTTTCTCGGGTGGAACGATCTGCTCAACGAGGGCCGTAGCGATGATGAGCGTCGGCGCGATGGTGGCACCGGCTAGTACATAGGCACCGGCCAGGGCCGCAACATTGCCGACGAGCAAGAGTGGAACGCTCAGAATCGTGACGGCCGCCGAGGCGATCATCAGTTGTCCTCGCAGCGATCTCCGCGGGTGCATGGAGCCGAATATCAGGCCCACGAGTCCCGATCCACCGGCAAACAGTGCGAGGAGGACTGTCGCGGAACCCGGTGAGTTCTGTTCCTTGGTGAATGCGATGGCCCCCACGTCGATGACGCCGAAGATGGTCCCCAGCATCACCATCACGGTGATGAGAATCCACATTGCCGGGTTCGCGAGTACCGAACGGCCACGGCCCGGTCGACGCGGATGAATCTTGGGTTCCGTCGATCGTTGCGCCACCAGCAGGAGCGTGCCGACAACCAGCAGGATCAGTCCCACCAAGGGGCCGGCTTCGGGAAAGAGGCCGATACTCAATCCGACCGAGACGACGGGGCCGACGACGAAGCAGAGTTCGTCGACCACGGATTCGAAGGCGAAGGCCGTGCGCATCTGAGGCTTTCCGGCGTAGATCGCAACCCATCTGGCTCGGACCATGGCACCGATGGTCGGAGTCGCGCCGGCCGGGACGACAAGAGCGAACAGCAACCAGACCGGTGCTTCGAACCTGACCGCGAGCAACAGCGTGCCGATCGACAGGGCACTGACCGCAGCGGCTAACGGCAGTACTGCCCGCTGACCGAATCGGTCGACGGCACGGGAGACAGCGGGCGCGATCACGGCGCACGAGAGCGCGAACACCGCAGCCAACGCGCCGGCAAGGGCGTAGTCGCCACGTAATTGCGAGATCATCGTCACGATCCCGATACCGATCATCGCAATCGGCAGTCGCGCGATGAATCCGGCGGCCGAGAAGGCCACTGATCCGGGAGCGGCAAAGATCTCTCGATAGGCGCCCATCAGGCTTTTGTCAGCGGATTCGGTCATGACTGCTTCTCGTACACCGATCAAGGTTCACAGAGCCGAGGCCGTCTCAACAAATCGATTTTCGTGTGCGCTCAGGTTGAACTGTCGGTAACTTGCCTTACGATTGCGCGAATGAGTGTCCTGGTGTTGTTCCACGCCCATCCCGATGACGAAGTATTCATTACCGGTGGCGTTATGAGAATGGCTGCCGACGCAGGCCATCGCGTCGTAGTTGTCACTGCCACCGACGGCGCCTTGGGTGAATATCCCGACGGCCTGCTCGATGATCACGAAACGCTGGCTCAGCGTCGTAGCCGCGAACTCGAGGCTTCCACCGACGTCTTGGGCGCCAGCCGAGTTGTATCGCTGCATTACCCGGATTCGGGGATGGTCGGAACGCCCGAGAACGAAAACCCCGACGCCTTCTGCAACGCCGACGTCGACGAGGCGGCCGAGCGTCTGGCCGAGGTGCTCCGTGAAGAAAATGCCGACATCCTGACGATTTACGACTCCAACGGTGGTTACGGTCACCCGGACCACATTCAGGTCCACTATGTCGGCATCCGGGCCGCGGAACTCGCGGGCACCCCGTACGTCTACGAAGCGTCTACCAACCGCGATCACATGAAGATGCTGATGCAGGCCAACCCGGAGTGGACGGACGAGGCGCAGCCGCCGGACATCGAATCCTTCGGGCTACCGGCCGAACAGCTCACGACCGCTGTCGACGTCAGTTCGGTGATCGGCTCCAAGCGGGCCGCCATGTACGCGCATGCCACTCAGATCGGCGATTTCGGGCCGTTCCTCGAAATGCCAACGGAAATGCTCACAGCAGCATTCGGCATCGAGTGGTTCCGACGACGCAATGCGCCGGCCGGACTGGCGGAGTCTGCACTTCCGCTGTAAACCTCACATTGGCTTCGGCATCTGGTTAGCATCGGTAGGTATGGATCTCGAACAGCTTGTAGCAACAATGCCGTTTGCAGTACATACCGGAATCGAACTGGACAGCGCGGCCCCCGAACAGGTTGTCGGGCATCTGGATTGGGATAGCCACCGCACCACCGCGGGCAACGGAATGCACGGCGGCGCCTTGATGACGCTGGCAGACAGCGTCGGCGCCG
>NZ_JASHKR010000082.1:0-14091 GCF_030056815.1 Rhodococcus sp. IEGM 1379
CGCTGTCGTGTCGGTAATGATTCGTCGGAAGGATATCGGGTCAAGGATAAGGTTGGCTGACCACCCAGCAAGGCGAGTACAGACGGAGGGGCGTTGGCGGGCCAGGGAAAGAAAAAGATCGGCTCGTTGGAAGAGCATCGACGACGCACAGTTCGCGTACTTCTCGCGGTGTGCGTCGTTGCCGTGGTGGCTATCGCAGCGGTGCTGGCGGTGGCTCTCGGATCCTCCGAGGAACCCACTCAGAACGCGACAGTGACGACGGCTCCGCAGCCGACGCCGGTAACTCCGTCGCCGCAGGTGGTGCCCGTTCCGGCGGATGCGCCGATGCCGTCGGAAGCAGGAATCGCCGCGGCTATCGGTCCGGCTGTCGCGAACCCGGATCTGGGGAAGTTCTCCGGTGTTGTCGCTGACGCATTGACCGGGAAGGTGCTGTGGAGCGTCGACCCGTCGACGCCTATGACACCGGCGTCCACCACCAAAATTCTCACCGCCAGTGCGGCGCTGTTGAAGTTGCCGCTCGATCACAGGGTGTCGACAACGGTTGTTGCGGGTTCGGTACCGGGGCAGGTGGTGTTGGTCGGTGGCGGTGACCCGACACTGACCGCCACGCCCAAAGGCCAGAGTGGGTACTACGCCAATGCGGCGCACATTGACGACCTGGTCGATCAGATCAAGGCGTCGGGAACAGCCGTGGACAGCATCGTCGTGGACAGCAGCCTGTTCAAGGGCGAGACGATGGCCAAGGGGTGGTTCGACGCCGACGTCGCTGCTGGATACATCACGCCTATCGAGTCCGTGATGATCGAGGGCGGTCGCTTCGACGGAACCAAGGACGAATCACCGCGCTCGGAAACACCGGCATTGGATGCGGGCAAGGTTCTGGCCAAGGCGCTCGGCGTCGACGAATCCAAGGTCAGCGCAGGAATTGCGCCGGCCGGTGCCAAGCCGATCGCGACCGTGCAATCCGCGCCCCTGAGTGACCGCTTGATGCAGATGATGGACCATTCCGACAACGTGCTCGCCGAGACCATCGGACGTGAGGTGGCGATTGCATCAGGCATCGAAGCCTCGTTCGCCGGTGCCGTCGACGCGACCGGCAAGACTCTGCAGGCAGCAGGTTTCGGCTACACCGGTGTTTCGCTCTTCGATTCGAGCGGGTTGTCCGTCGACGATCTGATTCCTGCCGAAGTTCTCGATCGTGTGATGACGGCTGCCGCGGGTGACGGGGATCCGAAACTTCGCCCGCTGCTCGACTACCTGCCCGTTGCCGGTGGAACGGGCAGTTTGTCCGACCGCTACGCGTCGGGCAACAGGACCGGCGCAGGCTGGGTGCGAGCCAAGACGGGAACTCTGTCGACCGCGAGTGCGTTGTCAGGTTTTGTAGTCGATCAAAACGGCCGAGTGCTCACCTTTGCTCTCATGTCGAACGATCGACCACCTGAAGTGAGCCGTCCAGCCCTGGACGCCATCGCCGGAGCATTGAGGAATTGCGGGTGCCAATAGTGGCCGACAAGACTCCTGACGAAGAATCGACAACCCTGGGTGGGGCAGTCGATTGGAGTCTCGCTGCGAAGGCCGGCATCAAATTTGCTCCTAACGGTCCCGCGATGTCGAGGTACACACTCGAAACCGCCACGGCCGAACTGGCCGACGCGTCGGAGCGCGCTGAGTTGCCGGTGCGTGAAGTCACCGGCCTCGCCGACGGCCTCCCCGTCCCCGCCGCTGATGTCCTCGATCGCGCCGGCTGGATTACCGCAGCATCGCGGTCGATGGCGAACCTCACCGGAGCAGATCCGGACGGCACCGGAAACTTTCTGGTGGGCAAGCCTGCGGGTCTGCAGGCCGGCGCGATGCTCGCGTACCTGTCGTCGGCGATTCTCGGGCAGTACGACCCATTCACCGGTGAGCACGGAACGCTGCTGCTCGTCACACCGAACATCGTGTCCGTCGAACGTTCTCTGCGACTGAACCCGAGTGACTTCCGGCTCTGGGTTTGCCTGCATGAAGTAACTCACCGCGTGCAGTTCTCGTCGTCACCGTGGTTGGCGGGATACATGAAGGAATCCGTCGAAACATTGAGTGCGACGGTCGACGAGTCGATGACGGACGTCGTCGGGCGCCTCGCCGCGGAACTACGGTCCCGGAAAGACCCGGCCGCTGCAGACGACTCCACTCCCGGCGGAATCATCGGGCTGCTGCGGGCATCGCAGGCGGAGCCGCAACGCGACGCTCTCGACCGCATGCTGATTCTCGGAACGCTCCTCGAAGGCCACGCCGATCACGTCATGGATGCCGTCGGACCCGCCGTGGTGCCGTCGGTGACCACGATTCGCGCTGCCTTCGACAAACGTCGACAGCGCAAGTCCAACCCGGTACAGCGCATCATCAAGATGCTTCTCGGCATGGACGCCAAGATGGCGCAGTACGTCCGAGGTAAGGCATTTGTCGACGCCGTCGTCCTCAAGGCCGGGATGGAGCAGTTCAACACCATCTGGACGGGTCCGGACACTTTGCCGTTGCTCGACGAGATCGACAACCCCGACGCGTGGGTGAAGCGAGTGCTCGGCTAGATGTTGCTGCCTGAAACTGCGGCGCTGTTGGAATTGAGGCTGGCGGTGCGGGCGTGGCTCCGCAGGCATCAGTCGCACGGCACTGTTGTCGTGGCTTTGTCGGGTGGTGCCGATTCGCTTGCTCTGACGGCGGCTGCGGTGGCCGAGGCGGAGTCGGTCGACGCCTTGATCGTCGACCACCGCCTCCAGGAGGGTTCGGGCGATGTTGCTCGCGCTGCCGCAGATCAGGCCCTGTCATTGGGAGTCCGATCAGTTCAAGTGCTGGCAGTTGACGTGGACGGCAGTGGAAGCCTCGAGGCGGCAGCCCGTGATGCCCGCTACCGGGCTCTGGACGGCGCCAGGGGAGACTTGCCGGTCCTTCTCGGGCACACTCTCGACGATCAGGCAGAAACAGTTCTCCTCGGGCTTGCCCGGGGATCCGGTGGTCGCTCCATTCAGGGAATGCAGGCCTGCGACTATCCGTGGGGCCGCCCACTGCTCGGTGTGCGACGGTCGGTGACCCGGGCAGCCTGCGTCGACCTGTCGATCACGCCGTGGGAAGACCCACACAACACCAACGACGAGTTCACTCGCGTCAGGTTGCGGCACGAGGCCCTGCCGCTTCTCGAAGAGATCCTCGGCGGCGGCGTTGCCGAGGCACTGGCTCGCACCGCAGCGCAATTGCGTGAGGACGGAGAGGTCCTCGACGAACGTGCCGCGACTGTTCGTGGACTCGTTGTTGTCGACGGGGGAGTGGAAGTCGCCACACTCGCGGATTCGGCGAGCGCTATCCGTAGGCGCGTCATCCGGAGCTGGCTTCGTGATCGTGGCGCAAAAGCATTGACGGACAAGCAGTTACGTGCAGTCGACGCACTGGTTACCGATTGGCGCGGGCAAGGTGGTGTCGCGATCGGCGGCGGAACCCCGGAGGCGAGGTTGGTGGTGGTCCGTCGACGTGGCAGGCTGACCGTTGGATTCGAAGACCGACGAAGGGTTTGACGCGTGTACGAGGGTGACATCGCATCGGTATTGATCTCGGAAGACCAGATTCGCCAGCGAACGGCAGAACTGGCTGAGGAGATTGCCAAGCGCTACCCGGTCGGTGCACCCGAGGGTGACCTGCTGTTGATCGGTGTCCTCAAGGGCGCTGTTTTCTTCATGACGGACTTCGCGCGGGCCCTGCCGATTCCTGCACAGTTGGAGTTCATGGCTGTCAGCTCCTACGGTTCCTCGACGTCCTCTTCGGGTGTTGTGCGCATCCTCAAGGACCTCGACAAGGACATCGCCGGCCGCCACGTGCTGATCGTCGAGGACATCATCGACTCCGGTCTCACACTCTCGTGGTTGATGCGCAACCTCAAGACCCGTAACCCCGCTTCGCTCGAGGTTGTCACGCTGCTCCGCAAGCCTGACGCTGTGAAGATCGACGTCGACGTGCGTGACGTCGGGTTCGACATTCCCAACGAATTTGTTGTCGGATACGGCCTCGATTACGCCGAGCGTTACCGCGATCTGCCGTATATCGGTCTGCTGGACCCCGAGGTCTACGGCGGCTGAGGCCGCTCGCTTCTGAACTGACAGAGTGCGCACGCAAGCTTGCCTCGTGACAAGTGATTCTGCATCTGGAGGCCCGTCTACGGGTCTCCAGTGGTGTGGTTTACCGACAGAGGTTTGAGGGTGCAATCTTTCTGCGTCTCCGTTGGTGGTGGCGTCACTTCAGACAAGCCGGATCACGGCTAACGTAAATTTTTCACTTCCTGCGCTACCGTTCAGTCGCGAGGCGACACGGAGGTATGGGGTTGATGGACGATTTCTACGATGTATTTGCAGGTTGGGCGAGGAAGACGTCGTTGGAATCCGCGCTTAAGCGTTTCAAAGGCAGGCTTACCGCGAAGGAACTCGACGAGTTCGAAGCGGAGTACCGCAGCCACCTCTCCGGAGTGATCAACACCGGCCCGCCGATCATTCACGGTCCGCGCGAGCCTTGGTATGCGGGACCGAACGAGAGTGCCGATACCTACTGGCCTGCCCTCGAGCGCTACATCCGAGGAGACCTGTCGTGGCCGAGCGATCGGGTTGAATCATTGGACGGCTCGTCCAACAAAGTGATTGCTTACACACCCCGCCCCAGTGAGTCGTCGTGGGATGCAAAGGGGCTCGTAGTGGGCTACGTGCAATCGGGCAAGACCACCAACTTCACTGCAGTGATCGCGAAAGCCGCGGACGTCGGTTACAAATTCATCATCGTATTATCGGGAATTCACAATGGGCTCCGAAAGCAGACCCAGGAGCGACTTGATGAGCAGCTTCATAAGCTCACGCCGACGAAGTGGAAGCAACTGACGAATGCGGACGACGACTTCCGAGCGCCCGCCATGCAGTCGACGGCCCTTCTTCACGTCGATGACAGTGGAGTAATCCTTGCCGTCGTGAAGAAGAATGCCGCGGTTCTGCGGCGTTTGGACAAGTGGTTGCAGCCGGCAGTCAAGCAACGAGCTTTGACTGATGTGCCGACACTCATTATCGACGATGAGGCCGATCAGGCAAGTGTGGAGACTCGCACTATCAACCCACTGATTCGGGGAATCATCGAGAAGCTCCCGAAGAGCACCTACATCGGGTACACGGCAACGCCATTTGCAAACATTCTGATTGATCCTGCCGGCGGTGACCTGTACCCCAAGGATTTCATCCTCAATCTTCCTGAGCCCAAGGGCTACTTCGGCACTGAAAAGATATTCGGTCGGGATGCGGTCGAGGGGGACGAGGCGAATGGGAAAGACCTCGACGGCTCCAATATGGTGCGCATCATTCCTGACGAAGACGTCGACGATGTGCGTCCGTTGGGGAAAACCGCCACTGCAACTTTCATACCCTCTATTCCGCCGACGCTCGAGAATGCGTTGGATTGGTTTGTACTGTCCACGGCTGCGCGACGTGCTCGCGGTGATGCCGGGCATTCCACGATGTTGATTCACACGTCGGTGAAGACGGACATCCATCGCCAGTTCAAGGGCCCCTTGGTTGCATATGTGGAGAGACTTTCAAAGAATTGGGCGGCCGATGATGCGTCAACCAAGGATCGCTTGCGAGCGCAATGGAAATCCGAGACCGGAAAGGTGCCCTCTTCCGAATTCGATTTGAACTCACTCGAATTCGATGAGGTGTCGACAAAAATTGAAGATGTCTTGTCGGCCTGTCGAATCGTCATTGACAATTTTCGAAGCGATGACCGACTCGACTACTCGAAGGCCGGCCAAGTTGCTATCGCAGTCGGAGGGAACACGCTCAGTCGCGGACTGACGTTGGAGGGTTTGACCGTCAGCTACTTCGTCCGCGCTGCGGGTGCATACGACACATTGCTGCAGATGGCAAGGTGGTTTGGCTTCCGGCCCGGCTACGAAGACCTGCCTCGAATCTGGATGACTGAGGAGCTGCGACAGTGGTTCCGGCACCTTGCGACGGTTGAGCGTGAAATTCGACTGGACATTGAGAGATACGAGTCCGAGGATCTGACGCCGACGGAGTTCGGTGTTCGAATCAGAACTCATCCCACACTCCGAATTACAGCGAAGATGGGCGCAGCTATCCCCGCCTACGCGTCGTACGGCGGCCGACGGGTGCAGACGCGCTACTTCCACACACAAGACGCGGAGTGGTTGTTACACAACAAGGACGCTGCCGACGGACTTGTCTCTCGTGTTCGCACAAAAGGAATCGAAGGCGACGTCTTGGACTCCGGCTCCGTGCTGTTTCGCGATGTGGATGCGGACGATGTGCTGACCTTCTTGGCCGATTACAACGTACATACGGATTCGCCAGACCTCGACGCCGAGCTGATCACCAAGTATGTCGTGAAGCAACGGAGGAAGAGCAGTCTCGACAAATGGAACCTGGCAATCTTGGCTGCGGAGCCGGGGAAAGACAAGGGGTTTGTCAGGCTCGGCGGGTTCGATTTCGGGAGGATCGTTCGATCTCAGCTCAAAGATGACGGTGTCGAGCGTGCTGACATCAAGACTCTGATGTCGAAGGATCATCGTGCGGTTGACTTCATGCCAGGGACTGCCGCCAGGAAGCTGAGTGAAGGCGCACTGATGGATGCGCGAGACAAAGATGCAAGCGTGCAGCGAAAGGGCCTACTTCTCGTGTATCCGATCGATCCGCTGTCGGAACCGTTGGAGCAGAACAAGGATTCAAGGAAGCCTCTGAATGCAGTTGAAGACGTAATCGGCGTGGCTCTCGTCTTCCCCGGTGCTGCTGACGACACAAGCCCGGTTGCCCAGACCTACGTCAGTGTTGACCTGACCGATGCCGAGATCGAATCCAATCAGGACGAACTCGATGAACTGGTAGGCACGGAGTCCAATTGAGAAATTCAAAGGCCGCGGATCGATCACAGTGGTGGTCACAACGGGTCGCTGCAGAGGGGTCTACGGCATCTGAAGGTATTCGTCGACAACTCGGGAAACCCAAGCTGGATCCGCTGACCGTTCTCATCCGCGAGGCAGCCCAAAATAGCTGCGATGCAGCGCTTCCCGGTCAGGATGTCGACTTCAATGTGCAGATTCGTCAACTAACCGGCAACAGGCTCGAACGGTGGCGGGAGTTCCTTCTCCCCGGACCAGTAGGTGCGTCGCTTGGTTTGGCGGAGGCACTGGACCGACAGCCGACTATCTTGACGATTTCTGATCGTGGCACGACTGGTCTAGGTGGTCCTCTTCGAGCAGATGAACCGCCCCGCGAGGGGGAGCGGGCCGACTTCGTCAAGTTCATCAGAAATGTCGGGGAAAGAAAGGGCGTCGACCTGGGGGGAGGCTCCTACGGATTCGGCAAAGGAATCCTGTACAACGTCAGTCGGTGCCATGTGATCGTGGCTGACAGTCGTTGCATCTTCCGAGGTCGGCCGCAGCGTCGATTGATCGGTGCTGCGATGGGCGATGGATTCCAAGACAAGGGTGTTCGCTACACCGGACGTCACTGGCTTGGTGTGCTGGAGGGCGAAATCGCGCAGGCATTGGTAGATGGCGATGCTGAAGAGATGGCAACGGCCCTCGGCTTGCCGAGGTTTACAGAGGGGCAAACCGGTACGACTGTAGCGATCATCGATGTTGATCTGGGAGCAGTTCGAAACGGCGATGTAGAGCAGGAACGCACACCGGAGTCGGCCGCCGAGTTTATCGCCTCGACCATGTTGTGGAACCTGTGGCCGAAGATGATCGACGGCGTGGAAAACCGCCTGCGGTGCTCAGTTAAGTTCGAGGGATTCACTGTCCCCATACCCAATCCAGCTGAAACGATCGAATTGAAACCATTCGTCGACGCTTATCGAAAACTATCGCTGGATGGCGAATACGATGTGCCAGCTCGAAGGACCAAGCCTCAGGAGATCGGTCGTTTCGCGAAGGTTGAGTCGATGGCGCCCATCAAGCAGAATTATCTGCTGTCGCTGGCTGCCCCATTCAGTGGCGCCGCACACCACTGTGCGCGAATGCGTCAAGCGGATCTGGTCGTAAATTATGTATCTGGAGATCCGCATCCGGATGAAGCGATTCAGTATGGTGCAGTCTTCAAAGCCGGCATTGATGCCGATCAATACTTTTCAGATGCCGAGCCACCCACACATGATGATTGGGTGACCAGTGGGCTACATGGCACGGCGCTGGGTGTCGTCCGACTCGGAACCACGTTCGTGAAAAGTAGTCTCAAGCCTTCGGTTCGAGATGTCGATGCTGATTTACATCACGAAGCCGCGTTGGCTCCACTCGCGGGACGGCTGTCGGGTCTTGTGTCAGGCGCATCCGGAGATGGTGCTGGGCAGCTAGAGCGACGAGCACACAAGTCAGGGAAATCCGGTGGCCGTTCCGCATTGAAGCCAAAGATTGTGGAGGGCCCGCAACTGACCGTGCTTGGAGATGAGGCTCTTGTAGTCGCAACAGTCGAGTTGCCCGCGTGGCCCACGACCAAGTCAGTGGTAGCAGAACCCATCGTTGTAATCGACGGTGGTATTGAGTCGCGGGGGCACTTGGAGCAGCCAGTGATTGTGGGCTGGGACTGCCCGGAAACGGGCGAAAATCGAGTGGGGAGTCAAATTTCCGTTGCGCGAGCGGACCCTCGAAAATGGATCGTTTCCATGAGGCCGCCTAGGGACGCCGTTGTGAGGCTTACTTTCGTTGTCGAGGATGTAATCTGATGGCGGTCAAAGACGTTCGTCCGTATTTCGTGCCGAGTTCCGAGAGCGTGAAGCCGTCGAGTTGGTCTCGGCTGGTTGAAGGTGAGTGGGAGCCGCTGGGAGAGGCTGTCGAGAATTGGGACTACCGCTCAGGGCTTCGCCTGCGGTGCAACATTATTGCGGATCCGGTGATGATTCGGGCCAATACGCGACTCGACGACGGCTCGCCTCTGGCATTTCACTTCGGGTGGCGAGCATTGGATACCTATCTCGTCGGACCAACGACGCGCGTGCCTCTCGTCGACGAGCAGTTCGATGTCGAGATCGAGGTTGATCCGCAGTATGCGGGTGCAACTATCGCTCTGACCAGGAGGTTGGTGCTCGAGCGGGATCGATTGAGTCCCTTGGCTGGGGAGGCCCGCCATGCGGGCTCCATCCTTTGGAACGATGAGCAACCGCTTCGCCTCACCGGCTCCGAAGCAATGTTTCCCACAGAAGTCGTAGATTTCGCGGCTTTCGGAATCGATGAGGGTGCCAGCTGGCATCTTCGAATGCCGCTGAGTCCCGACGAACCCGCGATGGGTGCGTTATTACTCCTGATTAATCCCTTGGACAAGAAGCTCGTCAAGGCGGTTCAGAAGGAGAAGAACCACACGGATGAGCAGTTGGTTCTGATTCAAGAGATGGAAGAGGGCCTGGTGGAAGAGATCGTCCGATGGTCGCTGGCGCGTTGGGATGAGCTTGAAGGCTGTGATCGCGAATCATTCGGTGCCGCAGCACGTTCGCTTGCTCTCAGGGTGCTGATTGACCCACCCGCGTGGACGGCCGAATCGATGCTTGGCTCCTCGATGGATTTACGCAGTTCCATCGTGGCAGGGGCGCGTTCTATTGGATTTGGGCGGACAGTGTCATGACTGAACTTTGGCCCCGGCTGAGTCTCGCGTTGGGAATGGTCGAGTTGCGAAAACTCGACGGAGATCCCGCACAGATGGCTCGTTCAGCGCGCGCTAGGCACCCCCAGATGACCTATGCCGCCAGCGGCGGGAGGCGTATCGGAGAGTCTGGTGTGCAAGAGTTGGCAGACTCGATTCGAACAATTGCGCACGATTGTGGGTATCCGAGCGAGGTAGGGAACGCGGACCTGATTCGCTTTGATCGCGTTGCTGCAGAAGAGATTCATCGGACTATGCAGATCACGTCAGTGGAGGCGGCTCACCGCGAAGTGTGGAATTTCCTCGCTATCGTGGTGATGCCGGACATCACCCGATGGCGATTTCCAGGCGAGAACGTTGAACGTTGGATCGCAACTGACCTGACACGTCACATGTTTGCGCGCTTATGGTGGCAAGCAATGACTTTCGCAACTGTGGTTGACGGTGTCCCGGACTATTCGCTCCTTCGCAAACTCTCGGAAAGTGATCTCAACCAGATTACCGAGCGCAGGTCTATAGCAGGAGTAACTCCTCTCGCACGTTCGATTGCTCGCATATTGATCGAAGGTGGAGGAGGGGGAGGACGGAGAAAGGTTCTCCGCGATGCTGTGCCTAGACTGCGTCGGTTGATGGCGTTCATGGACTTCTCAGTACTGAGCGACGATCAGTTGGACGATCGCGTCCGCGCAATCTTTCGTGAAGTCTCGCTCGAGGCCGTTCAGTAGAGCCGACAGGATTGGTACTCGTTTAAGATTGCGTTCGTACTGCTCAATCCTCCTGGTATCTCCGTCGGGGCACCCAGAGCGCGACGGTCATTGTGGACGTACCGCTATCACACGGGCGGTTGATGATCGCAATTGCCTTGGACGTGTGGGAAGTCGGTCCTTGCGTATCGGCTGCGGTTCGCGAAAGCGAATATCAGTTCGACTACTCGCTCTATATGACGTCTACGATGAGCAGGTGACAGAGCAGCTGCATGATGGATCGGTGTCAACAGCCGGTGTCGTAAACTTCGCCGATATGGACGACAATCGCAGCCCGCAGCGTGATCTGTCCATGCACTCAGTTGTGGACCTGTTCGCAGGTCCCGGTGGCATCGACGTTGCTGCGACCTGGCTCGGAATGAGCGCCGAGGGCGTCGAGTGGGACGACGACGCTGTCGCAACGCGAATAAATGCCGGCCTGAAAACGAAGCATCGTGACGTACGTGAACTAGGTCCGAAAAATTTTCCCAAAGCAACGATTCTTGCCGGGGGGCCGCCGTGCCAGACTTTCACGGTAGCGGGATCCGGTAGTGGCCGGAACGCTCTTGCGGACGTGCTGCAGCTGGTCAATCGCATGGCTCGGTTCGACGATGTCTCGGCGTCGCTGAAGAGCCTTGATGACGAGCGCACAGGGCTGGTGTTGGAACCCTTGAGGTGGGTGATAGAGGCGCTGAATGCCGGTCGCCCATATGAGGCGATAGTTCTGGAACAGGTGCAGACGGTCCTTCCAGTGTGGGAGGCGATGAAACCAGTTCTGGAGTCGTTCGGTTACAAGGTCGTGTGTGTGGTCCTGCGGACCGAGGAATTCGGTGTTCCGCAGACTCGACGTAGAGCAGTGCTGCTCGCGAACCGAACGGTGACGCCGATCCACCCGGTACCGACGCACCAGTCGTACAGAGCCGGTGCCGTGCGGGGAACTGGTGCATCACATTTACTGCCTTGGGAAACTATGGGTTCTGCTCTGCCGAAGAAGCGCGGATGGTTCGAGGTTGTGTCCAACTACGGCTCGGGCGGTATTCCCTCCGCACGAGGGCGGCGAACATCGGAACAGCCGTCGGCCACGGTGACCGGCAAGATATCGCGAAACCGCATTGTCGACCATATGGGTGTCGAACAGGTCCGGTTTTCCCCCACTGAAGCTGGTCGACTGCAGACCTTCCCTCTCAACTACCCGTGGGCCGAGCCTGGTTGGGCTCAGCAAGTAGGAAATGCGATGCCGCCAAGGTTGGCCGTTCATGCGCTGGCTGCAGCATTCGGTCGCGTACCGGTGAGCTCACAGCTGGATACGAAGGTTGACGGGACTTGGAAACGGTCACGTTCGACCGATACGCCAGTTGAAACTGAGATTCCTGATTTGATTGTGGAAGGCGCCTTGGACCTTAATGCCGTTGCAGTTTGATGGCTTTGTAATCGGCGTGGGTGCAGGAATGCATGTGGCGAGTCCAAATTAGCTTGCAGAACCATTCAGCACGGCCAGTCCGAGGACTGGGCACCTAGCCGATACAGTCCTCACAAACGCTTTGAGGCATCTGTCCGATTTCGTGCTGCAGTAACTGCTGGTGGAGGACTAACAGGTGAGTCAGTTTGGTGGGCAGTGGCGTCCATATCCACTTTGGGGAGGACGTGGCGATTGGTGTAGCGAGGAAGTTGTAGGAGTCCATGCCTACATCGATGCGATCATGTCCACCTTGGGTTCCGATTTCGATCCGGGAGGTTCGATCGTCCGACGGACTGTCGAACTCATCCCGGAACCTGGCAATCCCCATGACCGATATGCAGTTTCGGTCAGGGCCTCGAATTATTTGCTCGGCTATTTGGCGCGTGAGCGGGCGATACTGTTCCATAGTCGTTTGATGGATCTGATCAACCGCGGATTGGTTCCGACAGTGCCTGCAGCGATCCGGGCATACGACCAGAATCGTTGGGACGATACACCGGGCACTCCCGTGGATTTGTCAGTCTCCGTCGAGATTCAGCTCAGCGACCCCCATCTGTTGACCCCGGGGAACGAGCCACCTGAGATTCCGTACACGCTTCTGCCGCCCGGTAGTTCAGTGCAGGTCACCAAAGTCGACGATCATTTTGATGTGCTTCGGCGCTTTGTCGAGCCTGAAGGTGAGCTGGAACTTCTCGTCACTCTGCATGAACTTGATGTAAGTACTGCCAAGACGGACAAGTGGGTAGTCGAGATTCGTGTCGACGGCCATCGCATCGGGCAGTTGACTCCGCAATCCAGTGCGAAGTTCTTGCCGGCCATTCGTCATCTCGACAGTCGTGGTCTCGTCACTGTAGGGAGGGGATGGTTTCGGGGGTCGTCCGTGTCTGCGCAGGTGTCTTTGCTGGCAGCGAAGTCGCATGAGCTACCCGAAGACTTCCTCACTGGCGAGCCTCAGACAGTTATCTCCCTGAACCGGCCTCGTCGGACACCAGTTGTGATGGGCGGTGCTCAGTCGGTTGCCGCTGATTCAACTCCTACATTCTCGATCGACATGGACACATCCCGTCCATTGACGCCGTGGCAACAGAAGGAAGCAACCAAACTGTTGCTCGCAGCGTCGGCCGAAGTCGGTTTACGAGGTTTCCCTGCGTCCGAACCATATGTGAGTACGAACTCGATCAAGGCTGTTGTGTTGGAGAGTCATTCGGAAGAGATTTTGGCTGCGCTGGCGGGCGTCGAAGAATCGGATTTTTCATTGGCAAACAGGTATCGGTCGGTTCACTGATTGCTTGGTAGTCGGGATTCGGAACCGTCCGACAGATACATGATGAGCAATCGCCTGCGTGTTCGCTCACAAAACGATGTTGCGCCTTAGCTCGGGAACCTGACGGGCACGGTCGTCGTTGAGATAAGTGACGACCATTTGAGCGAGCTGCATGGCTGCTGACGGGCACAGGTAGGGCCGATCACGGTAACCTGCAGGTGTCGGTTGACAGCCGGCGGCGACCGGCAGACCCGCACTCCCGAAAGGACCGGCCACATCGGCCGACCTGTATGAACCGTAAGACTGTGTTCCGTAACGTGCTACTCGTAGCCGTAGTGCTGTTGGTGATTTACGCCTTCAGCTACTTCGGCAACGACACCCGTGGCTTCAAGACCGTCGATACGTCGGTCGCGATCTCCCAACTCGACGCCAAAAACGTCAAGTCCGCGCAGATCGACGATCGTGAACAGGTCGTTCGCCTGTGGCTCAAGGACGGCAACGACGCTACCGACGGCCAGACGCAGATTCTCGCGAAGTTCCCCGAGAGTGCGTCGCAGGAGATCTTCACCGACATCCAGAATGCACAGCTCGAGAAGTTCAACACCACCGTCACCACCCAAAGTTGGGTGACGTCGATTCTCCTGTTCGTGCTGCCGATGATCATTCTGTTCGGCATCTTCTTCTTCGTCATGAACCGCATGCAGGGCGGCGGTGGCCGCGGCGGTGTGATGGGCTTCGGTAAATCGAAAGCCAAGCAGCTGTCCAAGGACATGCCCAAGACCACGTTTGCCGACGTCGCCGGTGCGGACGAAGCTGTCGAAGAGCTGTACGAGATCAAGGACTTCTTGCAGAACCCGGCCCGCTACCAGGCCTTGGGCGCAAAAATCCCGCGTGGTGTCCTGCTGTACGGACCTCCCGGTACCGGTAAGACGCTGCTCGCTCGCGCTGTCGCAGGCGAAGCCGGCGTTCCGTTCT
>NZ_JASHKR010000082.1:14191-19687 GCF_030056815.1 Rhodococcus sp. IEGM 1379
ACCGGTAAGACGCTGCTCGCTCGCGCTGTCGCAGGCGAAGCCGGCGTTCCGTTCTTCACCATCTCCGGTTCCGATTTCGTCGAGATGTTTGTCGGCGTCGGTGCTTCGCGTGTTCGCGACATGTTCGAGCAGGCCAAGCAGAACAGTCCCTGCATCATCTTCGTCGACGAGATCGACGCGGTCGGCCGTCAGCGTGGCGCAGGCCTCGGCGGCGGACACGACGAGCGCGAGCAGACGCTCAACCAGTTGCTCGTCGAGATGGACGGCTTCGGTGACCGCACCGGCGTCATCCTGATCGCTGCAACCAACCGTCCCGACATCCTCGATCCGGCTCTGCTGCGTCCCGGCCGTTTCGACCGTCAGATCCCCGTCGGCGCTCCGGACCTCGCCGGCCGTCGCGCAATCTTGCGAGTCCATTCGCAGGGCAAGCCGATCGACCCCAACGCAGACCTCGAAGGTCTCGCGAAGAGGACCGTCGGTATGTCCGGTGCCGACCTCGCCAACGTCATCAACGAAGCTGCACTGCTTACGGCCCGCGAGAACGGCACGGTCATCACGGAAGCCGCACTCGAGGAATCCGTCGACCGCGTCGTCGGCGGACCGCGTCGTAAGAGCCGCATCATCAGTGAGCACGAACGAAAGATCACCGCGTACCACGAGGGTGGACACACTCTCGCGGCCTGGGCGATGCCTGATATCGAGCCCATCTACAAGGTCACCATCCTCGCTCGCGGCCGCACCGGCGGCCACGCAATGACGGTGCCCGAGGACGACAAGGGCTTGATGACGCGATCCGAGATGATCGCTCGTCTGGTCATGGCAATGGGTGGACGCGCTGCCGAGGAACTGGTGTTCCACGAGCCCACCACCGGCGCTTCTTCGGATATCGACATGGCTACCAAGATCGCTCGCGCGATGGTCACCGAATACGGCATGAGCGCCAAGCTCGGTGCAGTCCGCTACGGCCAGGAGGGCGGCGATCCGTTCCTCGGCCGTTCGATGGGCGTGCAGTCCGACTACTCGCACGAGATCGCTCGCGAAATCGACGAGGAGGTGCGCAACCTCATCGAGGCCGCGCACACCGAAGCCTGGGCAATCCTGAGTGAGTACCGTGACGCACTCGACCTCATTGCTACTGAACTGCTCGAACGTGAAACGTTGACGCGCAAGGACCTCGAGAAGATTCTTGTCGGCGTCGAAAAGCGTCCGCGCATCACGGCTTTCAATGATTTCGGTGGCCGCACGCCTTCGGATCGTCCGCCGGTCAAGACACCTCGTGAATTGGCAATCGAGCGCGGAGAAACGTGGCCGGAGCCTGTCCCAGCACCCGTATTGGTTAAGGCCGGTGCGTCTGCTGTTGCGAACGGTGGACCTTCCAACGGTTACGTGCAGCCCAACGCTCCCCAGCAGTCCGTGCCCCAGCAGCCCACACCGCAGCCGGGTACGCCCGACTACGGTGCGCCTGCCGGTTGGTCTGCTCCAGGGTGGCCGCCGCGCGAAAACCCGACGCAGGCTTACCCCGGCCAGCAGTCCGGCGGATACCAGGGTGCCCCCAACCCGGGACAGAACCCCGGTGCGGGGCCCGTTCCCGGTCAGTACGGTCAGCCGCAGAGTCACCCGGGTGAGCAGGCATATCCCGAGCAACAGCAATATCCCAGTCAGCAGCAGCACCCCAGTCAGCAGCAGCACCCCAACCAGCAGCAGCACCCCAACCAGCAGCAGCACCCCAACCAGCAGCAGTACCCCGGTCCGCAGCAGCACGCGGGACAGCAGTATCAGGGACAGCCGCCGGCTCAGCCGAACTACCCGGTGCAGTATCCGAACGGTGGCCCGTTCGCTGATCCGAACCGCGGTAATTCCGGTGTCGAAAGCCAGGGGCAGTGGCAGGCACCGGAACCTGAACAGAACGGTACTTCGGGAGACGAAGGTCCGAGCACGATGCGCTGGGACGGACCGGACGGATCTCGTTGATCACTCGCCGCTAGGCTCGTGCGACGGGGCAATGAAATAACTTTTCGAGGAGCGTTCGGTTGTCGGTGAATGATGTAGCCAGTGATCTGGTGTCGCTCGGAACGGGGCGCCAGTTCGATCAGGCCCGGGCAGAGGCAGCAGTTCGTGAATTGCTGATCGCGGTGGGCGAAGATCCCGACCGTCAAGGGCTGATCGATACCCCGGCCCGTGTGGCACGGTCGTACCGGGAGATCTTCGCCGGGCTGTACACCGAACCGGACGAGGCGCTCAACACGACGTTCGACGAAGGCCACCAGGAATTGGTGTTAGTGCGAGACATTCCGATGTTCTCCACCTGCGAGCACCACCTGGTGTCCTTCCACGGGGTCGCCCACGTCGGCTACATTCCGGGTAAATCCGGAAAGGTCACAGGTCTGTCCAAGCTTGCTCGCGTGGTCGATCTGTATGCCAAGCGGCCGCAGGTGCAGGAACGTCTGACCAGCCAGATCGCAGACGCTCTGATGCGCAAGCTCGATCCTCGCGGTGCCATCGTCGTCATCGAGGCCGAGCACTTGTGCATGGCAATGCGTGGCATTCGCAAGCCCGGAGCGAGCACAACGACGTCGGCTGTTCGTGGGCTTCTGCAGTCCAGTGCAGCTTCGCGTTCCGAGGCTCTGGACCTCATACTTCGTAAGTGATTGACGTGAACTCAGCGGGAGTAACACCGGCCCGGACGCAGGTGATGGGAGTTCTCAACGTCACTGCGGATTCGTTTTCGGACGGTGGTCGTTTCCTCGATCGCGATGCGGCTGTCGCACGTGGACTCGAACTTCAAACTATCGGTGTCGACATCGTCGATGTCGGCGGCGAATCGACCAGGCCGGGCGCAATTCGAGTCGATTCGGAACTCGAAGTGGCTCGTGTCGTGCCGGTCATCGAAGAACTTGTAGCCGCAGGGATCCGTTGCAGCGTCGACACGATGCGGGCGTCGGTTGCCGCTGCCGCAATCGAAGCCGGTGCAGCGATTGTCAACGACGTATCCGGTGGTCGCGCCGATTCCGATATGGCAGCAGTGGTTGCTGACGCCGGTGTCCCGTGGATTCTGATGCATTGGCGCTCGGCGAGCGATTACGTGCACGGGGGTGGCGCCGATCATTACGACGACGTCGTTCGGGATGTGCGCGAAGAACTGATGACCCAGGTTGACTGCGCATTGAAAGCCGGCGTCGATCCGTCCGCGATCATTCTTGATCCGGGTCTGGGTTTCGCGAAGAACGCCGACCACAACTGGGCGTTGCTGCATGCACTGCCCGAGTTCAATGCCTTGGGATTTCCCGTACTTGTGGGAGCGTCACGTAAACGTTTCCTCGGGTCACTACTGCGCGATTTCGACGGAACCCCGAGGCCACCGGCAGGTCGCGAAACCGCGACGGCTGTTGTTTCAGCACTTGCTGCGCGTGACGGCGCGTGGGGCGTTCGTGTGCACGACGCGCAGGCGTCACTCGATGCCGTTGCGGTTGTCGCAGCCTGGTCGCGCGGACGGGAAAGGGCCTGACATGGGTGATCGGATCGAGTTGCGAGGGCTGAAGGTTCGAGGAAACCACGGCGTCTTCGACCACGAAAAGCGTGATGGCCAAGACTTTTTCATCGACATCACTGTGTGGATGGATCTGGCTCCGGCGGCCGCGTCGGACAATCTCGAGCACACCCTGCATTACGGGGAGTTAGCCGAGGCTGCCGCAGCGATCGTCGGCGGTCCGTCGCGGGATCTCATCGAGACTGTTGCCGCTGAGATCGCAGACAACGTGATGACCGATGCGCGGGTGGAGAGCGTCGAGGTTGTCGTTCACAAGCCGTCGGCGCCTATTCCGTTGGTTTTTGCCGACGTTGCTGTCGTCGCTTATCGGACGAGGCAGAAATGACTCGGGCCGTTCTGTCGATCGGTTCCAACATCGGAGACAGCCTGGCTCATCTGCAGGCTGCGGTGGACGGACTCGGCGACGTCATCGTCGCAGTGTCGCCGGTGTATTCGACGGCCCCGTGGGGTGGCGTCGAGCAGCAGGATTTCCTCAACGCCGTGATCCTGGTCGACGATCCGAATGCCGGCAGCTACGACTGGCTTTTGCGGGCTCGGAAACTCGAAGAAGATGCTGATCGGATTCGGGATCAGCGGTGGGGGCCGCGCAGTCTGGACGTCGACGTCGTGGACTGTGAAGGGATTGTCAGTGCCGATCCGGAGTTGACCTTGCCGCACCCGCGCGCGCATCAGCGGGCATTTGTTCTCGTTCCCTGGCTCGACGTCGATCCGGGCGCGACGTTGGTGATCGATGGTGCCGTGGTGTCGGCGGCGCAGATACTTCAGGGTCTTGATCAATCGGAGCGAGACGGAGTGCTCGCAACAAATTCGGTTCTCCTTCGGTGACTGAAGAGGATCAGGGGATGAAGCCGACAAAGATCAGTGAACTACTGGTTTTGGCAGTGGTGGCGGCGGTCGCCACGTGGATTCTGATTCGTGTGTTCTACGGTTCGATGCCGCCGATTCCCGTTTACGCAGGTGCTTCGCTGTATTTGGTTGCCGTCGCCGAAGTTGTGATCGCGTTTGTCGTTCGGTCCAGGATCAAAGAGCGACAGGTCGGTGACGGGTACCGACAACTTCATCCGATCACCGCTGCTCGGATACTCGCACTCGCCAAAGCGTCCGTTTTGGTCGGTTCAGCTACCGCTGGTGTGTGGATTGGGGCGTTGGTGTATCTCATCCCACAACGATCGGTTTTGAGGGCCGCCGCCGCTGACACGCCGGGGGCGTGGGTCGGATTGGGTGCCGCAATTGCACTGGTAGCAGCAGCTTTGTGGCTCGAACACTGTTGCCGGACGCCGGAAGATACACCTGACGAGCCAGCTCACTGAAGGCGTGGTGGGCGAATCGCGTAGATAAGGTCCGTGGCTCGCGCGTGCTTGACCAGTACCCTGGCAACCATGACGAATTCTGGTCGATCGAAGTCTGCGCGCCGTAGCAAGCGCAGCGCGAGCCAGATGATCGTTGCCGGTCTTCTTGCTCTCGCCGTCATCGCATCACTGTTTCTGATCTTCAGTAACAGTGTTCAGCTCCTTCGCGTGGGACTGGTGGTGGCGCTTTGGGCAGCCACCCTGGGCGCGATCGCGATGACCAAATACCGTCGCGAATCAGCGCTCGACAAAGCCAAGGTCGCAGATCTGCAGACCGTCTACGAGCTGCAGCTCGAGCGTGAGATCTCTGCGCGACGAGAATACGAATTGAGTGTCGAGGGTCGCGTCCGCCGCGAAGTCAGTGCCGACGCCGAAGAACTGTCAGCTCTGCGAGCGGAACTGGTGGCGCTGCGACGCAATCTCGAAGCACTCTTCGACGGTGGTCTGCTCCCTGAGCGGCCCGCTCTGAAAGCTGATTCGACCCGCGTCGGAGAACTTGGCGGAGGCCCGTATCGGGCTTATCAGCCGGCTGCATCTGGTCTGTATGTACCCGGCGCCGGGCAAAATGCCACCGGATCGCCGAGTGCCCAGGGCGGCGGG
>NZ_JASHKR010000083.1 GCF_030056815.1 Rhodococcus sp. IEGM 1379
GAATAATGCTCTGATGCGAAATACCCCGAAATCAGAATCCTTGCTCCGTGCGCAGGCGGATCGTGCGGAGCGGGAGGAGGCCGACAACGCCCGTGAACACCGCGCTGATGGGGCACCGGACCCGGATGAGAGCTCCGAGGTGTCGGAGTCGGGTTCGCGTAGTCGCAGTGCCGCGCTGCGGTCGGCGCGGGCGGATCTGTCGGCGCATGCGCGTGGGGTGGAGAGCATGAACGAGGCGTTGCACCCTCGGGGCGATTGATGCCCGATGAGGGGTTCGTGCATCACGCGCAAGACCGGCGAGGGCGGTCGCGTCCCGGTTGTGGGTCCGGGGTGCCGGGATTTCCGTGAGCCTGTCAAGATTTTTGTGTAAGAGATTCGATGATCGGTTAGGTGATGTGCGGGTCGAGCCGGTCAGGGTAGTTGATGAGAAGTGCGCCGAGGGCTTGTTTCCAGCCGTTGGTGTGCGCGCCTTCGACGAGCCGGTTGACGTGTTTGGTGTTGTGGGGCGTGTGTTGATCTTTGCGTAATCGGTCTCGTTCGCGGGCACGTTTGTCTTCGATATTGCATATCGCAAGCTATAGAAGTTTCACTGCTGCTTGGTCATTCTCGAAAATGACCCCGGTTTTTGATGATCTTGCGAAGTTGATAGTTCAGCGATTCGATCGCATTCGTGGTGGGGGTACCGCCCTGCACGGAGTGCTTGGGGGAGAAATGATCTTGCGAACAGCGGCCGGAAAGGCAAGGAACGGAATGGACCGTTCCCATGCGCTTTCCCAGGTTCGTACCGCGGTCGGTGTATGCGACGAATCGCATCGACGCCCGGATCAGATGCACGGTGCAGGTTTGAACGACCGTGTTCGACCAGTTCACCTGCCGCGCGTGCTGGTCACCGACAAGCTCGCCAGTTACCCGGTCGCACACCGGAAGACGATGTCGACAACTGAGCACAGGCAAAACAAGTATTTGAATAATCGGTGCGAGAACTCCTATCAGCGCAGAGATTTCTGGCCTTGTTCAGTCGCATCTCGCCGCACTTCCGCCGACCCCGCCACCGGATGACCGCCACCGATCACCGCACCGAAATTGCCGCCCGATTTCAGGTGTGGGATCAGGTCACCGAACAAACCCCGGCAGCCTGAATGCCGCTCCACTGATACCCTGCCACACCCGAAAACTGCTGTGCTCCAAACAACTTGACAACGCCCGCAGTAGTTGATGATCTCGGCCGGATAGCGGTGGCCCTTGTACGACGGCATAGCGGTGCTCACCCCACCGATTCTCCCGGTGCGCCGACTTCAACAACGTGACAGTGCCATTCGTTGGGTCCTTGGGCGGCGTCCCACGGTTGGGTGAACACTTCACTCTCCACGGTGAATCTGCTACTTCACCTATAGTCGCTCGCCCCGGCTGGTGCACGACGTCAGTTCGGCGGGTGTCCACGCGGGCCAGGTAGCTTCACCGACGAGGTATCCGTCGGTGAACTGGGCGACGATGCGCGGGCCGGTGCTCGAGCTGTTGTCGTACACGGTCGCGTGATCACAACGTGGGAACGCCCGAGCGGCGAGACCCCACAGTCTTTGGTATCGCTGGCGGATCTTGTCTTCCGGTACATCGTGCCCGCCTGCACGCACCCGGTAGCGCACACGCTGGACTGCCAGTTCCTCGGGAATCATCACCACATGCAAGACGACGGTGTACTCGTGCGAGCGCGCTTCGTCGATCAGTTCCAGCTTCGACGGATGGGAGAATACCGTCTCGGCGATAAACGATTTTCCCAGAGCCAGGAGGTGTGATCGGGTCTTCGCGGCGATAGCGGCCGCCTCGTAGGAGTGTGTAGCCGGATTCGCTGGCCATCGTTGTTTGGCGATCTCGTCGGTATAGACGAAAGGGCTGCCCGGTAGCAGGGGAGCGAGGGTGAGCGCGACGAAGGTGGACTTGCCGGCACCGTTGCAGCCGACTACCAGGTCGAGTCGTTTCACTCCGGCAGGACTGTGCGCGTGCCGTCAGGACGGTACTCGACAATCTGACCGTCCTCGGACAGAGCGACGGTAGTGACTCCCTGGGCAGCGAGCAAACTGCCGTAATCGGTGGTGGCCAGTTGTTCCTCGATCGCCGCGTTGATCTCGGCGTTGAACACTGCGCCATCTTCGGTTCCGAGTTCGCCGATCGGCAATCGGCCGGCGAGAGCTTCCTCCACTCGGCGGCGGGCAGCGGTTTGTCGACTTGATACCGCACGCCCCACCCGAGCCCAGTGTTCGAGTTGCTGGCGGCCTGTGCGGTGTTGCCGTTCTCCTTCGGCCATGGCGCTGGCCACCAGGTCAGCTGCCAGGCGAGTGACCTTGTCCGTAGTACCTTGCATCGCTTCATCCGAGGCCTCGACACCGACCACGCTGCAGTCCGCAACGGGCTGACCCTGCCCTACAGTTCCGGCATTGTCGAAGAGCGCGTCAACCGGATCATTCTGTGGAATCTGAATTGTCAAGGACATTCGGCTCTGCCCCGGTTGACCGAGACGATCGGAAGCAGAGTCGAGGTCGCCGGAACCCCGATCTCACGTGGCGTGACACCGGTCGGCGTCAGGACGTCGATCAGCCGCTCCAGTAGGTTGTCGAGAGCGCCCCGCCCCTCGTCGACGGCCGTCGCACTCGTCATCGCTGAGAGGGATGGCGGCGAGGATACGCGCCAGATTGTCCTTGGCCTCCAACAGTTGGCCTTTGTCAGATGGAATAATTCGCCTTGTGACAGTTGAAGAATTTCAGATATACGGATGAATATCTGCCTCAACAACGTGTATGCCTCCAGATCGATTCACCTTTCTTCATGCCAGGCTCAGGGTTCGGTCGTCGACAACCGCGGCGAAACGGTGAAAGGCATTGAGTGACTGTGTGAATCGCCGTCGAACGTGATCGAGACTCTACGGTTACCACGGGCCGTAGTCGGTGCTGTTGGCTTGCCGTAATGCGCTGACGTAGTCCCCGCGTTCGTATGCGGTCTCGTCGACGCCGACGGGTACGGCGAGCAGCCCACGCAGTTCCTCGACCGTGGCGAATCCCTTGCGTCCCATCCATTCGCACAAGCCGTCCAGCAGTACCGCGGCGTGTTGCGGGCCGTGGCGCAGCAGTGCTGACGCGGTCATCACCACATCCGCGCCGGCGAGCAGGTACTTGATCAGCTCCGTTGCGGTCTCGACGCCGGTCGTCGCGGCGAGGGACGCGCCGACCCGTCCCCGCAGCAGTGCAATCCACGTCAGCGGCAGCCGGCACTCCGCCGGGGTGGACAATGACACTGCGGGTACTACGGTGAGGGTCTCGGGGTCGATATCGGGCTGCAGGAATCGGTTGAACAGGACCAGCCCATCCGCACCGGCCTCGTCCAGGCGCCGCGCCATCTCTCCGGTCGCGCTGAAGTATGGGCTGAGCTTCACCGCCACCGGCACGGTCACCTCGTCCTTGACCCGCGCCAGGATATCGAGGTGGCGCTGTTCGACGTCGCGGCCGCTGACGTGCGAATCGCCGGGCAAGTAGTAAATGTTCAGCTCGATCGCGGCGGCGCCGCAGTCCTGCATCGACCGGGCGTAGCGGGCCCAACTGCCAGGCGTGCTGCCGTTAAGGCTGCCTATCACGGGAACTGCGATCGCGGTTGCTGCGCGTTCGAGCAGGCTCAGGTACCGGCGTGGGCCGTGGTCCTCATCGGCTCCGGCCGGAAAGTAGGACAGGGCTTCGGCGAAGCTTTCCGAGCTCGCCTCGACCAGCCGTGCGTTTTGCTCTGCTTCGCGGTGGAGCTGCTCTTCGAACAGGGAGTGGAGCACCACTGCGCCGACGCCGGCGTCGGCGAGGCGCCGGACGCCGTCGACGGTCCGCGACAGCGGGGACGCCGACGCGACCAGTGGGTTGCGCAATGTGAGACCGAGATAGCGCGTCGACAGCTCCATCAGCGGTCCCTCCGTGCGTCGGGGTGAAAATGCTCGGGACCGCGGGACGCCATCTCCTCGTACGTATTCCAGCGCTGCTCGACGGCCCGTTCTGCCAACCCGAGCAGCCGTTCGGCCTCGACGGGATCGGAGTTTGCCAGTGAGCGGTACCGCAGCTCCCGGTAGATGTAGTCGGCGAGGGGGATCCGCGGCCGGTGCGAATCGAGCAGAAACGGGTTGTTCCCGGCGGCGGACAGGACCGGGTCGAAGCGGAGCAGTGGCCAGTGTCCGCTGGCCACGGCGCGGTACTGCTGATCCATCCCGAGCCGCATATCGATGCCATGCGCGATGCACTGGCTGTAGCCGATCACCAGCGACGGGCCGTCGTAGGCCTCCGCCTCGCGGAAGGCTTGCAGGGTCTGCTGTGGGTCGGCACCCATCGCGACCTTCGCGACGTAAACGTTTCCGTAGGCGATCGCCTGCAGAGCGAGATCCTTCTTGGGCACCGCCTTTCCGGCGGCGGCGAACTTCGCGACCGCGCCCAGTGGTGTCGCCTTGGACATCTGACCGCCGGTGTTGGAGTAGACCTCGGTGTCGAGTACCAGCACGTTGACGTTGCGCCCGGTCGCCAGGACGTGGTCGAGGCCGCCGGCCCCGATGTCGTACGCCCAACCGTCACCGCCGACGATCCACACGCTGCGCCGGACCAGGCTGTCCACCACACTGCGTAGGTCCGCGGTCAGGGCGGGATCGAGGCCGTCGAGGCGGTGCCGGAGCTCGGCCACCCGCTCACGCTGGGCTGCCAACTCCGACTCCCGCAGCTGCGGCGCCGCGAGTATGTCGTCGACCAGTCCGGCATCGAGCGTGTCGCGTAACTCGGCGAGGCGGCGCCGGGCCAGCGCGAGGTGTCCGTCGCTGGCCAACCGCAGGCCGAGCCCGAACTCCGCGTTGTCCTCGAACAGTGAATTCGACCAGGCCGGACCCCGCCCGTCGGCGTCGGTGGTCCAGGGGGTGGTGGGCAGGTTGCCGCCGTAGATCGACGAGCAGCCGGTTGCGTTGGCGATCATCAGTCTGTCGCCGAACAGCTGTGAGAGGAGTTTGAGGTACGGCGTCTCACCGCAGCCCGCGCAGGCGCCGGAGAACTCGAACAGCGGTTGCAGGAACTGGGTGCCGCGTACGGTGCCGAAGTCCACCTTGGACCGGTCGTTGGTCGGCAGTGTCTCGAAGAAACTGATGTTCTCTCGCTCGGCGGCGACCCGTGGCGCGGCCGGAGCGAGGTTGATCGCTTTGGTGACGGTGGTGCCGGGAAGGACGACCGGGCAGGCCTCGACGCACAGGCCGCACCCGGTGCAGTCCTCGACGTACACCTGCAACGAGAACCTGGCGTCCGGAAGGCCGACGGCGTCCAGGGGAGCGGAGTCGAACTGCTCCGGGGCCCCGGCCAGCTGGGACTCGTCGTAGAACTTGGAGCGGATCACGCTGTGTGGGCAGACGAAGCTGCAGTTTCCGCATTGAATGCAGCTGTCGGAATCCCAGACGGCGACCAGCTCGGAAATGTTGCGTTTCTCGTATGCGGTGGTGCCACTCGGGTAGGTGCCGTCTACCGGAAGTGCACTGACCGGCAACGCATTTCCGCGTCCGGCCATCATCTCCGCGGTGACGGTGCGAACGAACTCCGGCGCGGAATCGGGCACCGTCGGCGCCGGTGTGCGTGTGGAGGTGACCAGCTCGGGCACCTCGATCCGGTGTACGCCGGCCAGCGCGCCGTCCACTGCGGCCAGTTCTCTCCCCAGCACCTCGGCGCCGCGGCTTCCGTACGCCTCTTCCACTGCTTCCTTGATGCGGGCGATCGCCCGCTCGCGGGGCAGCACGTCGGAGATCGCGAAGAAGCATGTCTGCAGCACGATGTTGATGCGCCCGGGCACCCCGGCCTCGCGAGCGATCCGGCCGGCGTCGACGGTGTACAGCGTGATCCGTTTGTCCAGGATTTGTTCCTGAACCAGCCGCGGCAGCGCGTCCCAGACCTTCGCGGCAGGCTGCCGACAGTTCAGCAGCAGCGTCGCGCCCGGCGCGGCCCGGCCGAGCACGTCGACTTTGTCGAGGAACCGGAACTGATGGCAGCCGACGAAGTTGGCGCCGGTGACCAGATAGGGGGCCCGGATGGGATCCGGCCCGAAGCGCAGATGCGACTCGGTCTGCGAACCCGATTTCTTCGAGTCGTAGACGAAGTATCCCTGGGCGTGCAGTCCTTCTTGGGACCCCATGATCTTGATCGTGTTCTTGTTCGCGCTGACGGTGCCGTCCGAACCGAGCCCGAAGAAGACCGCCCGAAACGTGTCGGGTGACTCGATGTCGAAGGATGGGTCGTAGTCGATGCTGGTCCCGGAGACGTCGTCGTCGATACCGATGGTGAAACGGCGCCGCGGCTGCTTGCGGGCGAGTTCGGTGAACACCCCGGCGACCATGGCGGGCGTGAACTCTTTCGACGACAGGCCGTAGCGGCCGCCGACGACCCGTGGCAGCGCGGGTCGTTCTCCGTCGGAATACGCCTCGGTGAGCGCCGCGACGACGTCCAGATACAACGGTTCGCCGATCGAACCCGGTTCCTTGGTGCGATCCAGCACGCCGACCGTGCGCACCGTCGCCGGCAGCGATTCGATGAGCGCTCTGGTGGGGAATGGGCGGTACAACCGCATCTGCACCACGCCGACCCGCTCACCGCGTTCGACGAGAGCGGCGACGGTCTGCACCACGGTCTCGGCACCCGAACCCATCACCACCAGTACTCGCTGCGCCTGCGGGTGCCCGGTGTAGTCGACGATGCCCATCTTGCGGCCGGTGCGCTCGCCGAGCCGCACCATGAGGTCCTCGACCACACCCGGAGCCCGCGCGTAGAACGGGTTCACCGTTTCTCGCGCCTGGAAGAAGACATCCGGGTTCTGCGCGGTGCCGCGAATGAAGGGGCGCTCCGGCGACAGTGCCCGTCCGCGATGCGCCCACACCAACTCCTCGGGCACCAGCGCCCGCAGGTCGTCGTCGGACAGCGTCTCAATCGTGTTGAGCTCGTGCGAGGTTCGGAACCCGTCGAAGAAGTGCACGAACGGCACCCGGGTCGCCAGCGTGGCCGCCTGCGCAATGAGTGCCAGGTCCTGTGCCTCCTGCACGGAGGCCGACGCGAGCAAAGCGAACCCCGTTTGCCGGACGGCCATCACGTCGGAGTGGTCACCGAAGATCGACAATGCCTGCGCTGCCACTGACCGGGCGGCCACATTGATGACGGCCGAGGTCAGTTCGCCGGCGATCTTGTACATATTGGGGATCATCAGCAGCAGGCCCTGCGACGAGGTGAATGTCGTGGTCAACGAGCCGCTCTGCAGGGCGCCGTGCAGAGCGCCCGCAGCTCCACCCTCGCTCTGCATTTCAACCACTGTCGGGACGGTGCCCCACACATTGGGCCGCCCCGCGCTGGACCACACGTCGGCTAGCTCGGCCATCGGCGAGGACGGTGTGATCGGATAGATGCAGCACACCTCGTTGAGTCGGTAGGCGACCGAGACAGCGGCCTCATTGCCGTCGACCGTCACGCGTGTCATTGCGGCTCCGGGAACATGTCGATGGCGTGGACCGGGCACTGGTCGGCGCAGATGCCACAGCCTGTGCACTTGTCGTAGTCGAACTCGTACCGGTGTCCGGCCCCGAGTTTGATCACTGCGTCCTCAGGGCACGCACCGAGGCAGCCGTCGCATTCGAAGCAGTTGCCGCAGGACAGACACCGCCCCGCCTCGTAGGTCGCCTCTTCTGCGGACAAACCGCCAACGACCTCGTCGAAACTCTCGACGCGTTGCGCCGGCGCGAGTTCGGGTTGCCGGCGCTGCGCGGCGTCTCCGAAGTACCACAGGTTCAGCGAGTCGAAGGTCGCTGTCGGGTGCTTCGGAGGGTGGTCGACCGTCGCGTCGCGCAGCCAGGCGTCGATGTGGCGTGCCGCTCTTTTCCCGTGCCCGACACCTACGGTGACGGTGCGTTCACCGGGCACCATGTCGCCGCCGGCGAATACTCCCGGACAGCCGGTCATCATCGAGGCCGAGACACGCACGCTGCCATCGCTGTTGAACTCCACTCCCGGCAGCGTCCGCATGAATGCTGATTCCGTTTCCTGTCCGAGGGCCATGATCAGGGTGTCGGCGGCCAGCGTCTCAAAGCGTCCGGTCGGCTGTGGGTAACCCGACTCGTCGAGTTCCATGGCTTCGACCTGCAATTCGGGGCCGTCGAAGGCGCTGATCGTCCGCAGCCAGTTGATCCGCACGCCCTCGCGTTCGGCGTCCTGCGCTTCCTGCTCGTGTGCCGGCATCTGCGCACGGGTGCGGCGGTACACGATGACCGCGTCCTGGGCGCCGAGGCGGCGGGCCACACGAGCGGCGTCCATCGCGGTGTTGCCGCCGCCGTAGACGGCGACATGCCGTCCGACCGTCGGTTTTTCGCCGGCGGCGACGCTGCGCAGAAGCGACACCGCATCCACCATGGCGGCGGCGTCGCGGGCCGGGATGTCGACATGTTTGGCCAGGTGCGCGCCGACCGCGACGAACACTGCGTCGAACCCGCCTTCGTCGCGCTCGGCGGCGAGGTCCTCGACCCGATGGTCACACGTCAACTTCACACCCAGTGCAGCGATCCGGGCGAGCTCGACATCAAGCACGTCGCGGGGGAGGCGATAGTTCGGAATGCCGTAACGCATCATCCCGCCGGGCATCGCGCCCGCATCGCGGATCTCGACCTGGTGACCGAAGCGCGTCAAGTGATAGCCGGCGGACAGTCCGCTCGGCCCGGCGCCGATGACCAGGACTCGTTTGCCGCTGCTTGGGGTGGGCGGTGGCTCCAGCATCCAGCCGCGCTCGCGGGCCAGGTCGCCGAGGAACCGCTCCACCGAATGGATCGATACGGAGCTGTCGAGATGGGCACGGTTGCAGACAGTTTCACACGGGTGATAACACACCCGTCCATGGATCGCGGCGAAGGGATTGTCCATGACCAGCTGACGCCAGGCTTGTTCGTGGCGGCCGGCGGTGGCATGGGCAAGCCAGGCTTGGATGTTCTCCCCGGCAGGGCAGCCGACGTTGCAGGGCGGCAGCAGATCGACATAGACAGGCCGACGCTCGCGTACCGGCCCGGCCCGGGACTGCCCGTGCACCAGGTCCGCAAGCGGCGTCACGTCCCTCGACGGCCCGGCCGGGCGGGCGGCATCCCGGCTCGAACCCTCCGCGTTGCTGTTCATCGACCCGGCGCGAGCTGTTGCTCGAGCTGCAAGATCTGGCGGGTGGTCTTGACCACGCTGTCGGGGTTCAGGCTCATCGACTCGATGCCGAGCCGAACCAAGAACTCGGCCATGTCGGGGTAGTCCGAGGGCGCTTGTCCGCAAATCCCCGAGTGAATTCTGTTGCGGCGGCAGCCCTCGACTGCGAGGCGAATCATCTCCTTGACACCCTCGTCGCGTTCGTCGTAATCGAACGCGACGATCTCGCTGTCGCGATCCACTCCGAGAGTGAGCTGAGTCAAGTCGTTGGAGCCGATGGAGAAGCCGTCGAAGCGTTTGGCGAACTCGTCGATCAGGATCACGTTGTTGGGGATCTCGCACATCGCGTACACCTCGAGCCCGTTCTCGCCCCGCCGCAGACCGAGGTCGGCCATCGTCTGCAGGACCAGGTCCGCCTCGGCGATGCGGCGCACGAACGGGAGCATGAGGATGACATTGGTCAGTCCCATCTCCTCGCGCACACGCCGCATCGCGCGGCACTCCAGCGCGAAGCCCTCGGCATAGGCAGGATGCGCGTAGCGCGAGGTGCCTCGAAAGCCGAGCATCGGGTTGCTCTCGGATGGCTCGAAGCCCGCTCCGCCGATCAGGCTGGCGTACTCGTTGGTTTTGAAGTCCGACATCCGTACCACGACGGGCTTGGGCCAGAAGGCGGCGGCGATGGTGCCGATCCCCTCGGACAGGCGCTCGACGAAGAAGGCGGCTCCGTCGGCGTAGCCCTGCGTGAGCCGATCGATCGTCCGGTGAGCTTCGGGGTCGGTAACCTTCTCGGGGTGCAGCAGGGCCATCGGGTGGACCCGGATGTACTCGCTGATGATGAACTCCATTCGGGCCAATCCCACCCCGTCGTTGGGCAGGAACGACGTCTTGAAGGCCAGGTCGGGGTTGCCGAGGTTGATCATGATCTGGGTGCGTGGCCGCGCCAGGTCAGCCACCTCGGTGCGATCCACGCGGAAGGGCACCTCGCCCCGGTACGCCTTCCCCGACTCGCCTTCGGCACACGAGACCGTCACGACGGCGCCGTCGGGCACGCTGGTGGTCGCATCGCCTGCGCCGACCACGGCAGGGATGCCCAGCTCGCGCGCGATGATCGACGCGTGACAGGTACGACCGCCCCGGTTGGTGATGATTGCCGCAGCAGTCTTCATGACCGGCTCCCAGTCGGGCGTGGTGGTGTCGGCGACCAGTACCTCGCCGGGCTTGAACTCGGACAGGTGGGCGGGACTCTCGATCCGTCTCGCCACTCCTGAGGCGATCTTCTCGCCGACCGAGCGGCCCTCGGCCAGCACCTCGCCTGGGCCCTCGAGCACATAGGTTTCCAGCGCTGTCGCACTGTGTTGGGAGGACACCGTCTCCGGGCGGGCCTGCACAATGTAGAGCTGTCCGTCGATACCGTCTTTGGCCCACTCCATATCCATCGGCCGGCCGAAGTGCCCCTCGATGGCGCACGCGTAGCCGGCCAGCTCCAGGACATCCGCATCGGTGAGGCAGAACCGGGCGCGGTCGGACTTCGGGGTAGGGATGTTTCGCGTCGTGTACTTCGTCTGTCCCTCGACGAAGATCATCTTCACCGCCTTGTCGCCGAGCAGGCGGCGCAGCACGGCGCGGTGGCCGGCCAGGTAGGTCGGCTTGTGGACGTAGAACTCGTCGGGGTCGACGGCGCCCTGAACCACATTCTCGCCCAGTCCGTAGGCGCCAGTCACGAAGACGACGTCGCGAAAGCCCGACTCGGTGTCGAGCGAGAACATCACCCCCGACGCGGCGAGGTCGGAGCGCACCATCTTCATCACGCCGATCGACAGCGAGACCTTGAAGTGATCGAATCCCTGGTCGACTCGGTAATGGATGGCGCGATCAGTGAACAGGCTGGCGAAACAACGACGGCACGTTTCGAGCAGACTCTCCTCGCCTTTGACGTTGAGATACGAATCCTGCTGGCCGGCGAAGCTTGCCGTCGGCAGGTCCTCGGCGGTCGCCGAGCTCCGCACAGCCAGACTCACCTCCTCGCCGTACTCCTGCTGAAGGGTGCGGTAGGCGTCGAGAATCTCGGCGGCCAGATCGTCGGGAAGTCCGGCGCCGTAGACGATCTCACGGGCGCGCTTGCCCTTACGTGCCAGCGCGGCGACGTCGGTGGGGTCGAGGTCTTCGAGCTCGGCATGCAGACGGTCCCACGCGCCGGCCTCGTCCAACATGTAGCGATAGGCCTCGGCGGTGATGGCGAATCCGTGCGGGACGCGTACGCCCTGCCCCGACAGCTTCTGGAACATCTCGCCCAGTGACGCGTTCTTGCCGCCGACCAGCGGCACGTCGTCAATGCCGAACTCCTCAAAGAAGCGGACGTACCCAGATGTCCCCATAGCGTGTCCTCTCGTAACGCGTCAGGCAGTCGGAAGCTTCGAGTTCGGTCTGGACCTCAAGTGTCGGGCTTGCCCGGTGTCGTTTCCTGACACCGCCGTCCTCGTCGTGCAGGCTGCGTCAGGAAACTCCGGTGTGCGCCGACTGAGGGACGCAAAAAAATCGGTCGAGCACCCAAATGCCAACCTCCTCCAGCGGTGGGCACTGAGCTAGGGCCGGAGGTCACTCGCATGGGTAACAGCTCGACGGGAAGTGCATCAAGGAGATAAGCAACCGAGCCACAGAGGGCGCGCACATCATCATCATGATTCCGGCGGGCATGTATTCGGACAGCGACTTCGCCAACTTCTCGCCGGTCGGACTGCAGTCCCTGTTTCTGCCGTCACTTCGGGGAGTGTGCGTCGAGAATTTCTCGATTGTTGAGCGGGGAAGATGGGACCGATCATCTTCGACGTCACACTTACGGCCTGGCAGGCGCCGGCACCGGGCTTACCGCCGATTGTGATTCCGATCGATACTGCTGACGCGGTTTCGGTTACTGCGACATTCGCCGCCCTGCCCCGATCGGGGCTAGCGGCGGTTCTCGGCGGCGCGGGCGGCCTCGCGGTGGCGGCGCTGCGTCGACGGCGGTGACCGGCCGAGCCGCGGGGGAATCTGGGCGATTCGATCCACTGCTGGACGCCACCGAGGTTCCCTTTCGCGGGCACTGCCCAACCGACCAAACGGCCCAGAGATGTCTGTATCTCGCGACCCGGGCGCTGGGCCCGACAAGAAGGAAGACGCTGGACCCGGCAGGGAAGGAAGAGCAGGATGGGTAATGAGGTGGGAACCAGCACTGAACGCGTTCGCGATCAGGTTCGAGGGCCGGATCACGCTGCGTGAGAACTAAACCGATGTGCCGGAGTCAGATCCACCTGAGGTTGGATAGTCACGACTTGCCAGTGGTTGCGGTGCAGGTCGGTGTCCCGGCGACTTGCGGGATGCCAAGCGTGAGTGCCGTTTCCGGTAGCGCCGTTCGGTTATCCCCCTTCGGAGGGCGAGGAGGTCTGAGGAAATGCCGGTTTGGGGATGGATCTTGATCGCGGCGATCGTCGTGGTCGCCGTACTGGCGATCATCGTTGCCCGCTCGGTGGGCAGTCGCAAAAGGACGGAACGGCTGAAGGGACGGTTTGGTCCCGAGTACGAGCGGACCGTCGGACAGGTCGGCGAACAAGGCGCGGCGGAGGACGAACTCGCCGCGCGCGAACGAAAGCGTGAGAAGCTCGATATCGTCCCGTTGTCGCCCGAGCTGCGAGCGAAGTACGCCGAGTCTTGGCGGACGGTGCAGATCGAGTTCGCCGACAATCCGTCGAGCGCGGTAGGTGCTGCGGACCGGCTCGTGATCCAAGTTATGCGCGACCGCGGATACCCGATCGACGACTTCGATCAGCGGGCGGCCGACATTTCGGTCGACCATCCGAAGGTTGTCGAGGACTACCGAACCGGGCACAGCATTTATCTGTCGCAAGCGCAGGGCGACGTCGGTACGGAGGACCAGCGCGAGGCGTTCGTGCATTACCGCGCATTGTTCGAGAAGTTGCTCGAGACGGATGAGAACAAAGACAAGCCAACGGAGGCGCGCGCATGACAACCCAGGATCAACAACCCGAGGGCATCGGCTCGACCAGGGGGGTCGAATCGTCGCTCGAGACAACTGGCTCGACAGAGCGGACCGGGGCCTCGAGCGAGGCCACAGGCTATTCGGCTATGGGGACCGTCCCGTCGACCGAGACAACCGAATCGTCCGCCCAACAATCACTTTTCGCCGAGGACGAGCTGTCGGTCCTCCGCTTGCGCTGGGACGAGGTCCAGTCGGGGTTCGTCGATGATCCCAGAGAATGCGTCCATAAGGCTGACGGCCTTGTGTCGGACGTCGTCGACCGTCTCACGACTGGCTTCTCAGAGGCACGTTCCCGGCTCGAGGAGCAGTGGGCGCGAGGCGAAGAGGGCTCCACCGAGGACCTTCGTCTCGCGCTGAAGCGCTACCGCGATTTCTTCCAGCGACTGCTCGCGGTCTGAGGCGGAAAGCGTCAACGACAACGAGCGGCGGCGGCGGACCGGCGTGGTGGCCGCTCGCATCGGGTTTCTCCTGAATTGGGCGCCCCGGAGCGCGGCTAGCGTTGGTGGGTACCGCGCACAGCATCCCGGCCGGTTCCTGCTGGCGCAGGATGCTGGGCCGGATCGCTGCGATGATTCTGGCTGCCTGAACCGCACAACACCACAACGACGACCGTCCCGCAGTTCGGTCCAGTACAGCGAGTGCGAGCCGGCTTCGTCGCTCACCCAGTCCGTTTTTACCACGAGCGGACGAACCGCGACGGTAAGCGAACTTTCAGAGCAGCAGAGCAGTGAAGACAGGCCTGGTAATTCGGGAATTTCATCGCTGGGAACGAAAACTTGCTCGCGAACTGCGCGCCCGGTCCGCACGACACAACACGAGATCTCCTGTGGGACGGGTGACATCACCAGCATGGTCTGAAGACCAGATCCGCGATTTGTCCGACGGCGGAGGACGTTTCGGAATCAATCTCGACGCTGATTCTCGTACGTCCGCGTTCGGAACATCCAGTGCAGGAACGGGTGGCGACGCGCTGGGCCGAAGATCCGAACCGTCGCTGCTGTTCGCCGACCTTCGGCGGGTGCATCGCATCGCCGCAGAAGGGTTGTCCGGCTGGGAGTAGCCATTGCAGATGGTTTCC
Organism: Rhodococcus sp. IEGM 1379; assembly: GCF_030056815.1. GTDB lineage: Bacteria > Actinomycetota > Actinomycetes > Mycobacteriales > Mycobacteriaceae > Rhodococcus_F. Next base: position 14,309 of record NZ_JASHKR010000083.1, read on the forward strand.
CGGCGAGTCGTCTCTGATCGCCGGATTCGCAGCAGTAGTGCGAAGACATACGGCCACTTCCAGGTCCACCACTCTTGAGCTCGGCCAGTAGACACGGTCGGCACGTCATGGCTTCGAGGCGTCCAGGCTTACGATGGATGCGACGCCTGCACGGTTGGTGGCTGCAGCGGACGGAGAAACTTGCGGGTGATCGCCCGGTCACCTCCAGACTCAGGGGTTCCGGCGGCGTTTGACTGATGACGAGATCGACGAAGTAGTCACTTTGTCGATAGAGAGCGCTCACGAAACTCCGGATCGGCACATCGACTACTGCCGCGTGCGGGCACTGGTCGCGCGAAGGCTCCGAGAAGAACCCTCTGAAGAAGACATGAAACGCGTATCGCAGCGCCTCGAGAGTGGCCGTTGGCCGAGAACTGACAGTACCTAGGCGTCCACTGACGATGTCGCTGCTGTCGGAGCGTCATGCGCTTTCTGATGGACAGATCAAGTGGACAGATCAAGTGGACAGATCACGGGGACAGATCAAGGGGTGTGGATTCAGGCGGCTGGTCTTCGCCTCTGGCCACGCCCGTTTGATGAGCCGGCCCGACGCCCCTGTCGGCGGAACCCGATCCAGGGGCGTCGGCGGCAGGCTGTTCGTCGGCCGGGGACGCACCACTTCCACGAGGAGGCCGCTCCGTCGGCGGCGCCTTGAGCTCGGAATCCACCACCGGTTGCACTGCGCCACCGGTGTTCGGCCCCTCCGAAGTGTCAGCGTCCTGAAATGCCGAATCATTGGCAGACTTCTTACGTCCCTCGTAGGGCGGCACAGCAGGTTCAGCGGCGGTGGAATCCGCTGGAGTAGTGATTTCTCCGCTTTTCGAGCCCGAGATGGTCTCCTCGTCATCGAACGATCCGGAAGGACGATCGACCGGACCGCCGCCAGGTTCGTCAGAGCCGGTGTCGCGAGAACCGGGGGCACCTCGGGCAGACTGCGACTCCTCGGACACATGCTTGCCGGGTTCACTATTCATCATGGTCATCTCCTCGTCGTCATGATCACGGTCACTGCGATGTGGTTGGAGTGATCACGAGTCGACGTCTCAAAACTCAAGCGACACAGAATGCATGATGAGGTAGGAATGCGGGCGCACCGTTACTTGCGCTCTCGAGCCCAGGGGCAATCGGCGCTGCGTTCGGATGAGGAAACGAGAAGTCGACACACACCAGTCAACGCGGCAAGAATGTCGAAGTCAACGCCGAACTCGAACTCGCATGTCGTGCCGTTTTGGAGGGATCACCTGATCAAGGGGCCCAATGATGGAGAACCAGCGCGGCTGCCGATGCGATGCGCGGAACACCCGCCCTCACCAGCGAAAATTCACGTTCAGCTCGGCTCCGAAAACGAACGCGTGCTGATTGCTGCAGAGGTATTGGCCGTCACGATGTCCGAATCCGACAGCGTCTGCGGTCGCTACCTTGAAAGGTACGACAGCGACGGTGAAGTTGCCGCCGACACGTGGTTGGCTTTGTTGATACGGGACCGTCTCATAGCGACACATGCCGCGCGTCATGCCCGAGAACGGAATACGCCATCATGACCCGCCAACGACAGTACATTCGTGCCTACCGGTATCGACTTCGCGCGGACTAAGGGTGCGTTCAGCGGTTAACCTCCTCGGCGCTACAGAGGGATCTCGATGCGATTGTCGATGAGTGCATCGCCTATAAGGTCGCGCTCAGGCGCTTTCGGAAGTGCAGTGCGATACGACCTACCAGAATGTCTGCAACGGAAAATCACGAAGCTGTAGGACTGTTTGAACAGGGCACGATTCTCACCGAATGCGTTACAGTGCTTGATGATTCGGACATTGCGACGGACGCGCAGGCGATGGTTTTGCAGTCTCGTCGGGTGCGCGATCCAGACAAGCATCGATGATGCGTTCGCTCAGTGCACCCGATGTCCCCACCAACCCCGACAAGGTTTTTCTGTCACCGAAGCCCGCGTTCGATAAATGCATGGGGCTTCGCGATCGCAAAATCAAGGAGACCGTCGGCAGTCGCGACTGAGCGAATGTTGGGATGGCCGTGACTTCACCGGAAAATTGAAAGGTGTTAGGAGTCAACGTATTAAGAATAATGCTGCTCAGAAGTTGATTGCCGCGCACCTGATCTCTGGGGAGATGACCGTCGGTGAGGAAATAGCCCTGCACATCGATCAAACACTGACCCAGGACGCGACGGGCACTCTGGTGATGCTCGAACTGGAAGCGAAACCGCGGCCTACGACGAAGTAGCCGACGATGGTTTCGCGCGCGGGTTCTTCGATGCGAGCAAACCGGTGGCGGCCCATCTGTTACAACCCTGGCCCCATGGACTCCAGCCCCCAACCCGCGGTCTTCGGCCCACACTTGGCCGAGGTGATCGCAGGGGAGTCCGCAGCTCGGTGAGGCTTCGGATGCGACGCGTCGGGGTATCCGGGGTCAAGCTGAGCAAGGAGTTGGACATGATTTCTGACAACAAGACTCGTCACGAAACGAAACGTCGCGAGGCGGCGCAGGATACGGCCGGGCCGACCGGATACACGTCGGCCGAGAACACGATGCCGGGCCCGATGTGGGTGCCCCGCAGTCGCGGAGCGGTCAGCGGAATCCTCCTGATCCTGCTCGGGCTGTGGGGCGCGTTGATTCCGTTTGTCGGCCCGTACTTTTCCTTCGCCTTCACGCCGGATCACGCCTGGACGTGGACATCGGGCAGAGGTTGGTTGGAAGTGCTGCCCGGCGCGGCGGCGGCGGTCGGCGGATTACTGCTCGTGGTCAGCCGCCATCGGGTCGTCGCCGGCCTCGGTGCCTGGCTGGCTGTCGTCGGCGGTGCGTGGTTCGTCGTTGGGACGACGCTCGCGCCGGTGTTGCACATCGGTGACCCCGGCAGTCCGACGGCGGCTCGACCGGGGATCGCGGCGGTGCAGCAGTTGGCCTACTTCGACGGACTCGGAGCGGTGATTCTGTTCCTCGGGGCGGCCGCGCTCGGACGCCTGTCGGTCCGTAGTCACCGCGACGTCAGACGTGCGCAGCGCCGACCCGACTCCGCAGACGAGCCCGTGTCCACCGCCGGCGCTGCGCATACCGGACGGCAGGAGGAAACGTCGAAACGGCCGGAGGAGTGAGGGTTCCGGATTTCGGCGCTCCGCCATTGTGCTGCTTCGTGCGAAGCGATGATCTGATGTGCGGCGTTTGCGTTGGGTGGTTAGGGGGTATGACAACCGATGGGTCTCATGAGACTCGCGGCGATGGGAGTTCGTCATGATCATTCTGGGAATCATCTTGTTGATCGTCGGTTTCGTGTTCGGCATCTCGATCCTGTGGACCATCGGGATCGTCGTACTCGTGATCGGACTGATTCTGCTGCTGCTCGGGTCGACGGGCCGCGCAGTGGGCGGTCGACGACACTATTATTGACGCCGATCCGGAGACCTGGGGAGGTCGTATCGCCTGCAGCGATGACTTGATCACTCGGTGGGCAACCCCAAATCGGGTTTCATGAGGGAGGTATCTCAGATGAGACTCGTGCGCCTGGATCTGGAGAGCGCCATGCCCCGGGGCCTCAGCCGCCCGCCCCGCCGCTATTTCCGCTTGAACCCAGTCCAGGAGTCGATCGCTGGTGCGACGAACAGCACCGCTCCCAGGATTACGAAATCAACTGGATCGTCCGCAGCACAACATGAGCCCGGTCGCGACGGACTCCTCTAGTGCTCGTAATGCAAGAGCACCTGCGGCGAAACCTGTTCGAATGGTGGCTGGCACCGCGTTTCGGCGTGGACGTGTTCATTGACTTGATGATCGGGCGTAGGCGTCCTGGACCTTTTCGCTGGCATGCTTCAGGTGCCCTTCGGCTCCGCCCGAATCAGACTGGGCGCCCCTGATTTCGGCGTAGTTGGACGAGGCCGCGACGGCGACCTCGGTAGTCAGACGCCATTGGGGCGAGCCGCTCAGCTCGACGTCGCCGCAACCGGCAAAAGCTTCCAGCGTCGGTCAGCGCGGATGGAGATCGGAGCGTACGACGGCAAGAACGCGTGGCGCACCGTTGCGCCAGTCAACGGATCGAGTCAGATCGACACACCGATGAGGCCGGCACTGTGAACGTCGACGGGTGGATAGACCCCTGGCCGGACCGACCCACCATCCGGAAATTTGATCCGGAGAGAGCCGTCCTCGACCTGGACAAAGCCCTGAACCTCGCCCGAAACGGCCGACGTGCAGACCGCGTGACCTTACGGTAAAGGCCGCGGGGGTTCGGATCGCTGGTGTTGTAGAAGCGAAACAATCGGCGTGGGTGCAGAGAAGGCTAGCGATGGTTCTTGGCTGGTGATCGTGAAAATTCGCGTCCAGAGCGGGGACGGGATGAACTCGCTCACGCTCTTCGGATGATGTTCGCGCGGATCGTCGACGACGATCCCGCCTACTTCTACAACGACAGCGCACCTTGATCCGCCGCCCAGAATTTCCGTGCATCGCGACCGGTGAAACTCGTACCGACAACACACCCCGGTGCGGCGAGTTGTCGTACTCCCGTTGAGATTTGACGGCGAGATGATCGCCGGTGTCGCCGAGGGTGCCGGCATTGACGCCTACTCTCGCAGCGAGCGCGCTTGATGCACGAACCCTCATCGGACAATTAATCACATCGAGGGTGCAGCGCCTCGTGCATGCTCTCGACCCCATGCGCATGGGTGGAGAGGTCCGCCCGAGCG
>NZ_JASHKR010000009.1 GCF_030056815.1 Rhodococcus sp. IEGM 1379
TCCGCTACGAGGCACACCTCACGATACCTCATGTGTCACTAACTGAACGGTATTGCCATTAACCCGGCACGTGACTTCGGTCCCCGACTGGCGTCGTATCTCACCGGCTACAGCAATGCCTGGCGGGATCAGTACGGGAGTTTGTACTTCTGGGTGCCCATCGTTGGCCCGCTGATCGGCGCTCCGATCGGGGTGTTCCTCTACGACAAGCCGGTCGGCAGGTTCCTACCCGACGACGTGGCGACGGACGAGGCATCCGAGACGTCGGAAGCGTCCGGGAAATCGGCGACGATACCGGCGTGATCACGAATCATCATCTCTGACAGTAAATCTCTCCACTTTCTTCGATACCAAAAGGGGTAGCATGATGGCGAAATTCGTAGCCGCGGTAGACCAGGGAACCACCTCCACTCGTTGCATGATCTTTGATCACAGTGGGCATGTGGTTGCCGTCGAACAGCATGAGCACGCGCAGATCTTTCCGCAGGCGGGTTGGGTCGAGCACGATCCGATCGAGATCTGGGACAACGTCCGCAACGTCACAGCGGGCGCTCTGGCCAATGCAGACCTGACCGCAGATGACATCGCGGCCGTCGGAATCACCAATCAGCGTGAGACGGCAGTGGTCTGGGAGCGAGCCACGGGGAAGCCGATTTACAACGCGATCGTGTGGCAGGACACGCGTACCGACCGGATCTGCACGGCGCTCGCCGGCGCGGACGGCCCCCAGAAGTACACCAAGATCACCGGGTTGCCGCTGGCCACCCACTTCTCGGGTCCCAAGGTCAAGTGGATTCTCGACAACGTCGAGGGTGCTCGCGACAAGGCTGAAGCGGGCGAGTTGTGCTTCGGCACGATGGACACCTGGGTGTTGTGGAACATGACCGGCGGTGTCCAAGGCGGAGTGCACGCCACCGACCCGACCAACGCCTCGCGCACGCTGTTGATGGATCTCGATACCCTCGCTTGGGATTCGGCGATCTGTGCAGATATCGGCATCCCGGTGTCCATGCTCCCCGAGATTCGCAGCTCGTCCGAGGTCTTCGGATTCGTTCGTGAGCGTGGCACGTTGTCCGGCGTGCCGATCGCCGGAATCCTCGGCGATCAGCAGGCGGCGACCTTCGGTCAGGCCTGCCTTTCGCCCGGAGAAGCGAAGAACACCTACGGAACCGGCAACTTCGTGCTCCTCAACACCGGCACCGAAAAGGTGATGAGCAAGAACGGATTGTTGACGACGGTCTGTTACAAGCTCGGCGAGCAGGCCACGGTCTACGCACTGGAAGGATCGATCGCCGTGACCGGGTCACTGGTGCAGTGGCTTCGGGACAACCTCGGCATGATCGAGACCGCGGCCGATATCGAAGTGAACGCACGCACCGTGGAGGACAACGGTGGCGCGTACTTCGTTCCCGCGTTCTCAGGCCTGTTCGCCCCTCACTGGCGTGCCGATGCGCGGGGTGCGATCGTCGGTCTGACCAGGTTCGTGAACAAGGGCCATCTCGCCCGCGCAGTCCTCGAGGCCACCGCGTATCAAAGTCGTGAGGTCATCGAAGCGATGAACCTCGACTCGGGTGTCGACCTGAAGGTTCTCAAGGTTGATGGCGGAATGGTGGCGAACGAACTCCTCATGCAGTTCCAGGCCGATCTGCTCGACGTCGAGGTAGTCCGCCCTGTCGTGGCTGAGACAACCGCATTGGGCGCCGCCTATGCCGCTGGTCTCGCGGTCGGGTACTGGGAGAGCGAAGACGACATTCGCAGCAACTGGGCGAAGGACAAGAGTTGGACGCCGTCGATGGATTCGGCCGAGCGCGAGCGGTTGTACGCCGGCTGGCAGAAGGCTGTCACTCGGACACTCGACTGGGTCGACGCAGACTGATCGCTGCGTTCGCATTTCTACCTATTTTCAAGTGAAGGAACAGTTTTCATGAGCACAGCACAAGCATTGAGTCCGTCCTCGCGGGCGGAATCGCTGAAGAAGTTGGAAGAAATCGAACTCGACGTACTGGTCATCGGCGGTGGTGTGGTCGGCGCGGGTAGCGCGCTCGACGCCGCAACTCGCGGCCTGAAAGTGGGATTGGTGGAGGCTCGCGACTTCGCGTCCGGAACCTCGAGCAGGTCCAGCAAGTTGTTCCACGGTGGTCTGCGTTACCTCGAGCAGTTCAATTTTGCGCTCGTGTTCGAGGCGCTGCGTGAGCGGTCCCTGGTACTGAACTCGCTGTGCCCGCATCTTGCGAAGCCGGTTCCGTTTATCTACCCGCTCGAGAAGCTGATCGACCGGCCGTATGTCGGTCTGGGCATCGGCGTCTACGACGTGATGGGCGCAGGCCGTGGGGTTCCCTCACACCACAAACATGTGGGCCGGAAGAAGACTCTCGAATCGTTTCCCTCCGGAAAGCGTTCTGCTATACGCGGTTCGGTCAAGTTCTACGAGGGTCAGGTAGACGATGCCCGCCACACGATGATGCTGGCGCGCACGGCAGCCGAATACGGCGCGCTGTGCGTCAACAGCACCCGCGTCGTCGGTTTTCTTCGCGAGGAGGACCGCGTTGTCGGTGTGGAGGCAGTGGATCTGGAAACGGGCCGCGCCTTCGAGATCCGTGCTCGCCAGGTCATCAACGCGGCCGGCGTGTGGACTGACGAAATTCAGGAAATGGTCGGTGGGCGAGGGCAATTCCAGGTCCGTGCCTCCAAAGGCGTGCACCTGGTGGTTCCGCGCAACCGGATCAACTCGTCGACCGGGATCATCACGCGGACCGAGAAGAGCCTGCTGTTCGTGATCCCGTGGGGAAGCCACTGGATCATCGGTACGACCGACACCGACTGGAACCTCGACCTCGCGCATCCGGCAGCGAGCCGAAGCGATATCGACTACATCCTCGGTCACGTCAACAATCTCCTCCAGGACGAGTTGACGTACGAGGACGTCGTCGGTGTGTATGCGGGACTGCGTCCGTTGCTGTTCGGCGAATCGGACTCGACCAGCACTCTCTCGCGTGAGCACGCGGTGTCGAGTCCGGTTCGAGGCTTGACGGTGGTCGCCGGTGGCAAGTACACCACCTACCGCGTGATGGCCAAGGACGCAGTCGATTCCGCGGTGCACGGATTGGAACAGAAGGTGCCGAAGTCGTGCACCGAGCGTATCCCGCTGGTGGGTGCCGACGGTTACTTTGCCGCCCACAACAATCGGCACCTCACCGCTGAGCGCACCGGGTTGCACGTTTCGACCATCGAGCATCTACTGGGTCGGTACGGCACTCTGGCCGACGAGTTGTTCGAACTTATCGAGGCGCGACCGGAACTGGGGCAACCGTTGGACTCCGCCCCCGAATACCTCAAGGCGGAGATTCACTACGCTGTGAGCCACGAGGGTGCGCAGCATCTCGATGACATTCTGACCCGTCGTACCCGCATCTCCATCGAGGTCACCGACCGCGGCGATGAGGCGGCTGCGGAAGTAGCAGAACTTGTTGCGCCGGTGCTGAGGTGGACTCCGGAGCACATCGTCGAAGAGATCGAGCACTACCGGTTGCGTGTCGCGGCCGAGCGTGAATCGCAGGAGCAGCCTGATGACCTGACTGCCGATGCGGCGCGTCTGGGTGCGCCCGACGTTCGCGCCGGAATCAGTGTCGGATAGTCCCGAACGGGTGATCGGGTGTGGACTACTTCGCGCCGCACATCATGCCGGTCGAGGGGTTTAACGGAGGTGCCCAGCAGCGCTGCGAGTGCGACGCACCTGCGAGTACTCGTAGCTGTTCTGCCAGGCGACGGTTGCGACCAGAACCCAGATGATCCATGTTGCGCTCATGTGCGCGCCGACCAGGCCCATGACGATGGGGATCGCGGTGCAGGGGAGTGCCCAGCCGAGCAGCCACCGCCGGTCTGATCGCGCAAAAAGTCCGGCCGTCGCACTGATGCCGAAATAGACTGCGACGCTTCCGCACAGCAACCAGCGAAGGCTTGTCGGTGTGTGCTCTGCGCCGTGTTCGGTGGCCGCACCCAATCCGGCCACCAGCACGGCGATAGCGCCGGTAGTGAAGCAGTGCAGGGCCATGTCGATGCGAGCGGGGAACGCGCCGGAGCGAAGGTGTGGGACTCCCGCATGGCCGTAGAGCAAGGACAATGACCACATGCCTGCCAATAGGACGAACGAGCCGATTGCCAGACTCACGATCGTCGAATCCCAGATCAGTTCCGATGCGGCGGAAATCACGAGGATGACGCCTTCGCCGAGCACGATGATGACGTAGAGACCGAGTCGTTCGGCGAGGTGCGCACGATCGGAATGCAGTGCCTCCAGTTCGGGAATCGGTCTGTCTCGATTCCCACGAATTCTGATGACTCGATCCAACTTCTCCTGCGCGTCCTCCATGACGGCAGAGCCGGATACAACGAACATGATGAGCAAATCGATCGTGACGCCGGCGGCCCACAGCCAGAGTCGGGCGTCGCCCTCCACCCAGAACGAGATGACCCAGGGGACAACACCGAGGGACATCTGCGCGATCGGCCAGTCCACGACGATCTGACCGTTGTGCCAGACGCGACTGGCAAGCAACCGCACCGCGACGTAGGCGATGGCAAAGGCCAGTGCGTGGTTCTCGTGGATTCCGGCGACCGCGGCCATCATCACAGCCAGTCCGAACATCGCGATCAGCATGCTCGGTATGCGGACCCGATCTCCGGCAACGTTGCCGTACATCGTGAAACATGCCCACGCCGTCCAGAACGCGAGGTACAGCAGCGCGTAGAGGCCGAAGTCCGACCAGGTTGGCGAGCCGTGCAGTAGGTGGGCGAGCTGTCCGATCCCGGCGACAACTACCAGATCGAAGAACAACTCGATCCACGACGCGTGCCGTTCGAGTACTGATTCCTGGCTTTGTCCCGGTGGTTCTTCCCGCTCCCGCATTCTGGCAAGTATCCGTCATCGGAGACGACGCTGCTGGTAGCGCCCGAACTTGTCCGTTTCGTTGACGCGATGCTTACACTCTTCGAAAGTGATCTGAGTCATATTCAGTTGAGGTGGTCGTGGTGCGAGGTGGTGACGGCATGGCCCTGTCGGCGCAGGACTACGACCGAGTCTTTTCGATTCTCGACTACTGCAGCACTGCGAAGACGCTCGACGAACTCAAGCGCCTGCTTATGGTGGCGTTGTACGAGAACTATCGGTGCCCCAACACGACGTTTCTGGTCGGCCCCACCTTCACGACAGCATTCGCCGATCCGAATCCGGTGACGACGGGCCGAATCACGCCGATACTCGACGAGTACCAGGCTCGCTGGTACCTCGACGACGTATTTGCGACGGCGCAATCGCGTGCGACTCTATTGTCGTCTCCGGCCATCGCTCACACGCAGTTGGCCAATGTTCCGTCCCAGTCGGCAACGTATCTGCGCGACTTTCTCTACCGAAAGCGGTTGTACAGCGCGTCGGTCATGCACCTCGAATTGGCGCATGGTGTTCACGGACTGGTAGGAATCTTCGATTCGGAAGGTAAGGATCTATCCGCGAGTGACATTGCCGGGCTGGGGATATTGGGTCGGCAGTTGTCGTTGTTCTGTCAGACGTTGCCTGGTCAGCGCAGTCCGAGTTGGCGTGAGAAATTGACCCCGCGGCAGATTGATCTGGCTGAGCTTTTGGCGGACGGTCACACCAATGACGAGATTGCCGTGATCTTGTCACTGAGTCCGGACACGGTGAAGAAGTACGTGAGCCGGATTCTTGCGCTGGTGCACGTGCGAAACCGAGCGGAATTCGTGAAGTTGGTCTACGAGCACAAGCTGGCCGACCAGCGCGCGTGAGTTTGTCTACTTTCGTGCACTGTGACAACGATCATGGTGTGGATAGCGTTTCGGTGCATGGCCAGGAATTGGCCCACAGCACTAGGAGGGAAATCATGAGCAGACTTCGCTTCGGATATTTCATGGCACCTTTTCACGTTCCCGGACGCAATCCGACGGCAGCGTTGCAGCGTGATCTCGAACTGGTAGAACACCTCGATCGGCTGGGTTACGACGAGGCATGGTTCGGTGAACATCACTCCGCCGGAAGCGAAATCATCGCGTCGCCGGAAATCATGATCGCCGCGGCCTCTCAACGTGCACCGCGAATTCGTTTCGGAACCGGAGTGACGTCCCTCTCGTACCACAACCCTCTGTGGGCGGCGGACCGAATCATGCAGTTGGACCACCTGACTCAGGGACGAACTATCTTCGGAGTCGGGCCGGGATCGCTGCCCACCGACTCGGCGATGATCGGATTGAACCCGACGGATACACGAGAATTGTTGCAGGAGAACCTCGATATCGTCGTTCGTCTTCTTCGTGGCGAGACGGTATCCGCGAAGACCCGCACTCACGAGCTGTACGACGCGAAGCTGCAACTCGCCCCGTATTCGGAGAACGGTATCGAAATCACTGTTGCCGCAGTAGCTTCCCCGACGGGACCGCGATTGGCCGGCACCTACGGATTGGGTCTGTTGTCGATCGGCGCGACGCTGTCCGCTGACGGATTTGATGCGCTGGCGCACCACTGGAATGTCATGGAAGAGCGTGCCGAAGTGAACGGCACAACCGTGGATCGGCGTCGATGGTCTCTGGCCGGCCCCTTCCACATCGCCGAGACCGAAGCGGAAGCGCGCAAGCAGGTGGAATACGGGATCGAGGAGTGGTTCGACTACTTCCAGCATGTGGCGGCATTCCCTCAGATGGCAGTCTCGGGAGCGCGTTTGAACGAGATGATCGATTTCATCAACGAAGCGGGAATCGGTGTCATCGGCACTCCGGAGCAGGCGAGGCGTCAGGTGCAACGACTCTGGGATCAATCCGGAGGATTCGGTTGCATGCTGCAGATGGGGCACGACTGGGCGAATCCGCAGGACACACGTCGTTCGGCAGAGTTGTTCGCGCAGGAGGTCTTTCCGTACTTCCAGGGTCAGGCGCAGGCCACACTTGACGCGGCAGCTCATGCGCGGGCAGTCCGCGAAGGTCACGCGAAGGCTCAACTGGACGCTGTCGATCATATGACGAAGAAGTACGCACAAGAGTTGGCAGACAAGGGTTGACGTGTACGTACTGGTGGAAAAGGGTGCGGTTGGTGTCCACGACGTGGAGGATCTGAAGGCGTTTCACGTGGAAGTGGAGCCCGGTCTCACGGATCAGGAACTCGACGACCGATTGCGTGCCGGAGACTACGGCTACGTCCGGGACGGAAGAGCCTTCATTCTGGTTTCACGGATACGCGAGAGTGTGACGGATGTGGAAGGGATGGCCGACATGGTCGATTACGCGAAGAGCAAAGGCTGGGTCGACCAGGAGGGAGAAGCGCTGCAGGCCCACATTGTTCGTGCGTAGTGGTTGTCAGACCATGTCGTTCTTCTGTAGCCAGCGCAAGGTCGGCCAACCGCAGAAGACAGGCAGCCAGCAGGTGAGCACGCGATAGAGGAGGACCGACGGAACTGCAATGCTTGCCGGGAGTCCGAATGCCGTCAGGCCGCCGATGAGGGCGGCCTCGACGGCACCTACTCCGCCTGGTGTCGGAGCGGCAGACGCGAGAGTTCCACCGATCATGGTCACGATAGTGACGGTAATGAAAGTTGTTCCGCCGCCGAACGCTTCGACACTTGCCCACAATGCGAGGGCTGCGCCGAGAGTCGTTGCGGCACTTCCGCCGACGATGATGAGGAATCGAGTGGGGTTGCGCGCCAACAGGCTCAGTTCTCCGAGGACTTCGGTGACCTGGGGCCGGAGATCGTTGTTGAGCCATTGGCGGAGTTTGGGAATGAACATGAAGGCGCCCAGGATTCCCAGGGCGATGCCGCCGATGAGGTAGAGCACCGTCGAACCCGGAATGAAGTGTGACAGATTGGTGTCTCGGCCGGCGACGATCGAGAAGAAGATGAGCAGACCGACGTGGGTGACTACCTGAACGGTTTGTTGCAGGGCAACGGCTGCGGTCGCTCGGACGGTGCCCAGTCCGCCCTTTTGCAGGAAGCGGACGCTGAGTGCCAAGCCGCCGACGCCGGCGGGTGTCGTCGTCGCTGCAAATGTGTTGGCTACCTGCATGATCAGGAGGTGTCGGTAGCTGACCATGGATGATGCGCAGGCCCAGAGGGCCGCTGCGGCGCCGACGTAGGTCAGTGCCGAGACGGCAAGTCCCAGGAGTGCCCACCACCAGTTTGCGGTGTTGAGTTCGGTGATGAAGGCCGGTACCTGGCTGAGGAATGGGTACGCGACGTAGACCAATCCGATGAGCAGCACCAACTGGATGATCTGATTGCGGCTGAATCGTGTGACCTGCGCGGGGGCGATTTTCTCGATGCCGTTCTTGGCGCCGACCTCGTCGCGGATCTCGGTCATCAGCGGGGTGGAGTCCGGGATTCCCCGCCGGATCCGGTTCGGCATCGCCGCGGTGGTCAACCGGCCGCTGGCCCCGAGAATGGTTTCTGCGCCTTGAATTCGGATGGCTGTCTCCACTGCCTGATCGACACCGAACAGTGATGCAGTCGTCAGGAGAAGTTGTGCGTTGTCCGACTGCATCTGCACTTCGGTGGCGCCGAACTCGGAATACGCGTAACCGCCGAAAAGGACCGTTCCGCCGTCGACGTGGATCTCGGATGCGCGAAGGTCTCCGTGGGCCATCTGATGGATGTGGGCGGTGTGCAGTGTCTGCCACAGCGCGTCGATAAGTTTCGAGGACTCACCTTCGGCGTCGAGGTCCTCGGACTTCTGTTCCTGGGCGGCGACGGAGAGGGGGATTCCGCGTGGCGAAGGACGCGCGTACATCTGCCAGCCGCGGTCGAGTACCGAGATCGCGACGGCTTTGGAGCTGGCGAGCCCGATATCAGCGAAGGCGATTCCCATCAACGCGCGATGCTCGACGGCGCGGCGGAGTGATCCGTGGGGCGGGGGAGTTTCACGATTGCGGAACGAGATCCAGCGGAAGGTCTGGCGGATCGCACCGCTGCTTCTCTGATTCTGTCCGTACAGTTCGACGGTCAAGGCGTCGCACAGTTCGCCGTCCGGGGATTGATCGATCGCCGCGGACAGGACGAGAGGGCCGATGCCCGACGGGCTGACCACGAGGAAAGCCGTGACACGGAAGCCGCGTTTCGACAGCACCCGGACCGCGGAATCCAAGGGAACCTCGAGACCCGGAGTGCCGACGACGAGCACGATCACGGCACCGATGAGGTAACCGACGGACAGGCCGAGCATCGACCTTGCCGGCACGATCGCGCTGACCACAAGGTGGATCGGGGCGAACAGCAGGAGCAGGGTCCACCAGGCGCGACGCCACTTCTTGGGCAGCCACGGACCGGACACGGTAAGAACAGCGGCCAGCATCGCGATCCAGCGGGGGTCGTCGAGGAACTGCGAGAGGAAGGTGGCGTCGAGGCGATCCGGCACGTCGAGGTGCCATTTGGGTGCCGAAATTCCGGTTCCGGTGATGGACAGCGCTACCAGCGCGATCAGTCCGGCGGCGGCGTATCCCGCGAGCAGTTTCCATCGTCGACCCACGATCAGTCCGATGAGAATCGCGAACGGCAGAGCCAGGATCGCGATGCCGTACAGAAGATAGACGGTGTCCGACAGACTGGGCGAGAGAACGCCGACGATGTTCGACACGGACGTTTCGAGAGCGTCCCACTGGCTGCGTGTGATCAACGAACCGGCGATCACACCGCCCATGAGTACAGCAGCGACGGCCACACGCATGATGTCGCTGGTTCTGCGTTGCAGCGGCGGCAGAAGGCTTCCCGTTACCGGGATGTCCCGTCCGTCAACGCGCATATGTTTTCAGAACTCTCTCGTGCTCGAGCGGCAGCCGTCGTGGCTACCTCGAATCAAAGTACCGTGCATGCATCGGTGCGCCGCGATGCAAGGACGTGTCGCTGCGAGCGCGATGGTAATTGCCGCAGAGATCGTACGTGTCCGGACAGGAGCGCGTAAAATTCAGTTTCCGGATGCTCGACGGTAAGGAGCGCACATTTTATGAGTCCAGAGTCGAATGGTGTGGACGGACGGGTTCCTGACCTGCCACTTACCGCAACCAGGATTTCCGTGACCGAGGACTACGCGCCGGAGATCGACGAGATCGCGAGTCTGACGGCCAAACTTGGTGGGCTTGAACCTGCTGAATTTGCGGATGCCTGGAGACAGGGCTATCCCTACGAGAAGAAGATGTCGCGCCGTGAGTACGAGCGAAAGAAGCGTCGACTTCAGATCGAACTACTCAAGCTGCAACTGTGGGTCAAGGACACCGGTCAGAAAGTTCTGATCATCTTCGAAGGCCGCGATGCGGCTGGTAAGGGTGGCTCGATCAAACGCTTCACCGAGCATCTCAATCCTCGCGGGGCTCGCGTCGTCGCTCTCGAGAAGCCGACGGATATCGAGCGCACGCAGTGGTATTTCCAGCGGTATGTCGCGCACCTGCCCAGTGGCGGCGAGATCGTCCTGATGGACAGGTCTTGGTATAACCGCGCCGGCGTCGAACGTGTGATGGGATATTGCACCCCGACCCAGTATCTCGAATTCATGCGTGAGGCACCGGAATTCGAGCGCATGCTCGTCAACTCCGGGATTCACCTGCATAAATTGTGGTTCTCGGTCAGCCGAGAAGAGCAGTTGGCGCGATTTGCCGCCCGCCGAACCGATCCAGTGCGTCAGTGGAAGCTTTCACCCACAGACCTTGCCTCCCTGGACAAGTGGGACGACTACACCCAGGCCAAGGAGGCGATGTTCTTCTACACGGATACGGGCGACGCTCCGTGGACGGTGATCAAGAGCAATGACAAGAAGCGGGCGCGACTCGAAGCGATGCGTCATGTGCTCGCCAGTTTCGAATACCCCAACAAAGATCACAAGCTTGTGGGAACCCCGGATCCTTTGATCGTCGGACCGGCCTCCGCAATCTTCGAAGAGGGTGAGCACGTCAACGTGATGTTGCCGAGTATTTAGCAGTCTCACAGATTGTGATGCTTCAGATCGAACTGGCCTCCGCCCACAGATTGATGCCGCTGTCGCGAGCATGCTGATCGATGGAGGCCAGTTCGGCGGCACTGAACTCGAGATTGTCCAATGCCCCGACATTCGACTCGAGTTGCGCGACGCTGGACGCTCCGATCAATACTGATGTGACACGCGGATTGCGCAGCGCCCAACTCAACGCGAGCTGTGCCAACGATTGACCTCGGCTTTTCGCGATGCCGTCCAGGGCACGGATATGTGCGAGAGCGTCGTCGCTGAGCCACGACGGGTCCAGTGATTTTCCCTGTGCTGCACGAGAATTCTCGGGTATCCCGTTCAGATATCTGTCGGTGAGCATCCCCTGCGCCAAGGGGGAGAACGCAATCACGCCGACTCCGAGTTCGTCGACTGTACTCAGCAGATCCTGCTCGATCCACCGGTTCAGCATCGAGTAACTCGGCTGGTGAATGAGCAGCGGAACGCCGGCCGCGTCGAGCAAGGCAGCGATGGCACGGGTGCGCTGTGGAGAATACGAGCTGATCCCGGCGTACAGCGCTTTGCCCTGCTGGACGGCGCTGATGAGGGCACCGGCCGTTTCTTCGATCGGCGTCTCGGCATCCGGGCGGTGGCTGTAGAAGATGTCGACGTAATCGACGCCCAGGCGGCCCAGTGACTGGTCGAGTGACGAGAGCAGATACTTGCGGGAGCCGCCGAAACCGTAAGGGCCCGGCCACATGTCCCAGCCGGCCTTGGACGAAATGATCAACTCGTCACGATACGACGCGAAGTCCTCCCGCAGTACGCGTCCGAAGTTGGTTTCGGCACTGCCGTACGGCGGGCCGTAGTTGTTGGCCAAGTCGAAGTGCGTGATGCCGAGATCGAATGCGCGTCGGAGCACCGATCGCTGGCGGTCGAGGGCGACGTCGTCCCCGAAGTTATGCCACAGACCCAAAGAAATGGCGGGTAGTTTCAACCCGCTTCGACCGGTGTGACGGTAGGGCATGGTCTCGTATCGATCATGCTGCGCGACATAGGGTTCGGACATGATTCCTGCCTTGGGTTCAGTTCTGCGTGGGCGTATCTCGGAGTTCGACAGACAGACGCGCTCCGCCCAGCGGGCTGTCGTGAAGCGAGGTGCTGCCGCCGTGGAGGAAGGCTTGCTGAGCGACCAGTGCCAGGCCCAACCCTGAGCCGGATTTACCCGCAGTAGAGCCGCGGGTGAACCGTTCGAAGACTGCCTCGCGCTCGCTCTCGGGTATGCCGGACCCGTTGTCGTCGATGGTGATGGTGAACGTCGCGGGCGGGCCGGGCCGGCATCCCAGGGTGATCTGCACTTCGGTGGCGCCGCCGTGCCGCACGGCATTGGTGATGGCATTGTCGAGGATCAATCGAATGCCACCAGGTAGTGCGTGAATGCGGTAGGGCAGAGGTGAATCGGTGGTTTCGACGCTCACCCGCAGATGCGGATGGAGGCGTTGTGCTTCATCGGCGGCGATATCGCATACTTCGATCAGATCCATGTCCTTGAAATCCTCGGCAGTGGACAACTCGCCCTTGGCTAACCGCTCGAGGTCGCGCAATGTCGATTCCACTCGTCCTTGGGCGCGCGCGAGATCGACCAGAATTTCGTGTCTTTGTGACTGATCCAGATCATGGATGGACAGCACTTCGATGTCAGTGCGCATGGCCGTCAACGGCGTTCGGAGTTCGTGTGCTGCGGCCGAGGCGAAATCTCGAGCCGTGGCCAAGGCCGACGTCGTGGCTGCCTGTGCGCTGGCAACGTCCTTGAGCATCGATTCTGCCGCTGCCGCAAGCTCATCCGCTTCTCGAATTCCGGAGACCTGGGTGGCGAGGTCAGGGTCGCGTCGAGCGATCCGGCGTGTCAATTCCACCAACGGACGCACTGCGGGTCCGCCGAACAGCCAGCCCAGTGCGGCCGCAGCACCGACCGCGCCCAGTCCGAAGAACGCCACCTGTCGCTGTTGATCGACAGTGATGTCTCGGGCCTCCGCATAGGGAACTGCCAGTGAGACAAGCGCATTGATTCCGTTGGCTTCAGCTGTGTAGGCGCGATACATCGTTCCGTCCACCTCGACGGTTTCCGAGCCTGCTGGCAGAGCTGGGAGCCTGGTGGGGGTGCTGGACATGACCTTGCCATCGGTGTCGGTACGGATGGTCACCGAGAACGCGCCGCCGTCACCGAAAGCGCCGAGGAACGGACCTGCGGTGGCGGCGTTGGCCACGACAACCGTCGACGCGGTCTCGAGTCGACGATCCAACTGTGCGAGGTTGTTTCGCGCGATCGCGAGCGCGACGACAACACCGAGTGCAAGGACGATGAACGTTGCTCCCAGCGCCGCAGCAGCAGCGACGCGGATGCGCAGTGAGAAGCGTCGAGGCTTCACGGGTTTTCCCGAAGAACAAATCCGACGCCTCGGACGGTGTGGAGGAGGCGAGGCGATCCGCCGGATTCGAATTTTCGGCGAAGGTACCCGATGAACACGTCGACGACGTTGGTGTCCGCCACGAAGTCGTACCCCCACACGAGTTCGAGGAGTCGTTCGCGGGTGAGGACAATTCCCGAGTTGTGGGCCAGGACTTCGAGCAATTCGAATTCGCGTTTGGTCAGTGGCGCTTCGTTGCCGTCGACGCGAACCCGTCGACCGGAAAGGTCGATGTCGAGGTTTCCGATGCGCAGAGTGTTAGTGCCTCCGGAGTGGTCGCCGGCGGGGGCATTGCTTCGCCTCAGCATCGCGCGGACGCGCGCTACCAACTCGGCGAGGACAAACGGTTTGACCATGTAATCGTCGGCACCGGATTCCAGTCCGGCGATCCTGTCGTCGACGGAGTTTCTGGCGCTGAGCACACAGATGGGTATCTCGTTGCCGGCCGCGCGCAACGCCGTCACCACGCCGGTGCCATCGAGGACGGGCATATTGATGTCGAGAACCACCGCGTCCGGGTGCTTGTTCGCGATCACTCGGAGGGCATCCGCGCCGTCGACAGCGGTCAGGACCGAGAACCCCGAAAGTCGCAGCCCACGTTCGAGTGAGGTGCGTACGTCGGCGTCGTCGTCGACCACGAGGATGAGCGGTGTCTCGGTCACCGTCCCATTGTGCACTGCGAGGTATGGCAGTTTCGTAGATCAGACCGGCAAGTCGGTGCCATCGGGCCGTAGGCCTGCCACGAACACCGCGACCAGGCGTGGAACGAGGTTCGGCATGGCGTCGTCGGACAATTCGATTTGTGGTCGGGTCAGTTTGGCCAGTGCTATGACGAACTCGAGGGGGAGTAGATCGGCGCGGACGAGTCCAGCGGCTTGCGCGGCACCGATCGCCGCGGACATCTGTGTCTTGGTCAGTTCTCGAGCTGCCAGAACCTCCAGGGGAAGTTCGGTGAAACTGTGGACTACCAGCGCGGGGATCAGCGCACCCAGCCTCAGTTCCACAAGGCGGTCCACCAGCCTGTGCCACGCTAGAGCGGGATCGGTCGGCATTCCCGCAAGTGCGGTTTCGGCGGCCTCTCGGGCGTCGG
Source organism: Rhodococcus sp. IEGM 1379 (assembly GCF_030056815.1). Classification (GTDB taxonomy): domain Bacteria; phylum Actinomycetota; class Actinomycetes; order Mycobacteriales; family Mycobacteriaceae; genus Rhodococcus_F. Next base: position 14,500 of record NZ_JASHKR010000009.1, read on the forward strand.
TGAGCGTCGCGATGGCAACGGCCGTCACCAGGTCCTCACGTGTCGGAAAGTTGCGGTAGAGCGTGGCAATGCCCACATTCGCGAGTTCGGCAACAGCGTCGAGAGGTGCGTCGTGCCCGCGTTGTGTGAACACCGCTCGCGCGGCTCCGACTATCGCATTCCTGCGTTCGAGCGCATCGGCTCTCATTTTCCACCTCCGATATTGACACTTCATCTTAACCGGAGGAATATCTTCCAGAATAGTCGGAGGAATATCCTCCACTTAGGGAGGTTGGAACATGGACGCCGTGTCCGAAAAGAAGGACAACATGAAGCTTGTCGCCGTGGTGCTGGGACTGTCGGCGGTGATCGGACTCATGTTGCTCGCCTTCGTTCTTCCCTCCGTCAACAGTGGTGCGCACGAATTGAAGTTGGGAATCGCCGGTCCCGCTCAGGCGACGACGCAGATCGCGGCATCGCTCGACGAGAACAAGCCGGGTGCATTCGCCTTCGATGAATTTGCTGACGCTGACGCTATTCGCGACGCAATCCGGAACCGAGACGTGGTCGGCGGAATTGTCGTGGATGCGGCGGGTCCGCGAATGCTGATCGCTACAGCGGGAGGTACGCCGATCGCTCAAACACTGACAGGTGTGGCAAGTGCATTGTCCGAAGCTTCCGGAACAAAGGTGGTTGTCGAAGACGTAGTTCCTCTGCCGAAGGACGACCCCGCCGGTGCTGGGCTCACTGCCCTCGCCTTGCCGTTGGTTTTCGGTGGCATGATGCCCGCTATCGTTCTGGTGCAACTGTTTCCGCGCAGTATCGCCAAGCGTGTGTCCGGCGCAGCCGGTATCGCGGTGGTCGCGGGCTTTGCCTTGACTGCCATCCTGCAGTTCGGTACGCACAGCCTGGATGGCAACTACGCCCTCACCTCGCTGGCCCTCGCAATGGGAATTTCCGCGATTTCCCTGACCATTCTGGGTCTCGAATCTTTGCTGGGGATGAAGGGCTTCGGGCTCGGGGCCGTTCTGATGATGTTCGTGGCCAACCCGCTTTCCGGGATGGCAACTACGGGCGTGTGGCTGCCGGCAGGCTGGGGCGCCTTCGGGCAGTTGCTGCCACCAGGTGCGGCTGGTGCTGCGGTCCGTTCGTTGGCGTTCTTCGACGGGCATGGTGCGGAGAAGTCAATTCTGGTGCTGACGTGCTGGATTGCTGTCGGAATTGCACTGTGTTTGGTTGCGGGAATGAAGAAATCCCTGTCGCCGGTGCTGGAGCCTGAGCCCGTCATGGCCTAGATTCCCGGGTGCAGTCGGTAGGCTCGGTGGAGTGGACAACTCTGTCGTCTGGTTTCGGCGTGACCTCCGGGTGCGCGATCTTCCTTCGCTCACCGCTGCAGCAGATGCAGGGGGAGAAGTATTGGGGTTATTCGTTCTCGACGAGAAGTTGCTCGGGCCGTCGGGGTCGCCCCGCCAGGATCAGCTGTTCGCCAATCTGACGGCGCTCGACCAGCAACTCGGCGGACGGCTGACGGTGGTTCGCGGTGATCCGGTGGACGTGGTCCCGCGGATCGCGGAATCCGTTGGTACCACGGAAGTTCACATCAGTGCCGACTACGGACCCTATGGGCGTCGGCGAGATGCAGCAGTTGCGGCCCAGGTAGAACTGATCGCCACTGGTTCCCCGTATGCGATTGCGCCGGGGCGCGTGACCAAATCGGATGGCGATCCGTACAAGGTTTTCACGCCGTATTTTCGGCGGTGGATGGAACACGGCTGGCGCGGACCGGCAGCAACAGATGCGCAGACGGTGCGATGGCTCGATCCCGGTGATCGTGACGGTGGCCCTCAGCGTGCGGGAATTCCGGCGGCGAACGGAAAAATTCTCTACCCGGCCGGCGAGATCGGCGCCCTGGAACAGTGGAAAGACTACTGCGAGAACAGTCTTGACCGGTACGACGACGAACGCAACCGGCCCGACCTCGATACGACGAGTCGGATGTCGATTCCATTGAAGTACGGCACCATCCATCCGCGAACCATGTTGGCAGATTTATCGAGGCGAACCGGCGACGGCCCACAGGCCTACCGTCGTCAGCTCGCCTGGCGAGACTTCTACGCGGACATCCTGTTTCAGCGTCCAGATAGTGCACGAGGAAACTACGACGCGAAGTTCGACCGTTTGCGCCACGACCGCGGCACCGATTCGGACGTGGCATTTCAGGCGTGGTGCGAGGGTAAGACCGGCTTTCCGATCGTCGACGCGGGGATGCGTCAACTGGCGGCCGAGCATTGGATGCACAATCGCGTCCGGATGATCGTTGCGTCATTTCTGGTGAAGGACTTGCATATTCCCTGGTGGCGCGGTGCTCGCTACTTCATGGACCACCTGGTGGACGGTGATCTGGCATCCAATCAGCATGGCTGGCAGTGGACCGCCGGTTCGGGAACCGACGCGTCACCGTTCTTTCGGGTGTTCAATCCGACCACGCAGGGCGAGAAGTTCGATCCCGAAGGCAACTACGTTCGGCGGTGGGTTCCCGAACTGCGGGGGATTCCGGGAAAGTCTGTGCACTCACCGAAAGCGATGCGTCCAGCCAACTATCCGGATCCGATTGTCGACCACGCTCACGAGCGTGAGGAAGCTCTGCGGCGATACGGTGAGATCAAGGGCTGACCGTTCAGAACGTTGGCTCTGCGACGGAGGGCGCCGAGTCTTTCCGTCTGCCGGTGATCAAGAGTCCGATCCGTGCCACCGCTGCCAATGCCATGACAAGCGCGCCGTAGCTTCTTGTGGTGTCGACTAATCCGATCTTGCCGACGAGGTAACCCGCGAGCAGCGCAGGGAGACTGTTGGCGAGATAGGCGATAACGTAGACGGTGGATGCCCGCTGGTGATTGTCTGCGAGTGGTATGACGGTGAGAATCGTGCATTGGAAACCGGCCCCGAATCCGATACCGGCAATGGCTGTTCCGGTAAAGATCGCTACGGTGGAAGAGATTTCGGCGCCCAATAGTGTGATTCCGACGCCGAGAATCAAGGTAGTGGTGCCGATCAGCATGACGGTGTGGCCAGAGAGATTGCGGAACGTGAGGACTGAGGCGGCGCCGAATCCGGTCAGTGTTGCGACCATGATCGCTCCGATCAACGAACTGTGCACATCAAGTGCGTTGCGTGCCAAGGCTGGTCCGAGTGAGAGGTAGAAACCGCCCAGGGCCCAGACGGCAGTCAAGCACGGCGCGGTCAGACAGTGCTGATTCGGTGGTAGACGATGTTATCGCACCGGTCGTCTACCGCATATTGTTCGACCTCGAGCCGCTGTCGGCAGAACGCGTCGCGGAACTGGTGGATCAGGTTCTTGCGCCGAAGGTTTCGGTTTAGCTCTGCCACTCGGTGGTTGTTCGGCGCGCAGTATCGAGAATTGCGATTGCCTGCAGTGTGTCCACTCGGGCGAGGACCAGTGCGCTTACTGTGCAGGACAACAGAATTCGAGTTCGATCATCGAGTGCGGGATCCGGTGCATCGGGGAATATCGCGATCAATCCGGACCGGAGTGCGTCGGAGAGTTCTCGGCGATAATTACGGACCACTTCGGCGAGTGCGTCGTCATGTGCGCCCATGCCGGTGGCGGTGTTCAGGAGCAGGCATCCGCGACGTGGTGATTCCGGCGTCATGGCGGCGATGGCAACGCTCAGTGAGTAGAGGTATTTGTCCACGGCGTCCGCGGTCGGGTTTTCGGTGAGTCCTCGCAGGCGCGGACGAATGACGTAATCGAGGTACATCGCGACGGCGGCATCGAAGAGACCCCGTTTGTTGCCGAAAGAGTTGTAGAGGCTGGACCGACTCAGGCCGGTTGCTGTTTCGAGGTCGGTAAGTGACACGCCCTCGTATCCGTGGGACCAGAACACGTCGAGAACTGCGGCAACGACGGTCTGGGTATCGAATTCCTGTGATCGGCCCATCGAACTCAATCCTTTCTGTATCGCCCGATCCAGTATATATTGAACTGACCGATACAAAATTCATCCGCAACTGAGGAGTCCACCGATGAACGTTGCCGGCTACATCTTCGCGGCGCTTGCCGCCGTTGTACATGTGTACATTTTTGTCCTCGAATCGATCCTCTGGACGGCGCCGAAGACTCGGGCGACGTTCGGCGTGAAGTCGGAGGAAGAAGCGCTCACCACAAAGCCGCTGGCCTTCAACCAGGGCTTTTACAACCTCTTCCTGGCTATCGTCACGGTGATCGGAATCGTGATCGCGGCCACGGGTTCTGCATCAGTCGGAATCGCACTTGTACTGGCCGGCGCAGGTTCGATGGTTGCGGCCGGCCTCGTCCTGATCCTGTCGTCGCCGGACAAGGCTCGCGCTGCCGTCGTGCAGATGTTGTTCCCGGTAATCGCGGTGATCCTCCTGGTGATTCACCTGTTGTGAGCGCTCGTCTCTAGCTTCCGCCGTGGACGAATGACTCGATCAAGCGGTGGCGCGGGGTACCCCGTCCGGGAGGGCGGGGGTGAGCGCTTGTTCGTGTGACTGTGTCCGCAGTGTCGGTGGTGTGTGAATGAATAGGTTTCATGCTCACCGGTCGCAGGTATCAGGTCAGGTTCACCCCTGCCCAACACCTGTATGCCGACGAGGTGGCGGGGATCTGCCGCACGGTGTGGAACACCGGGTTGGATCAGCGTCGCCATTACCGGCAGCGTCAGGCGTGGATCAACTACCACCAACAAGCCAAAGAACTGACCGAGGCGAAACGCGACCCTGAATTGGTGTGGCTCGCAGACGCTCCCGGGCATTGCCTGCAGCAGACCTTGATGGATCTGGACAAGGCCTGCCGCGCTCACGGGGTGTGGAAGATCAAGTCGACCGGCACGAAGGTCAGTGTTGATCTATCGATCACAGCCGACGCGGTGTACGAACGGCGGGACAGAAACCCTTTGGCAAGATTCAAGTCGATTTCGTTGCCGTTGAGCGTAAGAAGCAAGTCTGCCGGCGCACGGGTGCCGATCGGAGTGCCTTCACGGCGAGGCGCGTCGACTCTTCGTGTCAGGGTCGTGCGGGAACCTCCGTTACGGACGTCTACGACGCCCATTTCGGGGTCGAACCGGACCATGGGTCGGATCGGACACGGTGTAACTGACGGACATAACGCGTTCCCCCTGCATTGAGCGATTTCTGTTGATCGTAGGTGATGAGAGGCTTGCCGCGATTGTCTGAATCTGAAAATATACTGCCGTTTGACGCGCGGTTTGGCGAAAATGGTTCTATTGTTGGTCTTGGGTTTGTTGCGCATCCCACACATGAGTTTCCTACTTCAGACGAGGAGCGCCTATGAGGTTGCCGACTACTTGTTCTGTTGCTACGAAGGCTTGATCAAGCCGAGAATTGCTTCTGCCGGATGGTGCTCGAGACCCATCCGGCAGCGGCAATTTTTTTCTGTCCCGAACCCTCCCGCGTTTATCCGCCGGCGAACTTCTCGGAGGTCCCCAGATCGACTGGCAGTGCGATGCCGGTGATTCCCCGCCCCGCCGGCCCCACTAGATAGAACACCGCATCGGCGATCACGTCGGGTTCCACCCACGGGTGCGGCAGCAAATTCAGCTTCGACATGATGGGCGCAGTGTCCTCCAGAACCGGATTTTCCAGGTCCGGTCGGAATCCTCGGACCATCGGTTCGTTGTCGATCATCGTGGTGCGTACGTTGCCGGGGTGAACGGAGTTGACGCGGATGTCGGCCCAGCCAAGTTCGTTGGCCAGTGACTTTGCCAATCCGCGGACGGCATGTTTGGAAGCCGAGTAATGAACGATGCCCGGAACGCCGCGTAACCCTGCCATCGAGCTGATCAGTACGATCGATCCGCCGCGGTTGCCGTTCATGATGTGGGGGATGGATACCTTGGTGGTCAACCAGACCCCGGTGACGTTGATGTCCATCAGTTCACGAAACTCTTCGGGACTGAGATCCCAGGACAGTTTCGCCGACGCGGCGATGCCGGCATTGGCGATGACGATGTCGAGACGCCCGAACTTCTCGACCCCGGCGTCGACTGCCGCCTGCAGAGCGTCAAGATCGCGGGTATCGGCGACGGAGGCAGAAATGCGTCGGCCCTGTGCCTCCACCAGCTTCACAGTCTGGGCCAGATCCGATTCGGTAGCCATGTCGTATCCGGCTGTGGCAACAGGCGCACAGAGATCCACCGCGATGATGTCGGCGCCTTCCGAAGCAAGCTTGACTGCATGCGCGCGGCCTTGACCGCGTGCTGCTCCGGTGATGAACGCTACCTGTCCGTCCAAAATGCCCATGAAACTTCCCCTACCCGATTGAAGTACTGAAATCGCAGAACATGTTCATACTGCGTGCTCGTACTGGATCGGGCAGGGGGAATCGTGAAAATTGCTATCCGCGAAGAAGTTTCGTCAGATCATCCAGAACAGACATGTCTTCGATGGTCGACGGCACGGTGTACTCCTCGTTGTCCGCGATCTGGCGCATCGTCTTGCGCAGGATCTTGCCGGATCGAGTTTTCGGAAGCGCCTGCACGACGGTCACATCGCGGAAGGTGGCAACGGCGCCGATCTGATCGCGAACCCGGGCAACCAGCTCCTTCCGGAGCGTTTCGGGATCGATGTCGATGCCGGACTTGAGGACCACATAGCCGCTGGGCCGCTGTCCCTTGAGTTCGTCGTGGATGCCGATGACGGCGCACTCCGCGACGGCCGGGTGGCCGGCAACGACTGCTTCCATGCTTCCGGTTGAAAGGCGGTGTCCGGCAACGTTGATCACGTCGTCGCTGCGGCCGAGGACAAACACGTAGTTGTCTTCGTCGATGTAGCCGGAGTCGCCGGTGAGGTAGTAGCCGTCGAAGGTGGAGAGGTAAGACTTGACGTATCGATCGTCGTCGCGCCACAGTCCGGCGAGGGTTCCGGGAGGTAGCGGCAGGCCGATCACTATGTTGCCTTCGGTGTCCGGTCCGACGAGTTGTCCTCTGCCGTCGACGATTTCGACGCGATAGCCGGGGCAGGCGACTGTGGGGGAGCCGGCCTTGATCTCCATGGGTTCGAGACCGCGGAGGTTGGCGCAGATCGCCCAACCGGTTTCGGTCTGCCACCAGTGGTCGACGACGGGACGATCCAGGACACGCGTTGCCCACTCGTAGGTGTCGGGATCGAGGCGCTCTCCGGCGGCGAACAACGTGTCCAGCGACGAGATGTCGTACTTCGCAAGTTCTTCCGCATTGGGATCCATCTTGCGGACAGCGCGAATTGCCGTCGGGGCAGTGAACAAAGCCGATACTTTGTATTCGGAAATGATGCGCCAGAAGGCGCCGGCATCCGGGGTTCCGACGGGCTTGCCCTCGTACATGACTGTTGTTGCGCCTGCGAACAAGGGGCCGTAGACGATGTAGGAGTGGCCGACCACCCAGCCGACATCCGACGCGGTCCACCAGACTTGACCCGGTTCGATGTTGTACAGATTCTTCATTGTCCACGTGAGCGCCACGGCATGTCCGCCGTTGTCACGAACAACGCCCTTGGGCTTACCGGTAGTGCCCGAGGTATAGAGGATGTACAGCGGATCCGTCGCGGCAACGGAGACTGGAGCAGCAGGAGTGGCGTCGGCGATCAACTCGTCCCAGTCGAACCAGGCCGCGCCACTGGACTTGTAGTCGGCAGCGGAGCCGGGAATCTGGTCACGATTCTTGACGATCACCGTGTGCGCCGGAGTGGCGGAAAGCTGCAGAGCCTTCTCGACCATCGGCAGGTATTCGATGGCGCGCCCCGGTTCGAGGCCGCCCGACGCCGTCACCAGCACCACCGGGCCGGCGTCGTCGATCCGTGTTGCGAGTTCTTTGGCCGCAAAACCGCCGAACACCACGGAGTGCACCGCGCCGATGCGCGCACAGGCCAGCATGGCAATCGCAGCCTCGGGGATCATCGGCATGTAGATGATGACGCGGTCTCCGGCGACGACGCCCTGATCGCGCAGGACACCAGCGAACAGCGAAACTTGCTCGAGCAGTTCGGAGTACGTGTACGAAGTTTTGGTCGGAACCATCGCCGAATCGAAAATGAGCGCCGTTTGGTCGCCGCGGCCGTCGCGTACGTGGCGATCAAGGGCATTGAAGCTGGTGTTCAGCGAAGCATCTGGGAACCAGCGGTAGACGGGTGCTGCGGAGGCGTCGAGAGCTCTGGTGGGGTCAACATCCCAATCCACAGCGCGAGCCGCATCGAGCCAGAACTGCTCCGGCTGCTCCATGCTCTCGCGATACGCGTCGGCATAGGTGGTGTGGGCCGTCTGCTCGCGCTCGCTCATCGACGTGGGTCCTCTCATGACCTTCTTGTACCGCTGACTTGTTGCACTTTACTCGAGGACCGCGAATGTAGGACGCCAGAAGCCGACAGCACACTCTTGTGCGCTGGGCGGACGTGTTCTGTCGGTCAGCGGTGAGACTCGACACTGCGATCAGGGGCAGCTTCCGCTGCTGATTCCTCGGTTCGGATGGTAACGCGCAGAACCCCCAGCATGAAGAGCGAGATTCCGAACCCGATGAGTGCTCCGAACTGATTTTCCGTGAACAGATACACCTGAGTCACGAGGAGGCTGATGACGATTGATGCACGGAGCAGTCGGAGTGCTCGCAGGTAGCGGTCACGGAGGAGGAACCACACACCCAGAATTACCAGGATCGTCGAAGTTGCGCTCGACAGAATAACAACAAGATCTGAGACGTCCTCGGCTACGATCTCCACTTTCGTGAACACCGAGACTGCCGCGGTGGCTACCGCACCCAATGCTTCTACGATGAACAGCGCCAACACGATTCGACGGACGATGCGATGCCCGAGGAAGGCGTCGAGGCTAGTGGAAACGGAATTGCGCCAGTTAGTGAGCCGCGATTCGATGCCGTCACCTGTCGGGGTGTGCGAGTGCAGTCCGGTCTTGATGGAACCGGCAAGGTCCGCTAGTTCCGGATCTTGCACGCCGTCGAGAACGCGTAGTGCATGGCGGTAACGGATCGCGTCCAATTGTCCGAGGGCGAGATCCGAGAGTGCGCGGGCGCCGATGGCTAGTCGATGGCGGTCTTTCATTCCGCGGCGAATCACGACTTCACGCGTCGCCAGGTAGAACAGAACAAAGACGACGTACATGATTGCGATTGCGGGTTGGTAGAAGTAGTTGACGTCGGAGGTGACAAACTTTCCGACCTCGTCGATGAACAAGCCGAATCCGATGCCGCCGATCAGTGATGCACGATCACGGATGCGACTGCCTTCCGTGATGGCAGTCATGACAATCGCGACAGCCATCAGCAGTCCACCCCAGAGAACATGCGCGACATGTAGTCCACCGCCGCCGATTTGGGGGTATCCCATCGCAGCGAGATATCCGCGGGTGACGAGTACCGTTGCTACCGAAGCAAAAAGAAACAGTTCGAATCGTGCGAGTGCTGCGCGGTCGTAGTTGTGCGTCAGCGTCTTCACGGTGGTCGTCTTCTGGTCCGTTGTCTGCGGTGTCGTCGGCCTCGGCGTCATCGGGGTACTCCCAAATTTCGATAGCGGGCGATCCGCGTAGTGGTCCTGTCGACGGTGGTCTCTTCGGTCAGGCGGGCGAGTTCGTGCGCGATAGCTGCTCCGACGCGTTTGGAGAACTCGACAGGCTCATCGGCTGCATCGGGCATTTCGGGAATAATCCCGTCGACGATGCCGTCGCGGAGAAGATCTGACGATCGAATTCCTTGCGCTGCGGCCATCTGGGGTGCGTGTGTGATGTCGCGGTGCACGATGGCGCTGGCACCTTCGGGAGGGAGCGGTGCGAGCCAACCGTTCTGCGCGGCGAGAACGCGATCGGCCGGCAGCAGAGCCAGAGCGCCGCCGCCGGTGCCTTGGCCGAGAATTACCGACACGGTCGAGGTTTTCAACATCACGAGATCCGCGATGCAGCGTGCGATTTCAGGGGCCAACCCGCGCTCTTCGGCTTCCTTGGACAGCGAAGCCCCGAGGGTGTCGATGACAAGAACAAGCGGAAGTTGAAGTTCTTCCGCCAGTTTCATCCCGCGCCTGGCTTCGCGCAGAGCTGCCGGGCCCATGGTGTTGAGCGCGGATTGACCGCTTCGATCCTGCCCGAGCAGGATGCAGGGGTAACCGCGAAAACGTGCGAGCGAGAGCAGGATCGTCTTGTCGGTCTCGCCTTGTCCGGTGCCACTGAGCGGTACCTGTTCGGTGGCAGCGTGACGCAGCAGTTGCCGGATTCCGGGACGATCCGAACGCCGCGAGAGCATCACCGATTGCCAGGCCGGTACGTCCGGGATCTCGGGGACTACTGCAGGATCGGGGAGGTGCGGCGATGGGGGATCGGCGAGTACGCACAGTGCTCGATTGACCAGCAGGCGTAAGCGGTCGACGGGAACGACACCGTCGATGACACCGTTGCGATACAAGTTCTCGGATGTCTGGATGCCGTCGGGAAACTTCTCGCCGTAAAGAGCCGCGTAGACGCGTGGCCCGAGAAAGCCCACCAGCGCGCCGGGTTCCGCAATGGTGATGTGGCCCAATGAACCCCAGGACGCAAAGACTCCGCCGGTCGTGGGGTTGCGCAAGTACACGAGATAGGGGAGATGAGCGCCCTTGTGGACGGCGACTGCCGCCGCGATCTTGACCATCTGCACGAAGGCGACTGTGCCTTCCTGCATTCGGGTTCCACCGGAAGTAGGGGAAGCGAGGAGCGGAAGTTGCTGCGCCGTGGCACGTTCGACTGCCGAGACGATTCGTTCTGCCGCCGCGACACCGATGGAACCGGCGAGAAAGCTGAAATCGCAGGCGATTACCGCCACCCGACGCCCACGAACGGTGCCGACGCCGGTCATGACCGACTCGTCGGCACCGCTCTTCGCTCGGGCGTTGGCGAGGTCTACTGCATATTCGGGCCCCGGATGGACGTCGAGCGGCTCGACATCCCAGGAGTCGAAGCTCCCGGGATCAAGCACGTGAGTCAGTAGTTCCTGGGCAGAGATACGCACAGCACCCTCCATTTTCGGCGATTACTCCATCCCGGACGAACCTACCGTCCCAGGCTGGAGGTGGGATCAGCGCCCGAAGGCCTCCCTCCAGGAGACCACCTTGCCGATACGAAGGATGGAGCGCTGGTAGATCTTTGCGGCGATGATCGAGAACAAAACGGTGACCGTGAGCATGAGGACAATCGTTCCGACGATCTGGAACGGCGTCGCAACTCCGGCGGCGATACGCAACGGCATGAGGATGGCCGAGAACGGGGGAATCCAACTCAGCACATTGCTCAGTGTGCCCTCAGGGTTCCCGACGGTGGAAAATGCGATACCGAACATTGCCACGATGAGGATGACCAGCGGCGCGGCTGTCGCGTTGACGTCCTCCTGCCGCGAAACCATGGAACCTGCTGCGGCATAAAGGACAGCGAAGAATGCGAATCCCAGGATGAACCAGCCGACTGTGCCGATCAGAACACCGATCGCGGTACCGGTCACGGTCAACATCCCGGTGGCCAGGCCCGTGCCCACTCCGGCGATGGCATAGGCGGCGAGCTGCAGCAATCCGACTGCGCCGATTCCGATGACCTTGCCCCACAACAGCTGCAGTGGTCGAAGCGTCGAAAGCAAGAGTTCGACGACGCGGCTGGACTTCTCCTCGACGACACCCATCGCAACGTACGTTCCGAACAACATGATCTGCATGTACAGCAGGGCGACAGCAGCGATCGAGAGCGCAATGCGCTGTCCCTGTTCGGGATCCGGCGGATCCAGGGTTTCCAGGGTGACCTTCGCGCCTGCAGTGGACGCGGCGAGCTGCGCGGGGTCGACGCCGGCTTCGGTCAGTGCCTCCGACTGCGCTTGCCCGGCCACGGAACCCTCGATGATTGCGCGGAGGTTTGTGGTGATCTCCTTGTTGGTGATGACGGTGGCGCCGCCGTTTGCGGCCGGGATGACCGCAACATCGAGGTCGCCGTCCTGCACACGGGTGCGGGCGGTCGCTTCGTCGCTGACTTCCGTGACCTCGACGCCGGTGCCGACGGCTTCTCCGGAAGCAATGAGGGCAGCAGAAAGTGACTGGCTGCCAACCAGACCGATCTTCGATTTATCTTCTTCGCCCCCCGAGAACAAGGAGAAGGCGATGATGCCGCCGACAATGGCGATCAGAATGATGATGTTGCTGATCAGGAAGCTCTTCTTGGCAATCTGTGTGGTGAATTCGCGCTTGGCGACCAAACCTATGGCGCGGGTACCGCTCAACGGAGTGCTCACGCTGAAACCACCTCTCGGAACAAGTCGGTCAGGGAGGGACGATGACGGGTGAATTCATGCACCGGACCGGTCTTCAGGGCGGCGTGCAGAATCTGCTGGTCGTCGGCGGCATTGTCGACACTGAGAAGGGTGCGTCCGTCGTGGTGGCTGACGGTGCTGACACCGATGAGATGATCAGCCCAACCGGGTGGGGCGTCAGGTGCAAGGATCTCGAGTTGCGTGTTGCCTTTGCCTCGGAGTTCGTCGACGGTTCCGACCTCGCGCATACTGCCACGGCTGATAATGCCTACGCGGTCGCTGAGGCGCTCCACGAGTTCGAGTTGGTGACTCGAGAAGATGACCGGTACACCGGTGCGGGCCTTCTCCACGAGCACGTCGCTCATGACATCGACGGCTACCGGGTCCAGACCCGAGAACGGTTCGTCGAGAACAAGTACCGCTGGATCGTGGACCAGAGCAGCGGCGAGCTGAACTCGCTGCTGGTTGCCCAGCGAGAGTGAGTCGACGGTGTCCTTGGCCCTGTCGGCGATTCCGAGGCGCTCGGTCCAGAAAGTGGTTGCCGTTCGGGCATCTGCCTTCGAAAGTCCGTGCAGCTCGGCAAGATACGCGAGTTGTGCGCCTACCTTCATCTTCGGATAGAGGCCACGCTCCTCCGGCATGTATCCGATAGTGCGTCGTACGTCGAGGTCCACGGGATTGCCGCCGAGACGTACTTCCCCCGAATCTGCTGCGAGCACACCGAGGGCGATGCGCATCGTCGTAGTCTTGCCGGCGCCGTTACTGCCGACAAACCCGAATATCTCGCCGGGGCGCACTTCGAAGCTGAGGTTGTCGAGCGCTACAACATCGCCGTAGCGCTTCGAGATTCCGTCGATTGTCAGGGTTGAGGCCATGATTCCTTCTCATCGTTCGGGTGTTGCTCTTACGTGGTGCAGGCGTGGGTTCGGCTAGTCGGTGTCGCCAGGTTCCGGATCCGGCTGGTTCCACGCGAGAATCATTGCCGGTGTACATGCGCCGATCAGCATCGCGGTGATTGCAAGTAGTCCTCCTGTGTACGGGAGTTTCTCTACATTCCAACCCACCGACGAGGTAAAAATCAGGAATATCGCGACAATGAACACCAACGATTGGGTCACGGTCAATGCAATGGAGCGAGCATTGTTGCGTTGCTGGATTTCCCATTCGTCGAGAGCGTGACTCGGTGCATCGCCCTGGCGCCCCGACACGATCTGCAGTGCCGTCCACAGCGGCAGGAACATGACAGTGACCACGGGCCATGCCACCGCGACCATGGTGTTGAACAGGCATGCGACGGCCACTGCGATCATCACGATGAACACGAGGCTGAGCGCCCGCACCAGAACGCGTCGGCGCCGACGCGTTCGCCACGTGGGCAACCAGTGTTTGAACACTTCCTCGTTCTGCAGGAAGCGTCGAGTGCGGTGGGCTTGGTATCGATCGATCAGATTTGTTTCAGACACTTGGCTTTTCGCTCCCCTCGGGATATCGGTCGGATCGGTAGACCTCCGTGGACAGAGGACTGAAATCCGTGCGGGAGAACACAGCTTCCACCGGCAGATCGAATACTGCGCAGATCCGAAACGCGAGGTCCAGGCTGGGGTAGTGATCGCCGCGTTCGAGTACACCGACTGTCTGTGGATTGACGTCGACAAGCTGTGCGAGCTGAATCCGACTCATCTTCCGCTCGGCGCGAAGCATCGCGATTCGATTGAAGATGGGGAGTGAGTCTCCCCGGCGGACTGGGCTCATCCATCAGAGTGTTGTAAAAACACAACAGTTTGTCAATGTTCGCCAATATGCAGCGTGTCCGGTTCCCATCCTGGATGGGTCGACCGCGTCAGGCTTGGCGAAACCGAAAGGGGCGAGTCGGTGGTTGCCGAAAAGGTGGTTGTCGAGGAGTTGGTGCTCGAGAAGTCCCGTGTTGCCGTATCCGTTCGCGGCGACGGTAGTTACAGTGTGGCGCGTGCCTCGCGCGAGAGAATCTGGCACGACCGGCTGGAAAAGGGCGCCGTCATCGGCATCGGTGAACACACTCCCGGTGACGTCGAGGGCGAATCCTGGTGGGTTGTCTGCGGACAGTCCGACGTCGGAGCCGATGTGACGGTTCGACTCGAAGATGGTTCGCATGTTCCGGTCCGGCGGATCGGAGACATCTTTGTCAGTGAATGGGTGAGCCTGCCGCAACAGGCGTTGCTGTATCGATCGGACTGGCCGGTGGAATCTCAGCCGGCCAATCTGTCGGTACTGTTTGCGTGTCCGCGATTTATGCCCAAGGCGCCGTTTCCGGAGAATGATCGTTTGTAGACGGCATTTGGCGTGGTCGTCCGATTTTTTTGGGCGGCCAAGTCCGACCTGGATTTGTTACGGTTCGTACTGTACCGTTTTGGTATGACAACGTGGCCTGGCAATCTGGCGGTCGTACAAGTACGAGTCGCCCGCCCCACCGACAAGCTGGGAGAAGTGATTGCGTTCTATCGCGATTGCCTCGGACTTCGCGAGCTGTATCGATTTTCCGGGCACGCCGGCTTCGACGGCATCATGCTCGGGCTACCCGACGCGAACTACCATCTCGAGTTCACTACTCACGTCGACGGAAGTCCGTGCCCAGCGCCCAGCGCCGACAATCTCCTGGTTCTGTACTTCGCCGGCGAAGCTGCGATGTACGAGGTTGTGCAGCGGCTTGGCGAGGCTGGACACGAACCCGTCGAATCCGAGAATCCGTACTGGGCGGAGAATGCGGGAATGACTTTCGAAGATCCCGACGGATGGCGACTGGTGCTCATGCCGAGGCCGGTGCTGTAAATGGTTCGTAGTCGCGACGAGCGAATCGACGACGCCGTTCTTTCTGCGACGCTGGAGTTGTTGGGGGAGAAGGGGTATGGCGAGCTTTCCATCGGATCGGTAGCAACGAGGGCCGGGGTGCATCGCCCGGCGATCTACCGACGTTGGCCGTCGAAGCGGCATCTGGTCGTGGATGTGGTCCAGGCGCAGATCGGGACCCATCCGACGCCCGATACCGGCGATCTCAGAGCGGATCTGGTCGCCGGTATCTCGACGTTGGTTGTCGGCCTGCGCGATACCGTCGTGGGTGCCGTTCTGCCTGCGTTAGTTGCAGACCTGGCGGCAGATCCGGAATTGGCACGCGATTTCCAGGCGAACTTTTTTCAGCCGCGACGCAATTCGACTGCAGCAGTGCTGGAATCGGCTTGCGCTCGCGGTGAGATCCGTGACGACTTCGACCTGGATTTTGTTCTCGACGCGTTGGCTGCGCCCATCTACTACCGGGCCCTGTTCCGCCATCTGCCGTTGGACGAACTGCTCGCCGAGCAATCAGTCGACTCGGTACTCCTTGCGCTGGCTCGCCCGTTCAGTTGAGTTCGAGCGGGTTCGGGCCGACGCGAGTGTCCGTGTTGAGACCGGCGATCGCGGCCGAATCGTCTGCGGTGAGCGCGAAGTCGAAGATGTCGGCGTTGTCGCGCATGCGCGCCGGGGTCACTGACTTCGACAGTACGGTGTGGCCCTGCTCGATGTGCCAGCGGAGGATGATCTGAGCCACGGACTTGCCCTGTGCCTCAGCGATCTTGGTGATCGTCGGATCGTCGAGGATGGTTCCCTGGCCCAGCGGACTCCAGGCTTCGATCTCGATGCCGCGAGACTGGGCGTATTCCCGTGACGTGTGCTGCTGGAGCCTCGGGTGGAGTTCGATCTGATTGACGGCGGGTGTGATCGAACTGTGCTGGGCCAGCAGATCGAGGTGTTCCGGCAGGAAATTGGAGACACCGATCGCACGGGCACGGCCGGAGGCGAGGATCTTTTCGAATGCCGCCCAGGTCTCGACAAAGAGGCCCTTTTCCGGGGCGGGCCAATGGATCAGGTAGAGGTCCACGTAGTCCAGGCCGAGCTTGCCCAGGCTGGTGTCGAAGGCTGCGAGTGCGCTGTCATGGCCCTGGTCGTCGTTCCACAATTTGGTGGTGACAAACAGTTCCTGCCGGGGAATGCTCGAAGCCGCGATGGCGCGGCCGACGCCGGATTCGTTTCCGTAGATTGCGGCGGTGTCGATGTGGCGGTAGCCGATGTCGAGGGCTTCGCCGGTTACGTCCTCGGTCTGTGAGTCCGGAACCTGGAATACGCCGTACCCGAGTTGGGGGATGGTGATCGGCTCGCCGGTTGTTCCGTGCGTGAGCGTGGTTTCGGGGATCGACAACATTTCTGGGGTGCCTTTCTCGGAGAGGCGAGCCGACGGCTTTGTGTGCATCCGGCTATCTATAGTGCGCATGCAACTATTGCGTGCGCCTCATAAATAGTTGCACACGCATGATGTCTGCGCAAGCGCGCGAATTATTCGACCCGGTTGGTCACTCCTCGAACAGTTGCCCGCCATCCATTCGCCAACGACGGGTGCTGCGCGTGGAACTGAGCATGCGGCGATCGTGGGTGACAAGCAGAAGGGTGCCCTCGAACGATTCCATCGCCTGCTCGAGTTGTTCGATTGCCGGCAGATCCAGGTGGTTGGTGGGCTCGTCGAGAACCAGAAGGTTCACGCCGCGCGCCTGAAGCAAAGCCAGTGCTGCTCTGGTTCTTTCGCCGGGAGACAAAGACTGCGCCGACCGCAGTACGTGGTGCCCCCGCAGGCCGAATTTCGCGAGTAGTGTCCGGACATCAGCATCGGGCCACTCCGGAACCTGAGCGCCGAAAGCCTCGACCACCGGCTGATCGCCCTCGAAAAGACCACGGGCCTGGTCGATTTCGCCGATCGCCACACCGGATCCGAGGGATGCGATGCCCTCGTCCGGAACGAGCTTGCCCAGAAGTACATTCAGCAGTGTCGTCTTGCCGGCGCCGTTTGCGCCGGTAATCAGGATGCGATCGCCCCAATCGATCTGCGTGGTGACTGGCCCGAAGGTGAAGGATCCGCGGGTTACCTTGGCGCCGTTGGTAGTTGCCACCACAGATCCGGAACGTGGGGCCGCCGCGATCTCCATCCGCAGATCCCATTCCTTGCGGGGCTCTTCCACGACTTCGAGCCGCTCGATACGACGCTGCGTCTGACGGGCCTTGGCCGCTTGCTTTTCCGTCGATTCGGTACGCAATCCGCGGCCGATCTTGTCGTTGTCCTTCGCTTTACGACGCGCATTGCGGACGCCGTGTTCCATCCAGTTGCGCTGCATCTGTGCGCGATCTTCGAGATCGGACCGGGTGCCCGCGTACTCCTCGAACGCTTCACGGGCGTGCTGGCGAGCAATCTCACGCTCGGCGAGGTATGACTCGTAGCCGCCGTCGTACACCGCGATGTTCTGTTGCGCCAGATCGAGTTCCACGATTCCGGTGACGGTGCGCGAGAGGAATTCACGGTCGTGACTGACCACCACGAGTGCGGCACGGGTTTCGTCGACAAAGCGCTCGAGTTGTTCGAGGCCCCGCAGATCGAGATCGTTGGTGGGCTCGTCGAGCAGCAGGATGTCGTAGCGCGAGAGCAACAGAGAGGCGAGTCCGGCGCGCGCAGCCTGTCCGCCGGAGAGCGCGGTCATCTGGGCGTCGAGGGGAACGCCCAGGCCCAGTTCGTCGACAACCTTTTCGGCGCGCTCGAGCAGATCGGCGCCGCCGAGCGTCAGCCATCGCTCGAGTGCGGGAGAGTACAGATCTTCTTCGGACTCGGCCAGGGTTTCGGCAGCCGCATTCATGACCTCTTCGGCGTGCGCGACTCCGGTGCGTCGGCCCAGGAACTCGAGGACGGTTTCGCCTTCGATGCGGTCCGGTTCCTGGGCGAGGTAGCCGACTGCAGCGTCGGGTGGGCTCAGGGTGATCGAACCCTCGACATCCGCAGTCCCGGTTCCGGCGAGCGCGGTCAAGAGCGTCGACTTGCCCGCGCCGTTGGCGCCGACGAGGCCGATGACGTCGCCGGGAGCGACGGTGAGATCAAGATCGGAGAACAGGGTGCGTTCTCCCCGGGAAGCTGAGAGTCCGCTGATGCGCAGTGTTGCAGTCACCCGTCAAGTATCTCAGCAGATGGTCAGTGTCGAATCAGGTGGTACCAGCAGGGATGCGCCGCGCGAACCGGAAGCCCGGCGTCACTCACGTCGGCCGGATCACTGGACTCCATGGTCCAACCGTCGAAGTGGCGCACGACGTCGTCACGCGAAACGCCATGTGGCATCGGCCAGCGATGCCCGTGGCTGAAGGCGAACATGATCATCGACGCACCGGGCGCCGTGACGGCATTCACCGACTGCACGTAGGCGTGACGCTCGTGTTCGTTGAGCCCGTGAAAACAACCGATGTCCAGGACCAACCTGTTGCCCGGGTCGACGGCGATGTGCAGATCGGCGGCATCTTCATGGAGAAATCGGATGGTGGTGCCGGCTTCGCGGGCATGGATACGTGCTTTGTCCAGCGGTTCCTGCTCGGAGTCGACGCCGGTGACGTGCCAAGCGCGCTCGGCCATTTCGATGGAATGTCTGCCGGTTCCGCAGCCGATATCGAGCGCACGTCCGTTTTCGGGGACGGGAACTTTGTCGAGGAGTGCTGATAGTTGTGCGTCGAAACCGTGGCCCGTGTGCTCCCACGGAGTGACTCCGACTTTGTAGGCGAGATGGTACGGAACATTCATCGCCGTCTCTTTTCTCGAGGCGATTCTAAGGCTTGTCTTCCAAGGTAGACGGCCATTTCGGGCAGGACAAGGGGGCAGGTGCGGGAACACTCCAGCGGAGTGCCGCGTTGCCTAGGTATGACCGAATCACAAGACGTGACCTCTGTTCCGAGCATTGTGCTGGCCGACGGCAAGACGATTCCTGCGTTGGGATTCGGTGTTTTCCAGGTTCCGGACGACGAAACTCAGGAAGCCGTCTCGACCGCACTGAAGGCCGGATACCGCAGCATCGATACCGCCAAGATCTACGGCAACGAGGTAGGAGTCGGCCGTGCGATAGCCGAATCCGGCATCAACCGCGGCGACCTCTACATCACCACGAAGTTGTGGAATAGCGATCAGGGCTACGACTCGACGCTCGCGGCCTTCGACGCCAGCCTCGACAAATTGGGCCTCGACTACCTCGATCTGTACCTGATCCACTGGCCCGTCCCGTCACAGGACCTGTACGTCGAGACGTTCAAGGCATTTCAAAAGCTCAAGGCCGACGGCCGGGTTCGCTCCATCGGCGTCTCCAACTTCACCATCGAGAATCTCGAACGCGTCATCGGTGAGAGCGGTGAGGTGCCGGTCCTCAACCAGATCGAGCTTCACCCCAAGTTCAATCAGTCGGAACTGCGCGCCTTCCATACGGGCAAGGGAATCGCTACGGAGGCGTGGAGTCCACTCGGACAGGGCACGGTGCTGACGGATCCCGTTCTGAAGAAGATTGCCGACGCCCACGGCGTCACCACAGCCCAGGTGATCATTCGCTGGCATCTGCAGATCGGGAACGTCGTCATCCCCAAGTCAGTGACGCCTGCGCGGATCGAGGCGAACTTCGACGTCTTCGGATTTGCATTGACACCGGACGAGATCAACGCCATCGGCGCGCTCAATGACCCGTCCGGTCGCATCGGTCCGGATCCGGCGGTGTTCGGAGGCTGAGAACTACGTATTCCAACACCGACGGCGCTCCCACATCAGTGTGGGAGCGCCGTCGGTTTCAGCTACGAACTAGTTCAGTTGCGAGCGATGCGCTGCCGTGAAGGCGATGTGCTCATCAGTGCGTCCGGTACGGAGCTTCTCCACCCACTCGGGATCGGCGAGGAGTGCACGACCGACGGCAACCATGTCGAATTCGCCGTCCTCGTACTGAGATTCGAGACGTTCCAGTCCGGTGACCGATGATGCCGCGTCGGCGGTGAAAGCTGTGGTGAACACCGAATCGAGTCCGACCGATCCGACGGTGATGGTTGGCAGGCCCGTCAGCTTCTTCGTCCAGCCGGCCAGTCCGAGTTTGCCGTCTTCGCCGTCGAGTTCCGCAAACGCCGGTTCCCAGTGACGCCGCGTCGACGGATGCAACACATCGACTCCCGCGTCGACGAGCGGAGCGAGGATGCGGCCGAGTTCATTGGGGCTCTGGGCGATTCGAGCGTCGTACTGGCCCGACTTCCACTGTGAGAATCGGTAGACGATCGCAAACTCGTTTCCGACGGCCTCGCGAATGGCGGCAACAACTTCAGCGGGGAAGCGGGTACGCGCTTCGAGTGATCCGCCGTAGGAATCGGTGCGGACATTGCTTCCGGCCCAAAGGAACTCGTCGAGCAGGTAGCCGTGCGCTCCGTGCAGTTCCAGTCCGTCGAAGCCGGTGTTCTTCGCGTTGAGTGCAGCGTCGACCCAGGCCTGCTTCAAGTTTTCGAGATCCGCGGAGGTGAACTCCCGTCCCAACGGAGTGCCGTCCAATGCCAGGCCAGAAGGACTGACGGTCTGGACGTCCGGATTGAGCTGAGGCTTGTCGCCACGTTCGACACCCAGGTGCCAGAGCTGCGGAATGATCGATCCGCCCTCGGCGTGGACGGCGTCGACAACTGACTTCCAGCCGTCGAGGCTCTCGTCGCCGTAGATGCGCGGTACTCGAGTGTGGGGTCCGGCGGCCGGGTCCGGGATATACGTACCTTCGGTGATGATCAGGCCGACGCCACCGGCTGCGCGACGCCGGTAGTACTCGGCAACGTCGGCGCCGGGGATTCCGTCCGGCGAGAATGCGCGGGTCATCGGGGCCATGGCGAAGCGGTTACGCAACGAGAGCGATTTCACCTCGAACGGCTCGAAGAGGCCGCGCAGGGCTGAGGATGTGGTCGAAGCGTGGGAAAGAGTCACGGAGCTCTTCAACGCGAACAATGCGCTGCCTATTCCGCGGCCCCGCCACCTGCGTCGGTGAGCCGGTGAGCGGGTGCAACCAGCTGTCTTGCAGGAATTTTCGACCGTTCGGATTGTCGGTACATTTTAGTTTGTGCATTAACTATTAACATGCGATATGGTCGTGCAAAAAGTTCTTGAGAGCGGTATCGAGCACGAAAGAGGACGACGAGCATGACAACCACGGTGCCGAATGATCGGGCTGGCGAGCTGGAACCGATTCCGGAGCGGCCCTACCCGAAGCGACGTGATCCCAAGGGGTCGTGGATGCTCGAGATGTTCACGACCACCGATCACAAGAAGATCGGGATCATGTACCTGATCACCGCATTCGGGTTCTTTCTGATCGGCGGTTTGATGGCGCTGTTCATGCGCGCGGAACTGGCAGTGCCAGGTATGCAGTTTCTCTCGAACGAGCAGTTCAATCAGCTGTTCACCATGCATGGCACTGTCATGCTGCTGCTGTATGCGACGCCTGTGGTTTTCGGTTTCGCCAACTACATCTTGCCGTTGCATATCGGTGCCCCTGATGTGGCGTTCCCGCGTCTGAATGCATTCGGGTTCTGGCTCTTCACTTTTGGCGGTTTGATCGTTCTCGGCGGGTTCATCACGCCCGGCGGTGCCGCCGACTTCGGCTGGACCGCGTACACCCCGCTCTCTGGGGCGGTACATAGTCCGGGCGTTGGCGCTGACCTTTGGGTCTTCGGTCTGACAGTCGGTGGTCTCGGGACTATCCTCGGCGCGGTCAACATGATCACTACAGTGATCTGCCTGCGTGCCCCCGGTATGACCATGTTCCGCATGTCCATCTTCACCTGGAACATCTTCATCACCAGCATCCTGATCCTGATCGCTTTTCCGTTGCTGACCGCCGCGTTCATGGGTCTGTTCGTCGATCGGCATCTCGGTGGTCATATCTTCGACCCGGCAACGGGCGGAGTTCTGTTGTGGCAGCACCTGTTCTGGTTCTTCGGTCACCCCGAGGTGTACATCATCGCGCTGCCGTTCTTCGGCATCGTCTCGGAGATCTTCCCGGTCTTCAGCCGTAAGCCGATCTTCGGCTACAGCGGCCTGGTGTACGCAACGCTGGCCATCGCAGCCCTGTCGATCGCAGTGTGGGCTCACCACATGTACGCAACCGGTGCTGTTCTGCTGCCGTACTTCTCGTTCATGACGTTCTTGATCGCGGTGCCGACAGGCGTGAAGATATTCAACTGGATCGGAACTATGTGGAAGGGGCAGTTGACCTTCGAGTCGCCGATGCTCTTCTCGATCGGCTTCCTGATCACCTTCCTCTTCGGTGGACTGTCGGGCGTCATCCTCGCAAGCCCGCCGCTCGACTTCCACGTCACGGACACGTATTTTGTTGTCGCCCACTTCCACTACGTGGTGTTCGGCACCGTCGTGTTCGCCACCTACGCCGGTATCTACTTCTGGTTTCCGAAGATGACCGGCCGCATGATGGACGAGCGCCTCGGCAAGTGGCACTTCTGGACCACGTTCGTCGGTTTCCACGGCACGTTCCTCGTGCAGCACTGGTTGGGTGCCGAAGGTATGCCGCGTCGTTACGCCGACTACCTGCCCAGCGACGGTTTCACCGTGCTGAACTCGGTATCGACAATCTTCGCCTTCGTTCTCGGCGCCTCCACGCTGCCGTTCCTCTGGAACGTCTTCAAGAGCTACCGATACGGCGAAGTTGTCACGGTCGACGATCCGTGGGGTTACGGAAACTCGCTCGAATGGGCAACCAGTTGCCCGCCGCCGCGCCACAACTTCACCGAGTTGCCGCGCATCCGCAGCGAGCGTCCGGCATTCGAACTGCACTACCCGCACATGGTTGAGCGGATGCGCGCAGAAGCGCACGTCGGTCTCACCGGACAGCCGACGTCGACCGAACCGAACGCGTCGATCGCGCCATGAGTGCCACCACAATCGCGCTCTGCGGTGTCCTCACCGCACTCACCCTCATTGTCGGTGGAATCCTCGCGGCCGCGAACACAACTACCAGGCCGACCGTCACTCACACTGTAGTGCGGACATCCACCGTCCTCGCGGCGGCTTCGACCCTCGTCGCATTCATTCACCTCACAGCCTGAGAGCCGGACCTCCGAAAGGTGACGATCGTCGCGAGATTAATTAGTGCGGTAATAGTTACTGCACTAATTAATCTGATATCGTGGGATTCATGACCACGAAAGCTCCGCAGGTGCAGTTGGATGATCCGCTGGCTCTCGACCGGCAGGTGTGTTTTGCGCTTGCCATCGCGAACCGGGCAGTGTTGTCCGTGTATCGCCCTCTGCTCGAGCCGATGGGTCTGACACATCCCCAGTATCTGGTGATGCTGGCACTGTGGGGCAAGGCTCCGATGGCGGTCAAGGAAATCGGGCAGGCTCTGCAGCTTGATTCGCCGACGCTGTCTCCGCTTCTCAAGCGACTCGAAGCGTCCGGGTTGATCACGCGAACCCGGAGTCGGGCAGACGAACGTCAACTCGACGTCGATCTCACAGAAGCGGGTGTGGCGTTGCGCAGCGAGGCGGAGAAAATTCCACCGGCGGTTGTCGCGAAACTCGGTGTGAGCCTTGGGGAACTCGAGGAACTTCACAATGTGCTGACGCGAGTCAACGAAGCTGCGTTGCGTGCAGGAGCTTTGGGTGAATGAGAAAAATGTAATGACAATTTCAACGTCGATGCATACCGAACAGGTGAGTTCAGTGACTACCAGGAAACAACGATTGAGCCCGAATCCTATTCAGTGGATAGGCTATTCGTTTGGTCGCAAGTTGCCCGACTCCATGCAGGAGTGGGTACGCAAGGACTTGATCGGCGATTGGGCTGTGCCGAGGCACCTTCTCCGCAGTATGGTTCCCTTCCTGCCGGTTTTTGTGGTCTTCATGATGTTCCCCGGTCCCTGGGCGCTGCGCGCGTCGATGGTTCTTCTCGGTGTGCTTCTGGCTCTGTTCTACTCGGTCGCGTACATGGCGCAGAACCGGTCTCGTCGTCTCGAACGTCACGGATTGCCGGCAGATCTCGAGAACCCGAAGAAGATTTCACGCCAGGACGCCGAGAAAGCTGCCTACGAAAAGCTACACGGCCCGATCTCCTCCTGATTACCGGTCGGCGAACTCTTGTGCTTCGAAGGCGAGATCATCGGCGGCAGATTCCATTTGGGCGGTTGCCCGGTCGGGAGCAGTAAGAACCCCGACGATCGGCACGGCCAATGCCAGGAGTCCGAGCACGAAGACGGGAAACAGGAACGCGAACACTTCGAGGCCTTGGGGCGCCGGCGCTGACGGATCGTGAGTAATTTCGACGGCCGCCATTCCCGTGTAATGCATTCCGACGACGGCGATTCCCATGATGACACCGGCAAAGAAACGCAGCACCGTGGATTCCAGAACCATCGTGAACCACAACGCGGCCGTGCCGGCAACCACTGCGATCAAGACCGACAGTGCGACAAAGTACATGTTGTAGTGAATCTCGCCTTGAAAATGCAAGGCGCGCATGCCCAGATAGTGCATGATGTTGACCGCGACACCCACAACGAGACCGCCGGTGAGAAGCCTGCTCAAGCGGAACGTGGTTCCGAGGATCAAGAGACCGACAAATACGGCGGTCACGGAAATTACGGCAGAAACGATCGTCCATGTCAGGCCGTAGCGAATCGGGCTCCCGGGCACCGCAAATCCGAGCATCGCAATGAAGTGCATCAGCCAGATTGCTACACCGCCGATAGACAGAGCCCCCATGAACAACCAGCGCATCCGCGCCGCGGTGTGGGTTGCAGCTGCCGAATGACGCGTACACGCCAAGCCGACAACCGATCCGGTGACGGAAACGACGAAGGCGAGTCCGAGCAGCCAGAGTCCCATCGAGAAATGATGCATTTCATCTGACATGCCAGTTCCTTTCAGTGTCAATGGTATTGATTGGTCAAGCTGGGTCAAGCGAGAGCTGCGGCCGCAAGAAATTCGAGTGAGTATTCGGTAACCGCGATCAGTGCCTGTTTGGCGGACTCGCGGTTTCGCGCATCGATCTCGATCATCGGAATTCGATTGGGTAGTGCCAGCGCCTGACGGAGATCGCTGGCCGAGTGGATGGGCGCACCGTCAAAGCGGTTGACTGCCACGATGAACGGTAGGCCGCGGGCCTCGAAGAAGTCGACGGCAGCAAAACTGTCTTCGAGTCGACGCGTGTCGACGAGGATGACAGCCCCGATGGCGCCGGTGATGAGGTCGTCCCACATGAACCAGAAGCGCCGCTGACCAGGAGTGCCGAACAGGTAGAGAACCAGGTCGTCGGCCAGGGTGATACGGCCGAAATCCATTGCCACCGTTGTGGTGTTCTTGTTCGGAGTAGCGCCGAGGTGATCGATACCGTCACTGGCATCGGTGACCATTGCTTCGGTCCGCAGGGGGACGATCTCGGAGACCGTTCCCACCAGAGTCGTCTTTCCGACGCCGAATCCTCCGGCGATCACGATTTTTGTCGATTTGACGCGAGACGGTGCGTCAGAGTGCCCGAAGTCCACTGAGGGTCCTTTCGATCAATTCGCGGCGCTCGACGCTGGTCGCATCGCTTCGCAGAGTGGCTTGTACTTCCAATGCCCCGGTGACGACGAGATCCGCCACCAGAACCCGTGCCACGCCGATCGGAACAGCAAGGTGCGCAGCGATTTCCGCGATGGAGATTCGCTGTTCACACAGGGTGACAATCGACGCACGGATGTCCTCAGGTGCAAGGCGTTTCGTGAGGGCGTCTTCGACCGTCGCAACTATTGCTTCGAGCGGAAGATCGATGGACGGTATTGTCCGACCTTCGGTGAGCGCGTAGGGGCGAACCAGATTCGGTTCGATGTCAACGTGCCCGGATCGATGATGAGGCATCGAGATCAGAAATCCCGACCTGATCGGGGAGCGATGTCCATGGTGGTTCCGACCCGGTCCACGAGAGTTGCCATCTCGTAACCTATCTGGCCGATATCGCAACCCGCGACGGCGAGCGCCGCTAGGTACGCGCCGCTGCCGACACCCATGAGCAGTAGGTAACCGTTCTCCATTTCGACTACCGATTGCATGACGGCACCGCCGTCGAACAAACGTGATGCACCCGCCGACAAGCTGGCGAGTCCGGATGTCACGGCAGCCAATTGGTCTGCACGGTCGAGCGGAAGGTGGGTGCTCGCAGCCGTCAACAGTCCGTCGGCCGAGACGATGATCGCGTGGCTCACGCCCGGAACGTCACGTGCGAAGCCAGACACCAACCAATCGAGTGAGCGAGGAGTCTCTTGGGCTCCGACAGAATTCACTGTTCTCCTTCATCGTTCTGCCCGGTCGTGGCCGAGTGCGGGTGGGTGGCGCCATGGCGCACGGTGGACAAATCGGCAGGGTTCTCGCCGACATGGCGTCGTCCGCGGCTGACGCCGGACTGATAGTCGCTCCATCCCCGTCGGACGTTTTCCGGATCGGTGGTCTGGCGGTGAGCGCCGGACCGCAGCGGGGTGATGGTGGTTCCGGCGGTGCCGGGAACCAACCGGGCACCGCGGTCGCGGATCGGGAGACCGGAATCTGAGACCTTGGCGACCGGTAGTTCGAACGATGCGCGGGCAGCGACCCACCCCTGATCGGCATCAGTTGTCCAGGCGGTTCCGCTTGTGGCAGTGGAGGTTTGTTCCGTCGGATCGACCAGCCATTCGGAGACCATCCTGGCAAAGATCGGCGATGCTATCGGTGTAGTGCCTGGGGCTGGGTCCGGAAGTTCGGTGGTGCGAACAGCCGCGCGGGGCGGGAACCCGTCACTAGCTCGGGAGGAGAAGAAGGCCGCGGTATTGGTCGGGGTCGGGGAGCTCAGCCGGTGCCGGGGTTCCGGTTCCCCGTTCTTCGGTTCCCCGCTGTTCACTTCATTGCTCTTCGTCTGAGGAGCAACGCTTTCGGTAGCGGGAGCCACAGACGTCGGGACCTCCGCGATAGTGTCACCGATGCCCGGCGCTCCACTTGTCCCGGGGGTGCGACGCGGAAGTGCAGCTTCTTCGGGGAGCGCAACAACTGCCAGCGTGGGTGCGCCGGCAACTGGAGGCGGCAGTGTGACCCGGATGGTGTTACCCGGTTGTCGCTGCGGAAGTCCGGTCGCGGACAGTGGCGTTGCTTCGGTTTTCAGGGGATTGCTGTTCAGTGGCGCCGAAACCTGAACCGGCGTGACCTGCGCAGTCACAGCGGGGACTACAGCCCGGGCTGGGGTTGCTGCCGGAGCACCGGTGCGAGCCGGGGCGATGAACGGCGCAGACGGCGTCCGAGCTGAGTCTTGCCCCGGCGCTTCGAGCAGCCCTGCCGGAAGGAGAACCGAGGCAGTGATTCCGTTTCGGTCCTGCGCAACTCCGGTGGGGCGTAGGCGAACCGAAATGTTGTATCGGCGGCTGATGCGGCTGATGACGAACAAGCCCATGTGGCGTGCGGTGTCGGGACTCATCTCGCCGCCTGAAGCCAAACGGCCGTTGGCGTCGAGTAGATCTGTCGTGGACATTCCGATGCCGAGGTCAGCGACCTCCACCAGCATGGAACCTTCGGACGTAGGGCCAGCGTTGATGGTCACGGTTGTTTCCGGCGGTGAGTATCGCAGCGCATTGTCGAGAAGTTCGGCGATGAGATGCACGACGTCGGCACTGGACTGTCCGGTGAGGACGCCTGCCGGAATCTGTCCGAGTTCGACGCGCAGGTAGTCCTCGACGCCGGATACGGAGGCGCGTAGAGCGTCCGCGAGTGACATCGGTGCGGATCGTCCGCGGCGACCTTCGGTGCCGGAGAGGATGAGGAGGTTGTCGCTGTTGCGTCGCATCCGGGCAGCGATGTGGTCGATGCGGAAGAGGTTCTCGAGTCGCCGCGGATCACCTTCGTCCTGCTCGAGTTGTTCGATCAGGCCGAGTTGCTGCTCGACGAGGGACTTGTTGCGGCGCGACAGCGTCTCGAACATGTCGTTGACCTGGCGCCGCAGTGTTGCCTGCTCGCCGGCGAGCATAATGGCCTGCGCGTGCATGTCGTCGACGGCACGTGCGAGCTGACCGATTTCCTCGTGGGTGCGTATGGGTACGCGGGTGAATTCCAGATCGGTTGTCTTCTCGCCGGCCCGGATGCGTTCGATGGCCTCGGGTAGTCCACGGCGGGCAGCCTGGAGGGCGGCGAAGCGCAGGCGTCGGATGGGATCGACGAGCGATCGGCTGATGATCAGCGCGATGACAAGTGCAGCGAGGACGGCGCCGAGGACGAGTGCGGTGTCTCGAAGTGCTGCCGATCGAGCGATGTTGGCCTCAGTGGTTACCGTGCTGCCGAACTGGCCCACGGCGGCGTCGGTCAGGGCGTTGTACTGGTCGCTGCTGGTCTGAAGGCCGATGTCGATCTGACTGCTCAGCGGCGATGTGGAGGCCGTCGCACCGATCTCGTCGACGCGATTCTGCGCTGACGCTGTCAGAGCCTTGACGGCGTTGACGGCTGTGGGATTGCTGTCTGCTTCGTTAGTGGGAAGCACGCCGCCCAGGGCAGCAAGTTCTGCTCCGGCCGTGGTA
Source organism: Rhodococcus sp. IEGM 1379 (assembly GCF_030056815.1). Classification (GTDB taxonomy): domain Bacteria; phylum Actinomycetota; class Actinomycetes; order Mycobacteriales; family Mycobacteriaceae; genus Rhodococcus_F. The sequence goes on from NZ_JASHKR010000009.1 coordinate 43,157, forward strand.
GCCAACGCGGTCCGGGCTTGTTGATCGAGGCGGCCGGAACCGAACAGGATTCGCTGGTCGGCCAGCGCGCGTCGCGCTGCCCACAGCGTTGCGAATTCCCCGCCGTGCTCGCGCAGAATCGGTCGCTGGGAGGCCTTGATGATGTCGGTGAATGCGCTCGAGATATCGGTCGAGACTTCGTTGACCCGGGCGACGAGTCGGGCCGGCGCGACTGCGCCGGAGGCAACCTCTTCGACGATCGATCGACTATTTTGCAGGGCACGGGTGACCTGCCCGTTGAGTGCGTCGTCAGTCTGGAAGGTTCGACCGGCGGTGACAAGTTCTTGCATCGAATTCGTTACTGCCGCAGTGGCAGTCGTGGTTTCGGTGCCGGAGGACGACGCGACGGCGAGTTCGTAGAGTGCGTCTTCCAGATGAAGGGCCGCGGGGACTGCGAGGGCGCGTTCGGAAGACGAGCTGAGTTTTGCGGCCTCGGCGAGTTCAGCCTGGATCCGAAATGCACCGAGCATGACGGCGATGAGCATCGGAACGGTGAGGACTGCGACAACCTTCCATCCGAGTCGCCATTCGCTGATCGACCACCACGCGGTTTTTGTGTGTGCATCGTTTTTCATGCGGACCGCTGCCCCTTCATGACTGCCCCTCACGTCAACCCCCCCGATTGGGTCATTGCCCGAGTTCCTCCGATTGTGTGTGATCGGAAGAAGTTAGCTGAACGGTAACAGAAGGTCCTTTGTCTGGCCACACGCGTGCCCGGTTTCGGGGCGAGAGCTCTGCATTTCCTGTTTGTACTGGTGGGGGTCCAATCGGACAACCGTAACCAAATGGTCGCTAGAGGCTGCGCCTGTGTGCCTTTTTGGTAGCGTGCACTACCAAAAAGGCGCACAGGGGGCGTTAGCGCCCCAACAGTTCCGCTACCGCAGCCTGGCCGGCCCGGTTCGCGCCGATCGTCGAGGATGACGGGCCGTAGCCGACCAGATGTACTCGCGGGTCGGACGTAACTTGGGTGGCGAGGCGTCCGGTCATCTCAATTCCGCCACCGGGACCCCGTAGATGAAGCGGTGCAAGGTGATCGAGGGAGCTCCGAAAACCGGTGCACCACAGGATGACATCGGCATCGATCGACGTTCCGTCTTCCCATCTGACGCCATGCGGAAGGATCTCCGAGAACATCGGCAGCCTTGTCAGCACACCGCGTTCGAGGGCCGCACGGATCGCGGGTGTCACCGGCAGGCCCGTGACCGAAACTACCGACCCGGGTGGGAGTCCGCGTCGTACTCGATCTTCGACCATTGCGACGGCTTCTCGCCCGATGTCCGGGGTGAAGGGCTCGTCGCGGAACTGCGGTTCGCGTCGGGTCACCCAGGTCGTGGTCGTGACCTGGGAGATCTCGTCGAGTAACTGGACCGCGGAGATGCCCCCGCCGACGACCACGACGTGCTTGCCTTCGAACTCGAGGGCGGAGCGGTAGTCCCGGGTGTGTAGCTGGCGTCCGCGAAAAGCCTCGGCGCCGCGGTAATGCGGAATGAACGGGCGCTCCCACGTTCCCGTCGCATTGATCAACCCGCGTGCGTTGAATACGCCGTGGTCGGTCTCGATGCGCAGACGCTCTTCACGGGGGCACACGACGCGAGTGTGTACCGGTCGGTGGACGGGAAGCTCGAACTTCTTCTCGTACAACTCGAAATAGTGGGGGACTGCGACTGATGCCGGTACGTGTTCGGCATCGGTGCCGGTCGTTTCCGCGAAAGACATGCCCGGCAGGTCGTGCACGCCATTGACGGTACTCAAAGTCAGGCTCGGCCAACGGAATTGCCACGCTCCGCCGGGACCGGCGGCGTGATCGAGTACGACGAAGCCGGACTCCGGCGGTACGCCGAACTTACGGAGGTAGTACGCGGCCGAGAGGCCGGCCTGGCCGGCTCCGATCACCACCACATCGACGTCGTGGGCTTGTCCGTCGGCACGGTCGTTCGTACTCATCGGTAATCTAACCTCCTGATGCACAGAACTCTGCTGCAGAGAACTATTAGCGGCGGTAACGGCATTCGGAACATCCCGTGTGCCGAGCCTTCCAGAAATGAAAGCGAGCGGACATGATCGGGACTTCCCGTGACGGCAATGTCGTGACCATCGAGTTGCAGCGTCATGAGCGTCGTAACGCCCTCAGCGCGGAACTCTGCATCGCAATCAAGGACGCGGTGAACGCTGCCGTCGCAGATCGCGCTCACGTCATCGTGATCACGGGACAGGGATCGGCATTCTGCGCCGGCGCCGACCTCTCCGGCGACGTGTACATGGAAGGCTTCACCGACCATCTCTTCGAAATGCTCCGCTCCATCGATACCGCGCCCATCCCGGTGATCGCAGCCGTCAACGGTCCGGCCATCGGCGCCGGTACGCAACTCGCCATCGCTTCCGATCTGCGCGTCGTAGCTCCTGCCGCCCGGTTTGGTATTCCGGCTGCGACTCTCGGTGTTTCGGTGGACAAGTGGACGATGCATCGACTGGCATCTCTCGTCGGCGGCGGCCCGGCCCGCACGATTCTGCTCGGCATCGAACAGATTGGCGCAGAGGAAGCATTCAACCGCGGCCTGGCCAACAAGATCGGCACACTCGAAGACGCGCAGGAATGGGCGCACCGCATCGCCAACCTCGCACCGCTGTCGCTGCGTCACATGAAGATGGTTCTCAACGACGACGGAACGATGGACGAGCAGTCACCCGAGCAACTCGACGCACTTCACGCGGCGTGGCTCAGCGAGGACGTCCAAGAGGCCCGCGCTGCCCGCATCGAGAATCGCCCACCCGTCTTCAAGGGGAAATAGTCGCGTCCCGCTCCGGCGGGAAATAGTAGCTACGCTGGTCTGAATGAAGAAGACGACGCTTCTCGGCCTTGCCGCGGTAACTGCGGCAACAGGATGGGTGGCGCGAGCCGCCTGGGGAATCCCGACGCAGATCGGGGCATCGCGTAGTGCGGTGCAACCCTATGCGGCGGCATCACCGCGATATCGAGACCGCCAGTTTCATAATTCGGAACCCAGCAGCGCTCTGGTTCCGGGTACCGATGCCGGGATGGCGAAGTCGATGCTCACCCGCGGGTCGATGGGACGGCCACGCGCCCCCATCCCGTTGGCCACTCCGCTGGCGCCGGCGCAGGCAGGCGCTGCGGCAGTTACCTGGTACGGCCATTCGAGCGTGTTGGTCGAGGTCGACGGATACCGCGTGCTCGCCGATCCCGTGTGGAGTGAGCGCGTATCGCCTTCTACTGCAGTCGGTCCCGCACGTATGCATGCGGTGCCCGTATCTCTGGAAGATCTGCCCGCGGTGGATGCGATAGTCATCTCCCACGATCACTACGACCATCTCGACATGGCGACCGTCAAAATTCTGACGCATTCGCAGAAGGCGCCGTTCGTGGTGCCGGTGGGTATCGGTGCGCACCTCCGTCACTGGAAGGTGCCGGAGAATCGCATTATCGAGCTGGACTGGGACGAGTCGACGACGATCCAGCGGACGGATCGCGACAACACTGTCAACGATTTGGTTCTCACGTGCACCGAGGCCCGCCATTTCTCGGGGCGTGGCCTCGTCCGCAATACGACGCAGTGGGCGTCGTGGGTCTTTGCCGGTCCGAACCATCGGGTGTTCTTCGGCGGCGACAGCGGATACACGCCGCGGTTTGTCGAACTCGGAAAGAAGTACGGACCTTTCGACTTGACCCTTCTCCCGGTCGGCGCTTACGACGTGCGGTGGCCCGATATCCACATGAACCCCGAAGAAGCAGTTCAGACGCACGCCGATCTGAACCTCGGGGACGCGGAACGCGGAGTATTCGTGCCGATTCACTGGGCGACCTTCAATCTTGCGTTCCATTCGTGGTCCGAGCCGATCGTGCGGTTGACCGAGACTGCCGCGGGAGTCGGCACCACCGTGGCGGTGCCGATGCCGGGTGGCAGGATCGACGCACTGTCCAGCGCGCCGCCGACGAAGTGGTGGATCGCGCTGGGATAGCCGCCCGATTCGGGTCGGACCGGGAAATACGGCGTCGGGTGCGTAATCTTTGACCATGGCTCACGAGCACACGGGTTCAAAAGAAACAGCAGTGGCGACCGCGGATTCCCCCGACGACATCGACGTCTCACGTGGGTTGACGGCCGAGCAAGTTGCGGCTCGCATAGCGTCGGGTCAGACCAACGACGTTCCGGATCGGGCTTCGCGGTCGGTCAAGGACATCATTCGCGGCAATATTTTCACCCGCATCAACGCGATTCTGACGGTGTTGTTGGTGATCGTGTTGTCGACGGGTTCCGTGATCGACGGCATGTTCGGATTCCTGATCGTCGCGAACAGCGGTATCGGCATCATCCAGGAGATTCGCGCCAAGCGAACTCTGGATGCGTTGGCCATCGTCTCTCAGGCCAAACCGATGGTCCGCCGCGATGGTGTCGCAGTGGCGCTCGCACCCAAAGATGTTGTTCTCGACGACATCATCGAATTGGGTTCCGGTGACCAGATCGTGGTCGACGGTGAAGTAGTCAGTTCTGCGGCACTCGAGATCGACGAGTCGCTGCTCACGGGTGAAGCGGACCCGGTGCACAAGATGGCTGGGGCGCCGGTACTTTCGGGAAGTTTTGTGGCGGCCGGCAGCGGCGCATACCGGGCCACGAAGGTCGGCGGCGACGCGTACGCAGCAAAGTTGGCCGAAGAAGCCAGCAAGTTCACCTTGGTGCATTCGGAACTTCGCAGCGGTATCGACAGCATCCTCAAGTTCATCACGTACTTGATGATCCCGGCGGGCGCGCTGATCATCTACAACCAGTTGTTCTCGAGCGGGCAGTCGCTTGGCCCGGCACTCAACGGCATGGTCGCGGCTCTGGTTCCTATGGTCCCGGAGGGCCTGGTTTTGATGACGTCCATCGCGTTTGCCGTCGGCGTCATCCGACTAGGCAAGCGGCAGTGCCTCGTTCAGGAATTGCCGGCGATCGAGGGCTTGGCCCGCGTCGACGTCGTGTGCGCGGACAAGACGGGAACGCTCACCGAGAACGGTATGCGACTGTCGGAGTTGAAGCTTGCCGAAGGCTCCGCCGACGAGTCGGTGATCAAGGCCGCGCTGAGCGCCATGGCCGCCTCGGATCCGCGGCCGAACGCGAGTGTTCTTGCCATCCGGGAGTCGATGCCCGCGGACGCCGGTTGGGGCGAAGCTACTGCGGTGGCGCCGTTCTCGTCCGCGAAGAAGTGGAGCGGGCAGTCCTACGGCGCCCACGGCAACTGGGTGCTGGGCGCTCCGGACATGCTCCTCGACCCGGCCTCCGACATGGCTCGGGAAGCAGAGTCGGTGGGGTCCAACGGACTGCGCGTACTCATGTTGGGCAGTAGCAATCTTTCGGTCGACGACGCCGATGCTCCCGGGATCGTGACACCGGCAGCGCTGGTCGTTCTCGAGCAGAAGGTTCGCCCCGACGCGCAGGAAACGTTGGAGTACTTCGCAAGTCAGAAGGTCGCGGTCAAGGTCATCTCGGGTGACAATGCCGTGTCAGTCGGTGCCGTTGCTGGTTCTCTCGGTCTCGAGGGCGGCGATCGCCCGATCGATGCGCGGGAACTGCCCAGCGATCAGGAAAAACTCGCCGATGTTCTCGAGGGTGCTACCACTTTCGGTCGGGTACGCCCGGATCAGAAGCGGGAAATGGTCGCTGCCTTGCAGTCTCGCGGCCACACCGTTGCGATGACCGGCGACGGTGTCAACGACGTGCTGGCACTCAAGGATGCCGACATCGGAGTCTCGATGGGCTCGGGAAGCCCGGCCACGCGTGCGGTTGCTCAGATCGTGCTGTTGGACAACAAGTTTGCGACTCTGCCGTACGTGGTGGCAGAAGGCCGGCGCGTCATCGGCAACATCGAGCGCGTCTCCAATCTATTCCTCACCAAGACCGTCTACTCGGTGGTGCTCGCGTTCCTGATCGGAATTACCGGCGTCTTGTCCCAGATTTTCCACTTCGAAGCGTTGTCGTACCCGTTCCTCCCTCGGCACGTCACGATTGCCGCTTGGTTCACGATCGGTATTCCGGCGTTCGTTCTTTCGCTGGCACCCAACAACGAACGGGCTCGTTCCGGTTTTGTGGCCCGCGTGATGCGGTTGGCCTTGCCGTCGGGAATCATCATCGGCGTCACCACATTCGTCACGTACGTAATCGTTCACACTAGCTACGATGTGACACGCGAGCAGGAAAGCACCACTGCGTTGATCACGCTGATCATGATCGCTCTGTGGGTATTGGCGGTCGTTGCCCGACCGTACACGTGGTGGAAGCTCGTCCTGATCGGCGGCTCGGTGGCGGGTTACCTCATCTTGTTCGCCTTGCCGTTCACTCGTACGTTCTTCGAGCTGGATCCGAGCAATATTGCAGCCACGACGCTCGCGATCACCGCCGGAGCGGTCGGAGTTTTCTTGGTCGAGGTGTCATGGTGGGTCAGCGCCAGGTTGCACGGTGAGAAGCGAAAGTTGTTCACCACACCGGAAGATCTCCCGGGCGAGCATCATCACGCACACACGTCGTAGCTGGTTCGGCACGTTCAGTGTTGTGACATGTGGGCCCAGGCAATGCGGTTGCCGCCCCGCTTCTTCGCGCGGTACATCGCATTGTCGGCATGCTCGATCAGCATGTTGACCGCACTACCGGGTAGGTCTGCTGCCGTCGTGAGATACACGCTGACGCCGGTGCTGGCGGATACCGGAAAAAGATCGGACGTGGAGCTGATCGCGGAGTGAATCTGTGCGGCAACAGTTTCGATGTCGGTAGCGTCGACGCTGCGGAGGACAACAAATTCGTCGCCGCCGATGCGTGCCACCACACCTTCGGGGCCCGCCGCACGGACCAGCCGTTCGGCGATGGCAGTCAATGCGTCGTCGCCGGCTCCGTGCCCGTGTGTGTCGTTGAGCCGCTTGAACGAGTCGACGTCGATCAGCATGGCGACCAGGGCTTTCGAATGCGAGGGGTCTCCGCGAAGTAGCTGCCGCGCCTCGTCTTGCAGGCCGCGGCGATTGAGCGTGGCGGTGAGGTAGTCGCGACCTGCGCGGCGGGCGTCGTCGGTCAGTCGCAGCCAGACGACTTGCAATGCCCAGGCGGTGGTGATGATGACTCCGCAGATGATCACATACATGTCGAATACGATCCAGTCGTCGTTCGACGGGTCGGTGAGGGCACTGCGCGCGAGCAGAGAGCAGATGACGAGAGCCCCGCCGATGTGAGCGACAGCGACGCGTGGGCTGTGAACTACGGCGACGTAGAAGCCGATCATGATGAAGAGAATGCAGCCGATGGTTCCGACGAATGCGGACCGGACGCCGATCAGTAGGGCGAGTGCCAGCCACACATCACTCCAGACGACAAAAGTCATGGACTGTGCCCAGTTGGGCCAGGTGGCGTGGCGACTCCAACTCACCCCGCCGTAGAGGCCGCTGAGGGCTGACACTGTCAGTACCGATCTGGCTAATCCGCTGTCGGCTCCCAGATTGCTCAGTTGCATGGTCGCGGCCATCAAGGCGAAGACAAAACACCAGGAGGCGATGATCACGCGCCCGGGTCTGGTTAGTCCGCGGGTATCGAGAAAACGGGGTAGCCAGGTGTAATCGGTGGTGGCGAGCCAGGTTCGCGACAGCAGGCCACGGCCGGGCCGCGGAATGATTCCCGGCCCTCGCGAATCTGCATTCAATCTGGTCACCTGTCGAAATCACTTGCGATGAACTTCGGTCTGCCATTCAGTTAATAGTCGGTTAACGGTACCTTGGATTGGAAGCAGTGACAATCAGGTGGCAGTCATTCTTGGCATACTTCGTCTGTACCTGTGAGAATCAAGGTTGCGCGGAGGTTCGCATTCCGCGATAGATGTGCGTCAGCACTGGGAGAGGACACGGACATGGGTTTCCTGGACAACGTCAAGGGTCTCGTCGAAAAGGGGCAGGAACTTGCATCGGAGAATTCCGACAAGGTTCACGACGCGATCGACAAAGTAGCTGACATCGCCGACGACAAGACCGGCGGAAAGTACGGCGACCAGATCGACAAGGCAGCTGAGGCTGCCAAGAAGGCTGTTCCCGAAAAGGAGTAGTCACCTGAAAGCTCAGGAGCCCGCAACCCGTCGAGGTTGCGGGCTCCTGCGCGTCCTCTAGGTGAACTCCCAGGGTGGGCAGGCACAATAGGGGGGTGAACTTCACCTGGATTCTGCTGGTCGTCATCGCCGCCATCGCAGTCACAGGGCTGGCGAATCGCCGAAACCTACAGGCCCCCCTCGTCCTGGTTGCGGTCGGTTCGGCTGCGTCGTTCATTCCGGGAATGCCTCGGCCAGAACTGGATCCACACGTCATTCTCGGTGTGGTGCTACCGCCACTACTGTATTCGGCCGCTCTCAAATTCTCAGTGGCGACATTCAAACGCAACCTTGCGCCGATCCTGCGTCTGGGCGTAGGCATGGTTCTGGTCACGGCCGGCGTAGTCGCCTTTTTCGCCGAATGGCTGGTACCGGAACTCACGATCGGTGCAGCGTTGGTTCTCGGTGCGGTAGTCGCGCCCACCGACGCGGTCAGTGCCGTAGCGGTAGGCCAGAAACTGGGACTTCCGAAGCGTGTCATAGCAATTCTCACGGGTGAAGGCCTGGTTAACGACGCCACCGCGTTGACACTGTTCACCGTCGCCGTAGCTGCGGTGACGGGCACTCGGATCGCGACGGACTCACCGCTGTTGTTCTTCGCCTACGAAGTTGTGGGCGGCATCGTGATCGGGTTGGTACTCGCGTTCATCGTGAAGTTCGTGCGCGCGCGGATGTACGATTCACCGCTCGAAACGGGCCTGGGATTGGTTCTTCCGTTTGCCGCGTATCTGGCTGCCGAAGAGCTTCACGCGTCGGGCGTTCTGGCAGTTGTGGTCGCTGGCTTGGTAATCGGGCACTATTCGACGGATGCGTCGATCATGACGAGGTTGCAGGAGCGATCAGTCTGGTCGAGCCTGGAGACACTGCTCGAGATGTTCGTGTTCGCGTACATGGGTCTGCAGTTGAGTTTCGTGATCGACGATGTTGTGGCGGACGGGCTTCCGGTGGTCCACGTGTTCTTCTACGGGCTTGCGGTGTTGGCCGTGGTGATCGTGATCCGGCCGGTGTGGTTGTTCTCGAGTTACTCACGGGTGCGTTTCGGTGTGACATTCCGCCGAGGGCTTCGACAGAAACAGCTGTCGTGGAAACAGAATCTTGTAGTGTCCTGGGCCGGAATGCGCGGAGTGGTCACACTCGCAGCGGCCGGCGGTATTCCCTTTGCGCTTTCGACCGGCGAGCCGTTTCCCGGTCGCGGTGTCATCCAGGCCATCGCCTTCATTGTCGCCGTCGGGACTCTGCTGTTGCAGGGGTCAACGCTGCCGTTCCTGATTCGACGACTGGATGTAGCCGATCCGTACGAGACGTTGCGCACTCAGGAACAGATGGAGTTGGCGCGCAACATCTCTCGCCGGGCCGGCGAGAAGGCGCTGGCGGATGTAGCCGCTCATCCGCCGCCTGAAATCGACAGCAAGGAATTGCAGGCGATCGTCGAGCGGGTGCGAAGGTCGATGCAGGCCCGTCTTCAAGTTCAGGAGACTGACGAGGACAACGACCGCGAGGCGGCGATATGGCATGCGGGAGCGTTGTTCGACAAGTTCCGGCACCAGTCGTTGCGCTCGCAGCGTGTGGCATTGATTGCTGCGCGGGACAGCGGCGATCTGGACGACGACGTCTTGCGTACCGTGTTGGAAGGTCTTGATCTCGAGGAGGCTGCTGCCGAGGAGCGGGTACGACGCCGTCGTGCGCGAGTGGCGGCAAAAGGAGAAGGTACGTCATGAGCGTAGGTAGTTCGAGGGTTCGGCGGTCGGTCTGGGGCGCGCTCGCAGCAGCCGCCTTGGTGGTGAGTGCGGCGTGCGGATCGACGGGTGCGGAGGCGCCGGCCACTCCGTCTACCTCGGCAGCAACTCCGGAGCAGTCGAGTGCTCAGCGCGGCGTCGTGTTCGAGAACGAACCGTTCACGACAACAGCAGAAGTGATTGGCACCGGTGCAACCGCCCGGAAGATTCTCTACGGTTCGACCTCCGGCATCGACGGCCGCGAAACCCGAGTCTCGGGAACGGTATTCACCCCGCCGGGAACTCCTCCCGAAGGGGGCTGGCCCATCGTCTCCGTGGGGCACGGCACCACTGGCATTTCCGATGACTGCGCTCCGTCTGCCTCACCGACGCTCTTCGGCGCAATCGGTTTGGTGGCGCCGCTCTTGAAGTCCGGATACGTTGTTGCCGCGACGGATTTCGAAGGTCTCGGTACCGAGGGTCCGCACCCGTACCTGCAACCGGATGCCGCCGCCTACAACGTTATCGACGCCGTTCGTGCTGCCCGCAACGTAGTCTCGGATACCTCGACTCGGTGGGCGACCTTGGGGCTTTCACAAGGTGGGCAGGCATCGTGGGCGGCAGCAGAGAAGGCCGGTGTCTACGGCGACGGACTCGAATTCGTCGGTGCGGCAAACCTTTCACCCGCAGCCGATATATCTCCGATCATCACCAGCGGAGCAGACGTGAATCTATCTCTGCCCCAGCAACTGTTGCTTCCCTACGTTCTTGAAGGGTTGTCTCAGACGCACCCCGAACTCGATCGGGGCGATTACGTCCACGGTGCGTTCGCGGAGAATTACGAACTACTGTCGTCATGCCTCACCGCCCGCGCGAGCGAGAAGTTCGGGCTGGCCGGCAAGGTCACTGCGGCGGACACCCGGCCGAGTACAGATGCCGACGCCGATCGAATTCACGGCTGGCTGAGCGACATTGCACTGCCGCGGCAGCGGGCGAGCGGTCCGCTGTACGTGGTGGTCGGTGGAAACGACAATCTCATTCGGCCCGAGTGGACCGAAGCCGCTGTGGGCCGTGCCTGCGCCGACGGCGACGTGATCGAATTCGTGTCCCGGCCAGGGGAGGGGCATGCAGATGGCAAGGCGGTTCCCGGCGCCGTCGCCTGGATTCAAGATCGCTTTGCCGGAGTTGCTGCCCCGAACAACTGCGACGCGTAGATGAGCCCGACGGTAGCCGCGCTGTTCATCGGGATAGTCGTCGTTCTGGTGGTGGGATTGACGGCGGTCTGGATGCGTACCAGACGCGAAGTCACCTCGCCGACGGAACGTGCCGTTCATGCGGCCTTGCACACGGCTTCACTTGCAGCGCGTCCACTTCGGCGCGGTCTCGACACTGAATCGGCGGCCGAAGCCGCACCACACCTGCGTGCGTTGACCGGCGCTCGAGGTTTGGGAATCGCCGATGCTACCGGAGCAGTGCTCGCGTGGAACGGCCCGCACGGATCGTTGGCCGATCAGTTTCGCGATGCCGCGATACGCGCTATCGAGGGGGAGCGCCGAGTCCTGGTGACCTACGCAGACCTCGTGCGGGGCAACGGGGATCACGGAGTTCGCGCATTGATCGTGCAGCCGATGATCATCGAGGACATCGGCGTCGTCGGGGTACTGGGAGTTGTCACCACCGAGGATCCGTGGCCGGGAATGCTGGGCGCCATCACCGATGTAGCTCGATATGCTTGTAGCCAAATCGAATTGGCAGACCTGGACGCTTCGCGTGCACGACTCGACCGCGCGGAGGTTCGCGCACTGCGGGCGCAGATCAGTCCACACTTCATCTACAACGCACTCAATACTGTCGCGTCGTTTGTGCGCACCGATCCGAACCGCGCGCGTGAGCTCATTCTCGAGTTCGCCGATTTCACTCGCTACTCGTTCCGCTCGGCGGGTGAGTTCACGCTGCTGGCAGACGAATTGCGCAACATCGACCGATACCTGACGCTCGAGCGCGCCAGGTTCGGTGATGCGCTCGGAGTGAAACTGCAGGTGGCGCCGGAAGTGCTCAATGTGGTCCTCCCGTTTCTGGCTCTTCAACCTCTGGTCGAGAACGCCGTCCGCCACGGTATTTCCGGCAAGGCGGACGGCGGCACCATCAGCATCGTGGCGGCGGACGAAGGCCCCGATTGCGTCATCAGCGTCGAGGACGACGGCGTCGGAATGGACCCGGATCTGTTGCGGTTCGGGTCCCTCGATGCCATCGAATCCGGTCCCGGTCGGCCCAGTGCACGGGAAGCCGCGCATGTCGGCTTGGCCAATGTGGACGACCGTTTGCGTGCGGCATTCGGCAACGATTACGGCCTGGTGGTGGAAACCGCACCGGGCGCCGGAACGAAGGTCAGCATGCGCGTACCCAAGTTTAAGCAGGGCATACATGTGTGAGCAGGGCCTTCGTGTGTGAATAGGGCCTTTATCGGCCAGAGGTGAAGCTTCGTGGGAGCATAGGTTTGCTGTGAATGAGACTGACATGGGTGCCCAATTGACCGTCCTGGCCGTCGACGACGAAAAGCCAGCGCTCGACGAGCTGGCTTTTCTGCTGCGCGCACAAGTGCCGGTAGCGCACGTCCATACGGCATCCGATGCGACGACGGCACTGCGGATCCTTCGCGACGGCGGCATCGACGCGGTCTTTCTCGACATCAACATGCCAGGCCTCGACGGTCTGGAACTGGCCGGGATCCTCTCCAATTTTGCGACTCCACCGCCCGTCGTGTTTGTTACCGCGCACGATGACCGCGCGGTGGCGGCATTTGATCTGGGCGCGGTCGACTACCTCCTCAAACCGCTCCGCGAAGAGAGGCTGGCGCAGGCAGTGCTTCGCATCGTCGGTTTGGCGGGGCGTAGTCAGGGTGCGGTCAAGCCTGATCCGGCGCCCGGAGACGAGGTGATTCCGGTAGAACTCGGCGGGGTCACCACGCTGGTACAGCGCTCGTCGGTGGAGTGGGTGGAAGCCGACGGTGACTATGCGCGGTTGCATACCGCCGGCAAGTCGCATCTCGTGCGGATACCCATCTCGACCCTCGAATCCCGCTGGGCCGAAGCGGGTTTCCTGCGTGTGCACCGTTCCTATCTGGTGTCGCTGGCGCTGGTCACCGGAATTCGTACCGTCGGTAGTGGTTTGGTGGTGACGCTCCGTCCGCACGCCGGGAAGCCCTCCGTGGAGTTGCCGGTGAGCCGTCGGCATACCCGCGAACTGAAGGATCGTTTGGTCCGCGCGCCCAAACAGAGTTGGTTGTCGCGGTGACCGCGCAGTCGGATCCGTCTGCGCGTCAACGAGTGGTTTTGGCGCATCGTCACGGCGCTCGCATAGTCCGTACCCGGGTGGAGGTGCAGGAACAGACCGAGGTCGGTGACGCCATGATTCGCGGTCTGGTGCGTGCGCAGTTGGGTCTGGCGATTCGGTTGGCAGTGGTTGCAGCCGGGTTGTTGTGTGCCATACCGCTGTTGACCACGCTTTTTCCCGCGTTGTCGGCCTACTCGGTGTGGGGGATCAGGCTTCCGTGGTTGGTGATGGGCGGCGCCGTCTATCCGTTGCTGTTGATCACAGGCTGGGTGTTCGTGCGTCGGGCCGAGCGCAACGAGCATGATTTCACCGATCTCGTGGACGACTGAGCGCGTCGCTGTGGGTGGGCATTCGATTCCGGTGTTAACCGTGTTGGGCATCGTCGCTGCGGCAGTGGCGACGGTGGCGATCGGTATTTACGGGGTGCGGCTCTCCCGCACCACCTCGGATTTTCTGGTCGCCTCGCGCAGCGTCGGTCCGCGGTGGAACGCCACGGCAATTTCGGGTGAGTACCTCTCGGCAGCTTCGTTTCTCGGTGTTGCCGGGTTGGTGGCAAAGTACGGGGCGGACGGCCTGTGGTATCCGATCGGATTCACTGCCGGGTACGTGGCCTTGCTTCTTTTTGTTGCCGCGCCGCTGCGCAGATCCGGTGCCTACACGGTTCCTGACTTTGCAGAATTCCGTTTGGGCTCACCGCATTTGCGCAAACTGGCGATGCTGGTGGTCGCGATGATCTGCATCCTGTATCTGATCCCGCAGTTTCAAGGTGCCGGACTCACGCTCAATATCCTTCTGGGCGTTCCCAGCTGGATCGGCGGAGTTGTCGTCGGACTGATCGTCATCGCCAATGTCGTCGGCGGTGGGATGCGCTCCATCACGTTTGTCCAGGCATTTCAGTATTGGCTCAAGCTGACGGCGGTGGCGATTCCCGCCGTCGCCCTGACCTTTTATTTCTTTGCCGACGAGCATGACGTGGGTGCGCCGTCGCCGCCGACGGTCAGCGAACAGACCACCGTCGACATCACTACCGATGTCGTGGTGCAGGTTTCGGAACCGGTGACCGTGCGCGGCGGAGACGTCGACGGCAGTCCGATTTCGGGGACCGTCGTCCTCCAGTCCGGTGAGCACACGCTCGGCGAGGGTATGTCGATGGTTCTCGACGCCGGCGCTGCCGTTCCGGTCGTAGCAGGTGCTCCCGCCCAGAATTCGGATTGGATTTCGCCCGGATGGGGATTCGGTGGCCCCCATCCGATGTATCAGGTGTACTCACTGATGCTCGCGACGTTCCTCGGAACTCTCGGTTTGCCGCACGTACTCGTGCGTTTCTACACCAACCCGGATGGGCGGACCGCACGCTTGACGTCGTTGGCGGTGGTGGGGTTGGTCAGTGTGTTCTATCTGTTTCCGATGCTGCTCGGAGTATTTGCGCGGTTGTACGTACCGCAGTTGCTGATTACCGGAACGTCGGATGCTGCGGTGCTGCTGCTCCCCGGTTCGGTGTTTTCCGGGTGGGGTGGGCAGTTGTTGGCCGCGCTGGTAGCGTCGGGCGCGATCGCGGCGTTCCTGTCGACCTCCTCAGGTCTGCTGGTGAGTATCGCCGGGGTGATCAGTACGGATGTCCTGCGTGGGCGGGTACGTGATTTCCGGATCGCTGCACTGCTGGCTGGTGTGATTCCGCTCGTCATGTCCCTTGCGGTGGTGTCAGTCGACCTCTCGCGCACTGTCGGATTGGTGTTTGCCGTCGCCGCGTCGACGCTCTGCCCTCTGCTGCTCCTGGGTGTCTGGTGGCGCGGATTGACCGCGGTGGGTGCCGGCGCCGGAATGGTGGTGGGTGGATTCGTGGCCGGGTCGGCCGCGACCATCGCCATCCTCGGCGGATTGTCGGAGACGGTGCTCAGTGGTTGGCCGGCCGCGATCTTCGCGTTTCCGGCTGCAGTCAGTGTGCCTCTCGCGTTCGTGACGATGATCGTGGTGAGCAAGGCGTCGAGTAAGCAAGTACCTGCGGATATCGCACGGATCTTTACGCGAATGCATGCACCCGAGCGTCTGGGCATGGGGTCCGATCGCGAAGAAGATCTACGTCAGCCCTAGGTTTTCGGTGCCGTTTGTCGCGCTGCGGCGACCGTTTGGCGCACCGCCCGACAGCTCACCGTGTGAGTGTCGCCATATCCACTTTATGTGACTCCGATCTCACTAACGTCTGCACGTAGTTCACTTCACACGCGAGGCGAGGAGCCGGCAGTGTCCACAGCGGAAATCAGTGAGGGAGCGTCGCAAGAGCGACCCACCCCGGATGCCCAGGCATTCATAGACATGCAAGCGAGCCCTGAGTTTCAGGAACTGCGGACTCGACTGCGCAAGTTCGTTTTTCCCATCACTGCATTCTTCCTGCTCTGGTATGCGGTGTACGTCTTGCTCGCGACCTACGCCCATGACTTCATGGCCACCAAGGTCTTCGGCAATGTCAATCTCGGCATCATCCTCGGACTCGGTCAGTTCGTGACCACATTCGCGATCACCGCCTGGTACGTGAAATTTGCCGCCCGTGAGCTCGATCCGCGCTCCGCTGCTATCCGTGAAGAACTGGAAGGTCCCGCATCGTGATCACCACTCTCGCCGCGTCCGGGACGGACGTAGGTAACCCCGCTTTCAATATCGCGATCTTTGCGGCGTTTGTTGTAGTCACCATGACCATCGTGATCCGCGCCAGTCGCACCACCAAGAAGGCTTCCGACTTCTACACCGGCGGTGGACAATTCACCGGGCCGCAGAACGGTTTCGCTATCGCCGGCGACTACCTTTCGGCCGCGTCGTTCCTCGGAATCGCCGGCGCAATTGCCGTTTACGGCTACGACGGCTTCCTGTACTCCATCGGCTTCCTCGTCGCCTGGTTGGTGGCTTTGCTCCTGGTGGCCGAATTGCTCAGGAACACCGGCAGATTCACGATGGCCGACGTGTTAAGTTTCCGCCTCAAGCAGCGCCCGGTGCGCATGGCTGCGGCAATCTCGACCCTCACAGTCTCGCTCTTCTACCTGTTGGCCCAAATGGCTGGTGCCGGTGGACTTGTCGCGCTCCTGCTCAACATCGACGGCAAGTTCGGTCAGGGCGTTGTCGTCGCGATCGTCGGCGTGCTGATGATCGTGTACGTCTTGGTCGGCGGTATGAAGGGCACCACGTACGTGCAGATGGTCAAGGCAGTCCTGCTGGTTGCCGGCGCCGGCATCATGTTCGTGCTGGTGCTCTGGGCAGTGCGCGGAAACTTCTCGCAGCTTCTTGCCAATGCTCAGGACATGGTCAACGGTTCCGAGACCAAGGGCGTCGCGGGACGCGATGTCCTCGGACCCGGTGCCAAGTACGGTCTCACCTCGATGAGCAAGCTCGACTTCATCTCTCTCGGAATCGCTTTGGTGCTCGGTACCGCTGGTCTGCCGCACGTCCTCATGCGCTTCTACACGGTCCCCACCGCTAAGGAAGCCCGTCGCTCCGTGACGTGGGCGATCTCCCTGATCGGCGCTTTCTACCTGTTCACACTGGTTCTGGGCTACGGCGCCGCCAGCATGGTCGGCCCGGACAAGATCCTGGCTGCACCCGGCAAGGAGAACTCGGCGGCTCCGCTGTTGGCCTTCGAGTTGGGCGGCACCATCTTCCTCGGCATCATCTCGGCAATCGCCTTCGCAACGATTCTCGCGGTTGTCGCCGGACTCGCGATCACAGCATCGGCGTCCTTCGCTCACGATATCTACGCCAGTGTCATCAAGCGAGGCAACGCAACCGAAGAGCAGCAGGTCCGGGTTTCACGCATCACTGTCGTGGTGATCGGGCTCATCTCCATCGTGCTCGGTATCGGTGCCATGGGCCAGAACATCGCCTTCCTGGTCGCACTTGCCTTCGCTGTCGCAGCCTCGGCGAACCTGCCGACCCTGCTGTACTCGTTGTTCTGGAAGAAGTTCAACACCACCGGCGCACTGTTCAGTATCTACGGTGGTCTGATCAGTTGCCTGACGCTGATCGTGTTCTCACCGGCTGTTTCCGGCAAGCCGTCGTCGATGCTCCCGAACTCCGACTTCGCGTGGTTCCCGCTCTCCAACCCCGGCATCGTCTCGATCCCGCTGGCTTTCGCGCTCGGCATCATCGGTACGTACGTCGGGCGCAACAAGCTCGAAGATCCGGCCAAGCAGGCTGAGATGGAAGTTCGTTCCCTCACGGGCGTCGGCGTTGAAAAGGCCGTCGACCACTAGGGGTTCCGCCCCTGTGCGCCTTTTTGGTAGCCCCAACTACCAGAAAGGCGCACAGGGCTATTGTCGCCCCATGGCAAAGCTCACGGTGAAAATCGACGTTCCGCTCCCGACTCAGGAAGTGTGGGACAAGGCCTCCGACCTCAGTGGTTACGAGAACTGGCTGGTAGTCCACGACGGGTGGCGCAGTGATCTGCCCGAGAATTTGGGTGTCGGCACTGAAATCAGCTCCGTCGTGACAGTGAAAGGCCTGCGCAATCGCGTGCGCTGGACCATCAAGAAGTACGACGTCCCCAAAGCTCTCTCGCTCAAGGGCGACGGCAAGGGTGGCGTCAAACTGGGTCTCGAGTTGGACGTCAAGCCTAAGGGGGCAGGTTCCGAGTTGGCGTTGACCATCGAACTCGGTGGCGCACCACTGTTCGGACCTATCGGGTCCGGAGTTGCCCGGGCACTCAAAGGTGACATCGAAAAGTCGTTGGCACAGTTCGTGCAAATTTACGCCTGAAATTCGAACAAGAGCTACTTTTTGGCAAACATGAGTTAGGATTCTTTCCGGCGGAATAAACAGGGCAATAGTTTGTTATTGGTCGGTTGCTCCTGCCGGAGAGGATTCCGTCAATGTCTGGTCGTCACGGACCGTCCGGGGTGCCCGCAGCGTCGATGCCGCGATCGGTAAAAGTGCTGGTCGGGGTGCTCGCGGTGGTTGCTGTCGCTGGTGCTGCTGCATTCGTAGTCACCTTCAGTAGTGTGGAGGCGCGCGTTCCGGCGGTAGCTTCCGCCCCACCTGAACCTGGTTGTGGGGAGAAGTCCAAGCTCGTCATCGCGGTCGATCCGTCTATTGCGACCGGCGTCGAAGCTGTTGTCGCTACCATCGCTCCGGAAAAGCTCGGCTGCGCGTCGTTCACTGTGGTTTCCCAGGATTCTGCCCGTACATTCGGCGATCTCGCCGGTGGCGGCACCGGTCCGGCACTGTGGATCCCCGACTCGTCGGAATGGCTGGACAAGGTCACCGGGGTCGGGCGCAGTAGTTTCCGCAAGGTCAGTGCCTCGGTAGCCTCCACTCCGGTCGTCACGGTCACGAGAACCGGCGAAGGGACGCGGCCAGGAAATTGGCTCGACGTTCTTGCGGTACCCGGGTTGCACATCGGCGATCCGCTGTCGAGTGCTGTTTCCAGCGCCCCCATCGTGGCGGCTTTCGCCGAAACACAGGCGCAGAACGGCAATCCGGCATCCATCTCGGCCGCATTGGTTCCCGTCGCGCAGGTGCAGTTGGGCAACGTGAAGGAAGCGGGTTCAACCGGACGCATCGAAAAGGTTGCGGAAGCCGGCGGAACAGCGGTCACTACAGAACAGACCTTTACCACCTACCGCGCCGCTCACGCCGATGCTCAATTGACCGCAGTGGTGCCGGCAACAGGCACGGTCTTCATGAACTACCCCGTAGCGCTCACCGGAGCCGGCACGGTCGACGCGAGCGCTCAGGCACAGGTCCTCATCGACGCGCTCTCATCCGAGACTGGCCGAACGGTCTTGTCCGGACTAGGTTTCCGTGGTCCGGGCAACGAACCGCTCGGAAGCGGCGGCATCGGCGTCAGCACGGCCCTGGTACCGAGTGATCCGTCGGTGGTGGCAAAAGCACTGGCACGCTACGACGTTCTTTCTCGGCCCTCCCGTGCTCTGGCGGTTGTCGACGTCTCAGGTTCGATGGATTACGTGCAGGACGGTGTGACCCGGATGGCTGCGACGGCCCAGGCCGGCGACATCGCGATCCGAATGTTCCCGGGCAACGCACAATTGGGCTTGTGGGCGTTCTCGATCACACTCGGAGGGGATACCGACTACCGAGAACTCGAACCGGTTCGACGTATGGACGCGGCCGAGGGCAATGCCGATCATCGCACCCAACTTCTCTCACAAGTCGACACGCTGCCTTCGCTCGTCGGCGGCGGGACAGGACTGTACGACAGCATCCTCGCCGCATTCCGTCAGATTCAAAGCACCTATGATCCTGCCTCGATCAATTCGGTGATTTTGGTGACGGACGGGGCTAATGACGATCCGTCGGGAATCTCGCTGAAGGACTTGCTCGATACCCTTGCGCGTGAACAGGATTCCGCGCGGCCGGTTCCCATCATCACCATCGGTGTCACCGACGACGCGGATACCGAAGTGCTGAAACAGATTTCCGCTGTCACCGGCGGCAACAGTCACTTCGCACCCACGCCCGCGGATATTCCCAAGGTGTTCGTCGGAGCGATCAGCGGCCGTGCCGGATGATCGGAGTTATTCGAGGATCGGTGCGTCCGCAGTGTCGGTGATCCACTCGGTGGCCAGCGCCTCGAGAGTTCCGTCGGCGTAGAGCGAGTCGACGGCCGCAGAAACACAAGCAGTGAGCGGGCTGTTTTTCTCGAGAACCAAGCTGAAGAATTCCGTGACAGCGTTTGGCCTGGGGAACTGTCCGACGATCACCGACTGGGGTAGCTCGGTTTCGGTGATGTGGAAACCGGTGGGAATGTCGACAACCAGTGGGTCGATTTCGCCGGCCACCAGCGCAGCCTTCGCGTCGTTGGTGTTTGCGTAAGTCCGTGGCGGTGTCTTCGGGGTGATGGTGTCGGTGATGGCAAGCAAGCTGGTCGAACCAGCCTGCGCGCCCAGTCGATACGTTGCGAGCGACGTGAGATCAGCGGCCTGCGACGCGCTGTTGCTCTGCAACGCAATGACAGACTGCGCCACCGCGTAATACGGCGAGCTGAAATCGACGGCGTCGCGGCGGTCCCCGGAAATCGTGAACTGGTCGAGCGCGAAGTCGAAGTCTTTGCTGCCGGGCTGCGAATTTTACGACCAGGTGCCGCTTTTTCGCGCACAATGAGGACATGGCGACGACCGATCGGGGTCAGATCACACTCGACGGCATAATCGTGCCCGTGACCAACCTCGGGAAGGTCCTCTATCCGGAGAGCGGGACAACCAAAGCTGAAGTGATCGACTACTACACCCGGATTTCGTCCGTGATGATCCCGCACGTCGTTGCCTGTCCGGGTACGCGCAAGCGGTGGCCGAACGGGGTGGACGGTCAATCGTTCTTCGAGAAAAATCTCGCATCATCTGCTCCGGCATGGTTGACCCGCGCGTCGCTGCAACACTCCGATCGGGTGGTCACCTATCCCATTTTTGATTCGGTGGCATCGCTCGCCTGGCTCGGCCAGCAAGCCGCGCTCGAATTACATGTTCCGCAATGGCGATTCGACGGTTCGGGCCGGGGACCGGCAACCCGGTTGGTGTTCGATCTGGACCCGGGAGAGGGCGTCGGGTTAGCAGAATGTGCCGAAGTAGCTCGCTGGATCCGTGATTTGGTCGGAACTTTGGGGTGGACGGCCTACCCGGTTACCAGTGGCAGCAAGGGCATTCACCTGTACGTTCCTCTTGATCGGCCATTGGACGGGAATGGTGCGTCGACCGTCGCCAAGCAAGTGGCGACAGGACTCGAGAAGATTCATCCGGAACTCGTGACGGCAACGATGGCGCGGAATATCCGGGCGGGCAAGGTTTTTGTCGACTGGAGTCAGAATAATGCTGCAAAGACCACCATCGCTCCGTATTCGATGCGCGGGCGCGCTCAGCCGTACGTTGCCGCGCCGCGCAGTTGGAAAGAACTCGACGACCCCACGTTGCAGCAATTACTGTTCGACGAGGTTCTGGAGCGCGTCGAATCCGGCGGCGATCTATTAGCAGGACTGGATCCGACAGTGGCCATGGAAGATTCATTGACTCGGTACCGCAGCAAGCGGTCAGCTGCGAGAACACCGGAGCCGGTACCCCGAGACAAGCCAGCGCCCACCGTCGGCAATTCCTTTGTCATTCAAGAACATCACGCTCGTAGACTGCACTATGACGTTCGGCTCGAGCGCGGCGGAGTGTTGGTGTCCTGGGCTGTACCGAAAGGTGTGCCGACAACTGCCGGTGAGAATCGGCTGGCAGTACACACCGAGGATCATCCGATGGAATACGCCACCTTTTCCGGAGTAATACCGAAGGGCGAGTACGGCGGCGGTTCCATGACGATCTGGGATTCCGGGACGTACGAGACCGAGAAGTGGCGGGACGACGAGGTGATAGTGCGGTTGGCGGGGGAGAGAGTGCAGGGCCGCTTCGCGATTATCCGGACCAAGGGCGATCAGTGGTTGATGCATCTGATGAAGGATCAGAATGCGAGTTTCGGAACGGAGTTTCCCAAGAATCTCGAGCCGATGCTCGCCACTGTCGGTTCAGCCGAGGATTTGGATGTCGAAGAATGGGCCTTCGAAGGAAAGTGGGACGGGATACGAGTGATTCTCGAGTATCATTCGGGTGCAATGTCATTGCGCAGCCGGGCCGGAAATGACAAGACCGCCGACTATCCGGCGCTGGCGCATCTGGGTGAAATTCTGGACGGCCACGAGGTAGTTATCGACGGTGAAGTGGTGGCCTACGACCCGCAAGGTGTCACAGACTTCGGGTTGCTGCAACGTGGTGGTACGCCGGAGTTTCTGGCATTCGATCTCCTGTATCTCGATGGGGTGTCTTTGCTTCGGAAGTCGTATGCCGACAGGCGGACAGTGCTGAATGCACTGGCTGCAAACGTCGGTGACCTCAACGTTCCGCCGCAGATCGAGGGGACTGCCGAAAATGCGCTGGAAGTGAGTAGAGAATCCGGGTGGGAGGGGATAGTCGCCAAACGCCTTGCATCGGTGTACCTTCCAGGACGGCGAGGTTCGAGTTGGATCAAGGTCAAGAACTGGCGCACCCAAGAAGTCGTGATCGGCGGATGGCGAACAGGGCAAGGTAATCGCTCCCACGGGATCGGTGCCCTTCTCCTGGGTATCCCCGGAGAGAACGGACTGAGCTATGTCGGCCGGGTGGGCACGGGGTTCACCGATCGTGATCTCGAAAAATTGTTGGCGGTATTGAAACCCTTGCAGCAGAGCGAAAATCCCTTTGCGGAAGAGCTTCCGGCCGACGACCGAAAGGGGGCGGTATGGGTCAGTCCCGAACTGGTCGGTGAGGTGCGATTCATGGACTGGACGGAGAGTAGTCGGCTACGGCATCCGAGTTGGCGGGGGATACGGGGCGACAAGACGCCGACTGACGTGACGAGAGGAGACTAGCGGACTTTCGGTCGTCGGAGTTGAATTGTCAGGGCGGTTGCTCCCAGGAAGACGAAGATCAGGGACGTGTATCCGACGACGGATGGTCCCCACCCCTGTGGCTTCTCGACAGTGACCGTGCCTGTATCAGGGGCGGGTCCTGTGCACGTAATGCCGATCGGCCACCAGGAGCGTGATTTCCGCACACCTAGTGGACCGGGATAGGGCGAATTCTCGGGACTTCCCCACGGAGATCGATCGGCGCACAGGCCGGCGCCAGAGTTGCCCGCCGCGCCGGCCATGGCCTTGTACTGCCACTAGAAAGATGATCATTCCGAGAATGATTGTGCCCGTGGCAATTGCGACAGCGTCGGATCTGCGGACGTGGTGTCGCCGATACCCCATGACAGCACTGTATGGCATTGTGCGAACACCAGGTTCCTGTTCAGGGACAGAGCGCATGGGACAGCATCGCCGTGGTGTCCGGCGGATTCTTCGGCGCCCCGGTCATAGTCACGGTGAACGCCTGATCCGGCGTTGCACCGGACAACGTGGAATAACCGCGGATTCCGCCGCTGTGCCCGACGTAGGTCACTCCACACGGAAGGTCTGTTACATGAAGACCCAGGCCGTAGTCGAGTGCGTCGGCTTTGGTGGAACCTGTTTGTGGGGCGGTCATTTCAGCAAGCTCTTTGTCCGGCGGTGTGGCCGGCGCGTTGGTCCGGCAGATACTGCCGGACCAACGCGCCGAGAGTGATCGTTCCTTCCGCGACGAATTGCAGGACGAGAACTGCCGTGAAGGCCTGCGTCACACTGCCGATCCGAACACGATCGTTGTCGCCGATCGAATCACCGTCGGTAAGATTCGGGACGCCGCTGGTCAGGACTGTAGTTGTGTTTCCGCCGTCGAGAGTCGCGATAGCACCGACGGCGCCCGATCTGGTGAGCGAAACTAGATCAGATTGAACGTCGACAGCCCGTTGGATCGTGGAGCAGCCGACGAGGGCCAGTGACGTCGCAACTACGACTGCGGCGGCGAGGTGTGAGCGCATGAGTCGAATTTATGAAATTTGTACGCTTTGGTAATCCAGGAAATCCCGGATCTTTACTGCACAAAGGGACAAAAGACCCCTTTGTGCATCTCCCACAATCAGGATCGTCAAATCCTGTCCGAATTGCCCGCAATAGCCGTTAGCATCCGAAGTTGATCATTGCTTGTCACTGTCAGGCCAGTTCGATCCATTTCGGTGCGCAGTGTGCGCGGCCGAAGCACTCTCACCGAAGGACGGTTGCATGAGGAAGTCGACGTTGCGCAAGGGGACAATTGCCGCACTGCTGACCGGAAGTGTGTTGCTCTTGTCCGCCGCACCGGCTCTTGCCGAGCCGGGAAGTACCGGGAGCACCGGCAGCCTGGGGAGCACCGGCAGCCTGGGGAGCCTGGGAAGCATCAGCAGTGGTTCTGCGGTCCTGCCTATTCCGAGCCCCGCCGGCCTCGTCGCACTGGCAGCGGCAACAACGCAAACCGGCAAGCCGTACCAATGGGGTGGCAACGGACCGAACTCGTGGGATTGCTCGGGCCTGACGCAGTGGGCCTTCCGGCAGGCGGGTGTCTGGATTCCACGCACGAGCCAGGAGCAGGCGAATGCGGGCCAAGCGGTTCCGCTGTGGGCTCTGGCCATCGGTGACATCATCACCTTCTATCCAGGCGCGACGCACGTCGGTATCTACGCCGGCGGCGGAATGGTGTTCAACGCCTACGGCACTGGCGTTCCGACAGGGCTGACACCGTTGGCAAATCTGCCGATCAACAACATTCGCCGCTTCTAGTTTTCTGCACAGAACCTTCACAAGTCCTCCCGGGTTCATCCATGTCGGCCTAATACAGTCAGTTCCATGAGTCAGCGAAAAGTGCTCGTGGTCGACGACGAGGCCGGTATCTGCGAATCGATCGCGGCACGGCTACGTGCCGAGGGATTTGACGTGGAGTTGGCGTTCGACGGTCCCAGCGCTGTCTCGCGTTGCGCCGAGATCGATCCAGACCTGGTGGTTCTGGACGTGATGATGCCTGGATTCGACGGCCTCGAAGTATGCCGTCGAATCCAGGCTGTGCGGCCCGTGCCGGTACTGATGCTCACCGCGCGTGCCGACGAGACGGACATGGTGATCGGCCTGGGTGTGGGCGCCGACGACTATCTCAGCAAACCGTTCAGCATGCGCGTGCTGGTAGCACGGGTGCAGGCGTTGCTTCGACGCGCTGATCGTGCCGAGATCGCGGCGCGACCCGTGCTCCTCGAATTCGGCGATGTCGTCATCGATCTGACGGAGCGTCGGGTGCGCCGGGGCGATCAGGAAGTGCATCTGACACGAACCGAGTTCGACCTCATCGCCTACCTCGCCGAGAGACCCCGCGCCGCTATTCCTCGTGAGTCGTTGTTCGAGGAGATCTGGGGTTGGGGTGAGGGCGGAGGAAGCCGCACGGTGGACAGTCACGTCAAGGCCTTGCGACGCAAGTTGGGTCCCTCGGTGATTCGAACGGTTCATGGTGTCGGGTACGCCTGGGATGCGCCGAAATGAGTTTCATTGAAAGGGTTTTCGCGAGGTGGCCGCGCCCGCTGGATCCGATGCGCTCATTCAAAGTCAAAGTTGGTCTGCTCGTCGTTGCGGCGTTGTTCTTCGCGTCGGGCGGATTTTGGCTGACCTCGCAGCAACCGTTCCGCTTTGCGCTGTTGACGGCTTTGATAGTGGCACTGGGAGTTACGCAGGTGCTCGCCCACGGCATGACGTCACCGCTCCGTGAGATGACAGCGGCAGCACAGGCCATGGCGCGCGGTGACTACTCCCGTAGAGTCCGGGCAACCTCACGCGACGAAGTGGGTGAACTTGCGGTGGCGTTCAATCGAATGGCGGAGGACCTCGGCGCTGACGACCAGTATCGCCGGGAACTGATCAGCAATGTTTCACACGAATTACGCACGCCGATAACGGTTTTGCAGGCACTACTCGAGAACGTCGTCGACGGTGTGCAGGAGCCGAATCCGGAAACGATGCGCTCGGCGCTCGCTCAGGCCGAACGACTCGGTGTTTTGGTATCCGATCTACTCGATCTCTCGAAACTTGAAGGCGGCGCAATACCGCTGAAGCTCAGCAACTTCGATCTCGAACCCTTCCTCCGTGATGTTGCCGCGGAGAGGGGAACTGACGTGGCGATCGATGTGCGACCACCGGGATTGGCAGTGCTCGCTGATCCGGATCGACTCCACCAGGTGGTGACAAATCTCGTGGACAATGCGGTGCGGCACGGATCCACGGAGGTGGGGATCGTCATCCGTGCGTATGGCCGGGTGGACGGCGAGGTGGTGATCGAGGTGAACGACAACGGTCCCGGAATTGAACCTGACTCGCGCGCAATGGTTTTCGATCGGTTCACTCGAGGTGGGTCCACGGATGGCGGGACCGGGCTTGGGCTTGCTATTGCAAAATGGGCGGTCGAACTGCACGGTGGAACCATCGCAGTTGTCGACGCTCGATCGGGTTGTTGCATCCGAGTAGTGCTGCCGCAGAACTGAATTAGCTGGCTCTACGGCGCCGGCCTGTTTTGGGCCGCGTCGCTCCTTGTTGACCCCAATTGAACTTTGTCGACCTTGAAAGTGGGAAAGAACATGACTGCTCCGCTCACAGTCCCGCAGAAGCCGATGACGACGGTGCCAGCCCCGAAGAAGCCTGGCCGGTTGTGGCGTCGGCCAGATCGGACGTCGATGGCGACTCGTTCGATGCTCGTCGGATCGGTTGTCCTCGGTCTGCTCGCAGCCACAATCCTCGATATCGGAGTGGTCGGCGCGGCTTACTTGATAGTCGGGGTCGGCGTACTCGCCGTGGTCGGAATCCTGACGCCGCCACGGCTGACGGCCGTTCAATGGGCAGCGTGCGTGGGCGCACTCGCACTGTTGGGGGTGGCCGCAATTCGCGGGGCCGGGTGGCTTGCCTTCGTCTGTATCGTGGCAGCCTGGGTGGTGTTCACCTGGGTGTTGGTCGGCGGTCGCACGTGGACGGGAATTGTTGTGGGGCCTGTAATGCCTTGGCGTGCAGCACTTCGCGTCGTGGGATTTGTCCGGCGACGGAAGC
This sequence comes from Rhodococcus sp. IEGM 1379, assembly GCF_030056815.1. GTDB lineage: Bacteria > Actinomycetota > Actinomycetes > Mycobacteriales > Mycobacteriaceae > Rhodococcus_F. The sequence goes on from NZ_JASHKR010000009.1 coordinate 69,833, forward strand.
TGAGGGTGGGAACCAGCCCACGTGTACCCACTATGCGTGTGGTCGCGGTGACTGCCGTGAGCGTGACGCTGCTCTTGATCTTCGGTTCATTGTTTGTCAGTGCAGATCCGGAGTTCGCGAAAATCTTCGGCGACGCACCCGCTGTACGAGTGGACGAACCGATCGCCCGTCTGGTCATCGGTGCGCTCGTAGCATTTGTCACGCTGAGCGCGGTGTATCTTCGACGCAGAACTCCGAGCGTCGACGCGCTTGCGCCGAAACCAGCCGTGCCTCTGTCTCTCTGGGAGTGGGCAGTACCGCTGGCGGTACTCAATATCCTGTTCCTGGGATTTGTTGCAGTACAGCTGAAAACACTGTTCGGCGGCGACAAGCACGTTCAGGTTACCGATGGTCTGACGTACGCGAACTATGCGCGCCAAGGCTTCTGGCAGTTGATGGCCGTGACGGTACTGACGCTGGTGGTTATCGCTGTCGCCGTGCGCCGCGTAGATCGCGGAGATCGACGATCGCGAAACTTGGCTCGAGGACTTCTCGGAGCGCTCTGCGCTTTCAGCTTGGTCATCGTGGCATCCGCAGTTCATCGAATGTGGCTCTACGAGAACCAGTACGGCTTCACCAGGCTGCGGGTGAGCGTCTTTGCTACAGAACTCCTACTCGGTGTGGTGTTCATTCTGCTCATCGCGGCGGGCGTGCGGATGTCGGGCAAGTGGCTGCCGATCGGTGTTCTGGCAACAGCTGCCGTGGGGCTGCTGGCATTTGCCGTGTTCAACCCGGATGCCTACATCGCGGAGAAGAATGTCCAACGATTCGAGAACGGAAAAACTATCGACACGTTCTACCTGCGCACACTTTCGGCCGATGCGGTTCCGGCGCTGGACCGCTTGACCGAGCCGCAGCGCAGCGACGCGCTGATGTACTTGAAGCAGGAACTGCTCGGATCCGAGGATTCGTGGTGGGAGTTCAACAGTTCTCGCGAGCGGGCACGGGAGATACTGGGAAGCAACTGAACTCGCTCGCCGAATGTGCAGCCGCGCGGGCAATTGCGCGCGCGGCTGCACATTCGGTCTGCGAGGTTTTCAGGGTCTACGGACGATCAGTGAACCGCCAGCGCGATCTTGTCGCGCTCTTCTGTCGAGACAACGTCACGCGTCGGGAGTAGGTCGATTCGCACGCTGTTCAGCTTGCCGCCGTAGCGGAAGGTGCCCTGCTCAGCGAACTCTTCGGCGACCGGGCTACCGCGGTTGATGCCGATATCCAGCTGCTCGTTCATGCTGAAGATCGCCCGTGTGGTCTTCTCGATCCGGCCTTCGGCAACAACGACGCCGTCGACGCTCAGAGTCGCCACACCGCCCTTGCCGATACCCCCGCCGTCGTACTGGAAGTTGACCGATACTTCCTTGGCATCACTGTTCAAGGGGTTCTCGGCGCGCACGAACGTCCGGCCGCCACCGCTGAAGTTGTAGCAGAAGACAGGAACGGAATCGATGATGTACAAGGCGAATCCACCGAACCGGCCGCCCAGGCTGACCAGCATGCCGTCGGCGACGCTGCCCAGATCGGCGGTCAGCGAGTAGGAGCGGTTGAAGAAATTGGGTGCGGCCTTCTCGACCAGCCCGTTCATGTGTGGGTACAGCGTGAGGGACTTGCGGCCCATCATGGGATGAGGCGGACGCGATTCCGGAGTGGAGTGCCGTCCGACGGTCCGATCATCAAGGGGGAGTACCTGATACTTGGCTGCCTCGACCAGGAACTTTTCCTTGAGGCGAGCGAGGATCTCGGGATGCTCGTCCGCGAGGTCGCGGGCCTGAGACCAGTCGACGGTGGTGTCGTACAACTCCCACTTGTCGTCGCTGAGTGAGGTCAGCTCGAGTCCGTGCGTTGCCATCAGCCACGGTGCGCGGTGCGCGGTTACTGCAGTCCAGCCGTGATCGTAGATGCCGCGGTTGCCGAAGATCTCGAAATACTGTGTGGTGTGGCGTTCTTCGGCCTTGGGCTCGTCGAAGGTGTAGTTCATTGCGACACCCTCCATCGGCTTCTGGGTGACGCCGTCGACGCTCGTGGGTGCGGGAATACCTGCGGCCTCGAGAATTGTCGGGGTGATGTCGACGCAGTGATGCCACTGCTCGCGGATACCCGGATTGTCGATTCCCCTGGGCCAGTGCGCGATCAGTCCGTTGCGAGTTCCGCCGTAGTGCGACGCAACCTGCTTTGCCCACTGGTACGGGGTATCGAGTGCCAAGGCCCACGACGCCGGGTAATGCGGGTAGCTGGTTTCGGTGCCCAGTTCGTCGTAGCGCGCGAGGACGTCGGCCGTCGCGGTCTTGTAGCCGTTGAGGCCGGCGAGGTAGTTGAAGGAACCCTCCATGCCACCTTCGGCGGATGCTCCGTTGTCGCCGAGCATGTACAGGACCAGCGTGTTGTCCAGAACGCCCATGTCCTGCAAGCGATCTACGAGTCGTCCGACCTCGTCGTCGGTGTGCTCGAGGAACGCTGCGTACAGCTCCATGAGCCGAGCCGAGACCTTCTTCTGGTCGTCGTCGAGCTCGTCCCAGTGCGGTGCGCCCGGTGCCCACGGAGCCAATTCGGTATCGGGCCCGACGACGCCCATTTCCTTCTGCTTCTCGAGGGTGATCTCGCGCTGTCGATCCCAGCCGTGATCGAACTCGCCGACGTACTTGTTCAGGTAGCTGTCCGGAATCTGAAGTGGTGCATGGCAAGCGCCGAAGGGGAGGTAGCAGAAGAACGGCTTGTCGGGATCCATGGTGTTGACACCCTCGATCCATTCGATCGCGTGATCGACCAGATCCTCCGAGAGGTGGTAGCCCTCTTGCGGTGTCTTGGGCAGGTCGACCATCGTGAAGTCCTCGTAGAGGACCGGGGTGAACTGGTCGGACTCGGCGCCGAGGAAACCGTAGAACTTGTCGAAGCCTTCACGCACGGGCCAACGGTCGAACGGGCCGGCTGCGGTGGTCTCCCACGTCGGAGTCTGATGCATCTTGCCGAATGCACCGGTGGCGTAGCCGTTGCCCTGCAGAACGCGGGCGACGGTTGCTGCGGATGCGGGGCGGGTGCCGTTGTATCCGGGTGCGGCGTTGGCCATTTCGGAGATGACGCCCATGCCGACGCTGTGGTGATTGCGGCCGGTCAGAGTAGCTGCGCGGGTCGGTGAGCACAGTGCAGCAGTGTGGAATCGGCTGTACTTGATGCCGTTATCTGCCAGGCGCTCGGCCGTCGGTGTGCGGCAAGGACCGCCGAAAGACGAGGCTGCGCCGAATCCGACATCGTCGATCATGATCAGTAGAACGTTGGGAGCGCCGGCGGGCGGGCGGACCGGTTCCGGCCTCGTGAACGGAACCTGCTGGTCACGGTAGTCGACGGAGGCGGCGACGTTCGGTGTTTCGGGGATGATCGGGATGGAATGACGATTCACAAGCGTGCTCCTGGCTGTGTAACCGGTACCGGTAATTTAAGGTGCTGACTTAAATTGGAGCGTAGTGTCTGTTCGCCTATTTACAGCAGGGGTCTCGCTGAGTGGGATGCGACCCCCGCTGTGCGCCTTCATTAACCAGCGTCGGTCAATAGAGGCGCGCAGCAACTGAGGGTTGCAGAATTAAGTCAGTGACTTATATGATGTGTTCATGTCCAGTTCGTTAGATCCCAAGAGCGCAATGATTGCCGTCGCCGAACGCATGTTTGCCGAGCGTGGCATCCATGAGGTATCGATGCGTGACGTTGCGGCAGCGGCTGGGCAGCGCAACAACTCTGCCGTCCAATATCACTTCGGTGGGCGAGACGGTTTGGTGCAAGCGGTCTTCCGGTTTCGGATGAGTCAGATTAACGTTGCACGTTTGACGTACCTCGACGACATCGATGCACGTGGTCGAACCGATACGGTTCGGGCCTTGGTCGAAGCGTTCCTCTATCCCTTGTCGGACTTTCTCGCTACTGCAGATGGATCCAACTACGCCCGCTTCATTGCCAGGGTTTCGCCTTCGGTAGACACCATGAGCCCGGAATTTCGCGAAGTCAGTGAAGCGAGCAACGAGGTCGTCTCCCGCCTGGCGCGGGCACTCTCGCATTTGCCGCGTCGCGTTGCGCTCGAACGGATCGACCTGATGTCCAACATGACGGTCTCTGCACTGGCTGTCTTCGAACAGCGACGCGAAGAGGGAATGCCGGTGGTAAAGGCTGACTTCGACACTACCGTCGACCATTTGGTGGACCTGATGGTAGCGGCTCTTCTTGCTCCACAGAGTGGACACACACGAACACGAACCACGTGAGTCGATTGACTCGCGACCCCGCATACAACTGATCGGAGCCTTTCGATGGCCGCACTCACGTCCTCCCGCACCGTTCAAATCGGTAATCACACAATCGAATTCGGACCTCGCGGGATGCGCCGCAATCCCGAGGGTGTGGAGTCGATGCCCTACGAGCGTTTCACGCTGACGCCGGTCACTCCGTTCATCGGCGCCGAGATCAGCAACATTGATCTACGGGATCCCTCGGCGGAGCAGATCGACGATATTCGTCGGGCGCTGCTCGAATGGAAGGTCGTATTTTTCCGCGACCAGAACATCTCCAGCCTCAATCACCGTGACTTCGCCAGTAATTGGGGCGAACTCGAAGTTCACCCATTGCTTCCGCAGGGTGAGGTCCCGGCCGTGGTCCGATTCGAGCGTGGCGAGGACAGTCCGGGGACCGAAAATATCTGGCACGTCGACGTCACGTGGACCAAGACCCCGCCGTTGGGCTCTGTCCTGCGTGCGATCGATGTTCCTCCGGCCGGCGGCGACACACTCTGGGCAGATATGGGCAATGCCTTCGATTGCCTTCCCAACGAGGTCAAGGAACTGATTGACGGGCGCGACGCGATCCATGACTTCGTGCCGTCGTTTGGCCGCGGAATGACTCCTGAGAAGCTCGAACAGATGAAGGAACAGTTCCCGCCGGTGCTGCATCCGATGGTGCGCAAGCATCCCGAAACGGGCCGCAAGACACTGTTCGTGAACAGCCTCTTCACCACTCACATCCCGGATATGGATCCGCTGGAGAGCCGTGATCTGCTCAACCTGTTGTTCGCGCAGGTCAAGGTTCCCGATTTCCAGTGCCGTTTCAAGTGGGCTGCCAATTCAATTGCGTTCTGGGACAACCGGGCAACGCAGCACTACGCGGCAAGCGATTACTTCCCGCATCGCCGCGTCATGGAGCGCGTCGCGATTCTGGGCGACGCACCCTTCTGATCGGGTCTTAGTTCTGCGGAATCCGCACGATGCACCGGAAGCCGACGTGGCAGGTCGAGGACTCTTCGGACTCGCTCTGCCGCGCGGCCGGCCGGTAACGCAAGCAGTAGTTGGGCGCGCACAGGTGTGAGCCGCCCTTGATGACGCGTCGCGCATATGGCTCTCCCACAACGGTTTCCGTCGCGAACTCGGCACGAGGGTTGCGTGGAATGCAGCAGGAGGTCGCGGGCGCAAGATTTTTGGAACTGTGGGCGTGGTCGGACTTGTAGTGATCGGCCGTCCACTCCCATACGTTGCCGGCCATGTCGAGCAATCCGTACCCATTGGGACGAAACTTGCCGACGGGCGCAGTGCGCTCGTACCCGTCCTCGAGCAGGTTCTCCCACGGGAACTGGCCCTGCCACACATTTCCGCCGGGCTTTCCACCCGGAGAGTCCTCGTTGCCCCAGACATAGGCCTGGCGGTCGAGACCACCGCGGGCCGCGAACTCCCACTCAGCTTCGCTGGGCAGTTCTTTGCCGGCCCACTCGGCGTACGCCTGAGCGTCGAAATACGAGACATGGGTGACGGGATGCTTCTCGCGTCCGCCGACATTGCTGTCGGAACCTTCAGGGTGTCGCCAGTCTGCTCCTGGAGTGAAGGACCACCACTGCGTGTAGTCATCGAGGGATACCGGACCGGGCGGGGAATTGAACACCAACGAACCGGGTACCAACAGCGCCGGATCGGCATCGGGGTAGTCCTCGGCCGATGGTGCGATCTCTGCCGTCGTGACATGCCCCGTGGCTTTGACGAAACGTCGGAACTCGGCGACGGTCACGGCCGTCGTATCCATCCAGAAACTGTCGACACTCACCTGGTGAACTGGGCGTTCTTCGGGATAAAAATCCTCGGAGCCCATCCAGAACGTTCCACCCGGAATCAAAGACATATTTTTCGGGGGAGTGCTCATGGCGGGTGATGGCGTCATGAAATCAGCATTGCATGTACCAAGCGCTGACGAAACAACAATCTCATCTGGTGCCCTCGGCAGGATTCGAACCTGCGACCCTTCCTTTAGGAGAGGAATGCTCTATCCCCTGAGCTACGAGGGCGGGGAGCGCATCCGAAAAGCATAGAAACGCATGTTGTACTGCGGTTTTCGCTTAGCGGTTGAGCCTGTGCGGTTGCTTGGCCGGCGGGCACGGGGCCTTGGGCGTCACAGCTGCGGTAGTCAGTGTAGCGGCATGCTGATAACCGCGCGAAGTCGACGGGCTGCCGTGCTCGGTCGGTAGGGTCGAGCAATCCGTTCCGCGGCGACAAAAGGAGTCTCAGTGAGCGATCGTGTTCGTGTCGAGATAGTCGAGTCAGTTGCCTACGTCAGCCTGAATCGGCCGGAGAAGCTCAATGGACTCGACCTCGACACACTCGAAGAGTTGGTGGATGCGGCTCGGTGCATCAAAGCGGATCGCTCGATCCGCGGTGTGATTCTGCAGGGTTCCGGCAAGGCGTTTTCCGCCGGTCTGGATTTTGCGTCGGCGGGAAAGCAACCCAAGCGGATGGCGAAGGCATTTGCGAAACTGCCCGGACAGAAGACCAATCTCTTTCAGCGGGCGTGCTGGGTGTGGCGGGAATTGCCGGTTCCGGTGATCGCAGTGGTGCACGGGCATTGCTTCGGCGGCGGATTGCAGCTTGCGCTCGCTGCCGACTTCCGGTTCAGCACACCGGACTGCACGTTTTCGGTGATGGAAGCCAAATGGGGATTGATCCCCGACATGACGGGAACCGTGACTTTACGTGAGCTCGCGGCGATGGACGTTGTGAAGCGTCTGGCGATGACGGCAGAAATTTTCGACGGCAGGCAGGCTCTCGCGTGGGGGTTGGTCACCGGCGTCGACGAGGATCCACTCGCACAGGCCCGGGAACTGCTGGCGCAGATCATGACTCGATCACCGGATGCGGTCGCGGCAACAAAGACGCTGCTGCACAAGTCGTGGAACAAGTCACCTCGCGGGGCGTTCTGGGTGGAGTCCCGCGTGCAGTTGGCATTGATGCGCGGCAAGAATTACCAGATTGCCCGCGCCGCGAACTCGGCAAAGAAGTTGCCGGAGTTCGTCCTTCGCAAGTTCGGCTAGCGGACCGACTCGGCGACCCGACGGTCGATCTCCCGTGCATTGAGGAGATTGTCCAGTACGAGGACGGCACAGCCGAGGATTCCCGACTGTGCGCCGTGGCTGACGGAAACGATGTGAAGGGAACGGGTGGCAAGGGCAGTTGCATTGCCGTAGACGGACTCCCGAAGGCCGGCGAGGAAAAGTTCGTCGGCTTCGGCCATGTCGCCGCCGATGACAAGTACCTCAGGGTTGAGGAGATTGACCGCGCCGGAAATGACATCACCGACGAGACGGCCGCTGGAGCGGATCAATCGGCGTGCTTCGCTGTCGCCGTCGAGCGCGAGGCGAACGACGTCTCGAACGTGCCCGACGTTGCGACCTTGGGCTTGCAGTGCATCGACGAGAGCCCAACCGCTGGCGACGGTTTCGACGCAACCCACGTCGCCGCAGTGACATTTGATGTCTCGGGCAGCAGCGGTTTTGGTATGCCCGATCTCGCCGGCCGCGCCGAGTGAACCACGTTGGAGAACGCCGCCGAGAACGATGCCTGCACCTAATCCAGTGGAGGCCTTGATCATCAGCAGATTCGGTGCGCTCTCACGTCTTTCGCTGAGTTCGGCCAAAGCCATGACATTGGCATCGTTGTCGGCAAACAGCGGTGCACTGGTTACCGATGCGAGGTACGGCGCCAGTGCGACGCCATCCCAGCCGGACATCATCGGCGAGTCGAGGCTCGCCCCGGCTGCCACGTCGACCGTGCCCGGGATGCTGAGTCCGACGCCGATGACGTCGGTGGACGGCCTCCCAATGCGCTCGAGGATCGATTTCAGATGCTCGGCGATTTCGGGCATCAACTCGGCTGGTCCCACGCCCACTGATTTGTCGATGTCTTCGGCGGTGAGGATTGTGCCGGAGAGGTCGGTGACGGCCAACTGTGCACGCGAGCGGCCGATCGCGACTACAAGGACCAGTCCCGCTGATGTGGCGAAAGTCAGAGTGGACGGCGGACGGCCGCCGGTCGAGGGGCCTTCGTCGTCGTCCGCGATGAGTCCGAGTGACTGTAGTGCGCTCACTCTCGCCGATACCGCCGTCCGAGACAATCCGGTGAGCTTCCCGATTTCGCTGCGAGTGGTCGCGGATCCTGTGCGGATCAGCGAGAACACCTCGCCCGCTGTAGCGGGAGTCGTGAACGGTCGGGTCATGAGTTCTATTCAAGCATTCTCTCTGCGTTACTTCAGGATACAAAAGGTTGATTACTTTAGCACTTGAAGTACGTAAGTGGGTATTGTGAAAAAGCAGAAGTCGGCCTAGGCTGTGTTGTGACTCACGACGAGCAAGGTCCAACAGGTGAGTCGCAGTTCAACAGAATGAGGTCGCCATCATGCATAAGCACCTTCCGATGCCCGTTCCGACTGCCGAGACCTGGGACTGGCAGTTGCGAGGTTCGTGCCGCGGGCACGATTCAGCTGTGTACTTCCATCCGGACGGCGAGCGTGGACATGCTCGCGAGAATCGCGAGCTCAACGCCAAGAAGGTGTGCGCGGGATGCCCGGTGCTGCAGCAGTGCCGAGAGCACGCGCTGTCCGTTCACGAGCCCTACGGAATCTGGGGCGGCATGACGGAAACCGAGCGCGCAGAATATGTGCGATCACTGCGTAAGCGCAGCAACCGAATTCGCGAAGTAGCGCACGCAGTCTGAACCCTCGGGTCAGAGGAGTCCGAACTTCGCGACAGCGTCCAGCAAAGCGCGCGGACGCTCGGCGGTAGGTAGAGGATCGACCAAGACGAATGCGCAACCGAGTTCCCGGGCTGCGCCGTCGGCGATTTCACTGTCGCCCACCATCAATGCGCGTTCGGCGTCGACGTCGAGTTGCGACAGCGCGTACTCGAAGATCTCGACTTCGGGTTTGACGGCACCGATTTCGAAGGACAGTACGAACTCGTCCACCCAGATGTCCCACCCGCGGGCGACAAAGGCCGGCCGGATGTCGAAGGCGATGTTGCTCAGAACTGCGGTTCGGATCCCCTTCTCCGACAATGACTTCAGAACTTCGCCTGCATCGGGGTAGGGCACCCATCGGGCGGGGTCGATCAACAAGCTGTACAGAGCCTCGGCGCGAGCATGGTCGGGCACACCTGACTTGGCGAGAACATCGAGATACGCCTGGCGATGAAGTTTGGGATCGCGGTCACGGTTGTTCCAGGCGTGCAGCCCGGCTTCGTCCATGTCGACGGTCAGGCCGACGGGCGCGGTCATCCGCCGCATCAATTCGGCTTGCGCGTGTACATCCATCGGTTCACCGGCGTGATCGACAAAATGTTCGTCCCAGTCGGAATTTTCTTCGAGACGAAAGAGCGTTCCCGAGAAGTCGAACAGCGTTGCGGTTATTTGCCCGTATTGATGGCCAGTGCTGTCGATGCTCATCGGTACAGGCTATCGGCGTGAGCTTTCGATGCGCGCTCTGAGCCTGTACACGCGTACTTTGGGAGGGCACATTTTTTCCGAGGTTGGTGTGACGGGCAGCGTTCGATGCCTGTGCGCGAGCCGAACGACCAGGGGGATCCTCCGTGTCCGACGACGTGAACCGTGTTGAACTGTCAAAATCTGCAGGTGACGATCCCCACTTGTCGCGGCAACTTTCCAACCGCCATATTCAGCTGATCGCCATCGGCGGCGCTATCGGCACCGGCCTGTTCATGGGTTCGGGCAAGACGATCTCGCTGGCCGGACCGTCCGTGATCTTCGTTTACATGATCATCGGCTTCATGCTCTTCTTCGTCATGCGGGCGATGGGGGAGTTGCTGCTCTCCAACATGTCGTACAAGTCGTTCTCCGACTTCGCGGCCGATCTACTCGGCCCGTGGGCGGGGTTCTTCACCGGTTGGACTTATTGGTTCTGTTGGATTGTCACCGGCATCGCGGACGTGATCGCGATCTCGGGTTACTTCAAGTACTGGTGGCCCGGGTTGGCCGCGTGGATTCCCGCGTTGCTCACGATCGCGGCGCTACTTCTGCTGAACTTGCCGACGGTCAGGGCCTTCGGTGAGGCCGAGTTCTGGTTCGCGCTGATCAAGATCGTTGCCATTGTCGCGCTCATCATCGTGGGCATCGTCATGGTCGTCTCCGGCTTCACAGCACCGAACGGAGCCACATCCGGCATCGACAATCTGTGGAACGACGGCGGCATGTTCCCGACCGGTTTCATGGGCTTCGTAGCCGGATTCCAGATCGCGGTGTTCGCGTTCGTGGGTATCGAATTGGTGGGTACGACGGCGGCCGAGGCAAAGGACCCGGAGAAGAACCTGCCCAAGGCAATCAACTCCATCCCGATTCGTGTGCTGCTGTTTTACGTCGTCGCACTGACCGTCATCATCGCGGTGACGCCGTGGCGCGAGATCGAGGCGGGCAAGAGTCCGTTCGTTGCAATGTTCACCCTCGCCGGACTGGGGATGGCGGCTTCGGTCATCAACTTCGTGGTGCTGACGTCGGCGGCATCGTCGGCCAACTCGGGCATCTACTCCACCTCACGGATGGTGTACGGCCTCGCGCAGGAGGGCGACGCACCGAAGGCGCTGGGCAAACTGAACTCGCGCAAGGTTCCCGCGAACGCGTTGATGTTCTCCTGCATCTTCCTGCTCGCGTCGTTGATTCTGCTGTTCTCGGGCGACTCGGTGATCGAGGCGTTCACTGTCGTGACGACAATCTCAGCGCTGCTTTTCATGTTCGTCTGGACCATCATTCTGGCGAGCTACATGGTGTACCGGAAGCGTCGTCCGCATCTGCATGCGGCGTCGAAGTTCAAGATGCCCGGCGGCGTCGTGATGTGCTGGGTCGTACTTGCTTTCTTCGTCTTCATTTTGTGGGCGTTGACCACGAAGGACGACACGCTGCAAGCGCTCATCGTGACACCGATCTGGTTTGTCGCACTCGGCATCGCCTGGGCGATTATCCGTCGTCGGCCCGCTCACCGGGCACGATACGACGCATTCCGCGCAGAACTCGACGCCAGTCGGCAGTCGGACGAAAAATAGTTTTGGTCAAGAACGTGTAACGGTAGCGGTCACCTTGACCAAACTGTTACATTCGTCGGCAGACAGAGGAGCGGTCTTCACTTGAAGATCGCTGCAGGCCGACGACTGACGGAGTACACACTGTGGGAAACCACCACCGCACGGGCAATTCCAATGTTGCATTCGAGATCGATCCTGATGCAGCAAACGGACGCCACCGCGTTCCGTCGGCTGGGCCGGGCGCCGGCGTCAAAGCGGGTGTCGTAGCTGCGGCTACAGGTGCTCTTCTTGTCGGCGCAGGACAGATGGGTGCCGGCACTGCCGCGGCAGCGCCGGCCACACAAAACATTGCCGGATTCGAGATTCCGCAGGGATTGCTTCCCGTCGGCCTCGAGATTCCGGCCGGGCTGTCGAGCATGCAACTGCCGGCATTGTCCAGCATCGAACTTCCCCCGCTCCCGGACGTCCTGGCGCAGGTCAACGAGCAGGTGCAGCAGTTTACGGGCTCGATCAGCTCTGGTTCGGTCAATCCACTCTCGTCGAACGGCGAGACAGTGCAGCCGGTTTCCGGAACACTGACTTCCGATTTCGGCTCCCGCTGGGGCGCACATCATGGCGGCCTGGACATCGCCGCTCCGATCGGCACCCCGATCCGCGCTGCAGCATCCGGCAAGGTCATCGACGCCGGTCCGGCCTCGGGCTTCGGCTTGTGGGTGCGCGTGCAGCATGACGACGGCGCCGTCACCACTTACGGACATGTCAACGACTACCAGGTCAACGTCGGCCAGCGTGTCAACGCCGGCCAGCAGATCGCGACAGTTGGCAACCGTGGCCAGTCCACCGGCCCGCACCTGCACTTCGAGGTAGCACAGAACGGTGCAAAGGTTGATCCCGCCGCGTGGCTGCGCGCCCGCGGAGTATCGCCTACCTGGGCCTGAAAAACGTTGGCCTGAAAAACGTTGGCCTGAAAAACGTTGGCCTGAAAAAACACTCTTTTCCACTGCGGTGGTACCGGGACTTGCTCCGGGTACCGCCGCAGTTTTTGTTTTGCCGTAGTTTTCGTTTCCCGATCCACCCCGGCGGTTAGTCTTCAGAGATGCTGCCGACGTTCACCTGAATCTTGGCTTCTGATCTTCGAACAATCTACGGACACAATAACTTTCGAAATGGAGAATCAGGGAGTGCGGCCGAGACTGTGCATATCGGCGCAAGGCGCAACTCTGTATTGCCCGCGATGGGTGGGTGGGGATCGCCTGGTGGAGAGGGCGCGCAGGCATATCGAGAACATGCGGCGAGGCAACTCTGTCCATACGTGGGCAGACTAATTGACTTATCCGTCAACAGTTTCGAGCATATTTTTGCGTTGTCGACAATGGTCGACCCGGACAGCGCGGGCTAACTGCGATGGCTACAGTAGAAGTGGCTCGATAACTTCTTACGGAAGGTGGGCACATGAGTTCACGCGAACACAACAATGTCGTCGTCGGAGTAGACGGGTCGGACACGTCGTCCAGCGCGCTCCGCGAAGCTGCAAAGATTGCCGCACAGCGCGAATTACGTCTCGATATCCTGCATGCGCTCGACTTTGCGCCGTACGGATTCGGCGGACCGTACATCGATGCGGGCGGCGTTTACGAATGGATCGAAGAAGCAGGCAAAGAAGTCCTCGCGGAAGCCGAGAAGTTTGCCCGCGAGGTCGCGCCCACGGTGACCATTCACAGTGAGATCGCGATCGGCAGCCCGACGCAGTGGCTGTTGGAGAGTTCTGCAAAGGCGAGGCTCGCAGTCGTCGGGGCGTCGTCGTCCGGCAAGACAGCGACGGCTGTTCTCGGCAATACGGCGGTCGGTGTGGCGAGCCACGGTAAGTGCCCCGTGATCGTTGTTCGCGAACGCGACGGCGTCGTACCGTCCGAGGGGCCCGTCGTGGTGGGTGTCGACGGCAGCGCTCTGAGCGCTCAGGCCGTGGGCGCGGCGTTCGAGGAAGCGTCGTTCCGCGGCGCAGAGCTTGTGGCCGTTCACGTGTGGAGTGACCTCGGAACTGCAGCCTTCGAGGATCCTCGCGCTGCCGCGCTGGCGCCGCAGTCGTTCGAGGAGGAAGAGCACGCGGTACTGAGCGAAAGCCTGGCCGGGTGGTGCGAAAAGTACCCCGACGTGGTCGTACGACGCGAAATCTATCTCGACAATCCGCGTGGACGTCTCCTCGAGTGGTCTGCCCGTGCGCAATTGGTTGTTGTCGGTAGCCGTGGTCGTGGTGGATTCCGCGGAATGCTTCTCGGCTCGACCAGCAACACGCTGATCGCCAACGCACAATGCTCGGTGATGGTGGTTCGTCCCGAAGATTCCTGATCGCTGAAGTTTGTGGCCTGGCCCGTTCATTTCGGTCATCGAATATGAACGGGCCAGTCACATGAATACGGACTCATGTTCCGTAGTGTTCGGGTGAGTAATGTTCGGCGTGAGGTGTGCCTGCAGCACACTCGGCAATCGTCAGGATTGGGGTTACAACGTGCGTATCGGTATGGGATTGAACTACAGCGGCGGGTTCGCTGAAACAGTAGAAGAGGTCGGTGACCTCGAAAAGGCCGGTTTGGACATCGCCTTCGTCCCCGAGGCCTACTCGTTCGACGCTGTCAGCCAACTCGGCTACCTGGCGGCCAAGACGTCGACCATCGAGCTTGCCTCCGGCATCTTCCAGATTTACACCCGTACGCCGTCGCTGACCGCGATGACTGCCGCCGGCCTCGACTTCGTGTCAAACGGACGTTTTGTCATGGGCATCGGTGCCTCCGGCCCGCAGGTGATCGAAGGCTTTCACGGCGTCAAGTACGACGCTCCGCTGGGACGCACCCGCGAGGTAGTCGAAATTTGCCGCAAGGTGTGGCGCCGCGAGAAGGTCGAGTACCAGGGCAAGTATTACCAGGTGCCGCTGCCGGCCGAAAAGGGCACCGGGCTGGGCAAGCCGCTCAAGCTGATCAATCATCCTGTACGCGAGCGTATTCCGATCTTGATCGCATCGCTCGGCCCCAAGAACGTGGAACTTACCGCCGAAATCGCCGAGGGCTGGGAGCCTATCTTCTTCCACCCGGAGAAGGCGGCGAGTGTGTGGGGCGAGCCGATCGCGAAGGGTAAGGCCAAGCGCGATCCCAGTCTCGGTGAACTCCAGGTCTACGCATCCCCGGCGTTGGCCATCGGCGACGACGTCGACCACATGCTCGACTGGGTGCGACCCAGCCTCGCCCTCTACATCGGCGGCATGGGTGCCAAGGGAAAGAACTTCTACAACGACCTTGCCATCCGCTACGGCTACGAGGAAGCTGCCGCGAAGATTCAGGATCTCTACCTTGCGGGTAAGAAAGACGAAGCAGCAGCGGCCGTTCCGGACGAGTTGGTGCGCGCTATCTCCCTCATCGGACCCGAAAGCTACGTCAAGGAACGCGTCGCAGCATTCGCGGAAGCCGGCGTCACCACCCTCAACGTCACCCCGTTGGCGGCTGATCGCGCGGGCCGTGTCGCGCTGATCGAGAAGTTCCGGAAGATTTGTGACTAACTGCTGTGCGGCTTTCCTCACCACCCGCGGGTGGTAAAGGCACACAGCAAGCGGGACCTTGTGCACTTATGAGGCAACTGCTCGTCGCCCTATCGTGAGGTGTGTGGCCAGGGTTTGTTCGTGAATCCGCCACAACCGGCCTCGTTGACGCCCGTCAGGGATGTTGGCGGGGCCGTCGCCGTGTTCGGGTTGCACAGTCGACTTGCGGGCAGGACCGTCATGTCCGATTCGGGACCTTCTGGTGTTGATGACCCTATTTGCGGTACTCGAGCAATAGTGTGAAGGCAATAGTGTGGTGGCGGAGAACTCCGTGGCACCGCGCGCTGCGGAGTTTCGAACAGTCTGATCGTGAAGGGACGAACATGAGTGCAAACCAACCCGTCGTCGTAGCAGTGGACGGTTCCGAGTCCGCGTCGTCGGCAGTTGTGTGGGCTGCTCACACGGCCGCGACATTGGGCCGTCCCCTTCACATCGTGACGGTGGTGCATATTCCGGCGTTCTACTACTCCGAGCCGTATCTGGCCGAGAGTTTCAAGGAGGAACTGCACCGCACTGCACGCGCGCGTCTCGACAGCGCCAAGATTCTGGCTCATCAGAGCGTCGACGGCGATCTCGAGGTTGTGACCGAGCAACTCACCGGTAGCGTCTCCGATTCGCTCATCGAACTGTCGAAGCGCGCCTACATGATGGCGTTGGGTCCGCGTGGGCATGGTGAATTCACCGGTCTGGTCGTCGGTTCGGTGACGGTTTCGCTTGTCTCGCACGGTGAATCGCCGGTAGCGGTGGTTCGGGGACGGACGTTGGACGGCCATCCGCCTACCGAGGGGCCCGTCGTGGTTGGCGTGGACGGTTCCGAGAACAGCATCGAAGCTATCGAGCATGCCTTCGAGCAGGCCTCGGCGCGTGGAGCCACACTCATTGCAGTCAACGTGTGGAGCGATGTCAGTGTGCAGCCTTCACTGGGCGCAACCCCGGAGGATCCACTGTGGGGCAGCATTCAGACCGGCGAAGAGGTGGTTCTGGCCGAGCAGTTGGCCGGGTTCACCGATCGGTACCCGGACGTTGTGGTCGAGCGCGTGGTCGCACGGGATCGCCCGGTACGAGTGCTCAGCGAATATGCCGAGACAGCGCAGTTGATCGTTGTCGGCAGTCGCGGACGCGGCGGCTTCGTGGGAATGCTCCTCGGCTCGACCAGTCGGGCGCTCCTCCACACCGCCGACTGCCCGGTGCTGATTGTGCGGCACAAGTAGTACGCATTACGCGTTGTTTCCGATCGATTCAAAATTCCAAGAAGGGCTTCAATGACTACGCGCGTGTTCCTGGTCGACGATCACGAGATCGTCCGGCGTGGACTGTTCGATCTACTCGGCGGCGTCGAGGATTTCGAGGTGGTCGGTGAAGCGTCGTCGGTACGGGAAGCCATGGCTGTGATCCCACAGCGCAACGTCGACGTCGCGGTCCTCGACGTGCGCCTGGCCGACGGCAACGGCGTCGAGTTGTGCCGTGACCTCCGGTCGATTCTGCCGGACCTGCGGTGCTTGATGCTGACGTCGTATGCCGACGATGAAGCACTGCTCGACGCCATCATGGCCGGCGCTTCGGGGTTTGTGCTGAAGCAGATCCTGGGCACGGATCTTGTTGCGGCAGTGCGCACTGTGGGTCTCGGTGGTTCCTTGCTGGACAGCCGGGCCACCGAGGCATTGATGCAACGCATCCGTAGCGAGCGCACGGCCGATCCCTTGGCCGAACTTTCCGATCAGGAACGTGCGGTGTTCGACCTGATCGGGGAGGGGCTGACCAACCGCGAGATCGGCGCTCGACTCTTCTTGGCGGAGAAGACAGTCAAGAACTATGTGACGCGACTGCTCTCGAAGTTGGGTATGCAGCGCAGAACTCAGGCCGCAGTACTGGCCACCGAGTTGCGCAGCAAGTAGCTCAGGGCTTCTCGCGTCGCAGCGGCACCCGCCACACCAGGCGGGTGCCCTGCGGTTCGCGGTTACCGATTGTGCAAGTGCCACCGCAGTGTTCGGCACGTCGTTCCAGATTGTGCAGCCCGCTTTTGTGTACACCGGCGGGGATGCCGTTGCCGTCGTCGTCGATGGTGATCGCGAATTCGAGATTGGCAGTCACCGAGATGGTGATGGTGTCGGCCTGCGCGTGACGCAGCACGTTACTCAGGCCCTCGCGGAGCACTGCTTCGGCATGCGGATGGATGCCGGCTTTGACCAGAGTGTCGATGGCCCCGGAGAACTGCACACTCGGAGTGACAGTCGATTGTGCTGTGGCATCGGCGATTACGTCGAGGAGGCGTCGACGCAAGCTTGTCGAGTCTGCGGTGGCTGGTGTCTGGAGATCGAAGATGGTGGTGCGGATTTCACGGACAGTCTGGTCCAGTTGCTCGAGCGACCTGGTGACGATGGCGCGTGCGGAGGCCGGGAGACTCGAATCCGGCAGGGTGCTCTGCAGGCTCATCCCACTGGCAAACAGGCGTTGAATGACGTTGTCGTGCAGATCGCGGGCAATGCGATCGCGGTCTGCGAGCACCGACAGTAGGCGTTGGCCGCGTTGTTTGCGATCGAATTCAATTGCCACGGAACCAATCTCGGCCATCGATTCGATTCGAGTAAGCTCGTCCGAGTCCCACAGCGTGTTTGTCGAATCAGAGGCGAGCAGGAGTGCGCCCACCACGCCGGACCCAATGGTCATCGGTGAGAGGACGGCGCTGACGGCCGTGGGGACCAATTCCGCTACAGCTCCGAGGTCGGTGAAGACCTGTACCTTGTGCGTTTGCCGAACAATGTTGAAAGGGTAAGTATCTGCCGGAATGCGTATTCCGCGCGAAGTGGGTCGAGCGCTGGCGGCAGTGTGGACCTGAGCGTAGCCGTCTTCACAGATGACCACGATGACGTCGTCGGCGCCGGTAAGGTCGCGGACCCGCGTGGCGAGAAGTTGCAGACCGTCTTCGAGGGAGTCGCCTGCCAGCAATCTCGTCCGTACGGCTGACATTGCGGTGAGCCATCTTTCGCGGGTCCGAGACTGTTCGAACAGGCGGGCGTTCTCGGCGGCCATTCCGGCTGCGATGGCGAGGGCCTCGAGAATGACCTCGTCCTCTTCGGTGAACTCTGCGGCGCCGCGCTTCTCGGTGAGGTAGATACTGCCGAATACCTCGCCGCGCATCATGATCGGTGCACCCAGGAAGCTGTCCATCGGAGGATGATTGGCGGGAAAGCCGACAGATTCCGGATGAGCGCCCAAGTGTGAGACTCGCAACGTCTTGGGATCGTTCATGAGGACGCCGAGCACGCCGTGGCCCTCCGGGAAGTGTCCCATCGCTTGCCGTAGGGGTTCATCGATGCCCTCGTACACGAACTCGGCGAGGCCGCCGCTGGGCGCACGCACACCCAACGCTCCGTACCGGCAATTCAATACGGTGGTTGCTGCGGTGATGATGCGCTGCAAAGTCAGATCGAGATCGAGACCGGAACCGACAACAAGAACGGCTTCGAGAAGCCGGTGGAGCGTGGGGATATCGGCGTCGGTATGAGCAAGTCGCTCCAGTACCTCACCGAAAGTTCGTGTCGGACTGTGGCCCGAAGAATCGATCATTAGCGAAGCATATCGGTTCGCGAGTGTTCAGATTGCGCGAGTTCGCTCGTCCCACCACTGTTTCCAATGATGTTCGATCTCCGCGAACTCATCTCCGCTGAGATCATAGGTGGCCAGAAGGATTTGGAGTCCCTGATGGGGGCGGTGCGAGCCTGCGGGCTGCGTTGCGCAGACCAATAATCCGGGACCAAGGTCTTCGATTGTCACTCCTGTTTGCAGGTCGCTTACATAGTCGACGACGCCTTCGGCGTAATCCCCGGGAGCCAGGGTGGCGTTGTAGCGGGTGCCGGGCACCGCTGCGACGGAGTCGAGTCCGAGAACAGAAGCAGCTGTTTCACCGGGGCGGAGTGGGCCGTCGAGGTAAATCGTTCTGCGCTCGGCCAATCCGTGGTGCTCGACGCCGAACTTCAAGAAATGCAGGAAGGTTGTCCAGCCTTCGGTGACGTCCGCGAACCATTCGTCGTCGGGGCGTCGAGGTGGGCGAGTGATTCGGACGATCGTCGTGCCGTCATTTTCGATGAGAGAGAATTGATCGCCGTTGCCGAGTATGAGGGTGAACGCATCGGGATCGGCTTCAGCAGTGGAGTAGATGTACTCGATCTCGTCGTCGAGTTCGGCGCAGTCCCAGCCGTGCCAACGCCGAATCAATGCGGGATCAATGAGCGCGGGCCACAAGGCAGCGCGCGGTGATACGACGGATATTTCGATTACCGTTTCGGTCACTGCAGCACCGCTTTCACAAGTATCGCTTTCACACCCGTGACGCTACCGGCACCGTAATTGCATTGCGACGGTAATTGCATTGCGACGGTTATTACATTGCGACTGTCAACAGGAATGCGACGTCTTCGAGTGCCTCGACACTGTGGCGCTGGGCCGGGACGGCGAGGAAATCTCCGGTGGAACCCTTCCACTGATCGTCGCCGCACACGAGGTTGAGTTTGCCGCTGAGTACCAGCAACGTTGCTTCGCCGGGGCTGTCATGCTCGGCGAGACTCTTGCCGGCACTGAGCGCGATCACTGTTTGCCGCAGGCTGCGCTGATGGCCGCCGTAGACGGTTTGGGAACTGCGACCGCTGCTGGCAGTGGCCGCCAGCTTCAACTGTTGGCGAGCGAGGGCTGTCAGTGACTTCTTGTCCATCGAAGACCTCTCGGGGTTGCTGCGATCATCTCGGTTCCCCGAGTATGACCGACGCGCGTCCGGAGTGCCTGACGAACGGACTAAGTGATCAGCTAGTCGATTCGTGGCGTGCGTATTCCAGCCAGCGGAACCGTAGCCCGCTTTTCTCCGACGTCTGCCAGGGCTCGTCGGAACACAGTGTCCACTCGGGTCCGACGACGGGAGCATACGCGTCGCCGGCAATGTCGAGATCAATTTCGGTGACGAGTAGCTTGGTTGCGAATGGCATTGCTGCCGAATAGATTTGACCGCCGCCGATAACGCAGACATCAGCGTCCGATAGTGCCAGTGCGTCATCGAGACTGTGTGCGGCTTCGGTTCCGTCTGCAGCCCATGTCGTGTCGCGGGTGACAACAATATTTCGGCGACCACTGAACGGCCGGAACTTGGGCGGTATCGAATCCCACGTCAACCGGCCCATGATCACGGGATGTCCCATGGTGACGTTCTTGAAATACGCCATGTCCTCGGAGAGGTGCCACGGAATGGTGTTGCCTTGGCCGATGACACGATTGTTCGCCTGAGCCCAGACGAGCGTGACTGCGCGGTCGCTCATGATCAGACTGCGACCGGGGCCTTGATGGCCGGATGGTGTTGATATCCAACGATTTCGACGTCCTCGAAGGTGTAGTCGAAGATGGAATCGCGCTTGGTCAGTTTCAAGGTCGGCAGGTCGAGTGGCGTCCGGCTGAGCTGCTCGGCGACCTGGTCGATGTGATTGTCGTAGACATGGCAGTCGCCGCCGGTCCAGATGAACTCACCGACGTCGAGGTTGGCTTGTTGCGCCATCATGTGCGTGAGGAGTGCGTAGCTGGCGATGTTGAACGGGACACCGAGGAACATGTCGGCGCTGCGCTGGTACAGCTGGCACGAGAGTTTGCCGTCGGCGACATAGAACTGGAAGAACGCGTGGCACGGAGCGAGCGCCATCTGCGGAATATCGGCCACATTCCAGGCGGAGACGATGATGCGTCGGGAATCGGGATTGGACCGCAGGGTTTCGACGGTCTGCGTGATCTGGTCGATGTGCTCACCGGACGGAGTGGGCCAGCTGCGCCACTGGACGCCGTAGACGGGGCCGAGTTCGCCGTTCTCGTCGGCCCACTCATCCCAGATTTTGACGCCGTGCTCGTGCAGCCAGGCAATGTTGGAATCGCCGCGCAGGAACCACAGGAGTTCGTTGACTATCGACTTGAGGTGCACCTTCTTGGTGGTGACCAAGGGGAAACCGTCGGCAAGATCGAAGCGCATCTGGTGACCGAAGATGCTGCGGGTGCCGGTGCCGGTGCGATCGGCTTTGGGGGTGCCGGTCTCCATTACGAGCTTCAGCAGGTCTTCATAAGCGGTGGAGACAGTCACGGCCAACAGTCTAGGGCACGCACGATAGCCTCCTTCAATGCATGAACTCTTCGTGATCGGCGTCGGCGCCGGTGACCCCGATCAAGTGACGATCCAAGCTATCAAGGCCATGAACAGGGCAGATACGTTTTTTGTGATCGGTAAAGGGAGCGAAAAGCAAGATCTGGTGGACCTGCGAACCGGGATTCTCCGTGAACATGTGACCGGCGAATATCGCATTGTCGAGATCACCGATCCGCCGAGAGATCGGACACCTTCGGACTACGAAGGTGTTGTGGACGACTGGCACGACCGGCGGGCCTCGATCTTCGAGAAAGAATTTGCAGCCGAAGCCGGTATCGGCGCGATCCTCGTCTGGGGCGACCCGTCGCTCTACGACAGCACCCTGCGCATCGTCGAACGGGTTCTTGCTCGCGGCAATGTCACCTTCGACTACTCCGTGATTCCGGGAATCACCAGCGTCCAGTCCTTGGCGGCGCAGCACCGCATGGTGCTCAACCGCATCGGCGAACCGATCCACATCACCACCGGACGCAATCTCGCCGACGGGTTGCCCGACGGAGTCGACAACGCCGTCGTGATGCTCGACGCGAACTGCACCTTCACCGAGGTTGCCGGGAATGAGGTCGAAATCTGGTGGGGTGCCTATCTGGGCACCCGCCACGAAGTATTGATCGCCGGGAATCTGCGCGATGTGGAAGACGAGATCGTGCGCACGCGGTCCGAGTTGCGTCAGCAGCACGGTTGGATCATGGACACGTATCTGGTGCGTCGCTGACGCACGTTCGGTTGGGCCGAATTTCGTTCGCCTTGTCCGTTATATCGCAGCAATGGATTAGCACACCTATGCTTTGCGCATGATGTGGTTCGGACCGGGCGGTCGGCAAGTGATCGTGCCGGTTCGGCGTGGAACGCCGCAGGCAGACTGGCGAACTGCGATGGGACTGCTTGTCCAGTGGTTCAAGCGCCCGGACCCATTCGATACTTTCACCCGCTACATAGCGTCGAAAGGCCTCGAATTGTGGGGACGCTTGCTGCTTATCTGTTCGTTGGTATCCGTTGCAGTCACCATGTCGCTACTTCGATTCAGCGACCAAGGTATCCACAACCAGATAACCAGTGTCATCAACGCGATGATTATCGTTGCCACGCTCTTGATGATCATCCCGTTCGCGTGTATCCCGACATTCACGCGACGCTGGTCGTATGTCTTCCTCGTATATGCAGAAATCGGTGTGCCGGCAGGCATATTTCTCAACAAGAATCCGCTAGTCGGATTGCTTCAATGCAGCGTGTTCGGACTCTTCGGCGCGTATATCGCGTTTTTTCACAGTTCGAGGGTGCAGACCGCGCATATGATTTTTGCTGTCATCGTCCTGTTGGTGATCGGGCACCAGGTTGCTGAGTACACGGATCCGGCGCTAGCCGTCTCACTGGGTTTTCTCATCTTCTCGAGCATCACGGTTGTTCCCTTCACCTGTCAGTTCATGCTCTCGTTGTTGGGCACGGATGCGGAGAATTCCGAACTCGATCCCCTCACCGGATTGCTTAATCGACGAGGATTGCAAAGAGCCGTCGACGAGCGGGGAGTGGCAGCCAGTCCACCGCGCGAAGCGTCGTACGTAGTTGCGATTGTCGACGTCGACAATTTCAAAACCGTTAACGACACGTTGGGTCACGAGGAGGGCGATCGAGTTCTTCGCGAGTTGGCGGAGCGGCTGCGGGAGTGCGGTGGCAACCACGCGTTGGTCTCCCGATTCGGAGGGGACGAGTTTGTCTTGGTCGACACGGTCCCGGTGGGATCCGAGGAACAACTCACGAAGGATTTTGCACGGAAGCTACGCCTCGACAATCGCGATCCAGTTGTCACAACCAGCGTGGGTATCGCAATTGCATCGACAACTCGGCTGGCTCTCGACGCAGAAGGCGTACTGGCGGAGTTGTTTCGAATCGCAGACGAAGCCATGTACCGCGCGAAGTCGTCCGGCGGCGACCAGGTGCTTTTGTGTCACAGCTTCGGCCAGGCGGCGGCAGATTAGCGTCGTCTCGGTCCCCGAGTTTTCCGAAGTCGGGCAGGGCACGGGCTAATTCTCATAGACTGGCTCCTATGCCGGAACTGCCCGAGGTGGAAGCGCTCGCGGATTTCTTGCGCGAACACGCAATGGGGGCCGTGGTCGGTCGGGTCGACATCGCAGCGTTGAGCGTCCTCAAGACTTTTGATCCGTCGATAACCGCTTTGCCAGGCCGCGACGTGACCGGAGCCGCAAGATTTGGGAAGCATCTCGGTGTGGATTGTGACGGATTGTGGCTCATCACGCACCTCTCGCGAGCGGGATGGATGCGCTGGCAAGACAATCCGTCGTCGACACCGCCGAAGCCAGGCAAGGGGCCGCTGGCGTTGCGGGTTCATTTCTTCACACCCGAAGGTCTCACTCCCGCATTCGATCTCACCGAAGCCGGCACAAAGAAGAGCCTCGCGGTGTGGGTGGTGACAGATCCGTCGGAGGTTCCGGGAATTGCAAGTCTGGGGCCGGACGCGATGGTTGTGACGGAACCTGAGTTTGCGGAAGTTCTCGCCGGCACATCTGCGCGGATAAAGAACGCGCTGGTCGACCAGGCACTCCTGGCCGGCATCGGTAACGCCTATTCTGACGAAATCCTTCACACGGCGAAGCTCTCTCCCTTCGCAAATTCGTCTCGTCTTACGGCAGAACAGATTACGACGCTCTACGGCGCCCTGCGATCAGTGCTGACTGATGCGATTGCGCGGTCCGTCGGACAGGATGCCGCAAGACTCAAGGGGGAGAAGCGATCCGGGATGCGGGTGCATGCCCGCACTGGTCTGCCTTGCCCGGTCTGCGGCGACGTGGTTCGAGAGGTCTCGTTTGCCGAGCGTTCCTTCCAGTACTGCGCAACCTGCCAAACGGGTGGAAAGCCCTTGGCGGATCGGCGAATGTCTCGCCTTCTCAAGTAGAGAACTGATCGGCCAGGAGGATGACGAATTCCCTTGCCAATGAAGACGAATGCGCAGGATCGGTGATTGCATGGACCACCCGATGCGGTGCATCGGCAATAGAAATGCACACCAACTCGGGATGGTCGACGCTCATCGACTCCGGAAGTAGTCCGACGCCCAGTCCATTGGCGGTCAGGGAGCAGATGAGATCGACAGAGTTCGCTTCATAGGTACGTCCGCGAGGAATCTGCGACTCGGCAAAAGCCTGATCGGTTTGAACTCGCGCCTCGCTCCCCGACGCGAAGTCCACTAGCGGGACGTCTCTGAGGTCTTCGAGTCTGATGGATGCAACCGTGCTGAAAGGGTGATCGACGGGGACAAACGCTGCCGTCGACTCACTCCACAGCGGAACCGCCGAGAACGTCTTGGGTAGTCGGCCGGGCGCCAACCCCACGATCCCGACATCGATCGCGCCGGATCGGACGCCTTCGATGACGACTTCACTACCGTAAGGGCGCACTGTTGCATTGATTGTCGGATGCCGACGTGTCAAAGAAGCAAGTGCCCGACCGATATCGACGCGGCCCGCTGAGGTAATCGTTCCGACAGTCAGACGTACCTGCTCGCCGCCGTCCTCGGAAACATCGCTCACCAGTCGGGAAACAGCGCCGAGCACATCGCGGGCGCGGGCAACAAAGACCTCGCCGGCAGAAGTCAGTCCGACATTGCGACTGTTTCGATGGAAAAGCTCAACACCGAGTTCGCGTTCAAGATCCCGGATCTGGGCGCTGAGCGCTGATTGTGAGATGTGCAGGCGAAGCGCGGCTCGACTGAAATGACGATCCTCGGCGACGGCCAATGCATAGCGTATGTGGCGCAGATCCATACACTCGAATCTATCGGTTCAGGCGATGGGAATCGCGGATCGATCTTGCGGACGTGACTCGGGTGGAGCCGGTGAGTGATCGGATTTCGCACCGATTTCACGGGTGCAGTTATTTGTGCCGCGAAAAGGTCGGGCGCCGGTAGGCTTCCTGTGTTCGAAGTCCCAGTTAATGGTTTGCATAATTAAGGATTCGACAGAGATGTATCTTACCTTGCAGATCACCTGTCATTATTAGGGGTTTTACCGATGCTTCATCTTTCGAAAATGCCATATGCGATTTCTTGGTTTTTTTCCAGCAAATGCGCTATTCTCAGTGCCATTGGTCTTAAGTCGGACGTATGTCTTGGTTGCGGATCTTCGTCGGGTAATCGAGAGGGATAGAGATGTCTGAGAGAAACATCCGTCGTGTAGTCGGTGGTGTAAGCGCATGTGCGATTGCAGCCGGACTGGCCGTGAGCTTCGGAACCGGTGTTGCCAGCGCAGCTCCCGATTCGGTGGCATGGAAGGACGGTGGCAGCAATTTCGAACGTACGGTCAGCAATGTCACGCCGAGTGAGGGTGACACAATCACTATCTCGACGAAGTTCATGCGCACAGGAGCTGTGGAGTACATCTACCGCGTCACGGACCAGCACCCTACGTGCCTGACGTACGTCGAAGATTCAGCAAAGGTGGACGGTAGTCCGCGGGCCATCGACAGTACTGGCGTTGATTACGCACAGGTCAAGGGAACCGTTATTGAATGGCCGGTATATCCGAACATTAATCCGAAGTCGCGGACGTTCTCCTTCGACTACAAGGTTGGAGCGGGCTGCGATCGAGGCGTTGCGTTGCAGACAGGGATGTCTTACAACGGTTCCTTGGGTGAGGGCAAGTACCCGGGCAAGGGCCCTGCTTTCACGGTGCAGGTGAACAACTCCACGACGGCACTGGACACAGTGCCTTCCGGTGTACAGGTGGGCCAGACAGTTCCGCTCAAGGCCACTGTCATCGGTGGTGCGCTCGGAAACACCGTTGAGTTTTACGACGGTGGAACCAAGATCGGCGAGGGTGCCCTCGACGCTACCGGCGCTGCGACCTTCAATTGGAAGCCAACTTCCAAGGGCACGCACAACCTGTCCGCGAAGTTCGTGGCCACCTCGAAGGCAAATGAATCAACGTCCGCTGCTCAGTCGGTGGGAGTCTCGCAGGCAGATGCTCTATCCACGACCACACTCGCCACTGTCTCGGGTGCGCAGGTCGGGACGTCCACCACATTGAAGGCAACAGTGAGCCCTGCCGGTGCCGGTGGGACCGTTACGTTCACGATTGACGGCAAGCCCACCGTTGTTGCTGTCGGCGCCAACGGTGAAGCTACCTATGCCTGGACTCCGGAAACGTCGGGAAGTCAGACGATTACTGCAGCCTTCTCCGGACGCTCCGGTGTATCCACCTCCACGACTTCTACAACTGTGACCGTCGCTGAGGCGCCGGCCAGCAACACTGCGTCGACAACTGATCTCACAGTCGGCAGCGCACAGGTTGGCAAGTCCACGGCCGTCTCGGCGCAGATTGATCCGGCCAACGCCGGCGGCACAGTCACTTTCAAGGACGGCGACACTGTCATCGGAACAGTTGCAGTTGACGGCTCCGGTGTAGCGCGCATCGATTGGACTCCTTCTGCAGCAGGACAGCGCACTATCACGGCTGAATTCAGTGGCGCCGGAACCGTTAATGGTTCGGCTGACAGCGCCACCCTTCAGGTTGCAGAAGCTGGAACTCCCGGTGACGGTGGAAACGGTGGCGGCTCCGGCAGTTTGGGCAGCCTGGGTGGATTCGGCTCTAGTAGCTGATCGCTTGTAACTCAACATCTTTTGACGGCGCTCCGTCCCAGTCTTAGCACCGGGGCAGGGCGCCGTTCCTATCCATGCACTCTTTTTGAGGGGAAACGTATGTCCTAGAGAAACATTCGCCGCGGCATCGGTGCCGTGAGCGCATTTGCCGTTGCCGCCGGCCTTGCCGTCAGTTTCGGAACCGGAGTTGCCGACGCGGCTGCCGGGTCGGCGAGTTGATCGGAGGGCAGCTCCTCCTTCACCCGGACGGTCAGCAATGTCACGCCGAGTGAGGATGACGTAATAACCGTCTCGACGAGATTTACGCGTACATGGGTTGTGGAGTACATCTACCGTGTCACGGACATGCACCCGACGTGCCTGACGTACGTCGAAAATTCAGCAAAGATGGACGGTAGCCCGCTGACTATCGACAGCACTGGCGCTGATTTCGCGCAGGTCACCGCAGGTCTCAATGATTGGCCGGTGCGTCCCTATGTTGACCCCAAATCGCGGACGTTCTCCTTCGACCCTGGAGTCCACCTCGGCACCGCAGACCGTGACGGTGTCGGCTGCAGCTGCGCAGACCACGACCGCGATCAGCGGTTCTGCTTCGGCTGTGACAGGTGTGGATGTGGCGCTGACGGCTCAGGTGTCGCCGAATCCCGGTAGCGGCACGGTTCAGTTCAAGGACGCCAACGGCAATCTTGGTGGTCCAGTGAATGTGGATGCTGACGGCAAGGCTGTGTTGACGCAGGCGTTTGCTGAAGGTACGCAGAGTATTACGGCGGTGTTCGCGGGTTCGGCTGGGTTCTTGACGTCGACGTCGGCGGCGCATGGTTTGACGGCGACGGCAGTCGGTACGGTCACTGTTTCCAACGGTGACAGTGGCAACGGCGGGTCCGGAAGCTTGGGTGGCAACGGCGGCCTGGGTAGCCTCGGAGGGTCAGGAATCCTGGGCAGTTTGGGTGGCAACGGCGGCCCGGGCAGTTCGGGTGGCTCCTGAAGTCTCGGCAGTTTGGGTGGTTCCAGCAGCTTGGGTGCGACCGATGCGGCCAGTTCCACGGGATCGCACAGCGGATACTTTGCCGCGACCAGTTGATTCCTTGTAGTTCGTGCTCGGACAGTAGTTTCTGCTCGCACTGAGATAGTTCGGCGCGGCGCCCTGCTTCGGTTGTAACCGAAGCAGGGCGCCGTGTTTCTCGTTGGCCGGCAGTGGCATGATCTATCGGTTTGGAAGATTATTCATCCAGATCTATCTATTGGACGCCGCGTGCGCATCAGTCCATGCTTGAACGATGATTTCAGGCGACACACAATCGCGGCTCGGGTTGCCGACAGTCCTGCTGATGGCGGCGGCTACCGGGCTTTGCGCTGGAGGCAACTACTTCAACCAGCCGTTGCTGGACTCCATCGCAGTCCATCTCCATGTATCCGCGTCGACGGCCGCGGCGACGGTGACAATCGCCCAGGTGGCGTACGCCCTCGGGTTGATACTCCTAGTTCCGGTCGGAGATATTGTCGACCGACGAAAGCTCACCGTGGGACTCATGTTTCTGGCTGCGGTCGGGCAGGCAGTCAGCGGGTTTGCACCCAACTTCGCCACTCTGGCGGTGGGTATTGCTGTCGCCGGCGTGTTTTCCGTGGCAGCTCAGGTGTTGGTTCCCTTTGCTGCAGCCCTGGCCGAGCCAGAGCGTTCGGGTCAGGTGGTCGGCACCATCATGAGTGGGCTGCTGATCGGAATTCTCTTGGCGCGCAGTGTTGCCGGACTGCTGTCCGGCCTGGGCGGCTGGTCGACGGTATACAAGGTTGCCGCCGTGCTCATGGTGGTAATGGCTGTGGCGCTCTGGAGGGTGCTGCCATCGGACGCAGGCTCTCGCGAGAACGCCAGCTACGCAGCGACGCTACGCTCACTCGGCCATCTGGCGAAAACGTTGCCGCGTCTACGAACCCGAGCTGCCATGGGCGGTCTCGCATTTGCCGCGGTCAGTACCGTCTTCACCACCATGGCATTTCTGTTGGCGGGGGAATACGGGTACAGCGATACTCAGATCGGCCTCGTCGGATTGCTCGGCGTGGCGGGAGCATTGATGGCAACAGTCGCGGGCCGGTTGGCGGATCGGGGAATGACGCAACTCGCTACTGGTAGTGCCCTGGCCGTTCTATTGTTGTGCTGGTTGCCTTTTGCTGTCGGCGGGACGCACGTGACATGGTTCCTTGTTGCCTTTGTGCTCGCGGATTTGGCACTGCAAGGGGTGCATGTCAGCAACCAGAACATTGTCTACGCACTCATCCCCGCAGCGAGATCACGCGTCAATTCCGTGTACATGACCACCTACTTCATCGGTGCCGCTCTGGGATCTGCGGTGGGATCAGTTGTCTGGAAAGCATACGGGTGGTCCGGAGTGTGTGTGGCCGGGTTGGCGTTCTCGGTGGCCACGACACTGGTGTGGGTGTTTGATCGACGGTTGGAGAACGCTGCCTCCTCTCGCGCTCACGTTCCGGTCATGTCTGAAAAACAAGTATGAAAGTTGTTTGCTGCAAAGGTTTTCGAGGGGCCCGCTGAATCTCCGCTCAAAACTTCCCCTTGACTCGAATGTATGTTCGAGTAAAGTTAGGGGTAAGGATGGGGGGATCCGATGAGCGTCGATACTGTAGTTGCCGATGTCGTAGCTGGTTCTGCTGTGAATGTGCGTGGCATGCTGTGGCGGTTGCGGCCGTGCGATGTGCGGGACGTTGCGGTCACCGCATCCGCGGAAATCCTTCGACTGGAAGCTATCCGCGTTGCCGCGGTCGACGAGTTGGCACTTCATCCGGACGAGCAGGTGCTGTGTTACCGCGGCGTCGGCCGCTGGCTGGCGGCGAATACGATGCTGCAGAACGCGGCCGGAAACAAGATCGCCGCTCTCGGCGTCGCCTTACGAGCCTTCCCCGATATCGCGGCGCAGTTCGATGCCGGTGACCTCACCGTCGATCATGCCGCGCTGATCACCGCGTTCTGCGAATCCCCACCGAAAGGGATGCCGGAGCGCGCTCTGCCGCACTGCATCACAACGCTGCTCGCGGCAGCGTCCGGGGTGGAAGCGACCACCATGAAACTGCGGTACGCCATCGCGGTGCTCGAGCGGATCTTCGAATCCGAGGACGTCCCGGCGGGGGAGGACGACGATCGCAACGAACTACGTATTTCTCCGACGTTGAACGGTCGGGTGGTGATCAAAGGTGAGTTCGATGCGTTGACCGGCGAAATGCTTCTCTCCGCGTTGTCGGGGTTGTCGATGCCGACCCCCGCCGTGGACGGGACTCCGGATGCGCGGTCGGCTGCGAAGCGGACGGCGGATGCGTTGACGGAGTTGATTCGCCGGTATCTCGATAATGCGGCGACGGGGGTCGATGGTGGTCAGCGTCCGCATGTGAATGTGCATGTGTCTGTGAAAGATCTTGCGGAGCATCGAGAGTGCGCGAGCACGCGGACTGCTTCGTCGAGTTCGGCTTCTCCCGACGAAGAGACTGATGTCGAGGATGTACCGGTGTGGGGTTTCGACGACTTCGACGATCTTGATGTCGGGCACATGCCGTGGATGGGTCCGTTGAGTATCACCCGCACCCGGATGTTGGCGTGTGACTGCATGCTCTCGACGGTGCTCCTCGACGAGAATGGTGCCCCGCTCGATGTCAGTCCGCTGAAACGGGTGGTGTCGGCGGCGCAGCGGACGGCGTTGATCGCCCGAGACGAGGGGTGTGCGTTTCCGTCGTGTGATGCGGTGCCGGCGTGGTGCGATGCGCACCACATCAAGGGGTGGTCGAAGGGCGGTCTGACGGTGATGGACAACCTCACCTTGCTCTGCCGAGCGCATCACACTCTGATTCACCGTCAGGCCGGGTTCGCGGGGCGGTGGGAAATCAAGATGGGGTCGGATCGTAGGCCGTGGTTCATTCCGCCGGCGGGGGTTGATCCGGAGCGGTGGCCGCGGCGATCAACCCTGCCGCTCGGTCCGGTGCTGCGCACCTGAAAAGTGTTGCACCACAATTGCAGACGTGTCAGGCTTCGCATCAGATTCTCGCCGATGCGAAGCCCACACGCATGTGCGTGTCCAGATTGCTTATCGTCAGGGCCTCAGAGAGTTAAGGCGTCAGGGGGCCGGGGGCGAGCAAGACCGGATTGAGCCTGAAAACCCGGATTTTCCGCGAGTACGCGCGATCCGCGTAGGTGATGTATGCCGGCCAGGAATCGGTCGCGAGTTCCCAGAGTCGTTTCCGCAGAGCACCTTCGGCAAGTTCAGCCAGAACCGGAGTCTTCACACCTTTGATTGCTACCGTCGCACGCTGATCGGCGATCAGATTGTAGGTCCACTGGGGATGCGCCGTCTGGCCCCAATTGGAGCCGACCACGATAAATGATCCGTCGTCCGGTGCGTACAGGAGTGGCGTCGTATGGGATTGTCCGCTCTTACGTCCGGTCACGGTAAGTAGCAGTTGTGGGACTGTGCCGTTCCCGACGAGAGAGACCTTGCCTCGAGTCTATTTCTGCACGCCACGATCGATCGTGGCCAAATCCTTGCCCAGATCGGAGAACCATTGGGTGTGGCCCACGGTGCGCATCAATGACCGGTAGGGATTGCGCATGGTGCTCCTGATCTCGGTGGGTCAGGTACCTGCCGGTCGGCGGATGTCGCCTGTTGGATTCGAGTGTCTCGGAGAGGATTGTGCCACGCGCGGTCGCAGTTACACGAGCGCAATGGAGATTCTCCGAACAATGCGGTTTCGACGAGTCCCGTTCCTATCAAAGGCAATTGGGACTATCTGCGCAAACTGGAGGTTATCGTTCGGAGGTCAGCACATCTGGTTCGAGCCATTCGACTCCCAGGAGTTCGGCGAGGCTCCGGAGGCCCGATTGATCGCCGCCTTTCAATCCAGTCACCGACTGGAGATTGCGGAGCATTGTTGTTGCGACGTCCTCTTCCTTGGTTCCGACGCCGAAGGGGATAAGCCAAGGGCACGTCTGGTAGTCACGGTGCGACCTACCGAAGGTCTGCTCGGCGGCGATCCCGGAATAGCGGGGTTGATGGAAGATTCCGGTTCGAGGCAATGGAGATGCGTAGGTGCCATCCGGTAAGGCTTCGTTGGCATGGAGCGAAATAGAAGTCGTGACATTGAAGACGACAACCGGCGCATCTCCTCGTTGGAAGCGAAGACGTTGCTGTTCTTTGTCCGGCACCGCGCCGAAGAGCTTTGCGACGGATATTCCGGCATCCTCGATCATCTCAACGAGCGGATCACCTGCGGTGGAGACGAACTCGACGGCAACAAGTACCTGCTTGCCCGATTTGACCTGAGCCCCCGCCCACTGGGCGGTGGACTCTGCGCGAATCATCCCGGCCTTCTGCCGGTACCGCAGGACCAGTGCACGTCCGCGGGCGATGTTGCGACTCTTGCGAGCCAGACCCATCTCGTAGGCGTATTCGGCCCATTCCGTCTCATATTCGGCGCGTTGGCCCGGGGTGAGGTCGATCGGCATTCCGTCGAGGGGTACCGGACCCCACGGTGTAGGGCGGTGAATCATCAACGGTGGCTTGCTGTTCGACAACCAACCGCGGACGGTTTCCAAGGCGCGTGCTTGCAGTGCCGGTGACTCTTTGGCTTCGGCACTCCACGTCCACTTGCCGTATGACTTGTCCAAGGGAAGGCCGGATTCCAGAAGGCGCGCACCCAAATCTTGCCAATGCTCTGGAGATTCACCGTGTACCTGCGCAAAAAGTGGTGCAAGGTAACGCTGATCGGCAGGCGTGTGACCCGGCGTCGCAGTTACGGACAGAACAAACGGGGCCTGATCGTGAGCGTTGGAGAACCGCGCGACCTTCTCGAATGCCGTTGTGCGCTGCGTATCGTTGCTGTACAGCTGAGCTTCGTCTGCGATTACCACGCCGAAGGTGTACTTGGGGCGTCCGTTTCGTGCGATGAGCTTCTTCAATTGGTCCGGTGACATGATCAGCCACCGGAATCCGCCGTCACCCACCGATGCGATGGAGTAACGCCAATGCGGGATGGTGATCTGGGCCGGTCGATCAACAAGAACAAGGATGTTGGTCTCGCCGCGCTCCTCGGCAATTGTCTTGGCTGACATGATGGCGATCAAGGTCTTGCCCAGACCGGCGTTGTCGGCAAGCAGGAAACCTCGTCGGCCTGCGCGAGCGGCATCGACTACGGCGGCTGATCCTGAAACTTGCTCGGATCGAGGAGTTTTGGGCGACGCGGTTGGGCGCTCACCCGTCGAGTTGTTGATGTCGTCCTCGACCCACTGCTGGTACGAGAACGGCAGAGCCTTGAAAGGTGCAAGTTCCGTGGGTAATTCACTGCCCACCCAGGCGTAGCTCTTCCACTTCTTCACGAACTGGGCGCCCGGCACTGCCGTTCGAAACGGGACGTCGAGAAGCCAGACTCGCTCTCCCGGACCGGCAGTGGGAACATCAGGAGTGGGAGTGGTTTTGCGTGTTGCAGTACGAGCACTGGATCGCTTGCGTGGAGGCATCAGGCGCCGGAACCTGCCGTGAGAAAGTCTCGCAAGGTCAACGGCGGAACGCCGGTAATATCCTCTACTGCAGTGCTTATCGACGTCAGTTCGCCATTTGCGATTGCGGTATATGTCGATACCCAGGCATCAACTTCCCAATCCGGGGCGTTGTACGATGCGCGGGATACGTAGGCCTCTTCGATGGTCTCTTCGACGTACGCCGTCGGTGTGCCCGTGACTTCGGTGATGATCGCGGCCACCTCGGTCAGCGTCAGTGCTTCACGGCCGGTGAGATCGTACGTCCGTCCCGCATGTGAATCGAGATCCTTCAGAACAGAAACTGCGACGCGGGCGATGTCGGACCGAGAAACCGCACCGACCACTCCGTTACTTGCAGGCCCGCGAATAACTCCGTCGGTGCCCGCCAGAGACGGGAGGAAATCGATGTACGCACTATCGCGAAGAAATGTAAAAGCCATTCCGGTTGAGCGAATATATTTCTCGGTTGCCCAATGATCGCGGGCCAGTGTAAATGTGGCGTCCGGGGCCGCGCCGAGATATGAGGTATAGACAATATGGCGGACGCCGGCAGTGGTCGCAGCGTCGACGAAGGTGCGGTGCGCAGTGAGTCGATCAGCACTTTCCGCCGCCGAGACCATGAACAGTGCGTCGATCCCGGTAAGCCCTGCCACGGCGGCGTCGAAGTCGCTATACGACGTTTCCACCGCGTCGGCGCCGGTTAGTTGGGGGAGGCGGGCAACCGAACGTGCAAGTAATCGTTGGCTGATGCCTTCCTGCGCCAGTGAACGAGCAACCAGACCGCCGATATGGCCTGTCGCACCGGTTACTGCGATCGAGCGTGCACGAGCAGACCATGCGGATGACGAACGTGGCTGAGCAGACAGTGGACTACCTCCGGCTCGGATGACTTCTCAGGCAGAGCCTACGTGGCCAACTACTTGCAGTGTCGGGAAGACTCGACCATTTACCGTCGCACGGTTTTCGGAAATGCCAACAAAGGGGCGGTCCAGAACCACTAGTACTTTAGGTGGATATTCACGAAAGAGACGGATTTTGGCGGCATTGTTGTGTTATAGATTGGTTAGTAGTACCGAATCACTAAACGCGTTGACTATCGACTGAATCGGCGGTTTCCCGTTGTGGGATCCCCTTCACTGAGGAGTACCTGCTTTGCATGGTGGATTACCTTAGCTGCGACTTTTTGCTGCCTCCGGATGGGGCATCGAATGGGTCGCTGGGTTTGTCGACGGCGGCGAACGGCGTTGCTGTGCGAAGTATTGCAGTGCTGAGAAGTGCGAAAGTTCTGCTGTGAACATGCAGGTCCGCAAGGTTGGTTCGAGGGCTTCCTCGAGACTTCAGCGAACTAGTTGGGTTAGGGGTGCGTGGATGATTTCTCTCGATACTGTTTACAAGACATATCAGTCGGGCAGTGAGCATAGTGTCCGACTGGGTGGTGTCGGATCAGTTGGCGTCGCGGTCCCTGCGGTGGAGCGGGTCTCGCTCGATATTGCGGCGGGCCAGCTTGTGACGATCTACGGCGTCAGTGGATCTGGAAAGACGACCTTGATCAATATGATTGCAGGACTAGATGATCCGGATTCTGGGACCGTGAATGTGGCAGGCGTCGAAGTAACCGCATTGTCGGCCGATCAGCGTGCGGCGTTTCGCCGCGAGAGCGTCGGTGTTGTGTTCCAGGAATACAATCTGATCGCGAATGCGACAGTTGTGGACAATGTCTCGCTGGCACAGGTAGCTGGAGGTATGCGGCGGTCGGCAGCGAAGCGGGCTGCTGAAGAAGCGCTGCGACGGGTCGGTCTCGATGGCTTGGGCGGGCGTTTCCCGCAGCAGCTCTCCAGCGGTCAGAAGCAGCGCGTCGGCGTCGCCCGCGCCCTGCTCGGGGCCCGGAAAGTACTGCTGGTCGACGAACCGACTGGCGCTCTCGACGCCGTGAACTCGCTGGCACTGTTCGCGCTGTTTCGCGAGCTCGCGGATGACGGGATGACCGTGGTCGTCGCTACGCATGACCCCCTAGCCAGGGGGTATTCGGATCGTGTGTTCTCGATTGCCGACGGCAAGGTCGTCGAAGAGCTGAGAATTGAAAAACTGAGAATTGAAGAGTTCGAGAGATGACGCTCTCGGGGCCTGAGCGGAACGCAGTTCACCGTCGGTGCTGATATCCGATCCAGGCGCGTCGGCGATCGGCGAGGGGATCGTTGTCCACATAGCTGGTGCTGTCGAAGATCATGGTCTCGCGGTTCGCCGTGGAGTATTGGGGCCAATCGCTACCCGGGGTGCCTTGGCGAGCGAAGTGAAGCCAATGATTCTGCATCGTTTCGGTGACAGCGTGGAGTGAACGTCGTCCGCCGAAGATAGTGAGGCACTTGATCAGTGCATCCGATCGGCCGAACACGGCAAACAATTCAGTGGCATGTGTTGCGCCAATACCGAGCAACCGAAGCAGTCGAGGCGCAAAATCGTAGCGGTAGCTGTAGGTTGGTGCCACAGTGCAATGGCCTTGTGCGCAGAGGATTGCCGGCTCCCAGAAGGTAATATCGCCGCCCAGATCTGCGGCGGCATTACGGTGCGGATACGTTGGATACGCTGCCAGCGCACGCTCTTTCACGTCCGGTGAAGTGTGAGAAAACATCTTGTCGATCCGTGCCGGATCTGTGGGTAAGATGTTGAGGAAGCGCGGAAAGATCCGTCCCTCATGGAGATTCGACCCCACCAAAAAGGGGATTGGGTGGGCGTTTCCCGCCGCAAATACGTCGAGTGGATGTTCGGGAAGGAAGTCATCGCCCACAACAGGAGCGAACGCGCGCGTTCCCGGTTCTTCATCGGCACCGCGGCGTGCTAGTTCCTCCCCGGCGTCAACTAATTCGCCAACTGAAGCCGAGCACAGCCAGGATGCCGGATCTGTGGCCGACGCGTGGGCGATCTCGAGAAATTCCTGTGCCCAACGATGTGCTCGATCCTTGCCGTATGCCGAAGCGGCAGGAGGACTTTGAGCGATGGCTTGCGCGAATAGACCCGTCGCC
This sequence comes from Rhodococcus sp. IEGM 1379, assembly GCF_030056815.1. Classification (GTDB taxonomy): domain Bacteria; phylum Actinomycetota; class Actinomycetes; order Mycobacteriales; family Mycobacteriaceae; genus Rhodococcus_F. Next base: position 106,098 of record NZ_JASHKR010000009.1, read on the forward strand.
GCCGGTGTGGCCATCAGTGTTGTGACGGCATTTGCTCCGGACGATTCACCGAACACAGTGACATTGTGCGGGTCGCCGCCGAATGCCGCAATGTTCCGCTGTACCCATTCCAGCGCAGAAACTTGATCGCGGAGACCGAGATTCGATTCGAATGATCTTTTGTCGGTGGATAACTCACTGAAGTCGAGGTACCCCAGTGCGCCGAGGCGATACTGAATGGAGACGTAGATGATGTTGCCGCGCTCCACCAAGGATGTGCCGTGGTACATCGGCGCCGACGGATTGCCTCCGTTGTACGCGCCTCCGTGAATGAATACCATGACCGGACGCGGTTCATCGGAAGTATGTTGGGATGCAAGCACATTGAGGAGCAAACAGTTCTCGTCAAGATTGCCCTTACTCTGTGGTGCGGGCGAACCGAATTCGGCAGCCGAGCGGATACCCTGCCAGGGCTCTACGGGTTGAGGCGCTCGAAACCGCAGTGGGCCGACGGGCGGTGCAGCGTACGGAATCGCTCGCCAAGTCCGGAACCTCGCAGTCCTGAGCTTCCCAACTTTGCCGGCCCGCTGTTCGAGAAGACGACCGCGGATCTTCCCGGAATCGACAACTACTTCAAGGTGGTCCATCACTCGTCGACCGTCACGAAAGAACCTGGCTCGGTTGGTAGTTGCGGTAGCCCGCGTAACCAGACCAGGCAAGACGTCGCTCGCGTCGCGGATCGTTTTCGACGTGAGTGATCTCGTCGAAGATCAAGGTACGGCGCGCGCTGTCATCGTAGCGGGGCCACGAACTACGCGGAGTGCCGTGCTTCGCAAAATGGAGCCAATGTTCCTGGACCACATCGGTGACAGCGCGGAGCCCGCGTCGGCCGCCGGGCACAGTGAGCGCCCGGCCGATCGAGGTGTTGCCGATGCCGAAGACTGCAAACATCTCGAAACCATGTGTCGCATCGAGTCCGAGCCAGCGCATCAACGGTGGGGCAAAGTCGAATCGGTAAGCATACGTCGGTGCGCTCTGGGCGTGCGCTTGTGCCAGCTCCATCGACGGATGCCAGAATGTCACGTCGCCGCCGACGTCGATCGCAGAATCCTCGGATGGATAGTCCGGATACGTTGCAAGGATGCGCTTTCCGGCCTCGGGATCGGTCAGTGCAAACATCTTCTCGATGCGCGGCGGAGAAGTGGGCAGTGCGTCGAGCACCTTGGGAAAGAGCGTGCCCTCACGTTTGTTGGTTCCGATGATCAGTGGCACCTGATGGGCCAACCCACGAGAAAACGCGTCGACGGGTGAGACGGGGAGGAAATCACCGTCGACGCTAGGTCCGAACGGATGCAGTCCCGGTGTGGCAGAAAGAACTTCAGTGCCCAGGAGAGATCCGGTACGGCTTAACTCCCGAGCGGAGGTCAGGCGCAAAGCCTGAGACGGAGGGGCATCGGAACTGAGGATCTCGATGAATCTTCTCGCCCAGATGTGTGAGAGTTCTTGGTTTACAACCAGATCCGGAGCCGAGCTCTCGGCAATCGCACCGGCAAACAGTCCCTTTGCTGCGGGTGTCGCCAACAGTGTGGTGACTGCGGTGCCGCCCGCTGACTCGCCGAACACTGTCACTCGATCAGGATCGCCACCGAAAGTCGCAATGTTGCGCTGCACCCATTCCAACGCGGCCACTTGGTCTCGAAGCGCGAGATTGGAATCGAAAGGATGTTCCGGGGTGGAGAATTCGGAAAAATCCAGGAATCCCAACGCGCCCAGGCGGTAGTTGATCGACACGTAGATGATGTTGCCCCGCGTGACTAGCGAACGTCCGGAATAGAGACCCGTCGCGGATGTTCCGATGGTGTTGGCGCCCCCATGAATGAAGACCATCACCGGAAATGGTTCGACGGCAGCCTGCTCAGGCGCAAGAACATTGAGGGTGAGGCAGTCTTCGCTGCTGGGCTGGTACTTTCCCGGGGCCAATGCCAGGCCCTTCTTGCTTTGCACCGATGCGTCGCCGAATGCCGTCGCCGCCCGTTCACCTTTCCACGGCAGTACGGGCTGGGGTGCTCGCAGACGCAAGGCTCCGACCGGGGGACGGGCGTAGGGAATGCCTCTCCACGCACGGAGTTTGCCGACACGTAGACCGCGCAAAATTCCGTCGGCCGTGGTCACAAGTACTTCTGAGTTGATCCGTGCGTCTGCCGCCATAGCCGTGACTATACGTAACTACGTCATCGACGCGCCTCCAACAATCGCAGCCAGACCTCGCTGACTGTCGGATACGACGGGACCGCATGCCACAGCATTTCGAGTGGGACTTCCGCAACCACAGCGATTGTCGCGGCGTGCAGCAACTCCGACACTTCGGGTCCGACAAATGTGGCACCGACGATGATGTCCTCGAGCTTGTCGATCACCAGTTTCGCGCGGCCCTCGTAACCGTCCCGGAGCAGTGACGACCCGGCGACGGCAATCGGTATGTCCACGATTTCGATGTCCAGACCGTCCTTGCGCGCCTGCACTTCCGTCCGTCCTACCCAGGCAACTTCGGGTGACGTGAAGACGACTTGAGGAACTCGGCCGTTGTCTGCTGACGCGGTGCATCGTGGGGCTGCCAGCGGACTACCCGTGGCGCGGGCCGCTATGACGTCGCCGCACACCCTCGCCTGGTATTTGCCCATGTGAGTCAGTGGAGAGCGGCCATTGATATCGCCGACCGCATAGAGCCATTCACCTTGTGCGCAGAGACGATCGTCGGTCGGCACGTACTTACCGTCGTCTAATCCGACGGTCGAGAGGCCCAGGTGAGCCGACGTCGGAGCGCGTCCGGCGGCAACGATCACCTCGTCTACTTCGATGACGCCGGACGACGTGTCGAGGGTGACCGGACCGCCGTGAATGTTTCCTTCACCGGTGTCCCGGGCATCTGGCCGTGACACGGAATTGACGGTGGTACCGAAGCGAACGTCAGCGCCGCGGGCAGCGAGATGACTGGCCACCATCTCACCGGCAAACGGTTCGGCAGACTTCAACACCGCGTTGCCGCGAACCAGCAGGGTCACTTCGGCACCGAACGACAACATCCACGTCGCACATTCCGTCGCGACGACGCCGCCGCCGATGACAGCAACACGCCGCGGAACCTCGTGGAGGTTGGTGGCGTCGCGAGACGTCCAGGGGAGCGCCGCCCGTAACCCCGGCGTGTCCGGCACCGACGCAGTGGTTCCAGTGGCCAGTACGACGGCTTGGCGGGCAAGGAGTTTTCGTGTGCCGTCGACCACGACGGTTCTTTCGCCGTCAAGTGCGCCGTGGCCTCGGATCACGGTGATGCCCGTCGACTTTGCCCACTCCACCTGCGAAGAATCGTCGTGATTGTGGGTGATGGAGTCGCGTCGGGCCAAGGTTGCACTGATCGAGTGAGCCGTGTTACCTGGCGGTTCGATCGACATCCCGGGCAAGGCGCTCGCCGCGTCGTGTACCTGCCCCGGCCGGAGCAACGCTTTACTCGGCATACAGGCCCAGTACGAGCACTCGCCGCCGACAAGTTCATGCTCCACGATTGCCGCGGTGCGGATGCTACCGGCGATGGCATAGGCCGCGGCATTTTCGCCGGCTGGTCCGCCACCGATGACTATGACATCGAATTCTTCGGTCATTGTTCAACGGTAGGCCGAAACGGGTGCAGTTCGCTGGGTAACAGCCCGGTGGAAGCGCGCCTTGATGGTTACAGTTGCGTCCATGACACGGCAGAGAATTCTGATCACCGGCGCAAGTTCAGGTCTGGGCGAAGGGATGGCCAGGAGATTTGCCGCCCAAGGTCGCGATCTGGCGTTGTGTGCGCGTAGAACAGACCGTCTCGACGCCCTCCGCGAGGAATTGGTGGCGCACAATCCCGACATCAAGGTAGCAGTCCGGGGCCTGGACGTCACCGAACATGATTCCGTTGTACGAGTATTCGGTGAACTCCGTGACGAACTCGGCGGGCTCGACCGGGTGATCGTGAATGCCGGAGTCGGTAAGGGCGCCAAGATCGGCACCGGCAAGGCTTACGCGAATCTTGCGACGGCGCAGACGAACTTCGTCGGAGCACTGTCGCAGTGCGAAGCCTCACTCGGAATCTTCCGTGAACAGAACGCCGGTCACCTCGTGCTGGTGTCTTCGATCAGTGCAGATCGAGGGTTGCCGGGCAGCAAAGCCACGTACTCCGCTAGCAAAGCCGGAGTTGCGGCACTCGGAGAGGCACTGAGTATTGAGTTGGCGCGCACACCGATTCGAGTGACGACGCTCCTGCCCGGCTACATCAAGACCGACATGTCCGCCGGTGCCGGTGACGATTCCTCGTTGATGGCGGACCTCGACGAGGGTGTCGATGCGATGGTGGATGCCATCGAAAAGGAGGCCACCAGAGCGGCTTTGCCGGGCCTCAAATGGCAAGGCATCGATGCCGCGCTCCGCTTCCTGCCCAACTCCGTGACAGCGAGGTTTGTCTGATGAGCATGTATATCTCGAACGGCAAACCCCGAGTTGTCATCGTAGGTGGGGGATTCGGCGGACTGTACGCCGCGAAGCGACTCAAGAAGGCCGACGTCGAGGTCATTCTGATCGACCGCGGAACCAGCCACGTTTTTCAGCCGCTGCTCTACCAGTGCGCTACCGGTCTCCTGTCCGAAGGACAGATCGCAAGCCCACTCCGGCATCTGTTGGAAGATCAGAAGAATGCGAATGTAGTTCTGGGCGAAGCTAAATCGGTGGATGCCGAGGCCAAGGTGCTGACAGCCAGCCGATTCGACGGCTCCACTTTCGACCTCTCCTACGACTACCTGATCGTCGCGGCCGGCATGCGGCAGTCGTACCACGGGCAGGAAGACTTCATCAAGTGGGCGCCGGGAATGAAAACCCTCGACGACGCGCTGGCAATCCGACGCAGTCTGGTTGCCGCATTCGAGATGGCGGAATCGCTGCCCACCGCCGAGGAACGGCGACCCTGGTTGACCTTCGCAGTGGCCGGTGGCGGACCCACCGGAGTCGAGATAGCCGGGCAGATCCGTGAATTGGCGATGCATGCGCTCACCAATGAGTTTCGCGCAATCGATCCTGAGGAAGCGCGCGTGCTGCTCTTTCACGGCGACGACCGAGTATTGCCGTCGTTCAGCCGGGCACTGTCCGCATCGGCCGGCCGTACCCTCGAGAAGATCGGCGTCGAAACACATCTCGGCGTGCATGTGACCGACGTATCCGAAACCGAGGTGGAGACCACCGACAAGAAGACAAAAGAGAAGCGGCGGTACGAGACTCGAACAATCCTGTGGACTGCCGGCGTCGAGGCGGTCCCTTTTGTGGAAGCGCTGGCCGGCGCACTCGGAGTCAAGCAGGTCGGCGGCGGCCGTATCGAAGTCGGTCGCGACCTGACAGTGCCAGGACACCCCGATGTCTGGGTGGTGGGCGACATCATGTCCCTCGACAAACTGCCGGGCGTCGCAGAAGTCGCGATGCAAGGCGGGCGGTACGCCGGCAATCAGATTGCGGCGATCGTCGAAAACGGTGGACCCAACGGGAAGCCCTTCAAATACCGTGATCTCGGTACTGCCGCCTACATTTCGCGTCGACACGCGCTACTACAGGCCGGTCCGATTCGGATGTCCGGGTTCCTCGGCTGGGTGTCGTGGGGAGTCATCCACATCGCGTTCCTGGCAGGATTCCGCAACCGCGTCAGCACAGCACTCAACTGGGGAGTCACCCTGGCGTCGAAAACTCGCCGGGAACGAGCAATAACCTACGGTGACCCGGAAACCGCACGGCAGCCGTACAACTGAACCACTACTCCGTAGCGAACACCGGATTCCCGGTTGCATCGATCACGAACCACAGGCTGCCGACGCCCTGACCGAACATGTCGCCGGGGACCTGGTCGTCCAAGTATCGATAGGCGGGCTTGCCGTTCACCGTCACTTGGAAGGAACCGTCCGGACCGGGCACCGTGCCGATATCGGCCTCGATGCCCTGGACCACCGGCGAATCGGTGGTAGACGTGACCGCCGGCCAGTGCAAGAGGCAGTTCTCGTCGCACGAATCCGCGTTCGAGTTTTCCTTGTCCGGGTTGTAGATGTAGACGGTCATGCCTTCACCGTCAACGGCAATCGTCCCCAGCGGAGAACTGGCAGTCTTCAGCAACACCGCACCGGCTGCAGCAGGCGGTGACAGTGACGTCGACATCTCGGTGACGTTATCTGCGTCGGTGCCGGAATCGGTGGCGTCGTACGAACAGCCAGACACGGCAAGTGCGGCACTGGCGACAATCGCGAACAACCACTGTCTGCGCATGATCGCTCCATTTCACGGGTGGTCGGTGCTAGCAGTGTGGGATACCCGATGCAGCCGATCCGGAAACCAAGCGGAACACCATCGACAATAGCTCTGTTACAGAGGTATTGTGAGATATGGATATACAAGATGCAGGTCACGAAGTACCTCATCGCCTGTCCGATGACGTACTCGAGACGCTAGGTCAGTTGCGGCGAGGCACTCGAAAAGCGTCGGGGCGTCCGTTTGCGGAGCGTCCACTGGGCGGTGCCCAGATAGAACTTGTGCGGTTGCTGAGAAGAAATCCCGGACTCTCGGTGGCGGAGGCAGCCACCAAGCTCGGTGTCGCCGCGAATACGGTGTCCACGCTGGTTCGTCAGCTTGCCGACGACGGAGTGATCGAGCGGGTCGTCGACGGTGCAGACCGGCGCGTGGCGAGGCTCGCGTTGTCGAAGGAAGCGCGTGAACGGGTCGAATACTGGCGAGATCGGCGCAGCGTCGTAGTGGGACAGGCGATGTCGAGTTTGAGCGCCGAGGATCAAGCACACATAGAAGCTGCCTTGCCGGCGCTGACTCGGCTTGCAGTTGCGCTGGCCACAGCCGGCGCCGAAACCGAGGAGGCCTGACATGGCTGAGCACTGGTGGAACCGGCGAGGTATCACGGAAGTGTCGCCTCCCAACGTGCCTGCGGTTGAGATCGAAAGTCTCTCGTACAGATTCGGTTCCAGCCGCGCGGGCGACAACCTGGCAGTGGACAACCTGAGTTTGACCATCGAGCAGGGTGAATGTTTTGGTCTTCTCGGGCCTAACGGAGCAGGAAAGACCACCACGATTCGACTTCTCAATACCCTGCTGCCCTTGCAGGACGGTGATATCCGCATCCTGGGAAAGTCTGTACGTACCGACGCGATGACCATCAGGCGTCATCTTGGTTATGTACCGCAACAACTTTCGATCGAGAGTACGTTGACGGCCCGGGAGAACGTCACGTGGTTTGCTCGCCTGTACGACGTGCCGAGATCCGAGCGGCGTGAGCGTGTGGATCAAGCTTTGGAGATGGTGGATCTGCTCGACTCTGCAGACCGAGTCGCCGCCGGCTTCTCCGGGGGAATGGTGCGACGATTGGAATTGGCGCAGGCGCTGGTCAATCGGCCCGCGCTACTGGTCTTGGACGAGCCGACGGTCGGGCTGGACCCCATTGCGCGTGAATCCGTGTGGCGCAGAGTATCCGAGATGCAGCAGCAATACGGAATGACCGTTCTGCTGACCACGCACTACATGGAGGAAGCCGACGAATTGTGCGATCGTGTTGCTCTGATGCACCACGGGGAACTGAGGGCAGTCGGAAGTCCGAGCGAACTGGCCGCGTCACTCGGCCCGGACGCCACACTGGAAGACGTTTTTCGTCACGTTGCCGGCGACGACTTCACCGGCCGAGAGTCGGGAGGTCTCCGCGATGTCCGCAGCACCCGTCGTACAGCGCGCCGCTTGGGCTGATCCGAGCGTCAACGGGTTCGCCCGATTGATGTCGCGGATCTACACTTTTTGTCTCGTCGAAGTGCAGAAATTGCGCCACGATCGATCCGAGTTGGTCACGCGCGCAATCCAACCGATTCTCTGGCTTGTCATCTTCGGGCAGACGTTCAGCCATATCCGAGCGATACCTACCGGAGATGTACCGTATCTGGACTTCTTGGCTCCCGGCATCATCGCGCAGTCGGCGCTCTTTGTCGCGATCTTCTACGGCATCCAGATCATCTGGGAGCGGGACGCCGGCGTCCTCACGAAACTTATGGTCACTCCGACGCCGCGCGCAGCGCTCGTCACCGGAAAAGCATTTGCCGCCGGGATTCGTGCCGTCGCCCAAGCCGTAGTTGTCGTGATCGTCGCAGTTCTACTCGGCGTGAGTATGACGTGGAATCCGATCAAACTTCTTGGCGTCGTCGGGGTTGTCGTACTGGGCGCAGCCTTCTTCGCCTGCCTGTCTGTTGCGATTGCCGGCATCGTCCTCAAGCGAGATCGACTGATGGGCATCGGACAAGCCATCACCATGCCGTTGTTCTTCGCGTCGAATGCCCTGTATCCGGTGGAACTGATGCCGAGATGGGTGCAGTGGCTCAGTCGAATCAATCCGCTGAGCTACGAGGTATCGGCGTTGCGAGGCTTGCTGATCGGGATGCCCACCAACTACATTGTCGACTTTGCGGTACTGATCGGAGCGGCGCTGGCAGGAATCGTCACAGCTTCGGCACTGCTAGGCCGGCTCACGCGCTGAGTGTGGGATTCGCTTCGCGTGAGACGGGCGCTGTGTAGGTGATGCAGTCCGGCGGCACCGACGGCAGACCCTCTGAGGATCGGAGCCTTTCGGCGATCGAGGACAGCAGACTCTGCGACTCGGGCGAGAGATCCACGGCTTTACGTGCCAGGGAACGCAATTCTGGGTCGATGAACTCTTCGGCGACCGAACGGTCTTCTTCCGGAATGAGTTCGGGATCCTGGCGCGGAGTAGGGCTGAAGAAATACTCGGCTTGGACGTTGAAGTACTCGGCGAGCGCCAACACGACCTGCTCCGACGGATTGGTCCGAACACCACTGCGCAATTGTGAAAGATACGGCGTTGAGATGCGGCATCCGCGCTGTGAAAGCGCCTCTACAACTTGAGCATTGGTCAATCTGGGAGGGGTGTCTGGGTACAGGGCATTGAGTCGCTCTTGGAACGAATCTGCCGCGGTTCCTCCCGTTTTCACAGTTCATCCCTTCGTTCGTGGCCATGCAGCGATATCTGCGCCGTGGTCGTGCGGCGGCAGGTTTCACATAGTAGACGACCGAAAATCGGACACCAGTACCGAGAGTGCTTTCACCTGGGGATATTTGGTGGCATGGCACATGAAAGTGTTTGCTCACTATGTGATTTACGACGCGAACTGACCGTTCGTTATCTGCTGCGTTTCAATTGTTCTGCATGTCTGACTCTGTGGTCAATTGCTCTGCTGTGCAGTGTGTTCGGCCACTGAATTGGTAGAACCCTTCCGAGCGAACGTACCTTTCGGTGCATCCAAGGCGACGAAAGGTACGTTCGCTCGGAGAGGAATGGGTACGGGCGTACAAGTACCGCAGTTCTGTAAGTATCTGTTTACCAGACGCGGGCAGTGATTCCGAATGTGGCGAGGGATAGTAAGGCTTGCTCGCGCAGTGCGCTGGCGTCGACGACTTCGAAACTTACCAGGGACATCGTGTACGTGGTGCCGATTCGGCAAAGGTATCCGGAGATTCGGGTGGATGTGCTGTTCAACTGCGAGGTCGTCGCGCCGGGATGGACCGCGCGGAGAGCCAATCCAATGGTGGGATGTCCGTCGAACGCGCTGATGTCTACCGTTCCGATGTTGGAACACAAGGCATCTCGCTGTCCGGGGCCGTCGGCCAAGCGGTGGGCGAGACGATCCGGAACCACCTGTAGAAGTTCGGCGGGGAAACCGGCGGGGCTGGACATCGGGGGAGACGCGAAGGCTTCTCGGCACAGCCTGCGGATCTCGGCGAGAGTAGTAAGGGGAGTGAGTGGGACGGCGACCATGGCGACGGCATTGTCTACCGACGTGATCGTGGTATCCGGGTCCTTCACGACTCTGACATTCATCGGAACGCTGAGTGTTACTGTGCCGGTTTCATTCTCGCGCCGGGCCAGGTGACCTACGCACGCCAGGAGCAAGCTGTTGGGGGTGCCGCCGGCCGTGCTTGCGGCCTCGTCCCACAGCGCTGCGTCGATCTCCACGACTGCGCTGCTCATCCGGTGACGATCCGGACCGCGAGTGGCGGCAGGCGATGCACCTAATCCGCGAAGTTCTGCCCGGCGTGCCGGACTGACGATCAGTCCGAAGACAGCGCGGGTAAGCCCACGCAGAACCCGCGCCGTTGTTGCCACCGCATCAGCACGGTCGGACACCGGGGCCGAATCGACAGGTGCTGAGCTTGTTCGATTCATGGCGTCGTGCAGGGCGTTGATCAACCCCCGAGCATCGGCGAGGACATGGGAGCACGTCACGGAAACAACAGTTCCGCCGTCGGAATCAAGCGTTGCGGCGACGCGCCAACCGGGGCCGCGTTCGGGATCGAGCGTGACCAAGGCTTGGGCGTCGGCCCATTCGATCACTTGCTCGACAGGAACAGGCTCCGAACGGAAACTGAGCGGGTACCGGCTTGTGTCGACGATGAACTCCGGGCGAGCGCCGGGCAACCGTGGACGACGTACTCGCCGACCGAGCGGTCCGGATGCTATTCGATCGCACAACTGCTCGAGGGCAGCTGCGTCGACGACGCCGTCGGTACGCCAGAGCCCCTGCATCACTATCGGCAGACCGAGACCACGATGGGTCCACAGAAACATCTCGTCGATGACACTCAGGCGTGATCCCACCTCCGAAGTGTAGGTGGGAGGGATTGGACCAGCAGGTTCTGGCAGAGGGGCTGCAGTACGGCGCATACTGGTGTTTAACGCAGCAGGGTTTGATGCAGCTGGTTTCGGATACAGCAGTTCGAAGGGCAGGGCTGTCATGGTCAGTGTCGAGAAATGGGCGATGTGGGATTCCGCCGTCGAGGTGGATGTCACTGAAGGCGATGCGCTGCCCACTGCGCACGCATTGATCGCCGCTGCCATCGAGGACACCGAAGCCGTCTGCGACCTCCGGCGCGGAGATGCCGAAATTCACGCCGTCAATCTTGCTCAAGGCACGCCGGTGAAAGTCACCCGACGTATGTCGGCATTGCTGCGCTCGGCGCTGTGGGCAGCCCGGATGACAGCCGGTGAGGTGAATCCGTTGGCCGACAATTTTTCGGAGGACGAATCAATTCCCCCAGTGCATCCGACGCCCACGTTCGAGGACGTGCAACTGGACGGCGACGTTGTGTACGCGCCGTGGGGTGCCTCCTTCGACATCACCGGAGTTGCGAAGGCGGACACTGTGGATCGGGCGGCACAAACCGTCGCGGCAGAACTGCAGTGTGGGGTCGCCGTGCGGATCGGGGACGTGATTGCCACAGCTGGGCACGCCCCGGCCGGTGGTTGGCAGATTCCGGTGCCGGGCGGCGAGGAAGTGGAATTGAGCAACGGAACGGCGATGGCAACGGCGCATGCTCCCGATGCACCCTCGTGGCAGCCGCATGAAGCTCGTCCGTCAACCGAATGGGTTCAAGTGTCGGTGATCGCAGACGATGCGGTGTGGGCATATGCCGCCAGTGAGGCAGCGCTGGTAAGGGGAATCAGCGCGATCATTTGGGTTGAACAACAAGGGCTTCGGGCTCGGCTGGTGGACCGCTCCGGGCGTGTTTACACCACCGAGAACTGGTTCGGGCCAGCCGCAGCGTGACCGCTCAGGCCTCCAATCAGGCCCGGCCTCGCTGATGGCGGTACCACTCGACTAGTGCGTCGGTGGACGTGTCGCCGAGGTCGGCCGGAGGATCCTCCGAGGAGAGCGCAGGCCCGAGTTCCAAGGCTTGTGTCTTACCGAGTTCGACGCCCCACTGATCAAACGGATTGACGCCCCACACCGCACCTTCGACAAAAACCTGATGCTCGTAGAGGGCGATCAACTGCCCGACCACCGACGGCGTGAGTTCTTTGGCCAGGATGGTGGTGGTAGGACGGTTACCCGGCATCACCTTGTGCGGCACCAACTCCGGGGGCGTGCCCTCGGCCGCGATTTCCTCTGCCGTCTTGCCGAACGCCAGAACCTTAGTCTGCGCAAAGAAGTTGCTCATCAAGAGGTCGTGCATGGAACCCGTGCCGTCAGCGGTGGGTAGGTCATCCGTGGATTCTGCAAAACCGATGAAATCGGCAGGCACCAGCCATGTTCCCTGATGAAGCAGTTGATAGAAGGCGTGCTGGCCGTTGGTTCCCGGCTCGCCCCAGAAGATTTCGCCCGTCGAGGTTGTGACGGGGGTCCCGTCGGCGCGCACGGACTTACCGTTGGATTCCATGGTCAACTGCTGCAAATATGCCGGAAAGCGCAGCAGGTCATTGGAATATGGCAGTACAGCGCGTGATTGCGCGCCGAAGAAGTTGGAGTACCAGAGGCCGATCAACCCGAGAAGTACGGGCGCATTCTCCTCGAGCGGCCGAGTACGGAAATGCGTGTCGATTTGGTGGAAACCGTCGAGGAACTCGGCGAAGCGCTCCGGCCCGACAGCGCACATGACGGACAATCCGATCGAGGAGTCGACGGAGTACCGGCCGCCCACCCAATCCCAGAAACCGAACATGTTGGCTGTGTCGATGCCGAATTCCGAAACTCGTTCGGCCTCCGTGGACACTGCGACGAAGTGCTGTGCGACAGCGGCGGCATCGTCACTGCCGAGACCGGCAAACAGCCACCGCTTGGCGGCAGTGGCATTGGTCAATGTCTCGAGAGTGGAGAAGGTCTTGGACGCCACGATGAACAACGTTGTCTCGGCATCCAGATCGGCGAGCTGCCCGACCAGATCCACCGGATCGATATTGGACACGAAGTGGACGCTGATGCCGGCGTCGGCGTAATGCCGCAGGGCGCGGTACACCATGACCGGGCCCAGATCGGATCCACCGATACCGATGTTGACGATCGTGCGGATGCGCTTACCCGTCGAGCCGGTCCACTCCCCGTTGCGGACGCGATCGGCAAACGAGCCCATTGCGTCCAGAACCTCGTGAACGTCGGCCACGACATCTTGGCCGTCGACAGTGAGCGCCGCATCCCGGGGCAGTCGCAGCGCGGTGTGCAGCGCAGCGCGGTCCTCGGACGTATTGATGTGATCGCCCGCAAACAAGGCGTCACGGCGCGATTCGACACCTGCTGTACGAGCCAGATCGATCAACAGATCCAGAGTCTCGCGACTGACGCGGTGCTTGCTGTAATCGATATGAAGATCACCGGCATCAACCGTCAATTCGGTGCCACGCGCAGGATCGTCGCGAAAGAGTTCACGTAGGTGAACGGCTTCGAAATCGGCGTGATGAGCGCGCAGTTTCTGCCAGGCTGAAGTTCCGGTGATGTCAGTGCTCACAATTATCGACTTTAGTGGCACGGTCTGGAAACTTCTGGACGAGTCTCGCTGACTGCCGGAGGGCGCTAGTGTCCCAAGCGTCCGCGGCCGAGGCGAAGGAGCAACATGGCGAGCGTGTGGCCTTCTTGGCCCAACTCGTTGAAGCGCTCGAGTACCTTCATTTCACGGCTGTGAACCAGGCGCGGTCCACCCGACGCCATCCGGGTACGGCCGATGATCTGTGAGACCTCGGAACGGCGCTTGATAGCCGCGAGGATCTCGGCGTCGAGTCGGTCAATTTCCTTGCGAAGTTCGTTGATCTCGGCTTCGCTGCGCGGAACCTCGACGTCACTCGGAGTGGCATTTCCCTCGGGTGCTGCTGCCTGGGTGCTCATGAGTATTCGTCTCCTCTTTCTACTGCGTGGATCGTGTTGTCGGCTCGGGTCGTTACCGATCCAGGTGCACGGACGAAAAAAGCCCCGGATCCGATTCGGACCAGAGGCAGGTGAGCAGTTCGGTTCACGTCCACCGGGGTCCGGCGCACGTAAAGTATCGCCCCACCGGGCTGACAGCGTCAGCTGGGGTGTTAGGTACGGCGAGGCTGAACATAGCGTCCAGTTTGCCATGTCGGGTACTTCAGTTCCAAGTGCTGACGGTCACGATGTGGAGAGCGGCGCGACGGGTGCTGTCCCGTCGAGGCGTGACCTTGTCCACCTGTCGGCGCATGCATTGATACTTCTGTCGGTAGACGCAGGTAGCGTGGACAGGCGATGAACACGTATCCAGCTCTCGGTGAGCAAGGTGGCCTTTTCGAGCACGGTGACTACTCCCAACAGGACCCTCACCAGCAGGGTCATTCGCCTCGGCAGGGCTATTCCCAGCAGCACGGAACGCACCAGCCTGAAGGCGGCTCGGCCACCGAGGCACTCCTCGATGGGCTCAATCCGCAGCAACGCGAAGCCGTTGTACATGCCGGCTCGCCGCTGCTGATCGTCGCGGGCGCGGGCTCGGGCAAGACCGCGGTGCTGACGCGTCGGATCGCCTACCTGTTGGCCGAGCGCGGTGTCACACCGGGACAGATTCTTGCCATCACCTTCACCAACAAGGCTGCAGCCGAGATGCGTGAGCGCGTGGCCGGGTTGGTCGGGCCGCGAGCCAACAGCATGTGGGTGTCCACGTTTCACTCGAGTTGTGTGCGAATTCTGCGCGCTCAGGCAGCGTTGATTCCTGGCCTCAACTCCAACTTCTCCATCTACGACGCCGACGATTCACGTCGACTGCTCACGATGATCTCCAAGGATCTCGAGCTCGATACCAAGCGATTCACCGCCAGGTTGCTTGCGACGCACATCTCCAACCTCAAGAACGAGCTGATCGATCCCGAGGAAGCCGTCGCAGCCGCCAATCAGGATCCGGCGGAATTGCCGCGCCTGGTGGCCAAGGTCTACGGGCATTATCAGCAGCGCCTGCGCTCTGCCAATGCTCTCGACTTCGACGACCTCATCGGCGAAACCGTTGATCTGCTGCAGAACTTTCCTCAGATCACCGAGTACTACCGCCGACGCTTCCGTCACGTACTCGTCGACGAATACCAGGACACCAACCACGCCCAGTACATGCTGGTGCGTGAACTGGTCGGTGGCGCAGGCGAATCCGATCACGCTGTTGCGCCGGCCGAACTGTGTGTGGTCGGCGACGCCGATCAGTCGATCTACGCTTTCCGCGGCGCAACCATCCGCAACATCGAGCAGTTCGAGCACGACTACCCGGACGCGCGCACCATTCTGCTGGAGCAGAATTACCGCTCTACGCAGAATATTCTGTCGGCTGCCAACGCCGTCATCTCGAAGAACACGGGCCGACGAGAGAAGCGGTTGTGGACCGATTCCGGTGAAGGCGAACTGATCGTCGGATATGTTGCGGACAACGAGCACGACGAGGCATCGTTTGTCGCGTCCGAGATCGATCGTCTGGTCGACAACGGCGATGCAAAGTTCTCTGATGTCGCAGTCTTTTACCGCACCAACAACTCTTCGCGTGCACTCGAAGAAATCTTCATCCGCCTCGGTGTGCCGTACAAGATCGTCGGCGGCGTTCGGTTCTACGAGCGCAAGGAAGTTCGCGATATCGTCGCCTACCTGCGCGTGCTTGCCAATGAAGACGACACAGTGAGCCTGCGTCGTATCCTCAATACTCCGCGCCGCGGAATCGGCGACCGCGCCGAAGCCTGCGTAGCCGTGCACTCCGAGCATCGCAACATCAGCTTTGCGGCAGCACTTCGCGACGCAGCGGAAGGCAAAGTTGCACTGCTCAATACGCGGTCGCAGAAGGCCATAGTTGCATTCATCGACATGATGGACGGCCTGCGGGCGATGCTGCCGATCGAATCTGCCGACGGCGCAGAATCTTCGGAGCTCGGTGACATCGGCGAAATAGCCGAGGCAGTTCTCGAGCGCAGTGGTTATCGCGCCGAACTTGCCGCCAGCAGCGACCCGCAGGACGGCACCAGGCTCGACAACCTCAATGAACTCGTCAGCGTGGCAAGAGAATTCAGTTCCGATGCGCGCAATGCCGCCGGGCTGATCGACCCGGACGACGAGGAAACTGCGGCAATGCGTGAAGGTGAACCGGATCCGGGTTCGCTGGCCGCGTTCCTCGAACGAGTGTCGTTGGTGGCCGATGCGGATCAGTTGCCCGACTCCGACGAAGGCGTCGTCACAATGATGACGCTGCACACTGCCAAGGGGCTCGAGTTTCCGGTCGTCTTCGTAACCGGTTGGGAGGACGGCCAATTCCCGCACATGCGTGCCCTCGGTGACCCGGCAGAACTCTCGGAGGAACGACGCCTCGCCTACGTCGGCATCACCCGCGCCCGGCAGCGGTTGTACCTCACGCGAGCGATCATGCGCTCCGCCTGGGGGCAGCCGATCCAGAACCCGGCCTCACGGTTCATCAGCGAAATTCCCGAAGACCTGATCAACTGGCGTCGCGAAGACCCGGGTATGGGTATGAGCGGTGGATTCGGGAGTGGTCGGCCTGGTTATGGTAGCGGCGGTCAGAATCAAGGCGGCGGATACGGCAACAAGAGTGGTGGGTACGGAAGTACTTCCCGAAACGATGCCCCCGCACCCACTTTCGGTGCCGCGCGCGGACGCAACAACAACCTGGTTCTTGCTGTGGGCGATCGCGTCAACCATGACAAGTACGGACTGGGCAGAGTTCTCGAGACGAAGGGAACCGGCCCGACCGCGACGGTGACCATCGACTTCGGTAGCGCCGGAAAGGTGCGTCTGATGCTCATTGGCGGCGTGCCGATGGTCAAGCTGTAGAAACAAGGGCCGGGAAGCCTGAGAAACACTTTCGGCCCGCACCTCGAGAAGGTGCGGGCCGAAAGTGCTAAGAACTGGAGTGAGCTAGTCCTGCTCGATACCCAGGCTGATGCCGCGTGAGGCGAGCCAGGGGAGCGGATCGATCTTGTTCTCGCCTGCGAGGTGAACCTCGAAGTGCAGGTGCGGTCCGGTGGAGAAGCCGCGGTTACCGACGGTTGCGATCTGATCGCCGGCCATGACGTGCTGGCCGACCGTGACGACCGAGGTGTCGATGTGACCGTAGACGGTGATGGTGCCGTCGGCATGCTGCAGGCGAACCCACATTCCGAAGCCGGAAGCCGGGCCGGAGTCGATGACGGTGCCGTCGGCGACTGCGACGATCGGAGTTCCGATGGGTGCCGCGATGTCGACGCCGGCATGCAGCGTGCCCCAGCGGCTACCGAAGTTGGATGTGAAGGTTCCGTTGGCGGGAAGAACGAACAGCGGGCGACGGGCAGCGGATTCGCGCGCTGCGCGCTCTTCGCTGTAACGCTGGCCCTTGGCAAGGAGATTGCTGAACTGCGACAGGTCGGTGGGTGCCGCGACGTTGAGTACCTGCGGCGCATCGGCTGCCGTTGTGAGGGATGCTGCGGCTGTGGGCGCGAACTGGGCGGCCTGCGGCTGCGCGGTGGTTGCGATCGCGGAGGACTCGTTGGCGAGTGCGACGTCCGAATGATCGACAGCGTTGGCGGAGCCATTGTTGACAACTGCCTGACCCGCTGCGACCACTGCGCCGGCGGCTACAGCGAGAACTGCGGCGCGGCCCTTCAGTGCGGACGGCGGGGTGGGGATGCGATGGGCGCCGGTGCGGCGAACCGGGGAGGTGACATCTACGGATGCGGCCGGGATGGAAGCGGGGACGCTGGTCACATCGGACTCGACGCTCTCGAAGTCTGCCGGAAAGGCATCTGCCGAGTCGGAATCTGACGATGTGGGGGAGGAGGTGCGAGTGAACATAATGGAAGAAATCTCAGAACTTTTGGTCTCGGTGTAACGCCGGGCCGAGTGCGTTGGATAAGAGGGCGTGACCTCGTCTTGTTCTGATTCCGTGAACCTGCTGGTGGTGAACTGGCCGTGTCGCATGTGCCTGTTCGCTCCTCGGGATTCGTAATCAGTCTGTGACTTAGCTGGAGCAACGGTAACGAAATGGTTGCGACACGTGCAACCTCTAGAGCAAACGAGTCTCGGTTTGTGATGTGGCTCACAATCTGACCAGGCGAAACGTGTCTTCGGACAAATCAGACCAATTATCTCGTTTGACGATCGAGCGTGTCACAACCTGATTACCGGCCTGCGCACGCACTACCGTCGAGCGGGTGTCGTCAACACCCCGAAACTCTCCGGTGCAATACGCGGACGATGTCCGCCTGCCTCCGCGGGTCCCGCCGATTGTTGCTCTGGCGCTACTCGTGGCAGTCCTCGGCGGCGTCGCAGTTGCCGTGGCACCACTGATCGGCGTCGGTAGCGGACAAGGGGCGTCCGGTTCGATCGTTTCGGCTTCCGTGTTCGCCGCTCTGTGTGCCCTCGCTGTTCCGGCTGTTGCGATCGGGGTGTGTCGTCGTAGTCCATCCCTCGCGGGTGCGCTTCTGGCCGGCATCGGTGCGATGTCACTCGGCGTCGCGATCCTGGACGTTCAGTTGTTCGTCGACGCAATCGATGCGAACCGCTTGGAACTTTTCCGTCCGATTTCTGCCGGATTGATCAACGCCGGGATGGGGGCCTACGTCGCGCTCATCGGTCACGGACTGTTGGTAGTCGCCGGTGGGCTCGGGCTTGTGATCGTTCACCGTGAATCCGAACGCGATGGCTACGGCAGTGCGCGTGCCGCCGAATACGACGGCAGATCGGTTGGTGCGCGTATCGGAACCTGGCCGACGGCGGCTGCGATCTTTGCCGCTATCGCCTACGTGCTCGCTCTGTTCGGGCCCGCCTTCGACTCGCAGGACCCGATCTTTCTGGTTCGTCCGCTCGTGGACAGCCCCGCGGCGAGCGCGCTCGGTACCGGCCTGGTCGCCGTCGCCCTGCTGATCGTCACCGCGGTGGCTCTGACGTCGATCTCGTCGTGGGTCGGGGCTGGAGCGCTTGTGGGGGCCGGCATCGGCGCCCTGGGTGTGAGCGGCACCCGCGTTGTTGCAGGTTTGGCCGGGGGCGATCGGATCGGCGTCGGAGTGGGCTCGATCGTCGGGGCGCTCGCGGCTGTTGTCATCGTCGGTATCGGCGCGGCAGTGCCGGCTCTAACGGCACGGCGCGAGTCGCGTGCCGCCGTTGCGTCCGCCCCGGCGTCGGCGCAACGAGGGGCGGCACGGAGGGGGAACGAAACCAAGAGCGCCCGTAAAGCCGCGATGATCGAGCAGGCTCGCGCAGAGCAGGCTCGTGTTAGAAAACTGCATCGCCTGGCCGGCGCCCTCGGCGTGATCGCTGCAGCTCTCGCGGCAACGGGAGCCTCGCTGCCGGTGTTGTCGCTTCCCGAGGGAGTTCCCGAACCGTCGATACTCGCCACCCGCATCGTTTTGCTCGCTGCCGGCGTCCTTCTGGTCGCCTCGCTCGGGCTTTTCTTGCCAGGACGGGCCAACATGATCCGGCCGGTTCTGGGAACGCTGTGGACCACCGTCGTCATGGGCGCGGCGGCAGTTCTGCAACCAGTCGTCATCGCGACCGACGTTCCCGGCGTCGGGCTCGGTATCGGGGTGTTCGTGCTGGGAGCGGCATCCGTTGTCGCCGCTGCCACCGGCATCGCGTTGTGGCTCGCCGGCACGGCCGAACGTGAAGACATCGACACTTCCGTCGAATACGCCGTGAATCGCGCGGTGCTCGTCGTCGGTGGTATCGGCGGAGTTCTTTCACTAGCCGGTACCGCGCTGCCGCTGTATCGCGGTGAAAGATATTCGGCTGCCTCCGTCGGCGACTGGCCGTGGGGGATCAACACGTGGGGGCAACTGCTCGTGGGCGTGGCGGTGCTCGTTGCCGTACTGATCGCACCGCGTGCGCGGCCGGCTCGGGCCAAGGCGCTCCTGATCGGGTCGGCCGCCACCATGCTTGCCTACGTCATCTCCGGACCGTTGACGTCTTCGCGCATTCCGGACGCAACGGTGGGGGTGGGTGCGATCACAGCAGGGACGGGCCTACTCTTGCTAGTCGTTGCTGTGCTTCTAGTCCGGGCCACGCAGAGTTCGGCGCAAGCCGACAAACAGTGAGACTGGCACTTGACAAAATCGGTGTGAACCGTCTGCGGCAATCCGTGAGGCGTGACTCACCGGGTACATATGCGTGACATGGGCCACATAGCATGTATGCGGGCGCAAACCCAACGCAGCAACTGGTTAAAGTCCAGAACAGACCCGCTCCTACCCCTCGAGCGGGTGTCAACGCAGACGAGACGGTGAGCAGATGGATCTCTTCGAATACCAGGCGAAGGAACTCTTCGCCAAGCACGGAGTGCCGACTTCGGCTGGACGTGTTACAGACACGGTCGAAGGCGCACGCGAGATTGCCGAAGAAATCGGCAAGCCCGTGATGGTCAAGGCACAGGTCAAGGTTGGCGGCCGCGGCAAGGCCGGCGGCGTCAAGTACTCGCCCGACGTGGATGCCGCAGTGGCAAACGCCGAGGCAATTCTGGGCCTGGACATCAAGGGTCATGTTGTCAAGAAGCTGCTGGTCGCAGAGGCAAGTGACATTGCCGAGGAGTACTACATCTCCTTCCTGCTGGACCGCACGAACCGCACCTACCTGGCCATGTGCTCGGTAGAGGGTGGCGTCGAGATCGAGGTCACCGCCGAGGAGAACCCCGACGCTCTCGCCAAGATTCCCGTCGACGCAGTCAAGGGTGTCGACCTGGCATTCGCGCGCAGCATCGCCGAGGCAGGCAAGTTGCCCGCAGAGGTGCTCGACGCAGCAGCCGTCACCATCCAGAAGCTGTGGGAAGTTTTCATCAACGAAGATGCAATCCTCGTTGAGGTCAACCCCCTCGTTCGTACGCCCACCGACGAGATCCTCGCCCTCGACGGCAAGGTCACGCTCGACGAGAACGCTTCGTTCCGTCAGCCCGGCCATGCAGCTTTCGAGGATCGCGACGCAACCGATCCCCTCGAGCTCAAGGCCAAGGAAAACGACCTCAACTACGTCAAGCTCGACGGTGAGGTCGGCATCATCGGCAACGGCGCAGGCCTGGTCATGTCGACCCTGGACGTCGTCGCTTACGCCGGCGAGAACCACGGTGGCGTCAAGCCCGCCAACTTCCTCGACATCGGCGGCGGAGCTTCCGCTGCAGTCATGGCTGCCGGCCTGGATGTCATCCTGAACGACGCGCAGGTCAAGAGCGTGTTCGTCAACGTCTTCGGTGGAATCACCGCGTGTGACGCAGTTGCCAACGGCATCGTCGGCGCACTGAAGACCCTGGGCGACGAGGCCAACAAGCCGCTCGTCGTGCGCCTGGACGGAAACAACGTCGAAGAGGGTCGCCGCATCCTCGCCGAGGCCAACCACCCGCTGGTGACGGTCGTCGCAACCATGGACGAGGCCGCCGACAAGGCCGCCGAGCTCGCTAACGCAGCGAAGTAAGGGACTCACAGAACAATGGCAATCTTCCTCACCAAGGATTCAAAGGTCATCGTCCAGGGCATCACCGGCGGCGAAGGCACCAAGCACACCGCTCTGATGCTCAAGGCCGGCACCCAGGTCGTCGGCGGCGTCAACGCCCGCAAGGCCGGCACCACGGTCAAGCACGTTGCAGCTGACGGTTCCGCTGTCGAGCTTCCCGTCTTCGCGACGGTCGAAGAGGCAATGAAGGAGACCGGCGCAGACGTCTCCATCGCGTTTGTTCCCCCGGCCTTCTCGAAGGACGCCATCGTCGAGGCCATCGACGCGGAGATCCCGCTCCTCGTGGTCATCACCGAAGGCATCCCGGTCCAGGACTCCGCTTACGCTTGGGCGTACAACGAGTCCAAGGGCAAGAAGACCCGCATCATCGGACCGAACTGCCCCGGAATCATCACCCCCGGCCAGGCACTCGTCGGCATCACGCCTGCCAACATTGCAGGCACCGGCCCCATCGGCCTCGTCTCCAAGTCGGGCACCCTGACCTACCAGATGATGTACGAGCTCCGTGACTTCGGCTTCTCCACGGCCATCGGCATCGGCGGCGACCCGGTCATCGGCACGACGCACATCGACGCCATCGAGGCGTTCGAGAACGATCCCGACACCAAGGTCATCGTCATGATCGGTGAAATCGGTGGCGACGCCGAAGAGCGTGCAGCCGATTACATCAAGGCTCACGTCACCAAGCCGGTCGTCGGCTACGTCGCAGGCTTCACCGCGCCCGAGGGCAAGACCATGGGCCACGCCGGCGCCATCGTCTCCGGTTCTTCGGGAACGGCTCAGGCCAAGCAGGAAGCTCTCGAAGCTGCAGGTGTGAAGGTCGGCAAGACGCCGTCCGCCACCGCTGCACTCGCACGCGAGATCCTCCAGAGCCTCTAGGTTTTGTTCGCGGAGCCTTCCGCTCTGCGTGTTGAAAGACCACAGCGCCCGCAACCAGGTATTTTTCCTGGTTGCGGGCGCTGCTCGTTGTTCTGCATTCGAGTCGGCAAGGGAGAAAAGAAAAAGATGACGTTCACGCCTGATTCCGGGGGCTACGGTGCGCCCCAACCCAATCCGAATCAACCGAATCCGTACCAGGCCAATCCGTACCAGCCCCAGCAGCAATATCAGCAACCGCAGCAGCATCCGTTCCAGCCGTTCCAACAGCGACCGGTGCGTAGTCGCGGCCTCGGATCGATACTGACGATCGGAGTTGCGGGTCTCGGCGTCGTCAACTTCCTGCTGGGTTTCGCTCCGTTCGCCAAGGAGGATCCCAAGGTCACGTCGTCCGGTATCTTCGGTTCTGACAGCATGAATTTCTTCGATAATGCTTCACTCGGTGCCGGGATCGTCGGCATTGCGCTGCTGCTGTTGGCCGGGGTGATGGCCGGTCTCGGTCTGCTTCCGAATCAGGTGCCGAACAACGTTGTGGTGGCTGCGGTCTCGATCACGGGATTTGTCACACTTGTCTTCACCTTGATCGGATTGTCCGAGGGCCTCGAAGTGGGCGTCGGACTCATCTTCGTCATCGTCTTCGGATTCATCCAAGCTGCCTGCGCCGTCGCCGTACTGGTTCTCGGTTCCGCAGCGCTCACGCCGGCGGCACCCGCCATGAATTACAACGTGCCGTCTCCGGGTTTCGGTCAGTAAGGCTGGTTTCTTTCCTGCTCGGGCGTCAGACGTCCACCCACATATCTCCGGCGGGTTCGAGTTGTCCGGAACCCGAGGTGACCGAGGCAACTGTGGACTCCAGTTGCGTCGGATCATCTGAGGCAAGGGTCAGAACAGCTTTCGAGCCGTAGTCGGTTCCTAGGACGACAACACCGCGGGCCCGCAATTCAGCCTCGACGCGACCAGCCTCGCCGTGCCGAATAGCCAAGGTGAACAACATCTGTCGTTCGCGACCGACCAACCGCGCAGAGTCCACCGCCACGGACACCGCGCCCGAATATGCACGAACCAATCCACCCGCGCCCAGCTTGATTCCGCCGAAATATCTTGTGACAACCACAATTACATCGACGAGATCGTGGGCTTTGAGAACCTGCAGCATCGGAACGCCGGCCGTGCCGCCGGGCTCGCCGTCGTCGTTGGCACGTTCGATCCGCGAATTCGCGTCGTAACCCAGCACATAAGCGGAGCAATGGTGGCGCGCATCGGGATACAGAGATTTCTGTTCGCCGAGAAACCGTTGGGCCGCGTCGACGTCGTCAATTCTGCGTAGTGATGCGATGAACTTCGAGTGCTTCACCTCGGTTTCGACAGTGCGATCCACGCCGGGGGCGAGAGTGAAGGGCATCCTCTTATTGTCTCCTGTCGGTGTTACCGTGCGAAGGCGACACACATAGGCTGGGGTATACCGAAGCCAGTCTGCGAGGAGAAGTCATGACATTCACACCGCCAGAGTCAAATTTCGGAGGGTCAGGATATGGGCCTCCGCAGCCCCCGGCTGGATCTTCGCAGCCGCCGGCCGGACCGTCGCGACAGGGAGGCAGTGGGGCACCGAATATCGGGTTCATCCTCACCGTGGCTGTAGCCGCGCTCGGTATCGTCAACTTTCTGCTCGGGTTCACGCCGTTCACCTCCATCTCGAGTGCTGGTATCAGCGGCGACTCGAGCACCACGTCCAGCTTCTTCGAAGCCGGCGTCTACGGTCTCGGATTCCTTTTCGCGGGTGGCGTCCTGGCAGCAGTATCGCTGCTGCCCAAGCAAACGCATGCCGGAGTCGTTGCCGCGCTGTCACTGACCGGTTTCGTGGCCCTCGCCTTCACGGCGTTCACACTCGGTTCGACCGACTACATCACCATCAGCCTCGGGTGGGGTTTGATCGTCGTCCTCATTCTCAGCTTCCTCCAGGTAGTCGCGGCCATTGCGGCACTTCTGTTCGACATCGGAATCCTGAAGGCGCCCGCGCCTCGCGCTGCCGCGCCGCAGCAGTTCGGACAGGGTTACCCGCAGGGCCAGCAGGGCTACCAGCAGGGGCAGTACGGGCAGCCTCAGCAGCCGACGTACCCGCAGACACAGGGCCAGCCGTCGCAGGGCCAGGCGTACGGGCAGCCGTACGGCCAGGCACCCCAACAAGGTTCACCCCAGGGGTATGCGGCCGGTTACGGTTCTGCACCCGCAGAAGCAAGTGGCAGTGCTGCCCAGCAACCCGCTCCCCAGCAGACGCCCGGACAGCAGCCTTACGGCGGCTTCACGCCGCCCGCAGCACCTCAGTACCAGGCAGCACCCCAATACCAACCCGGTCAGTACCAGCCGGGCCAGTATCAGCCCACAGGTTTCGAGCCTCCAGCAGCGCCCGAAACCGGCCAGGACACTGATGCTGCCGCCGAGACTCGAGCGTTCGATTCTCGCAACCCAGACGATCAGAAGCAGTAACGGTCTTCGAGAATGTGGCCTCCGACCAGAGCGGTCGGAGGCCACATTCTTCTGGCCGGGCGGCGCGCCTGACTGCGCGTCGGCAGTTCGAGTGAAACCCTCGAGGGGATGAGTTTTTTGATTGATCGCACACGACCCGAACCCGCCAGAGGCCGCACGTCACTCCGCGCACCGGCGCCGGACTCGGACCAGGCACGAACCCTCCTGACGGTGGCCTTCCGTCCCTCGGGGATGACGATCCTGCTGATCTCCGCGGTGGTGGTGGTGACACTCGTATCCGCGAGCAGTGATCTGACGGGGACTTTCGGTGCCATCGCAACGACCTGGCTGGCGATCCACCAAGTGCCCGCAACAATCGACGGAGTCCAGCTGGGTGTACTGCCACTGCTGCCCACCGCCGTCATGATGTGGGTGGTGGCGCGCAGATGTGCGTCGGCATCGCAGCTCACGGATTCTCGGGATACGACTTTGCGTTTGTTGGGTGCCGCAGTCGCCGGCCCACTCACCGTCACCGCGATAAGTCTGGCCGTCGTCGCCGACGCTTCCGCCGCGATCCCGCTGTCGAGTCCCAATACCTTGAGCGCCTTCGGGTGGGTCGCCGGAATTCACCTTGTTGCAGCGGTGTGCGGTGTCGCGATAGCGCAATGGCAGACCTTCGCGCTGAGCATTCCGCCCTGGGCGTCGGCCGCGGTTCGACCGGCGGCAGGGGCAATTGCGACGCTGCTGGCAGCGGGAGCGATTGCAGTCCTCGTGGCACTGCTCATCTCGTGGACCACCGTCGGCGATCTCCTCTCACGAGGTGGTGGATTTGTCGGCGTACTCGGCTTGACCGTGCTGTCGCTGCTGTACCTGCCGAACCTCGTGATCGGTGCTGTCGCTGTACTGACCGGCGCCACTGCGAATGTCGGTGACGTATCGATCAGTGTGTTCGGCAATGTGGGCGGGGACTTGCCGCCGTTGCCTCTCCTCGGAGCAATTCCCGAAAGCGTGGGCGGCGGACTCTGGGCGGTACTGCTGATCATTCCGGCCGTGGTCGGAATTTTGTCGGGTCGTGATTGTGCGAAGCGCGTCGAGATTCAAGGTGCCGACGGTCAGGATGCTGTGCTGGCAGCACTTACCGCGGCCTTCGCAACCGGAATCACCCTGGCACTTTTTGCTCTGGCCAGTGGGGGAGACTTGGGGCGTCTCGGCGCCGTCGAGGTGACGTGGTGGGCATTCGGATTATTGACCTTCGGATGGTTGTCGCTGTTCGGAGTGGTGTCTGCGCTGGTAGTGACGTGGATGGCGCACCGTACCGCGGACGAGTTCGAGTTCGACGATTCTGATCTGGATGTGCCTGATCTGGGTGTGCAGTCCGTCGACGAAACCACCGAGGTTCCGGACGACGTCGATTCCGAGGATGACGGCGTTGAGGACGACGGCGTCACGGAAGAGTTGATCGACGAAGAGGCTGTCGAAGAACCCGAACCAGTCACGGAGCCGGAGCCGTTCGAAGAACCCGAGGCCGCAGTTGCCGACGATTCCGACGACGAGGAACCCGGCGAGGATCCCGGCGACGAGGAGCCTGGGGCGGACCTGCCCTCACCTCCGAAAGACACAAGCGACTAGGCTGTCGTGTGGTCGATTCTCCGGCCGCATCATCTTCTAGTTCTCAGGAGTAGAGCGCTGACTGCCTCGGCCGACAACCTGCAGCCGACGACGCCTACACGCGTCGTAGTTCTTGCGTCCGGCGCCGGTACCCTCCTGAAGTCGCTGATCGACGCGTCGAGGACCGACGGATACCCCGCGCAGATTGTTGCCGTCGGTGTCGATCGTGACTGCGCAGCCACCGAACACGGCGAGGCTGCCGGGATTCCGGTGTTCAAAGTGTCGATCAAGAATTACGACGATCGCGCAAACTGGGACAAGGCTTTGACCGCGGCGGTTGCCGCGCATCGCCCGGATCTTGTGGTCAGTGCCGGATTCATGAAGATCCTTGGTCCCAGCTTCCTCGCGGAGTTCGGCGGACGAATTATCAATACTCATCCCGCGTTGCTGCCTGCCTTCCCCGGCGCGCACGCGGTTCCCGACGCGATGGCGTACGGCGTGAAGGTCACGGGATCGACCGTGCACCTGGTCGATGGTGGAGTGGATACCGGGCCGATTCTGGCCCAAGAACCTGTGGCAGTGCTACCGGGCGACACCGAGTCGACGTTGCACGAGCGCATCAAAGTTGTAGAGCGTCGGTTGTTGGCGGACGTTATCGCCGCTGTCGCTACACACGGAGTAGTTTCCGATGGACGAAAGGCCGTGATCCCCAGTGAGTGAACGCAAGGCTGTGCGCCGTGCACTTGTCAGCGTCTACGACAAGAGTGGTCTGATCGAGCTGGCCACAGGCCTGCACGAGGCCGGTGTCGAGTTGGTGTCGACCGGCTCGACCGCGTCGAAGATCGCCGACGCCGGTATCCCCGTGACGCCGGTCGAGGCTCTGACCGGATTCCCCGAATGCCTCGAAGGTCGAGTGAAGACGCTGCATCCGCGCGTTCACGCCGGCGTTCTGGC